>CAXMQS010000001.1:0-109466 GCA_964195995.1 uncultured Acidimicrobiia bacterium
GCGGGCGCGCTGATTGGTTCCTTCGGCTGGAAACAGGAAGCCCCCTCCGCCTGCGAGACCTTCGGTCTCTCCGGCACCTCCCCCTAAAGGGGAGGAAACGTTGTCTTCTCGTCCCGCCCGCCTGCTCAGGTTTCTCCCCCCGTTGGGGGGAGTACCGGCGAAGCCGGGGAGGGGGGCTTCCCAGCGGGCGCGCTAACGAGCGATGAAAGCAGGAAGCCCCTCCGACCGTTCTTCGCTCGGGCACCTCCCCCTGGAGGGGGAGGAATACGGCCCGGCCTAGGGGGCGCGTCGTCCGGCTAGACGAACTTGCGGGCCCATCGCTTCCAGGGTTCCGAGAGTTGCGGGGGTTCAAGCAGGCGGCTCGCTTCATGGCGGTCGCGGTCAAAGATGCGGGCGACATCCGCCACCGTCAAGCCGTGGTCGGGTGCCTTGCCGATTTGGATGCGGTCTTGCGCAGCGAGCGAACCTTCCTCAACGATTCTCAGGTAGCTTCCTGGTCGATTGCCGGCTGCGAAAACGGCTGGGAAGTCTGGGTCCTCCATGCGGATGCCCAACTTGAAACAAGGAACGCGGGGTTCGCTCACTTCTAGAACCACGTCGCCGATCTGCCAGCGTTGGCCAATTACTGCTCCGCTGACCTCTACCTCAGCCGTAGTGAGGTTTTCGCCGAACATGCCGGGGGAGAGGGAGCGGCCGATTTGTTGGCCCCACCACTCGTAGTCCTCGGATGCGTACGCGTAGATGGCCTTGTGGACACCACCATGAACCCTTCGATCGGCCTGATCGTCACCTTCGAGATTGACGCCCTGGACACGAACCGGACCCTCTACTGGCAATTTGTAGATGCCGGTCGACACCAGATGGCCCCTGAACTCGACCTCCCGCGGTTGGCTCACGTTGACGCTGATGATTCTGCTCATGGTTCGACCCTCTGGCGGTACTGGGCAACTACCACCACCCCGACGCCCAGGACAACTGCCGTCAGGTACCACAACGTCGGGCGCCCGCCGAGTGCCGATCGCAGCGGCTCGGTGACCAGGCGGACGGTTCCGGCCGCCGCCAGGGCAACCCCGCCGACCATCAACGAATCCTGCGTACGCCGCTTCAGCCACATGACGGCGAGGGCCGCCACAAAGAACAGAAGGGCCGTGTAGATGCCAATCGGATGGCGGGTGATCTCGCTGCCACCAAGCGAGATTCCCCAGGGAAGATCGGTGACGGTGCCGTGGCAGGCGTCGCGGACCAGGCAACCGGCCTCCCAGGCACCGAGCCCGGCTAGGGCCGCAGCCGCCAGTCCTCCGGCTACCAGCACCGTCTCTCGTCGAGAGATCACAGCCATGGCCACGAGGGCTCCCACCACTGCCCAGCCGGTGTCGACGCCGGAGCGCACGATGAGGATGTCACCGGGATTGGTGAGGGGGTTGGTGCCGGCGATGATCATTGCCGCCAGCCGTCCAACGACGAGCCCTGCGGTTGCCGCTCCCAGCGATACATCCCACAGATCCTTGGAGCAGTCGGCGGCATTGCCGCGAGCGGCCTCCCAGTAGATGACGCCATACACCGCGGCCACGCCCAGAAGAGCAGCGCCGAGAAGCGAGAACTCCATTAGCGGGTCAGCTCGTCGAGGTGGACGGCCAAAGTGCGCTCATCGATCACGCCGAAGTGGAGGTAAGAGAGTTCGCCAGCCTCTCGGAAGAAGAAGGTCAAAGGGACGCCGCGGCCGCCGAAGGCCCCGGGAATCACTCCATTGCCGTCGAAGTAGTGCTCGAAGATGTCGAGGTCGAACTCAGCTAGGAATCCTCGGGCGTTGTCCTGGGAGTCACGGACATCGATCCCAACGAAGCGGATGTCGTCCCCAAAGCTGGCGTGGGCTTGTGCCAGCAATGGGGCCTCGCTGCGACACGGGATGCACCATGACGCCCACACATTCATGACAACAGGTTGTTGCGACGATGCCAGCAAGGACTCAATGTCGGAGGTCGAGGCGACGGGGAGGACCGCGATATCAGCAATGTCAACCGAGGTGCCACCACAGGCGGAGATGACCAGCAGGACCGCGAGGCCTCGTCGGAGACGCACCATCAGGTCCGGTAACGGGCCAGAGCGGCGTCGATGTCCGAGCGGGTCACATCAAGCGCCGAGGAGTCGCGACGCAGGGCGTTGAGAGCGGCCTCGCGCAGAGCGCTGACGAGGTCGGCAAAAGACAACCCCTCGGTGGCCTCAGCTACCTGGTCGAGATCGACGTCATCGGCAAAGGGCACGTCGCTGATGCCAAGCAGAGCGCGCCGCGCCTCGGCCACTGGGAGGCCCAGCTCGATGTGAACCTCGAAGCGTCCGCCGCGCAACAGCGCCGGGTCGATGAGGTCTTTGCGGTTGGTGGCGCCGATGACGACGATGTCGCCGCGGTCACCGACCCCGTCCAGTTCTGTCAGCAGTGCTGCCACCACCGAATCATTGACCGTCGTAGTGCTGCGGCCTCTCACCGGGGCCAGGGCGTCGATCTCGTCGAAGAACAGGATGGATGGTGCCGCAGCCCGCGCTCTGGCGAAGACCTCCCGAACTCCTCGTTCGGACTCGCCGACGAACTTGTCCAGCAGCTCGGCGCCCTTGATGGCGAAGAAGGCGGCCCCCGACTCATGGGCAAGGGCCCTGATCACGAAGGTCTTGCCGGTCCCCGGCGGCCCATAGAGCAGCAAGCCCTTGGGCGGCTCGATGTTGAGTCGCTCGAAGCGCTCGGGCTCGGTTACCGGCCAAATGACAGCTTCCGTGAGGCGCTGCTTGACGTCGGTGAGGTTGGCCACTCGCTCGAACCCATAGGACGGCACCTCACCGAGCTGGGAGGTGCCAAGCGAAGGTGCGGTCTCGCGAACGGCGTTCAGGATCAGCTCGGTGTCGACCTTGCGCCCGCCTCGAGCCACCATCGCCGAGGCGTGGACCACTGCGGCCAGGATGTCGGCACCGGAGAACCCGGCGGTGCGGGAGGCCAGCTGGGCGAAGTCAAGGTCATCCTCGGCGGGAACCTTAGCCAGGGCCGCCTCGAATAGGAGCCGGCGTCGCTCGACGTCGGGTGGGGGAATGGTGAGGCGCCGCGGCAGCAGGGGAGATTTGATGAGGGCGTCGTCGATGTCTCCGGTGCCCGAGACCCCGAGCACTGTTGCCAGCCGGGGCTTGTCGGAGACGGCATCGAGGAACCAGCGCAGGATGGCGGCGGTCTGGGTGCGGAACATGCCGTCGTCGCCGGCCACCGAGTCGATGCGGTCGACGAAGAGGACCGCAGGAACGGCCGTGGTGCTTACCGCCTTCTCCAGTGCCTCCAACAGCTTCTCTGGCTTGAAGACCAGCTCCAGGCTTATCTCGTTGACCTCGGCCCCCGCAGCCTTGGCGGCCTCCGCCACCAGCTCCGACTTGCCGACGCCGGCAGGGCCATCGACGATGACGCCGGCCACCTTGGGGAGGCCCCACGCCGCCGGAAGGTTGCCAGCCGAAGTCAGCAGAGCCAACCAGCCGCTGAGGACGTCGACCTCGGTGTCGAGCCCCGCCAGCAGCGCTGCGGCGGTGCTGATGGCGTCACCCTTGGGTGCCACTTCACCAGAAGCGCTGGCGACGCTGACGTCTCCGACGACAGTGGCGTTTCCAACGAGAGCCGGACCGTCTGGCTCGACCTCGGAGATGGTGATCACGATGGGCTCGTGGCCGTCGTCTCCGTAGGAGCGATCGACTTCGAGGATGTCGCCGGGGGTCACCGGTATGCCCTGCAGGGCGTGGGCGATCTGCTGGGGTTCCAATGGGAGGTCTTCCTCGGCGATGGCAACCCGCCTCGCCGATGGCAGGATTGCCCGCTTGGCGTCGACACTCTCGCCGTCTTTCAGCCCGGCGTTCGCCAAGGTTCGCGGACCAAGAGTCAGCGCGGTCGGCGTCGGCACATCGCCCGCGGCCACCGCTACGTGGGTTCTGCCGACGGCGATGACGCCGCCACCGGGGAGACCCATTGCCGACAGCAATGCCGCATCGGCGCGAGCGATGGGATCCGAGCCGGGACGAACGATGAAGCGCATGCGCCAACGCTAACGAACACCGCAGCCTGTGCGCCTACAGCTCGATGGGTCCCAGAACGGGGATCGCGGTGACGGGCATCGACAAGGGCGACGTGGTCTCGATCAGCTCTACATCACCGCCGCACAGCCACTTCCAAACCAGGTCCGCCTCCTCTGCCTCGGCCACAGACGGCGGGATGGGTGGGGATTCGATATCGGCATTGTCGAGGGCAGCGAGCAGTGGTGGGGTCTTGTCGTTCCAGGCAATGGCCAGGCGGCCGTGGTCGATGAGCGCCCCGTCGCCGTCGTGGCTCTCGGCACGGACGACGCCGGCGCCGGCGAGGGCCCGCCAGGAGCGATTTCGTCGTAGCGACCGTGCCAGCGCCCGGTAACGGTCACGCATCCAGCCGGCCTCTTCGAATCGTCCGGCCCTGGCGTGCTCGGCCATCTTGTCGACCAACGGCTCCAGCAGCAGCCGCGGTCGGTTCTCTATGCCGTCCAGCAGCTGGTCGACCACCTTGCGATAGTCATCCGGCGTGACATCGTCTCCGCACGGACACACCGACACGCCGAGCTGGCTGAAGCTGCAGGGGGCGGCCTTGCTGCCTGGCTTGGCGGGGCAGCGGCGGATGGGAACCGCATCCCAGAGGGCGGTCACCACCACTTCGGCGGCCTTGCGAGACCGAAACGGACCGAGGTAGGCGAGGCCGTTCTCCTTCACCGAGCGCACCATCGACAGCCGCGGGTACGCCTCGTCGGTGACCTTGATCCAGGTCGGCGACTTGGCGGGCTTGGAGCGGCGGTTGTATCGGGGGATGTGCGCCTGTATCAGCCGCAGCTCGGTGACCGACGCCTCCAGCTCGGTGTGGCACACCCGGTGTTCGATGCTGTCGAGCTCCTGCAGCATGTTGGTGATGGTTCGCCTGGTGTCGCCGTAGAAATACGACCGGACGCGATTCCTGAGGTTCTTGGCCTTGCCGACGTAGAAGACGTTGCCGCCGCGGTCCTTGAACAGATACACGCCGGGCTTGCGGGGGAGTGCCTCGGTCAACGCGATCTTTCCGTAGTTGGGCGCCCCCCGCGCCGTCGGCAGCATCATCAGATCGTCGAGGTGGGTGACGCCCAGGGTCCCGGCGCGCTCTAACAGTCCCCAGAAGACGTGGGCGGTGGCCTCGGCGTCTGCCAGCGCCCGGTGGTTGGGAGTGACGGGGGAGCGGAAGTGCGCCGCCAGCGAGCCGAGCTTGAGGTTGCGGATCTCGGAGCGGATGAGGCGTCGGGCCAGGGCATAGGTGTCTGCGGTTCGGTTGGGGAGCCGGCCGTAGCCGAGTCGCTCGGCGGCGGCGTTGAGGAAGGACATGTCGAAGCGAACGTTGTGTCCAACGATGACGGCATCGCCGATGAACTCCAGAAACGTCGGCAGGGCTTCCTCTATGCGCGGCGCTTCGATGACCATCGCCTGAGTGATGCCCGTCATCACCGTTATGAACGGCGGGATGGCGGCGCCAGGGTTGACCAGCGTCTCAAACCTCCCGGTCTGCACCCCGCCCTCGAAGCGCACGGCCCCGATCTCGGTGATCTCGCAGCTGGACGGCGCGGCTCCTGTGGTCTCCAGGTCGAGAACGCAGAAGGGCACTTCGCTGAGCGGTGCCCCCATGTCATCGAATGTCCGCTGTAGCCCGCTGATCGCCACCCGTTCGTCCTACCCGCAGGGGAGCAGGAGAGTACCCGAACATATGTTCGATCACGAGGAACGATCGTCACCCGGTCGACTCCGCCGTTTGCGAGCCTCAGCGTGCTGGCCGCGGGAAACCGGGGCCTGGTGGTTGACACGACGTTATCGAAACGGGCCAGATGAAGAGGCGCCATCGGATCATTAGCCGATGTCGAAGCCGCTATCTCGGGCGAACTGGCGCAGAGCGAAAGCTGGGTAGAAGCCAAGAGCATCCTCGGCGTCGGCTGCGACCGTCTCGGCAAGCGGTCCGGTGGCATCGAACTCGTAGGTGATGCAGCCTCCCTCAAACGTGAAGTACCAGTTGCCGCGATAGAAGACCCGTGGTGCCGCACTTTCGATGAGGGTTATCGCCTCTGCGTACTCGAGACCGCGGCCGGTGGCGGCTCTGGTGTTGCTGCGCAGTTGGACGGTGCTCTCTTCGACATCGACCTCGTCGATGATCCACACGAATGCACCGCGCGACAGGGCCAGGTTGACACGGGAGTTGACGGATTGCGCCATGGCGTCGTAGATGGTGTAGGCCACGGGACGGTCGTCGATCTCGAGACCTGCGAGCTCGTCGACCAATAACCGCGACCGCAACAGCGGAATGTCGCCAGACGGAACGATCGCAATCTCGATCTCGGTCGCTTGGAATTCGATGTCCTCGAATCGCTGGATGTCCGGGTATGCGGAATCGACGGCGACGGCGTCGGAAACATCGCACGATTCGGTCACCGTCGCCGTCAGGAAGGTATTGAGCGATCGGAGGATCCTGATGCCCGCCTCGCCATCCTCGGCAAACGCGTTGACGGAATCCCACCCGAGGCGCAGCTCCTTGAGACACGGGGTGTACTTGGCGGTGGGCACGGCTTGGACGTTGAGGATGTTGGTCGAGGAGACGTCGTCTCCGAAGAAGGCACAATCAGCCTCGCCTAGCCCGAGGTTGCTGCAGCCGCCCAAGATCAGGGCCATTACCGTCAATATGGTCGATCGTCTCATAGAACCCCCTGCCCTAAGGCCTCGGAGAAGATGATCCCGATGAGTAAGAGTCCCAGGACAAGGGCGCCCACCGTCAGCCGAATCCGCCGAGGACTCCACCGCTGGATAGAGATGGGTTCCGTTTCCGGAGCTAACTGCCGGAATTCCTCGACCACATCGATGTCGCGCTCCTTCTTGAGCAGAGCCAAGGAGCTGCGGGATTGAGACGGCAGGGTGACGCTGCGAGTGGCCGCGAAGGCCTCCGCGATGTCCTCGGGCGCGAACTGGAGCAGAGCCCGTTGGTAGACCCGCTGTGCGTCTGTGCGCAGCGCAAGGATCAGCATCATGTTGGCCAGGTCGACGGCCTGACGCCACGGGCTCGGCCGGACGGTTCCGAAGGCCACGTCGATCAGCACCACTCGCCCATCGCTCAGCATGACGTTGGCCGGCTTTATGTCACGGTGTGCCAAGCCGGCGTCCCACATGCGGCGAATGAGACCGAGGGCGTCGTCGATGACGGTGTCATCGATCTCAGCATCGGTGAGTTCCTGCGATCGTTCCAGGAACTCGCTCACCATGAGGTACTCGCGCTCGGGCTCGATCTCAACTATCCCGAACGGTTCAGCGCTTGGTACACCGGCATCGCGCATCAGGCGCTGGATGTAGTCCTCATACTCGACGAGGCGCCGCACCGATGTGAAGCGAAGCTCATCCTCGAGGGATCCGTACAGGATCGTTCTGCCGATCTTGTACCAACGGTCGGAGCGCAGGTGGACCTGGCTATAGAGCTTGGCGAAGACGTATTGGTCAGGATCGCTTGCGACCTTCAGGCGAAGTGGCGTTGATCCGCCTGACCCCTCGAGACCGAACGGCTTGATCTCAAGCACCTCGAGACCCAGTTGTTCGCCGACGGCTCGCCCGATGGCACTGCCACGGTCTCCTGTCACATCAAGGTGGGCCGTCACGCCCCGATTCCATGTCACCGGGAAGGCCGCTTCGGGGGCGAACCAGCGGAAGAGCACCACAACGACAGCGAGCGAGAAGATCGCCGATACAGCGGCATCACTCGGATGGTCGACGCCAAGATAGATCTGGGCCAGCACCAGCGCCGAGACCAATAGTCCGGCGACGCCCAGCACCATCTGACGTGTCCGTCCCCTCGGCACAAGCGAGTACGCCATTACTGCGGCGGTCACGCCAAGGCCGGCGACGGGTCCCGATGGGTGGGCCGGACCCTTCCAGTCTCCGATGATCGGAACAAAAGGCGTGGCCTGCCAACGAACTCCTTGATGATGTCGACGGCCCCCTGAACCAGAATGATGGCCAGAATCACGGCGAAGAAGTGCCGCCAGCGGCGTGCGAAGATCAGAGCAAGCACCGTGGCGATGCGCAGGACTCGGAGGAACCATCCCGAGCCGAGTATGGCAATAGCGTCTGCCATCGAGGTAAGAGTGCTGTTGCGGAGATCGACGAACCACCGCAGGATCGAATTGTCCCGATCGGTCCACCAGTTGGTTGTCTCTGGAAAGGCGAAGAGAGAGATCCACAGCGCCACCATGGCGATGCCCCCCACCAACCACAGCCTTCCTGTCGTGCGGAGTTCTCTCTGCAGCGGGGCCTTCTCGCCGCTGGGACGGCGCCGCCGACCGGCCACACGAACGCCAGCGATTCGTACCTCGCGACGCACCCCGAGCTCGGGAAGCCCACGCTCTATCGGCCTCGGTTGCTGCTGTTCCCCTGGCGTCTCCATCGTCTCCCACTCGTGGGCGCCACGGCAAGCTACCAGCAGTACCCGCTTCGCCAGGGGAGGCCCCCTACAACGAAGGTTCGCACCGGCTCGGCCCCTAGCTCAGCTCCTCAGCGATCTCTCCGAGCGCCGTGAGCGCGGCGTCGACCTCGTCCAGCGTGTTGTAGGCAACGAACCCCAGCCGGGTCAGGCCGCCTTGGTCAAGGACGCCGAGCCGTTCCATGACCGCCACCGCGTAGTAGTGGCCGGAGACGGCGAAGATGCCGCGGTCGCTGAGGGCTTTGGCTACCGCCTCGGGAGCTACGCCGTCGACGGAGACGGCGAAGGTTGGAGTGCGGGGGATGCTGCCGTCGGTCACACCGGCGACTGACACGCCGGGGAGCTCGGCGATGCCGGACAGGAAGCGATCGGTGACGGCGTCGCCGTGAGCCTCGACGGCGGCCGTACCCGACACGATCTGGTCGCGGCGGGTGTCGCCTTGGCCGAGCGAGGCAATGAAGTCGACTGCAGCTGTTACACCGGCGAGTGACTCGAAGGACTGGGTTCCGGTTTCCCACTTGCCCGGTCCCTCGGTCGATGATGCCCGGACCTTGTATGCGGTGAGCTCCTCGAGGTGTTGCTGCTTGCCGAACAGCATCCCGGTGTGGGGCCCAAAGAACTTGTAGGAGGAGCAGACGTAGAAGTCGCAGCCCCATGCCGCCACGTCGACGAGTGAGTGGGGTGTGTTGTGGACGCCGTCGATGTAGCTCAGGGCGCCGACCGATCGAGCGGCCGCGGCCACCCGGGCGGGATCGGTCCTGGTGCCGAGGGCATTGGAGGCCGCGGTGACCGCTACCAGCCGGGTGCGGTCATTGAGTGCTGCGTCCAGGCCGTCGTAGTCGAGCGGTCCATCGGGCGTGAAGTCGACCGTGCGGACCGTGACATCGCGGTCGGCTGCCGCCATGACCCAGGGGGTGATGTTGGCATCGTGGTCGAGGTTGGTGACGACGATCTCGTCTCCCGGCTGCCAGGTGGCGGCAAGCGCCCGGCTCATCGAGAAGGTGAGGCTGGTCATGTTCTGGCCGAACACGATCTCCGACGGCTGCGCTCCCAACAGGTCGGCGCCGGCGGCTCGGGCGTCTTGTGTGATCTGTTCGGCCTCAAGAGAGGTCACGAATTGGCCGCCGAGATTGGAGCCGCCATCGACCATGACAGCCGACATGGCATCGATGACACCTTGGGGCACCTGGGTGCCGCCGGGCCCATCAAGGTAGATGGCGGGCTGACCATTGACCTGGCGATTCAGCGCAGGGAAGAGCTGGCGGATGGCCGCGGTGTCGAGCATCGGCTGAGCCTAAGCGGACCGCTGGCGGACGGCCTCGTAGGCGACGATGGCGGCGGCGGTAGCAGTGTTGAGGCTGTCGGCGCCTCCGGACATCGGCAGCGCAACGGCTGTGCCCACCCGGCGCCAGGCCTCGGTGAGGCCAGCCGACTCCGCTCCGACGACGATGGCGGTTGGTCCCGTGTAGTCGACGTCGGTGTAGGTGACGTCGGCGTCGGGGAAGGTGGTCACCGCCGCGATGTCGTTGGCGTCGAGCCACCCCATGACGTCCTCAAGCGACCCGACCCCTTCGGCCACCGAGAACAGCGACCCTTGAGATGCCCGCACCACATTGGGATTGAAGACGTCGACGACCGGGTCGCAGACGACGACGGCGTCGATGCCGGCGGCGTCGGCGGTACGCAGCATGGCGCCGAGGTTCCCCGGCTTCTCGATGGCTTCGGCGACCAGGACCAGCGGCGTCGCCGACAGAACGATGTCGTCGAGGCTGGTGATCCACTGCTTGGCCACGGCCAGGATGCCATCGGGATTCTGACGCTGGCTGATCTTGGCGAAAACCGTCGCCGACACGGTCGTCACCGGCGCGTCGGATGACATGCCGTGGGCTCCGAAGTCGGGGCACAGGAAGAATTCGGTGATCTCGATCTCGGCGTCGATGGCTCGTTCCACCTCCCGCAGACCTTCAACCAGGAAGGTGCCGGTGGCGTCACGGTGCTTGCGGTCGCGCAGGCGCACCAGATCCTTGATGCGGTCATTGCTGGGGCTGGCGATGTCATATGTCATCAGATGGCTACCAACCGCTGCCCCCGCCGCCACCGCCACCGAATCCGCCACCGCCACCGAAGCCCCCGAAGCTGCCGCCGCCCCAGCCACTGCCGCCCCACGACGAGCCACCGCTGGAGCCGGATCCGAAACCGCCGCCACCCCCGAAACCACCGAACCAGGAGGAGCGGTCCTGGGACCACGAGGTGTCGCGGTAGATGGGCTCCCAGCCCATTGACCCGGCCTGGCCGCGGGTGATAACCCAGTGATAGAAGAAGAACGTGTATGGGTCGAAGGACCGCAGGTCGTGTGGCAGCGGATCGCCGGTCCAGCTGTCGCGCTGGCGACTGGTGCCGTCGTGCGCCAGCTCGGGGGCGAAGCGGTCGGCGTCCTCGATGTCGGAACGGGCAAGCGCCTGGCGGGTGGCTGCGTAGGCAAGGGCGAAGCGCCGAGGTCCCCGTGGGTCCGAGGCTCCGAAGGCCGCCGCCACGTCGGCATAGGAGCCCTTGAGGCCCAGAGCGATGAGGGCTTGGCGGGCCTCGAGCCAGCGCTCTACCGCCCGCGCTGGCTCCAAGGAGATAGCCAGGATGCCAGCGATGGTCTTACGGGCTTCCCCGGTGATGTCGTGGTTCTGCAATTCTCGCAGCAGCAGCTCGTACACCTCTGGACCGTCGTCGCGGCGTCGCAACAGGGCGGCGGCTATAGACACCGGCAACCCCAGCTTGGCAGCCTCCCTGGACACGGCCTTGATCTCCGCAGGGCTGCTGAGGCCAGCCATCGCGTGCTCGACGGCCTCGTCCGGTTCCAGCGGGATCTTCCGGTTGGCCCGGTAGGCGGCGACGAAGTCGTCGACGGCGTCCTCGTCGCGATTGAGCAGCAACAAGGCGGTAATGGCCGGGATGGACAAGCCATCGCGCTCCAGGACATCGTCCTTCTCGAGATCGAGACGCAGCTTCTCGTAGCGGTCTACTGCAGCATCGGGGTCGGCATCGAGGTCGGCGAGCGCGGCCGCTACCGCGGGACGGGCCGTCGTCGCCGGCAGTTTCTGATAGAGGCTCTCCAGCGTTCCGGTTTTGCGCTGGGCCTCGCCGTATACCTCGGCTAACTCGGCCTGCGACTCGTCGAGGGACAGCGCGCCGTCGAGGGCAGGGGCTGCCTGCAGGAGCAGGTATCCGGCTTCGGTGACCCGGGCGGCACCGATGGGCGTTGTTGTCACCGAATTGCCCACACCCTGGCCGAACTTGCGTCGAGCCGAGGAGACTCGGTATGGGCGGAGCGCCGCCACCAGCCTTTCGAGCTCAGCGGCCGCCACTTCGAACTTGTCCTCGCCGCTGCCAACGGCCAGAGCGGCGACGGTCTGTGCCTGTACCGACTCCTCGAGGATGTCCCGCTCATCCGACACCTTGATCTCCAGCGCCTCTTGGGTGTCGGCGACAAGCTGTTGGGCGTCGAGCACCTCAACCAGTTCGCGGACCCACAGCTCGGTCAGTGGGCGCTGCTCCGACGTCTCCCAGCGTGACAACGCCTCCAATGCCGCCAGTGCTTCCTCGGTGCCGATGGCACTAGTGGCGGTTGGCGGTGTTGCCGAGTAGTCGGCAAGCCGCGGCAGCTCGTTGCCGACCGGCTCGAGCCTCTCCAGGATGTCGTCCACCCTGGCCTCGCGGCGGCGTTTGCGCTTGGAGATCCTGTTGACGTTTGACCGGCCGATCCCAACCGCCGCCCCGCCGCCGACGAGCACACCGAGCGTGATGAGGAACCCTTTGGCAACTGACCCACCGCCTCCGTCGCCGACCGAGACCGGAACGGTGGGAACGACCACGCCAGGGTCAGTTGGCTGGTCGGTTGGTTGATCTGTGGGCCCGACGCCGAGTTCTGCCTTGAGAACGGTGAGGATCGTGACCAGACCGCCGTCGAAGTCGCCGGCGCCGAAGAAGGGGGCTCCCTCCGCTGAGATCGCGTCGAGGTCGTCGATGCTGAGCCCGGAACCCGTGGTGATCTCGGTACGCCGCTCGTCGAGGGCAACCAGGACGACGATGCCGTCGTTGCGATCGGCGTCGCCGACACCCCACCCGTTGCCGAGACCTTCGGCGAAGGCGCGGGGGGTCAGCGAGCCAGATGAGTCGATGATGACGATGGCTATCTCGTGGCCGGTCTCGGCAACGAACTGTCCAGCTGCGCCTTCCAAAGAAGCGCGGTTGGTGAGGACTCCAGCATCGTCGGTCACCCAGCCGTCGCAGGACAGGCCTTCGAACTCGGGACAGTCGGCGATCGCGGTTTGGGCGGAGGCGACCCCAGGTACCGCGACTGAGGCTGCGAGGGCGATGGCGGCGCCGAGGCGTTTCATATGGCCGGAAGGTAGTGGGGTAGCGAGGCTTCGGCCCCGCAGGTGACCTGCTCGAGAATGGGCCCGGTTCCCCGGACCCATTCTCATAGTCGAGGCAGGTCGTGGGCCAGGGCCTGTTAACCAGAACCCAGGGCCACCTGCCCCGTTCCCAACACTTGTTGCGGGGCGTTAGCTCCGCGTGTCAGAAGGGGTCTATCGGCATCTGCACGGGCCCTCTTGAGCGCCAAACGCCCCGGGCCACCCCGGGGCGTTTTGATAGCCATGTTGAGCGCTATGCCCCGAAGCCGTTGGCGTCGAGCCACTCCTTGGCCACCACGTCGGCATCGATGAGATCGGCCCCGAAGCGCCGGTTCATCTCGGTCAGCTCGGCGGTGGTGATCTTGGCGCTGACGTCGTTGAGCAGATCCGACAGATCGTCACCGTAGGCGTCGAGGATCTCCTGGCGGATCACAGGAACGATGTTCTCTGCGGGCTGCAGGCCGCCGTCATCCTCGAGCAGCACGAAGCCTTTGGCTGCGATCACACCATCCGTCGTGAACAGCAACGCGACGTCGATCTCGCCACCCTCGAGGGCGGCAACAGTCAGCGGTCCGCCGCCGTCGAGCGCCTTGAACTCAGAGAAGACGAGCCCATAGGTGTCACCGAGACCGATGAGGCACCTTGGCCGCGTCGGGCACTCCGGTGGACCACCGAACACGAGGTCGGCCGCATGATCTGTCAAGTCGCTGATCTTGCTCAAGTTGAGCTCATCGGCGAGATCTTGTGTTACCACGATGCCGTTCTTGTCCTCGGCGGGTGCAGCATCGAGAACTGCGACTCCGCTGGCGGCGAATGCCGTTCTCAGTGCTTCGAGCGTTTCATCGGTGTCCGCCGACGGCTCGCCACCGAATCCGACCTCCAACGCACTGCCTACGTATTCCGGCACCAGGTCGATCTCACCCGACTCAATGGCCGGCTTGACGATCTCGCGGCTGCCTGCCTCCAGTTTGGAAAGGTCAACCGGGTAACCATTGGATTCGAGTGCCTGGGCGTAGATCTGGGCCAGGATGACGCTCTCACCGAAACTGAATGATCCGACTGTGATTGTGGGTCCTTCCTTGGGCCCTGAAGCGTCATCACCCGATCCACAGGCTGTCGCGACTAACGCGAAAGCCAGGATCGCCCCGACAACGCCCCTGCGGGATGTCCGCATGGGTATCTCCTTCTGATAGTTGATTAGTGCCTGCCCCGAGAGGGCAAGGCCCACCAAGTTAGCGTAACCCCACCCCCAGCCGCAGTTGGCCTCGAAGGGCTCTCCTAGGTGGAAGCCGGCATGCCCGCCCTACTACTGGCAACCCGGAGTCCCTTGGGGATGGCGAATCGCTCGGCAAGGGAGAAGCTCAGTTCGGTGAGCACCGCCAGCAGCGCAACGAGCAAGCCGCCGGCGAACACCATCACGTTGTCGCCCCGGGCGAAGCCGTCGATGATGAATCGGCCGAGACCCCCCCAGGCCACGAGCGCGCCGAGGGTTGCTGTGGCGACGACCTGCACTGAGCTGACGCGCAGGGCGGTAATGATCAACGGAGAAGCGCTGGGCAGCTCGATATTCCACAGCACCTGGCTGCCCTTCATGCCCATGCCGGTGGCGGCCTCGGTCATGGCTGGGTCCACCTGGCGCACGCCGGTGTAGGCATTGGTGAACATCGGGGGCAATGCCAGTGCCACCAGGGCAATGAGCGTCGGCCAGAAGCCGAGCCCTAGTCCAAGCTTGATCGAGACCGGGAGCGCCAGCGCCAGGATCCCGAAGGAGGGGACGGCGCGGCCGATGTTGACCACGGCCACGGCGAAGACACCACCCCGGCCGAGGTGGCCAAGGATCACTCCTGGTACCAGTGCCAGCCCGGCGGCGACCGCCACTGAGATGGCAGAAAGCTGGATGTGCTCCCAGGTGCGGTGGAGCACACCCTGAGTTCCGGTCCAGTTGTCCGCCGTGGCGAACCATTCCAACACGTCACCGAGGAATTCCATCAGTTGCCCACCGTCGCTCGGTGACGCGACCACGGCGTCAGCCGGCGTTCGACGAGCACGATTGCAAGATCGAGCACGACCGCCAGCGCCACTGACAACACGACCCCAACGATGATCTCGGTGTTGAAGAAGCGCCGGAGACCGCTGTCGATGAAGGAGCCGAGACCACCGAGGGTGATGAGGGCGGTGACGGTGACGAGGCCTACGGTTGTCACGGTGGCTATGCGAAGGCCTGCGATGATGGCCGGGGTCGCCAGCGGTATCTCGATCTCCCAGAACATCCGCCGCTTTGTGTAGCCCATGCCCAGGGCCGCCTCGCGGATGTCTGGCGGCACGCTGTTGATGCCCGCCGTTATGTTGCGGATGAGGATGAGCAGGGTGTAGCTGACGAGGCCGATCTCGGCGGTGAGGAACGTCAGGCCGGTGACCGGCACCAGCATGGCGAACAGAGCGAGCGAGGGGATGGTGTACATGACGCCCGCCGCCCAGGTGATCGGGGGATAGGTCTTCGGCCAGCGCAAGCCGATCATGGCAAGCACCATGGATATGACGAACCCCAATGCGACGGCCACCGCCGTGAGTCGAAGGTGTTCCCAGGTGGCGGTCGCGATGTCGTCGGTGTGATCCCACACCCAATCCCACTTTATAAGCGGATCGCTGGCGCTCTGGGCGAGGATCACCGCAGTACCTCTTGACTGATCTGGTCGATCGTGAGGATGCCGAGGTAGCTGTCGCCGTCGAACACGGTGGCGACTCGGGAGCGTGAGGAGACGACGGCGTCGAGTCCGTCGCGTAGCGATGAGGTCGGTGACAGGGTCGTCCGCAGGGGCCTCACCTCAAGCTCGGCCGGCGAGCTTGCGCCGGCCAGGTCTTCGGTTGACAACCAGCCGCTGATCCGGCCGTCCTGGCCCACCATGAACCAGTCAAGGCCGTGCTCTGCCATGACCTGCCGCGCCTCAGCGGCCGTCGCGCTCGGAGGAACCACCGGCCCAGGGAGTAGCTCGACGCCGGAGATGGGGAGCAGAGAGAGTCTTTTCAGTCCACGGTCGGTTCCGAGGAAGTCGGCAACGAATTCGCTGGCAGGGTCACGCAAGACTGCGGCTGGAGGGTCGTATTGCTCGAGGATGCCGCCGACGTTGAGCAAAGCGATGCGATCGCCCAACTTGACCGCTTCGTCGATGTCGTGGGTGACGAAGACGATCGTCTTGCGGACCTGGGCCTGCAGCCTGAGAAGCTCGTCTTGGAGTCGGGCGCGCACGATGGGGTCGACCGCTCCGAAGGGTTCGTCCATGAGCAAGACGGGAGGATCTGCCGCCAGCGCCCGGGCCACGCCAACGCGTTGCCGCTGGCCACCGCTGAGCTCTGACGGATAGCGATGTCCCATCCCGGGCTCCAGTTCGACGAGTTCGACCAGCTCATCGACCCTGGCCGAGATCCGCGAGGCATCCCATCCGAGCAGGCGCGGTACGACGGCGATGTTGTCGGCGATGGTCTTGTGGGGAAACAGGCCAACCTGCTGGATGACGTAGCCGATGCCGCGGCGGAGTTGATGAGCCTCGAGTGAGGTGATGTCCTTGCCGGCAACTTCGATCGTCCCGGCTGTCGGCTCAACGAGGCGGTTGATCATCTTGAGGGTCGTGGTCTTACCGCACCCTGACGGGCCGATGAGGACGACGATCTCGCCCTCGGGGACGTCGAAGGAGAGTCGGTCAACCGCCGGCGCGGTCGAGCCGGGGAAAGTCTTGGAGACCGCTTCAAGCCGAATCATGGCATCGGGCATGCCAGGAAGTTAGGGCGGCGGAGCCGTTAGTCGCCAGCCGGGCTGGGAACAGGAAGCCCCCTCCGGCCCTTCGGGCCACCTCCCCCTAGGGGGGAGGAAACGCGTCGTGCTGTCTTGGAGAGGAATGTGTTCGCCTACGTCCCCCTGAAAGGGGAGCTCGAGTTGCCCAAAGCCCGATCTAGTAGAGCTCGTACTCGCCGGCGATGAGGCGGTCGCGGATGCCTTCCCAGTCGGAGAGGGATTCCTTGACGGCGCCGGCGATGGCACCGTCGTCGACATCGCCGTGTAGCTCGACGTGGATGGCCTGGGGCTCCGTGACGGGCTTGCCGATGGATGACAGGATCCTGGTCGTGACCTCGCTGGCGCCGAGCTCGCTGATGGCCTTCATGCCGAGGTCAAATGCCGCGGCGTGGTAGGTCTTACCGACGTGGGCGGCTGGGTTCTTGCCGGCAGCGGCTTCGAGGCTCATCGGGCGATAGGGGGTGATGAGCCCGCCGAAGCGGTTGCCCCGTCCCACCTGCCCGTCGTCGCCGGATTCGGCGGACGTGCCGCTCAGCGTCAGATAGGTGGAGTAATCGTCGTCGGCTCCGTTTACCTGCACTGTGACGTCGGTCTCCATGATGGACTTGGCGAGTTCGAGGGTCTCGGATCGGATCGTGTCGATGGCGGCGTCGTATTCGGCCCTGTCCTTGACTGCGACCGCGTAGATCGGCGAGGCCACTGTGACCGTGGCCCCGGCGTCGGTGCGTGCCCCCATGACCTTGATGTCGCGGCCGACGGGAACCCGTCCGCGGAAGTCGCTGCCGTTGAGCAGATGCTCGACTCGATACACCGTCTCCTCGAGCGGGGAGCGGGGGACGGACACGGCTGCAAAGGAGGTGTCGTTGGAGAGCGGAACGTCGTGGCTGTTGACGACGGCCAGGTCATCTGCCGACTGGCTGAGCCAGATTTCGATGGTGTAGGCGTCGGAGTCGGCCTCGGGCAGGATCTCGGCGAGGTCGGCGTGGGCTGCCTTGAGCAACGCGTCCATATCGGGCTCCCAGCCTTTGGTGTTGGCCTTGCCCACCAGGATGAGGCGGCCCGGGGTGAGGTGGGTACCCCCGCCGTACTCGATGTTCACCGTTCCGGCAGCGAGGATCGCCTTGTCGACATTGAAGTGCTGAACGGCACCGGTGTTCTCGATGTAGGCGGTCGCCATGCGGCGGGCCAGGTTGTCCGCCATGGCATCGCAGATGGTGTCGGGGTGACCGACGCCTTTGCGCTCGACGAATTCGACCGATGGCGCGTAAGCAGGTCTGTGTGAAATGGTGAGATCCATGGCAACAATCCTACAGCCGTAGCCGGGTCGGTGGTCTGTAGATTGTTCTCCATGTCTCATACGACGGCCATCCACGGCGATGATGGGGTGGAAGACACACCCGACATCGCCCCTCCCATACGGGTAAGCACCACCTTCGAGCGCACCGACCAGGACGCCTTCGTCTATCGCCGCGACCACCACGGAACCACTCATCGGCTCGAGGCCGTTATCGGCGCGTTAGAGGGTGGCTCGGCCGTGACCTACTCATCGGGCATGGCCGCCACTGCTGCCATCTTCGGCCACATCCAACCGTCGCGGGTCTCGCTTCCCGACGACCTCTACGGGGGGACGCGGAAGCTGGCCCTGAGGGAGCAAACGCGGGGCCGCCTGCGGGTTGTCGATGCCACCGAGCTTGGTGAGGGCGACCTCATGTGGGTGGAGACTCCCTCGAACCCCAAGTGCTTCGTGACCGACATCGCGGCGGCTGCCGAGGAGGCCCATGCGGTCGGAGCAGTCGTGGTTGTCGACTCAACTTTCGCCACCCCGGTGCTGCAACAGCCGCTGACCCTCGGGGCCGATTATGTGATGCACTCGACCACCAAGTTCATCGGTGGGCACTCCGACACGATGGGCGGTGTCCTGGTTGCCAGGACCGATGCCGAGGCCGACGAGTTGGCCGAGAACCGCAGTGTCGACGGCTCTATTCCCGGCGCTCTCGATGCCTGGCTGGCGTTGCGAGGCATTCGCACCCTGCCGGTTCGCATCGAACGCCAATCAGCTACGGCGGCAGTGGTGGCCCAGTTCCTGAACGGCCGGGTGCTCGCCACCTATTACCCCGGCCTCGACGGCCACCCCGGAGCCGACATCGCGCAACGCCAAATGGCCAGTCCGGGGGCGATGGTGTCCTTTGAGATGGGCTCTTTCGCTGAGGCAACTGCAGTGCGTGACCGGATGCGGGTGTTCAGCAACGCCACATCTTTGGGCGGAGTGGAATCCGTCGCCGACCTGCGCTTCGACACAGACTCCAGTGCTCCCGAAGGGCTCATCCGATGCTCGATCGGCCTCGAAGACGCCTCGGATCTCGTGGGAGATCTAGAACAGGCCCTCTCCGTTAGCTAGGCGTCAGAGCAGGCCTGAGCGGCCGAACGCAGTGTCTGGAGGCATAAAGAAACACCGGCGGCTGGAAGCCACCGGTGTTCTTGGTCAGGGCAAGAAGAGATCAGTTCTTGGTCGCCTTCTCGCCTGCGACGGCTTCGGCGTAGTCATGGCAGCCGCACTTAGGAACGGTGCAACCTTCTTTGCCATGGTGTTCGGTGCGCGGATGTCCGCACCCCTTGCAGCGTCGCCTGCCGCCATCGCGGATCGAGTCTGCTTTCAGCGCGAGCGCTCCTTGGCGACGTTGACCGTTAGGTCGCGGCCGTCGACGTTGTGACCGTTGAGGGCGTCGATGGCTGCTGTGGCCTCGTCGCTCGAGGACATCTCAACGAAGCCGAAGCCACGCGATCTGCCGGTGTCACGGTCGGTGATGACCTGGGCCTTGGTCACGCTGCCGTGCTGGCCGAAGAGGGTCTCGAGATCGGCCGACGTTGTGTCGAACGTGAGGTTCCCTACGTAGAGATTGCTGGACATGATTTGCTCCTTCTGAAGCTTCTTACCGTCGAGGACTATGCGCCCCACTGGATTTGAGTTCGGAGGCCAACCAAATCGGCGGCGACGAAAACGGCCCTGCGGTGCTGTCGCCAGACGGAAAAAGAAGGCGGAGCGGGCGTTGTGCGCTTCAGGCGCACGCTGTGGGATAAGTGTAACCCATGCTGGCTGATGAGTGGAAGAAAGAGGCCGCTGCCCTTGTCGCCGCTACCACTCCTCGCGGTGGACGACCTCCGACCTTTGGCGCCAGCCGCGCTCGAGGGAACCCGACTTGCGGTCCGGTGCCGGGTGGCCGATGGTCACCATGCCGACGATGGCGACGTCCTGCGGCACGGCGAGGAGGCTCTTGAGGTCGCCGGTGGCGTGGGAGCCGAGAAAACCGGCGGCGAGACCCTCGTTGACAGTCGCCAGCAACAGGTTCTGCATGGCGGCCCCGGCGTCGACCCACCAGTAGGGGACCGGCCACTCGATCTCGGAGCCGTCTGCCTCGGTCTTGTCGGCCTCGCGGTAGCGCTCGTGATAGCTCGCCTCGCGAACAGTCAGGACGATCAGGACCGGAGCCTTGCTTATCCAGGGGTCGTAGCCGGCGGCGACGTAGGACTCCTCGTCTGCGAGCTCGGCGATGGCCTGGCGCTTGTGGGGGTCGCGAACTACGACGAAACCGTGGCCCTGGCTGAAGCCGGCGGAGGGCGTCTTGCGGCCGGCGTCGAGGATGCGTTCAAGGGACTCGTCCGAAACCGGTTCGTCGCTGTAGTTGCGCACCATGCGCCGCTTGCGGACGACGTCCGTGAAGTCCATGCGATCCGTTACAGATCGGCCAGGGCGATGACGGTCTCTTCGAGGGCGTCTTTGGCGTCGGAGAAGAACATCATCGTGCGGTCTTCGTAGAAGAGGGGGTTGTCGATTCCGGCGAAGCCTGGGGACAGCGACCTCTTGACCACGACGACGGTCTGCGCATGGTCGACCTCGAGGATCGGCATGCCGTAGATGGGGCTGTCCGAGTCGTCGCGAGCGGACGGATTGACGACGTCGTTGGCACCAAGGATGAGCGCGACGTCGGCTGCCGCCAGCTCGGCATTGGCCTGGTCAAGATCGAGCAGCAGGTCATAGGGGACGTCGGCCTCCGCCAGCAGCACGTTCATGTGCCCCGGCATCCTTCCAGCGACCGGATGGATGGCGTATGTGACCCTGATGCCCTGCTCCTCGAGAGCGTCGGCGAGGGCGCGGGTGGCGTGTTGCGCCTGGGCAACGGCGAGGCCGTAGCCGGGCACGATGACGACGGATTGGGCATAACTCAACGAGATGGCGAGGTCGGCAGCCGTTGCTCGCTTCACCGGCTTGTCCGACATCGTCAGTCCGCTGGTGCCGGTGCTGTCTCCGGTGCCGAAGGCTCCGAAGAGCACGTTGGAGAGCGGACGGTTCATGGCTTCGGTCATGAGCATGGTGAGGATGAGTCCTGCCGAGCCGACGAGGGCTCCGCCGATGATCAGCGCCGTGTTGGAAATAACGAAACCGGCAGCCGAGGCCGCAAGGCCCGACAATGAGTTGAGAAGCGAGATGACGACCGGCATGTCTGCGCCGCCGATGGGGAGCACCAGGACGATTCCGAGGAGCAGTGTTATCGCCGCCAAGAGCCAGTAGGCGACCTCGGTGCGTTCGATGACGGCCCACGTTCCTACTGCGACCGCAGAGGCGGCCAGCGCGCCGTTGACAATCTGCTGTCCTGGGTAGGTGAGAGGGCGACCGGGGATGAGCCCCTGCAGCTTGCCGAAGGCGACGAAGCTCCCGGAGAACGTGATCGAACCGATGAGCACGGAGAGAGCGATGGTGACGACGGTCTCGTTGGCGAAGCCTGCGGCATCGTCTACCCGCACGAACTCGGAGAGCGCCACCAGTGCAGACGCCACCCCGCCGAAACCATTGAACGCCGCAACCATCTCGGGCATCGACACCATCTTGACCCGTACCGCGGCGACACCGCCCAAGACGCCGCCGACGACAAGCCCGGCGATTACGATGCCCCAGTCAACGATGTCCTGGTCGATGAGGGTTATGACGATGGCGCCAAGCATGCCGATAGCAGCCAGCAGGTTGCCGGCCCTCGCCGTGCGCGGCGACCCCAGCCGCTTCAGTCCGATGATGAAGGCGGCAGCACAGGCCAGATAGAGGAGTTCGGTCATTGGTCCCTCTTCGGGCGCCGGAACATGCCGAGCATGCGGTCGGTGACGAGAAAACCGCCGACCACATTGATGGTGGCTGTGGCGACCGCAAGGAACCCAAGGACGGTGGCGACGCCGCCAGATCCGAAGCCGGCGGCAGTCACCGCTCCGACGATGGTGATGCCCGAGATGGCGTTGGCGCCAGACATCAGCGGCGTGTGCAACGTCGGCGGCACTTTGGAGATGACCTCAATGCCGACGAAGGTCGCCAGTACGAAAACAGTGATCCCGATGATGAGTGGGCTCATTCGATCCCCATCGCCTTGCGCGACAACGCGTGCCTGATTTCACCGGCATGGGCGACGCAGGCCCCCGCCATGATCTCGTTGCCGAGGTCGATAGTGAGCTCTCCGTCGACAACCAGGAGCTCGAGCATGGATGCGAGATTCCGGGCATACATCTCCGAGGCGTCGGTGGCGACGCGACTGGGGAGGTCGGTTGGGCCGAGAACGGTGACACCGTTGATGTCGACCTCCTCGTCGGCAACGGTCGCTTCGCAATTGCCCCCGGTCGATGCTGCGATATCGACGATGGCGGAACCCGGCCGCATCGCAGTCACCATCTCCGTGGTTACGAGAAGGGGAGCGGGCCTTCCGGGGATCTGAGCGGTGGCGATCACGAGATCGGACTCGGCGACGACCGGCGCCAGGGCCGCCAGCTGGAGCTGCTGCATGTCGGTGGCAACCTCTTTGGCGTAGCCACCTTCCGTTGCGGCGTCCTCAGCCGTGGGGGCGGCGACGAACCGGGCGCCAAGGCTTTCCACCTGTTCCCGGGCCTCGGGGCGGATGTCGTAAGCCGAGGTAACTGCGCCAAGGCGCTTCGCAGTGGCGATGGCCTGGAGACCGGCGACGCCCGTCCCCAGCACCAGGACCTTGGCCGGAGGGATGGTTCCGGCAGCGGTAGTGAGCATCGGCAAGAAGTGAGAGGCCGCGGCGGCTCCCTTCAACACAGCGGCGTAGCCGGCGGCCGTTGCCTGTGACGAGAGCGCGTCCATCATCTGAGCCAGCGTGGTCCGGGGTACGGCTTCGAAGGCGATGGCGGTGAGCTTCTTGGCCGTGATCGCCGTCAACAGGTCGGTGTTGGTGAAGGGGTCGAGGAAGCCGATGACGACGCTCCCTTCCGGCAAGCCCTCGATCTGTTCAGGAGGTGGAGGACCGACCAAGACGTTGACGTCGCCGCTGGGGCTTTCCGTGACCGTCGCCCCTGCCTGCAGGTAGGTCTCGTTGGAGAAACTAGCCCGATCACCTGCGCCGGACGCCACCACGACCTCGATGTCCCTGGTGGCGAGGAGCGATGCTATGCGCGGGGTAACCGCGACGCGACGTTCGCTTGGGTTGGCTTCTCGGTGAACGGCTAGCTGCATCGCGTCGCTGAATCTATCGCCGTCAGTCGGGCTCCCGGGTGAGCGATCGGAAGCTCAGGTCGCCGGCGATCCACAGCGTCTTCGAGAACGGGTAGAAGGCGATGGGCAGGAGAGCGTTGACCGTAACCAGGATGACGAACATGCGACCCCAGGGTGGGTCCGGCCACCAGGCGACGGCCAGACCGACGAACAGCGCCAGGAATACGACCTCGGTGACCGCCAGATTGACCATCATGGCGCCCGTCCAATACCCCTCTTCGCGTTCGAAGTGCAGACCGCAACGCGGGCAGTCCTCCACGATGCGGAACCAGCGACGAAAGAGCCCGCCAGCGCCACAGCGGGCACAACGTTTCGTTGCACCACGGGCCAGCATGCGGAGAGGCGTTGCCGTCATAGGGGAGTTGTACCAAGAAAGCCTTGGGCTTTGGCCGAGCGCAGCGAGGTCGAGACACGTATGGTCGATCCATGGTGACGGCGGCGTACTGGGACGAGTTGGTGGCATCTACTGTCAAGGGTCGTCGCTGGGTAGCGGCGTTCGACGTCTTGGGCGGACTCGATCGGCTCGCGGAGCGCATGGTTCGACATGGTGCAGAGGGTCTCTTCGTCATCGCAGGCAGCCGTGGCACGGGGGATCCACCGCCACCGGGGTTCGCCTCGTGGAAGGTGTTGGGCATCTCCTCCGACACGATCATGAACGGCATTCGCAACTTCGAGCGGGCCTTGGTAGATCTTCCCGCCGATGTAGTGGCGGCTGTCGACGAGTTCGACCCCGACCGGTCGGCCCGGGTGTTGCGGACGGTCGTTGCCGTCGACCATGCGGTCGCAGGTAGAGAGTGTTACGGGACGCGGCCGGCAGCGTGGGCGGAGCTCGAGGACAAGCTGAGCGTTGATCAGTTATGGGACAGCGCCGGCGTGGTGAGAGCCCCATCAGCTATCGCAGCCGCCTCGAGCCATGACCTCAAGAAGGCGGCCCGCGATCAAGACCGCGGTATGGGAACCGTGTGGGCAGGCGACAATCGGGAAGGTTGGCACGGCGGCGGCAGCTACACGCGGTGGGTGCGGGACGAAGAGTCAGCGGCCCAAGCCACAGCCTTCTTCGGGGACCACTGCGATCGAGTCCGGGTGATGCCTTTCCTCGATGGCGTCCCGTGTTCCATCCACGGGATCATCGTTGGAGACGAAGTCATCACCTTCCGTCCCGTCGAGTTGATCATCCTGCGTCGGCCGGATTCGGCCGAGCTGTTCTATGCCGGCGCCGCGACCACGTGGGATCCGCCAGACGCTGATCGTCAGACGATGCGCCGGGCAGCCGTCGCCGTCGGTGAACACCTGCGAGACTCGGTGGGCTACCGGGGTGCCTACAACCTCGACGGCGTATTGACGTCGGACGGGTGGCGCCCGACGGAGCTCAATGCGAGGTTCTCAGTGGGCCTGGGGACTCTCCAACAACATTTCGAGGCGTCCCTGTACCACCTCCATCTCAACATTGTCGAAGGAGAGGACCTCGATTACCGCGCCCGTGAGCTGGAGCGACAGGTCATCGAGGTCGCAGACGAGAAGCGGAGCGGAGGATTTGGGGCGCCTCTCGATGGCCAAGTCACGGAGGAGCACAGCGCCGGAGTCGTCTTCGAGGGCGACACATGCCGCTTCGCCCACGACGACGGAGAGAATGCGGACGGCACGCTGACGCTGGGTCCCGGCCCCCAGGGCAGCTACCTGCGCCTCAGGCTCCGCAACCCGCAGCCGGGCAAGTTGAGCTCGGAGAAGGCGGTCCAGGCGATCGCGCTGGCAGACGCTGAATGGGGAACCGGCATCGGAGCGCTAGCGGCGGCGCCTGATGTCCGTTGATGCTCTGACTCGTGACTAGGTGGGATCGGCTTCCCAGGATCGCCAGGAGCCAACGGCGACGTCGATGATGGGGCCGACGGGAGTGTGCTCGCGGTACTGGGGGTACTTGGTGCCGAGCAGCTTCCCGGCAACGGCGACGGCGTGCTCGTCGTCTCGAATCTCCGCTGTTCCGGTTGCTCTTACCCACCACAGCCGGGTCCAGTCGTCTTCGTAGTGCTGAGCCAACAGGCTCACCCGCGGGTCATTCTCGATGTCGCCGAGACGGGCGAGTCGCCGCGTGGTCTTCGGCTTGTGGTCGACCGCTATGAATACACGGTCGTCGACGATGGCGAAGGTGACGGGGACCAGCCGTGGAGAACCCTCTTGGCTGACCGTGGCCAGGACTGCTACGGGAGCGTCGGCAAAGCGCTCCCGAGCTAGGAGCATGCCGACCAATGACTCGTGCTACGAGCCGCCGTGATGAGGAAGATCGCCATCGGTCGCCGGCTCGCGAGTGGAATGCTCATCACGCTCTTACCGCGTCGTCCATCCGCGTTCGTGGTGAAGCAGAGACTCGGCCTCTCGCGGGCCCCAGGAACCGGCCGGGTAGAGATAGGGAGGTGTCGGGGGATCGAGAATCGGCGCGAAGTACTCCCAGGCCTCTTCCACCATGTCGGCGCGCACGAACAGGGTTTGGTCGCCCTCGACCACGTCGGCAAGCAACGTCTCGTAGGCGTCTGGCAGGCGGCCGAACTCTTCCTCGTAGGAAAAGGTGAGAGGAATCTGTCGCAGGTTCATGTCCGACGCCGGCTCCTTGACGTCGACGCGGAGCTCAAACCCCTCGTCGGGTTGCAGTGTCATCAGCAGGTGGTCTGGCGCGGTCTGGTCGAAGAACCGCACGGGGTTGTCGTGAAAGGTGACTGCGATCTGGGTGACGCGGCGCCCCAGGCCCTTGCCCGTGCGCAGGTAGAAGGGTACGCCCTGCCACCTCCAGTTGTCGATGGCGAGGCGCATCGCGACGAACGTCGGCACCGCAGAGTCGGGCGCCACGCCGTCCTCGGCGAGGTAGCCGTCGACATCGCCGGAAGGGCCGTACTGACCGAACACAACGGACTCGGCATCGAGGGGTTGCAGGGACTCCAGCACCTTGACCTTCTCGTCGCGGATGGCGCCGGGCGAATAGCTGGCAGGTGGCTCCATGGCAACCAGGGTCATGAGCTGGGCGAGATGGTTCTGCACCATGTCGCGTACGACGCCGGACCCGTCGTAGTAGTTGCCGCGCCCTTCGACCCCTATCGCCTCGGCAACGGTGATCTCGACGGACTCGATGCCGCCGCGGTTCCAGGACGATTCGAACAGGGCGTTGGCGAAGCGGAAGATGAGGAGGTTCTGCACCGTCTCCTTGCCGAGGTAGTGATCGATCCGATAGACCGACTCTTCGGGGAAGTAGCGGTGGACGATCTCGTTGAGCTCTCTCGCCGATTCGAGATCGGTTCCGAATGGTTTCTCGACGACCAGGCGTACCCATCCTGGCGCCTTGTCCAATCCAGCCTCGCCGAGATCGGCAACTGTCCCGGGGTAGGCCTTTGGGGGAAGCGCCAGGTAGAAGACGCGGTCACCGCCGAGACGATGTTCGCTCTCCAACTCGGCGATGCGGTCGGCTACTCCGCCATAGCCGTCGCCTGGCGCCGCCTGAGCGAAGTGGATGCAAGAGTCGCACCATTTGGTCGCCTCGCCTTCATTGAACCCGGCGTCGGCGAGGGATTCCCTGGCGTACGCCCGGTACCCCTCGTCTCCGAGGTCGGACCGGCTGACGCCAAGAACCATTGCCTTGTCCCAGCCGCCGAGCAGGCGGTAGAGGGCGGGTATCAGCTTGCGGCGCGCCAGATCACCGGTGGCACCGAGGATGACGAAGGTGGGCCCGCTCAAGCCTGGTAGCTGCCGGCGGTGGCGGGTCCACCGGCGCCGGTCCAATCGCTGTGGAAGAACTCGCCACGGGGCCGGTCGATACGCTCATAGGTATGGGCGCCGAAGTAGTCGCGTTGCGCTTGTATCAAGTTGGCCGGCAGGCGCTGCGTTCTGAAGCCGTCGTAGAAGGCCAGCGCCGAGCCCAACGCCGGGGTCGGCAGCGAAGCCCCAACCGCGGCGCCGACGACCCGCCGCCAACCGTCCTCGGCGGCCGTGACCTCACCGGCGAAGTATTGGCTGAGGAGCAGGTTCTCGAGAGAGGGCTCGGTGCCAAAGGCCCGACGGACCTCAGCGAGGAAGGAGGAACGGATGATGGTGCCGCCTGCCCACATCGTTGCGATCGAGGAGAAGTCGAGATCCCAACCATGTTCGGCGGCAGCATCGGCCAGCAGCATGAATCCCTGCGCATAGGAAACGATCTTGGAGGCGTGCAAGGCGTCGCCTATGTCAGACACTGTCGCCGAATCGATCGGTGAGACGGCAGGAGCCCCGAGGGTCGCTGCCGCCTCCGCTCGCAGGTCCTTGTGCGAAGACAGGATCCGGGCGTAGACGGCTTCGGCGACCAGCGGCGTCGGTGACCCCAGCTCCATCGAGGAGATGACGGTCCATTTACCTGTGCCCTTTTGGCCGGCTGCGTCCAGGATGGTGTCGAGAACAAGGTCGCCGCCCTCGCGGTGACCCATGATCTCGGCAGTGATCTCGATCAGGTACGACTCGAGTTTCTCGGCATTCCACGAAGCGAACGTCTGAGCGAGGGACTCCGGGTCCATGCCCAGTCCCACTGTCATGAGGTGGTAGGCCTCGGCGATGAGCTGCATGTCGCCGTACTCGATGCCGTTGTGGACCATCTTGGTGAAGTGGCCGGCACCGTCGCTTCCCACCCAATCGCTGGCCGGAGTCCCGTCGGAGAGCTTGGCGGCGATGTCCTGGAAGATCTCCTTGATGAGAGGCCATGCGGCCGGCGACCCGCCGGGCATCAAGGACGGGCCGTGACGAGCACCCTCCTCACCGCCCGAGATCCCGGTGCCAACGTAGAACATGCCCTCGTGCTCGACTCGAGCCGCCCGGCGGATGGTGTCGGTGTAGAGGGAGTTGCCGGCGTCGATGATCACGTCGCCTGGGTCGAGGAGGGATATCAGCCGATCGATGACGGCATCGACGCCGTCGCCGGCGCGGATCAACATCATGACTCGACGAGGCGGAGTGAGAGTGGTCACCAGCTCATCGAGGCTCGAGGCTCCGATGACGCTGGTTCCGCTGGCAGGCCCCGCCAAGAACTCGTCGGTGCGTTCCTTGGTCCTGTTGTAGACGGCAACCGTGTAGCCGTGGTCGGCCATGTTGAGTACCAGATTCTGACCCATCACGGCCAGCCCGATGAGGCCGATATCGGCGCTTTGTGTCATGTCTCTCCCGCGGAAGACCCCCGATGCTACGCCACATCTCACTTCCGGCGGTTTCTGTCACACCCGGCTCCTACGGTGCCAATAGATAGAGAAAACACGGAGGCCACGATGTTCATCGACTGCAACGACTGCTCCCAGCAGCACACCGAAGTCTGCCAGGACTGCGTCGTGACGCATGTGCTGCGTGACCTCAGTGGTCCTCTGGAAGTGGATCCGGATCAGGCAGAGGCTCTTGACATCCTCGCCGATGCCGGATTGGTTTCGCCGCTGCGCCTTATCCAGCGCAGCGACGAACGCGACGCCGCGGTCGGGTAGGGGAGCGGCGTCGCTCAGCCGGTAGACCGAGCGGAGGGCGATAGCGGGCCCTTCGCTCGGTCGCATCGGTGTCCGACGGCAGTGCCTCATCGGCGCCGTATACGCTCACGACATGGCCTTGGGCACCGTGCTGCGTGCTACTGCCGAGTCGGCCGGACTGGTTGGCTACGGCGTCTGTGACGCGTCCCCGTTCACGGGGACCGCACAATCGATCGCAGACGCCAACGAGTCTGGGAGGGCGGCCGGGCTTCGGTTCACTTACACCGAGCCAGCGTCAACGGACATAACTCGATCCTTCCAGTGGGCACAGCGACTCGTGGTCGGGGCCTGGTCCTATATGGAGAGAGCGGGCTCGCCGGGGCCGCCCAGCGCGGGGAGTGGGCGGGTGGCCCGCTTCGCCACCGAAGAACACTACGCCGACCTGCGGCGAGCACTGACCCGTCTCGCAGAAGTTCTTCGAGCAGAGGGACATCGCGCTGAGATCCTCATCGATGACAACCGATTGGTCGATCGTGCTGCGGCAGTGCGGGCTGGAATCGGGTGGTGGGGGAAGAACACCATGGTGCTGGCGCCCGGAGTCGGTCCGTGGATGCTGCTCGGCTCGGTGGTGACCGACGCCGATCTGGATGTGTCTACGCCGATGAAGAGAGACTGTGGAACCTGCGAGGCCTGCTTGCCTGCCTGCCCCACAGGGGCGCTGGTGGCCCCGGGAGTCCTCGACGCCCGCCTCTGTCTCGCCTACTGGGCGCAGGCCCCGGGTTCGATCCCGCTCGAGCTTCGACAAGCGATGGGTGATCGCGTCTATGGCTGCGACGACTGCGTCGAGGCATGCCCGCCGGGCCAGCGGTCGCTCGAAGAGCACAGCGCGTGGCGCGCTGGTCGCCATGAGCTGCTGCAGCTCCTCGGCGCCGACTCCGGGTCCTTGCTCGAGCGCTTCTCCCACTTCTATGTACCAAAGCGCAATGCCCGGTTTCTGCGTCGCAACTCCCTGGTGGCGCTAGGGAACGTCGGCGGCGGAGAGGCGGTGGCGGTTGCTGCGGGTTTCCTGGGCCACCCCGACGACCTGTTACGGTCCCACGCCGCCTGGGCGCTCGGTTCCCTCGGTGGCCCGATGGCTCGAGCGGCATTGAGGGCTCGAGCCATGGTCGAGAAGGACGCTGCTGTTGGGGGCGAGATCTCCCAGGCCCTGGCGAAGGCCTGAGCTACGCTCAGAAGATGTCGGAGCTCGTGACATGTGCCCATTGCGGTGCCACCAATCCGCCGGACGCCGAGTGGTGCGGCCAGTGCTTCGGGAGCCTTGGGTCAAGGCCGGAGGATTCCGAGTCCGAGTCGCCAGCAACAGACGGACCCGCAACGGGCCAAGCCCCGGCTCGCAGCGGATGGGAGTGTCGCGCCTGTCAAACGGTGAACGACGTCGACAGATCGGAGTGTTCCGTCTGTGGGCTCAGCATCTATGACTCCTATGGAGCCGAAGGCGAGCGAGCAGCTTTCGATCCTGAGACGGCCCTGCGGAGGTCGATCATCTTTCCGGGCTTCGGTTACGGCTCTCTCGGCTTCGGTGGCATCGGCCTCGTCGCCGGGTTCCTGGCGATAGCCGCCATGGTGGTCGGTGGGATGCTCGTCATTGTCGGCGAGTTGATCGGAGTCATTCTCATCGTCGCTGCCGTGGCGATATGGGCTATCAGCATCGTTGATGTGGTACGGCTAGCGCAGGGGGAGCCGGTGCCGTTGCTGCGACCGCGGGTCCTGTCGATCGTCGGCGGCTTCGTCGTCATTCTTCTGTTGACCACGGTGATGCTCGCATTCCGATCGGCGACCTCGTAGATGTTGCTGGTCTCCGATGTCCACGGTGCGACGGCGGCACTGCGGCGGGTTGCTTCCCGGGGTGACCAGCTGATCGTGCTTGGGGACCTGATCAACTTCATCGACTACCGGACCTTCGACGGCATCCTGGCGTCCGTTGTCGGGCGCGATGCCGTTCGCGAGATGATCGGCTTACGGATAGCGAAACGCTGGGACGACGCGTCGGCCCTGTGGCGCCAGGCCTACGCCGGTTCTCCCGAGGAGTTCCGGGCGAGCTACCTCAGTGCTGTCGAGATCGCCTACGCGGATATCTGCCCTGCCCTCGAAGGGTCGTCTGCCATCGTCACCTATGGCAACGTGGATGACCCCGAGCTGCTGGCCTCGGCTCTTCCCCCCGATACCCAGTTCGTCGGCGATAGCGCGGTCTTCAAGGTCGATGGCATACAAGTGGGAATCGTCGGAGGTGGCACTGCAACGCCTCTCGGCGTCCCCGGCGAAGTGTCCGATGATGAGATGGCGAGAAGGCTAGACAGCATCGGTGACGTCGATGTGTTGTGCACCCATGTAGCGCCTGCCGTCGGCCCGCTGGCGACTGACGTGCTCGGCGGCCGTTACAAGGGCAGCACACCGGTTCGCGCCTACGTCGAGCGCCATCGACCACGGTTTCATTACTTCGGCGACATACATCAGCCCCAGGCAACGACGTGGCGACTTGGCGAGACCGTTTGTCGCAACATCGGCTACTTCCGGGCGACGGGAAGAGCGACCGAGCACCAGCCCCTGCATCGCTAGCCTCCGTGGCGATGGAAGGAACAGTCCGTACCGCCGTATCGACGGCGACGCCACAGCAGCTATTCGCAGTTGCCGCCGACCTGGCGAGTTACCCCGAATGGGCTGAGGGCGTCAAGGGGGTTGAGATCCTCGAGACCGACGCCGAGGGTCATGCCACGTCCGCACGCTTCGACGTCGAGGCGATGGTGAGGAGAATCAGTTACGTCCTCGTGTACACCTACGACGCCCCCAACCAGATGACGTGGCGGGCGGAGCCCGGCGAGGACATCGAGGAGATGGAAGGTTCCTACCGCTTCACTGAGACCGAGGACGGCGGTACCGAGGTCGTTTACGCCTTGGCAGTGACGCCGGCCTTCAAGGTGCCCGGCTTCCTGCGCTCGCAGGCAGAACGTCACATAGTTACGACAGCCCTGCGATCTCTGCGGAGGCGCGCCGAGGCCGAATAGCTGCTTGGGTACCGTTGCTCGATGCCAACTCGAGAAGAATGGAAAGATGCCGCACGCCAGGCGGCGGCGTTAGCTCCCAACCTGTTGAAGCTGTATGGGCGCCTCGTCGCCGATAGCCGGGTCCCGTTCCGGGCTCGAGTTCTTGCTCTGGCGACTCTTGGCTACACGATCTCTCCGATCGACCTGATCCCCGACTTCGTTCCGTTCCTGGGCCAGGTCGATGACATCATCGTGGTTGCCTCTGGGCTGAAGCGTCTCGCCGACGCCGCGGGCACCGAGATTCTCGAGGAACACTGGGACGGCGGCCAGCCCGTGCTCGAGAGCGTTCAGGCGCTCGTGGATGCAGCTGCGGCGCTGGCGCCGCCCCCGCTGCGCCGAGCCCTGGAGTGGGCAGCACCGCTCCCTTAGGCCAGCAGCGCTTCCTTGGTACGGCGAACCTGGGCGTTGGCTCTGTACGATTTCTGGGATTGAGGAGGACCGTTGGAATTCCGCCGCATCGGCAACCTGCCGCCATACGTCTTCTCGACCATCAACGAGCTGAAGGCCGCCAGGCGTCGCGCCGGAGACGACGTCATCGATCTCGGCTTCGGCAATCCGGATGTTCCATCGCCTCAGGTGGTCGTCGACAAGCTGATCGAAGCCGCGAGGCGTCCGACGAATCACGCCTACTCGTCGTCGCGGGGGATTCCCAACCTGCGCAAGGCGGTCGCCGACCGCTATATGCGCCGCTTCGGTGTCGAACTCGATCCAGACACACAGGTGATCACGACGATAGGTGCCAAGGAGGGCCTGTCGCACCTGATGTGGACGCTAGTCGAGCCGGGTGACGTCGCTCTCGTGCCAGAGCCGTCTTACCCGATCCACATCTACGCGCCGGCGTTGGCGGGCGCGGACGTGCTGCGGGTACACCTAACTGTCGACTCAGACTTCTTCGAGCGTCTAACCGAAGCGTTTCGGAGCTCCGCGGTGCGGCCACGGGTCATCCTGACCTCGTTCCCGCACAACCCGACCACGGCTTGCGTAGATCTCGATTTCTTCGCCAAGCTCGTCGCCTTCGCCAGGGAGCACGAAGTGATGCTGGTTCACGATCACGCCTACGCCGACATCATCTTCGACGGCTACCAGCCTCCGAGCATGCTCGAGGTGCCGGGTGCTACCGACGTCGGTGTCGAGCTGTACACGATGTCGAAGGGGCATTCGATGGCGGGATGGCGCGTCGGATTCGTCGTCGGCAATGCCGAGATGGTGGCAGCTCTGGCCAAACTCAAGTCCTACCTCGATTACGGCACCTTCCAGCCGATCCAGATCGCATCGATAATCGCCCTCAACGAGTGCGATGACTATCCCGCAGAGGTGTCCGCCGTGTACGAAGAGCGGCGTGACGCGCTGGTCGACGGCCTCAACCGGGCAGGCTGGAAGGTCGATCGGCCGCAGGGAACCATGTTCCTGTGGGCCGAGATCCCCGGTCCGTACGCCGACATGGGGTCACTCGACTTCGCGGTGAAGCTGCTCGAGGAGTCGAAGGTGGCGGTGTCACCCGGTATTGGCTTCGGGCCGTCGGGAGACCGTCATGTCCGATTCGCCCTCGTCGAGAACACCAAGCGAATCAATCAGGCGGTCCGCAACCTGCGGCGATCCCTCGACCGCCTGTAGCGACGAAGCGCCCGGCCTGTCCTACCTGGCGAACCGGGTGTAGGCCTTCTCCGTGTAATCGACGAGCATGCGGGTCGCACTGAAGGGGCCGACGAGGCTGGCCATCGACTCCTTCATCATCTCCACCCAGCGCAACGGGACTCCGCTGGGGTCAACGTCGTAGTACCGCGGTACGACCTGGTGCTCGAGCAGGTCATAGAGCTCTGCCGCGTCTTCGGCGTCGGACCCCGCGGTGGCGCCCCATCCCCAGCCGTTGTCGCCGTTGTAGCCCTCGAGCCACCATCCGTCGAGGACGGACAGGTTGAGGGCACCGTTGGCAGCTGCCTTCATACCGGAGGTACCTGAGGCCTCCTTCGGGGGTTGCGGGTTGTTCAGCCAGACATCCGTTCCCCGTACCAGAAAGCGGGCGAGGTCCATGTCGTAGTTCTCTATGAAGAACACATGATCCATCAGCGCACCGTGTGTGGCAATACCCATGACCGACTCGATGATCCGCTGGCCTTCGCGATCGGCCGGATGGGCCTTCCCTGCGAATACGACCTGCACCGGACGATCGGCGGCTGTGAGGATGGAACCAAGCCGGTCCATGTCCGTGAACAAGAGGTGGGCTCGCTTGTAGGTTGCGAATCGGCGGGCAAAGACGATCGTGAGGCGCTCCGGAGGAAGGGAAGCTGCGAGTCGCCGCAGGTGACCCGATGGCGCTCCCTGGCGGGCGCCTTGCTCCACCAAGCGGAGCCTCAGCTCGTCCGACATCTCCGTCTTCTGATTCATGTGAGCACTCCACATGTCGGCGGCAGGAACGCTCCTGATCTCAGCTGCGGAGGCGGGGTCGGCGACCCGTGAGAACCAGGTATCCCCCAGTTTCGCTTCCCAGAGCTCGGCCATCCGGGGTCCGGTCCATGTTGGAAGGTGGATGGCGTTGGTAATGGCCTCCGCCGGACCGCCGATGAGATCCGACCAGTCACCCGATGCCACCTCGGCGTGGCGCCGGCTGACGCCGTTCGTATGGGAGGTGAGCCTGATGGCGAGCGCGCTGAGGTTGAATCCTCCGTTGTGAGGAGCTGCGGCCAGCTCGCGGGCTGTTTCCCAGGCGACCTGCGGAAGCGCCACCTTGGCGTATTCCTCGACGAGAGCGGAGTCGAACACCTCGTTTCCCGCCGGCACCGGGGTATGGAGTGTGAAGATCGAGTTCGCAGAGACCGTGCTGGGATCGTCGGCTCTTCCGAGTCGTTCCAGGAGGCTGAAGGCGGCGTGGCCCTCGTTGATGTGCCACACCGCAGGTTGGATGCCGAGGGCGTCGAGCACGCGAACGGCGCCGATCCCCAAGACGAGCTCTTGCGTCAGCCGCGCCTCACGATTGCGAACGTAGAGCGTGTGCGTGATCGGCCGATCTGCAGGGTGATTGTCTTCGACGTCGGTGTCGAGCAGGACCAGTGGCACTCGCCCGACATCGACGCGCCACACCGCGGCTGCGACCGATCGATCGGGCAGCTCGATCGCGATCTGCAGCGCCTTCCCGTTTCCGTCGAGGACCGGACGGACTGGTCGCCTGGACAGCTCTAAGTGGGCGTAGTGATGCTGCTGTTCGCCATCCTGGTCTACCTCCTGGCGGAAGTAGCCGCGTCGGTAAAAGAGCCCAACGCCAACCATGGGAAGGCCGAGGTCTGAGGCGGCCTTGGCGTGGTCGCCGGCCAGAACTCCGAGGCCGCCCGAGTAGAAGGGCAGCGACGCGTGCACGCCGAACTCGGCCGACAGGTAAGCGATTCCGGCGTTCAGCTTGTCGCCGTGAGCCGTTGCGTACCAGGTGTCCGTGGAGGAGAGGTACTCGGTGAATCGTCCGAGCACATCGTTGTAGCGAGCTGCGAAGGCGGGATCGTCGGTAAGAGCAGCCCAGCGTTCACGCTCAACGGCAGCCAGCAGGCTGAGCGGATTGCGATTCTCGCGCCACCGGTGGTCGTCGATGTCGGCCCACAGTCCTCGAGCCGGTGAGTCCCAGCTCCACCACAGGTTGTGGGCGAGGTCGTAGAGACCGGGGAAGGTCCCCGGCACGTGCATCGGGCTTCCCGGCCCGACCGGTATCCGGTCTCTCATGGTCACGACGGTGCATTGTGGACACCGCGACCGACTCACTCAAGGTCCCCTATCTAAGCTCGCGACCCATGATCGATCTTCGCAGCGACACGGTGACCCAACCGACCCCTGAAATGCGCCAGGCCATCGCCGATGCTCCGGTTGGCGACGACGTCTACCACGACGACCCGAGCGTGTTGGCGCTCGAGGAGATGGTCAGCGAGCTCCTCGGCAAGGAAGACGCCATCTACATGCCGACGGGAACCATGTCGAACCAGGTGGCGATCCGCGCCCACACCGAATCGGGTGATGTTGTGCTGGCTGCAGCCAGCGCCCACGTCAACACCAACGAGCTGGGGGCCGCCAATGCTCTCGCCGGAGTGACGATCAGAGAGCTGGACTCGACAAGGGGCACCTTCACCGCGGAGGAGGTGCGTCGTGCGGTCCCCGAACCGCCCGCGGGAATGCCAGGAGCTCTGTTCCAGCCCGTCACGTTGCTTGCCGCTGAGAACACCCACAACGGTGCCGGTGGCGCCATCTGGCCAATAGAGGATCTCCATGCCGTGGCTGCGACCGCGGGCGAGCTGGGTCTGGCCACTCACCTCGATGGCGCTCGACTGTGGAACGCGTCGGCCGCCACTGGAATCGCCGAGAGTGAATACGCCCATGACTTCGACACCGTCAGCGTGTGCTTCTCCAAGGGTCTCGGCGCACCAGTTGGCTCAGCTCTTGTAGGCGATCGCGCGGTGATCGATCGAGCCAGGCGGTTCAAGCAGATGTACGGCGGCGGCTTCCGCCAGGCAGGAATGATGGCCGCCGGCGCCGCCTACGCCATCACCAACCATCGCCAGAGACTCACGGAGGATCATGACAACGCGAAGAGAGTCGCCGCCGGTATCGCCGACGCCGCCGGGCTCGACGTAGACCTCGAGACCATCGTTACCAATATGGTCTACTTCAGAGTGACGGAGAAGTCGGCTGCTGAGTTCGCCACAACCTGTCGGGCCAGCGGCGTGAACCTCTTGCCGACGGGATCGAACACGATTCGCATCGTCTTTCACCTGGGTGTGACCGTGCCAGACGCCACCAAGGCGTTGGAGATCATCACCGCCGCCGCCGCCGACTAGACGACGCAGCCGTTGCGCTCCAGAGACTCGATGGCTCGACGCGCTGCTCTTTCGTGGCTCCCGAAGACCCCATCCCTGACATCGCCGTGGTAATAGGCGTGTGCTCGTTCCTCGAGAGCCGCGATGTGATCGTTGATCGCCTTAACGAGCCTGTTGCCGGTCGTGCCGCCGCCCACTTCGAACGCCACGATGCTCGCTCCACAGTTCTCGATGATGCCGTTGTTGACCGCGGCGTGACCGTCCTCGTGGGCCCTGCTGATGCCGTCGCGACGACCCCGGGGGAGGATCTCGATGGTTATCCCGATGATCGTGACGACGTCGCCCTCTCCGTCGACTCTGGTCGTGGAGAAGGCGAGCGCGGCGGCGTCCGTGTCAAGGCGCTGGATGGCCTCGGACGTTACGCGTTCGATGAACTTGGAGTCTTTCGCCAGGGCCGCCAGCTCGTCGGCGATCTCCTCCTGTGACTCCGTGGAGGCCGCGGTGCCCAGGGCGCGCACCAGCGCCGTGGTCGTTTCGTCAGCATCGGGCGAGAAGTCGAGCTGCACTAGCACGGGCTCGGTCGTCAGCGCCCTGACGGTGGCTTCCGCTCCAGGCGCGAACCGGGAGGCTCTCTGCAACCCGAAGATGCCGGCAACGATGACGACGACAAGGGCAGCGGCGTAGGCGGGGCGCATTTGCCAATCATCGGCACCCGTCTGCGAACAATCAAGCGGGTAACGGTCGGAGACAGGGGGGAGTCAGACGGGCATGGAATACGCAGTGTTGTTCCCGGGACAGGGGAGCCAGTTCGTCGGGATGGGAGGCTCTCTCTTCGACGAACGGCCGGATCTACTCGGACCGCGAACAGATGAGGTGCTCGGCTGGTCGCTGCGGACTGCCTGCCTGGAGGGGCCCGCCGACCATCTGACGCGAACAGATGTCGCGCAGCCTGCCCTCTACGCCCTCTCGTACGTGGCGTGGGAGCTGTGGAGAGAGGCGGTTGCTCAACCCCCGAGCGCCGCCGCGGGTCACTCCCTCGGCGAATACACGGCCCTGGCTGCCGCCGGGGTGCTCGACTTCTTCGATGGCCTCGCCCTCGTCGCCAAGCGAGGGCAAGCGATGGCAGCGGCAGCGGCCGACACCGCTTCGGGCATGGCGGCGGTGATGGGCGCCGAGGTGGACGAACTCGAAGGCATCTGCGCGGCAAGGCGTGACGATGGCGGCCGGCTGTGGGTGGCCAACCTCAATGCGCCGGGCCAAACGGTGCTGGCCGGTGCCGAATCCGACATCGCCTGGCTGGTCTCGGAGGCTACCGAGCTCGGCCTGCGCCGGGTGGTGCCTCTCGAGGTGGCAGGGGCGTTCCACACTCCGCTCATGGATGGAGCGGCCGCAGCCTTCCGAGTTGAGCTGGCGGGCCAGCACTTCGGCAACCCGGCCTTTCCGGTGTGGAGCAATGCCGACGCGATGTCATACGGCTCCGATATCGCCGACTCGCTGGCGCGTCAGTTGACGTCGCCTGTTCGCTTCGGTGACTCGCTGGTGGCGATGGGGTCGGCAGGTGTTGGGGCGTTCGTGCATCTCGGCCCCGGCAACGTGACCACCGGAATGGCTCGTCGTGCCGTTGACGGAGCGATCACTGCCGCGGCGGCCGACGCCGAGACGATCTCTCAAGCCGCTTCTCAACTCGAGCTACCCGTAGACTGATGGCCACCCGAGGGAGCCCAATGCGCCACGCCATGATCACAGGTTGGGGGAAGTGCACCCCACCAGCCATCCTGTCAAATGCCGATCTGGAGCAGATCGCTGACACCACCGACGAATGGATAACGACGCGAACGGGCATCAAGGAGCGTCGCGTCAGCCATGTTCCGGTTACGGACCTGGCGTGGGTTGCGGCCGAGCGGGCATTGGCGGCCGCTGGACTCGAAGGATCCCAGATCGACCTTGTGATCTTGGCAACCTGCACGCCTGACAAGCTCCTCCCTGCGTCTAGCTCCAGAGTGCAGGACATGATCGGTGCGACCCGCGCCGGGGCGATGGACCTCAACGCCGCCTGTTCGGGGTTCGTCTACGCCTACTCGACCGCTGACACGATGGTTAGAGCGGGAGCCGCCTCCAAGGCCCTTGTCATCGGGGCAGAACGGCTGACGCCGTGGCTCGACTTCACGCGACGTAACACGGCTGTGCTCTTCGGCGACGGGGCAGGCGCGATCGTTCTCGAGGCAACTGATGACGAGACCGGGGTGCTGGCTATGGAGCTTGGATCTGACGGGTCGCAAGGCGACATCCTTTGCGCCGGCAATACGGGATCCGAGTCTGGACCCGGTCACAATTTGTTGCCCGACCTGACCATGGACGGACCGGAAGTCTTCAAGCAGGCCGTGACGAAGATGGGCGAGGCGTCGGCCAATGTGGTGAAGGAGGCCGGCTGGACGCTCGACGACGTCGACCTCCTGGTGCCCCATCAGGCCAACGTTCGGATCATCGACGCCATCGCCCGCCGGATGCGGCTTCCTCCGGAGAAGGTCTTCGTCAATATCGCTTCCTACGGCAATACGTCGGCGGCGACCATTCCGATCGCCATCACTGAGGCCCTTGAGGAGAAGCGGATTCGGCCCGGCGCCAACCTGGTCATAGCGGCCTTCGGCGGCGGCTTGACCTGGGCAGCAGCCGCCGTCAAGTGGGGCCCGCGAGTCGAGCCCCTCGGTGTCAGCGATGCCGGTCTTGCACCAAGCGATGCCACGGCTCTCGAGCTGCTGGCACCCAACCTCGAGCTGTACGGACGGGGCGCTTGAGCGTCGCCGTCGTCACTGGTGGCTCGCGGGGCATCGGCAGGGCGATCTCCATCGAGCTGGCGCGGCGCGGTCACCAAGTTGCCGTGAACTTCTCGACGAATGTCGATGCCGCCAGAGATGTCGTGGCCACTATCGAGGAGGCGGGGGGAAGTGCCGTCGCGTTCGCCGGAGACGTCGGCAACGAAGACGCCGTCGAAGGCGTCTTCGAGGCGGTGCGCTCGGAGCTCGGGCCTGTCGCCATCCTCGTCAACAACGCCGGAGTGACCCGCGATGGCCTGGTGATGCGGATGTCGACAGAGGACTGGGACGAGGTGCTGCGCGTCGACCTCCGGTCGGCCTTTCTGTGCACTCGCCTTGCTCTGAAGGACATGGTCAAGGCGCACTGGGGGAGGGTCATCTCGATCTCCTCCGTCTCCGGCCTGTCCGGTAACGCCGGTCAGGCCAACTACGCCGCCGCCAAGGCTGGGCTCGGTGGCTTCACCATGTCTGTGGCCAAAGAAGTCGGCTCGCGGTCCATCACCGTCAATATCGTCGCACCCGGCTACATCGACACCGAGTTGACGGCGCCCCTTTCCGATGAGGTCAAGCAGGCCGCTCGCGACATGACGATCGCTGGACGGTTCGGGACCCCACAAGAGGTGGCGTCGGCAGTGGGTTATCTTTCGTCGGAAGAAGCCGGATATATCACCGGCCAGGTGATCAGGGTCGACGGGGGAATCGCTCTATGACAAGGAAGGACAGAGATGGAAAGAAGTGAGATCGAATCAAAGCTGAAGGATCTGCTCGTTGGCGAGCTCGGCCTTGACCGCGACAAGGTGACAACGGAGGCTCGTTTCGAAGAAGACCTCGAGGTTGATTCGCTTGGCGTTGTCGAGCTGTTGATGGCCCTCGAAGACGGGTTCGGCGTGAAGATCGCTGACGAAGAGGCTGAGAAGATCGCCACCGTCGGTCAAGCGGTTGACATCGTGGAGAGCAAGCTCGGGAGCTGAAGTGGAACGCCGTCGCGTCGTCGTCACAGGTCTCGGATCGGTCAACCCTCTCGGCATAGGTGTTGACGCGTTCTGGAAGGGTGCCCAGGATGGTGTCTCTGGTATCGGCCCTATCTCCGCGTTCGACGCCTCAGGTCTCCCGACTCGCATCGCCGGCGAGGTTGCAGATTTCGATCCCGAGGACTTCATGCCAAGGCGCGAAGCGCGCCGCATGGACCGCTACGACCAGCTCTTCTACGCCGCGGCCTTCGAGGCGTTGGCGGACTCTGGGCTGTCCTTTGCCGAGGACTCGCCGGAGGCGCTGCGCGCCGGAGTCATCGTCGGCTCGGGCATCGGTGGGGTCATCGCGTTCCAGGACTCCATGGACGTGCTCCGTGAGCGAGGCCCGGACCGCATCAGCCCATTCGCCATACCGCAGATCATCTCCAACATGGCTGCAGGATTGGTCTCGATTGGCTTCAACCTCTACGGGCCCAACACTGCGACCGTCACCGCCTGTGCTGCTTCGGCGAACGCCATCGGCGATGCGGCAGAGATTATCCGCAGGGGGGCTGCCGATGTCATGGTTGCCGGGGGAGCCGACGCAGCTGTCTGTGAGTTCGCCGTTGCTGGATTCGCTCAGGCCAAGGCGTTGAGCACTCGCAACGATGATCCGTTGGGCGCCTCGCGACCATTCGACGCCGACCGGGATGGCTTCGTCCTGGCAGAGGGAGCCGCTGTGCTGATCCTCGAAGAACGCCAGGCCGCGATCGACCGGGGCGCGGCTATCTACGGCGAGTTCACCGGATACGGCATGTCGTCTGACGGCTACCACATCACCCTGCCGCGTCCAGGAGGCATGGGAGCCGCCCGCTCCATGCAGGCGGCGCTAGACGACGCCGGCATCGAGTCGTCTGATATCGACTACATCAACGCTCACGGAACATCTACCCAAGCCAACGATGCAACCGAGACAGCAGCGATCAAGCTGGTCTTTGGCGACGGTGCCACCGCAGTACCCATCTCCTCTACGAAGTCCATGACGGGGCATCTCCTTGGGGGCGCCGGAGCCGCCGAGTCCATCGTGTGCCTGCTGGCCATCCGCGATGGCATCATCCCGCCGACGATCAACCTCACGACGCCAGATCCCGAGTGCGATCTTGATTACGTGCCGAACCAGGTGAGGGCGACGTCGGTCACCACGGCCATGACCAACTCATTCGGCTTCGGCGGTCACAACGTCACCCTGCTGTTCTCACGGCACGACGCCGGCTAGTCGTCGTCCGACTTTCGAGATGTCTCTCGCCACTCGGCGAGAGACCTGATCACGAGGACGATGACCACGCCCACCCCGATCATCGACACCACCGCGCCGCCGATGGCCAACACCACCGCAGAGCTTCCCGGGTCGCACACCGCATCGGGTTCAACAGGAGCGCACGCCACTTTGGCGATGTTGTGTCCGATCAAGGCGCCGGCGATACCGGCGGCGATGACGGGAATAGCGAACCACGGGTTGAGTCTCACTGGCGGCGGCCGTGCTCGTCGAGACCGGCGGCATCCAGGATCTCGCGAGGAGCGAGCTCAGGGGGGATCCTGTAGCCGGGGCTGCGCAGGGGCATCAGCGGCGCCGCGGCGTTGCGGATGACGGGCGACCACCCGAGGGCGCTCAGGCCGGCCCCGGCAGCCAGGACTGCCGCGGCCGGGGGTAGCGGCGTCGTCGCGGCGGAGAGGAAGACCCCTAGGGGCACGAGCGAGCGCATCGTCCACAGCGAGATGATCCCGCCGCGCCCGTAGACGACTGCAGCCACTACGACGAATCCCGAGCCGATTATGGCGGTCACCGAGATGCCGTCGGCATTGGAAACGGCGACCAGCGCTGGAAAGGCCACGAGCAGGAGAAGGAGGACGACCGCTAGGGGAGGCGGCCCACCGCTCGATCTCTGCAGCGACTTGTCTCCGGTGGTGGCGGCGAGCGCTGCCAGCGATAGTGCGATGACAACGGCGACGACCTGCCAATCGACGGGCATGGTGATGGCAAGGGCGAACTGAGCCGCTGCTATCGCAACCGTAAGCCACGCCGCCCATCGACTCCGCGCCAGCAGAAGCCCGCTGACGGCTACAAGGGCAAGGGAGACCATGGTGAGCGCCAGGACGACGGCAGGGCCGGAGGCGAAGGGCGCTGGATCGAGGATGAGCTGGAGCGACCAGGCAAGTGAGCTTGCCGAGGCAACGAGCGCCACGAGGAGGGGGCGGAGGGGCATGGCGCCCATTATGACGACGCCGCTACTGGGCGGTGCGGGTGTCTACTAGCCCTGGGATCGTCTGCGCGCCGCGGACGATGAAGTAGCGGTAGACGCCGAGGTCGAGGGATGTGAAGTCGAAGTCCCAGGTACCGCCTGGGGGTATCACGGGACTCTCGAATATCGGCACCCCATCCGTCTTATCCCTCGAGAAGATCGTGTACTCGACTTCGTCGATGTTCTCCCAGCGGACGATCGGCACCTCGGTGGTATCGAGGTCGAGCACCGAGGGCTGGAACGAGGCGTTGAGGATCTTGACGAGCTGAATGCCTTCCGGCAGGGGCACGGTGGTTGTCGTCGTCGCCGGTGCAACGTCCCTCAACTTGGCCGCTTCTGATGGGCCGCTGGCGCAGGACCCAGCGAAGATCAATAGGGCGACGGGCAAGGCGACGAGGGTCAGGGGGCGCTTCATGTCGTCGCCACACTCTAGGGGGAGGTCGCAGACGGTGCAGACGCGTCGGTACCGTTGCTTGATGGGGCGAATCGCCGAGCACATCCTCCATGTCGACATGGACGCCTTCTTCGTGGAGGCGGAACGCCTTCGCGACTCTTCGCTTATCGGCGTCCCGGTAGTGGTCGGTGGCCTCGGCGGTCGCGGCGTTGTTGCCTCCGCTTCCTACGAGGCACGGCGCGTCGGCGTTCGCTCGGCGATGCCCATCTCAGAGGCGCGGCGTCGCCTGCCCCTCGGGCGCTTCGTGGTCCCAGATCACGATCACTATCGATCGCTATCGGCTCAGGTATTCGAGATTATGCGGGGATTCACGCCAACAGTCGAGGGTCTCTCGATCGATGAGGCTTTTCTGGAGATCGCAGGACTTGGGCTGCATTACGAAGGGGCAGACCAGATCGCAACCGCGGCGCGGGCGACGATCCTTTCCGAACTTGGGCTGCCGAGCTCCGCCGGCGCCGCAACCACCAAGCTCGTCGCCAAGCTGGCCTCGCAGCGCGCCAAGCCGGACGGCCAGCTGATCATCCCGGTTGGGGAGGAGTTGGACTTCCTGCGACCACAAGGCCTGCGAGCGTTGTGGGGAGTTGGCGAGGCGACATACGCGGCTCTCGAGGCGATCGGCGTTTCCTCTGTCGGCGAGCTCGCAGACCTTCCCGAGCAGATGGTGAAGAGGCGTCTCGGGGAGACCATCGGGGCACATCTCTGGGCCCTAGCCAACAACATCGACGACCGAATCGTGACTCCAGGCGAAGGAGCCAAGTCCATCTCATCCGAGGCGACCTTCGAAACCGACCTTGTCGACCCGGTGCGCATCGATGAGGAGCTGTTCCGGCTATGCGTCGGGTTGAGCGAACGGTTGCGAAGGAGTGGTCTGGCGGCGCGGACGGTGAGTGTGAAGATCCGCTACAGCGACTTCTCCACCATCACCAGAAGCCACACGACCGAGGCACCCGTCGACCTGGCGGCCGCCATATACGCCGAAGCATCGGAGCTGGTGCGGCGGGCCGGCGGGGTTGGGCGGCCGGTGCGGCTTCTCGGCGTCGCGGGAACCGCCCTCAGCGATGGGCCCCGCCAGCTTGGCCTCGGTGACGACAGCCGCCAAGCGCTCGCCGAAGCATCCGACAGCGTCCGTCAACGATTCGGCGACGATGCCCTGCGCCTCGCCCGTCTTGTCCAACAGCCAGACTCTGAGCGCAGCGATAGCCCTCAGGTATACTGAGGGCTAATCCAGTCTTTCTACCCGAGGGCACCAATGCCACTGGACGATCGAGAACAGCGAATCCTCGAAGAGATAGAACGGCAGTTCTATGAAGAGGATCCGAAGCTGGCTCAGACCGTCCGCAACACCAGCCTGGCAACCCTCACCGCCAGACGGGTGCGTTGGGCAAGTCTTGGAATCGCCGGCGGGCTCACCCTCATGCTGGTGTTCTTCACCTCGAATCGTTTCGTCGCCCTCGCCGGGTTCCTCGTGATGACCGCGGCGACGTTCTGGTTGGTCTCCGCGTCGAGGACGAAGCGCGGTTGGGGCTCGATCTCCGCGTTAACCGATCGCACCCGCCAGCGGTGGCGTAGAGACGGCTAGAGTCGCTCTTCGAGGGAGAGAAGCAGGTACGGCACTCTCCGCGCTGGCAGATTCGAGGAAGGGCGACGTGGAGGAAGGTTTCACCGCACAGCAGGCGTCTCGTCTGACATCGTGCACCGCACATCAACTTCGGTATTGGGATCGAGTGGCGTTGGTGAAGCCGTCAATCCAGAGCACCGGTGGTCGCCCCGGGCGGAGACGTCTCTACTCTTTCCGCGATCTTGTCTCGCTGCGGGTGGTCCGCAGCTTGCTGGACAATGGCATGTCGGTGCAACGCGTCAGGCGGGCATGGGACTACCTACGCCGAACGGCGGACGTCGATCGCCAGCTGTCTGAGGTCTCGCTTGTCACCGACGGCACCAACCTCTTCGCCGTAACCGAAGGGGAGGTTGAGTTGCTCGATGCCTTGCGGCAAGGCCAGCTCGCCTTCTTCGGCACCCTCGAGGAGATCACTCGCTCAGTAGCTGAGGATGTATCTCGCTTCGAGCTAGATCGCGACCACTTCCTCGAGATGCTGCGTCGGGTCGAGGACGATGTCCTCGACGAGGCCTCAGAGCTCTAGGGCGCCCTCAGCGCCGCCTGCGCAGCGATCGCAGGCTGTACCCGGATAGGAACCGTTGCATCGGGCTGTACCGCGTCGAGAGCAGCTTCTCTGCGTCCGCATAGGAGTCCTGGGCCACAGCCACCTTCGACGAGGCCAGCGGCCTCTTGGGCCCGTAGACGGTCTCGGCATACACAGCGGCCAGTGGCACAAGAGACCGATGGGTTGCCTCGGCGAACTCCGCCGGCGTGTCCGCGGTAGCAGGCGGTTCCCCGAGGTCGGCGAGTCTTCCTGTGATCTCGTGCCACGCCGCCGAGATGTCGCCAGACTCGAAGCGCCGCATCCGGCGTCGGCGACGTATGGCCTTGAGCCCCGGCAACGCCAGCACCACGAGGCCGAGCAGAGCTATCAGAGGTATGGCGCGCCACGCCCATCCGGGGAGCTCGAAAGACCCCGCCGGTTCATCGGCGGAGCCGGCACCGAGGAACCTATCCGGCTGTTCTCCCTCGAGCTGGGGAGGAGGCAGCGGCAGACCTTCCACATTGACCTCTGGTTGCGGCGGCACCTCGAGGTATTGGGTGATGTCGAAGGGGAGGGTGCTCGCTTCTGAGAAGTTGACGTTGTCCGATCGAGGGGTGGCATCGAAGCGCACCCACCCCTGTGACGGCATCCAGAACTCGACCCAGGCGTGGGCGTTGTTGTCTCGAACCAACACCCGCCCATCACCGAGGTCGTCTCCTGGGGTGAACCCAAGGATCACCCGAGATGGGAGTCCGACCGAGCGGCCCATCACCCCGAGGGCGTTGGCGTACAGCTCGCAGTAGCCGGCGCGGTAGTCGGGGCTTTCGGTGTCGAAGAGCCAGACTCCCAGGTCGTCCGTGGAGCCGCCGGGGGGAACCGACAGGTCGTAACGGAACCCGTTGGCGCGGTCGCGGAGGAACGTCTCGAGCGCCAGCGCCTTCTCATAGTCCGAGCCGAGGCCGCGGGTTAGCTCCGCGGCAAGTGCCCCGATCCGCGGGTCCAGCTCCTCTGGCAGCTTCAGGAGCCGGTCCACGCCGGGTGGCTCGAGCCTGGCTTCGGTGACGAGAGGCTCCGGCACTGTGAACAGACCGTCATCGATGGCCTGAGCGAAGGCGCGAGTCGGCTGGCCGCTGTCGTTGGTGGCGAGGACGGCCAGATCCGGTTGGGGAACGTCGGAGACCACGCGGTATGTCATGCCATCGAAGGTCAGCGAGCCGAAGCGAAGCGACCCGTCGGGGGTGACGCGCAGCCCTGCCTCGACCTGGCGTTCGTTGGCGGTCACGGCGTTCGGGGAGTAGGCGTTTGGCAACCACTCCATCGATAGAGCCAGGATCGTGACGTCCTGGGTGACCTCGGCCGTTGGCCCGGCAAACGAGTGGTCTGGGTCTTCGAGATCGTCCTCGAGCAGGTCGATGTCGGGATCGGAGGCGAACCAATGGACACCGTTGAAGGTGTCCATGGTCAGAAGCTTCCAGTAGAGCTGATCCGCGGGAACGTCACCATCGGTCCTCGCCACGAAGAGCGGTGTATTGGACGTGTTTATCAGACTCTTGCGCACCGAGATGAAGGGGTTGTATGAGACCGATCCATAGAAGCTGCCCGTTAGACCGCGCTGAAAGCGCCAGTCGAGAACCCCCGTGGCCTCTACGGCAGATCCGAACGCAGCTGTCATGAAGAGTGCGACAGCAGCGATTCCGCCAACGAAGGCGACCGCCCAGACCGGGGTCGTTGCGGTGACTCCACCGCGCCGGGCTCCCCTAATCCGCCCAACGCCGGCCGTCCGCTCGTCAAGAGCGACTGCAACCAGCGCCAGGCCGACGAGAAGCAACAGCGCGACGACCCAGCCGATTTCGAGGCCGACCCTGTCTACGGTTGCCAGATAGAGGTAGAGCCCGAGTGGCGGCACCAGAGCCACGAACGGCCTCGCCGTCCGCAGACCCCAAACGGCGAGGGCGCCGAGGCCCCAGAAGACGGACATGAGAATGGCCACCAATCCGGTCGATGGCAGCACAGGGGCCGAACCCGATCGGATGACGTCACCGGCGTACGAGACCTCGTTGGAGAAGCTGGAAAGCGTGTCCCAAGTGGGAATGAAGAGCCACATCGTTTCGGGTGCCACCAGTCGCAGCACGACGACGGCGACGATCGCTGTGTTGATGCCGAGAACCCAGCGGCCACGAACGCCGTAGGAGACGCAGGTCCAGGTGATGACGGCACCAAGCGCGGCGCCCCCAACGATCACGAGCTGCCACGAGAGGCCATCGACCGACTGACTCACGAGCTTGTTCAGCCTTGCCAGTGCGGCCGCGACGAGCCCTGCGGCAGCTAGCCAGCTGTAGCGATACGCCATGTTCTCTCCGTTGCGGTCGCCCAGGCAGCCGCCCAGCTCTCACCGGCGGCGACCGATACCGTCGCCGCTCCGCTCCGCTGCATCATCGCCAGCGTTGCCTGGTCCGCATCACCAACTGCCAGCACCATCGTCCGCCCGAACGACCGCGTGAGATAGCGGAAGGCGGTCAAAACGGACTCGTCCGCTCTTCCCGTCACGATGATGAGAGCGCCGCCCCCTATGCCCGAACTCCTCAGGCGGGTGACACCTCGCCTCAGGTCGACTGTCGATGGCTGCACCGTCGCCAACCGATTCATGCATGGCAGGTAGCCCGAGTAGGTGAGAGCCCGCGCCTTGGCGTCGCCGGTCCACAGGTGGGGACCGTAACCGCCTTTGTGGAGGTGGCGTATGACAGAGGCCGCTCCGGAGACGGCGTGCTCGAAGGACGCGACGTCGGGGTAGAGCTGGTCGCGACTGTCGAGCAGGATGAGCGCTCGCGACTGCCACGGGATCTCGAGCTGTCGGATCATCAGGGCGTCCCTCTTGGCCGAACTCGGCCAGTGAACACGGCGCAGGTCGTCGCCAACCGCGTACTCGCGCAGGGTGAAAAAGTCCTCGCCACCGTGCGGGGCGAATGTGGGGTGGCTTGTCTGTACCGACGGGTCACGGCCTCGCACCAGTGGGAATCCATCGAGGTCTTCGATGGCCGGGAAGACCGTGAGCTGGTCGATGGTGCCCGTGTCCCCGCCTGCTTCGGCGAGGCCGAGTACGTCGGCAGCAGCCACCGTTGCCGGGCCAACGTCGTAGACCCCGCGGGGGCGAGCCAGCACTTCGTAGCGTGCCACCAGCGGAGTCTTGGCGTCTATGCGGGCAGCGGCGAAGCGAGCGGCGCCGAGCTCGGCGACGCGATCCTCGACGACAACGTTGCGGAGTGCACGTTTCGTGGTGAGCGAGATCTCGACGATGGCTCGATCGCCCTCATGAAGGTTCTCCGGGGAGATCCTGCGGTGGATCTCGACGCGGGGGGTGGCCAAACGCACGACAAGCACCCCGGTCGCGGTTCCTATGGTCAAGAAGAGCGCGAGAGCGAGGAGCTCTTGCTCCCCGAAGGCGATCCAGAGGACGCCGAGCCCGAGGGATGCGCCAAGTGCGGCCCATCCCCGGGTGCTAGGCATCTAGCTAACCGAGTCCAGGAATCGGCACACCCTGCGCCAACGCCTCGATGATCTTGCTGATTTCAACGCCGCGCATCTGCGCTTCCGGCCGCAGGATGAGCCTGTGGGTGAGCACGGGAAGCATCATCGCCTTGACGTCGTCTGGTGTCACGAAGTCGCGTCCGTCCATGGCGGCCTTGGCTCGTGCCGCTCTCTGCAGATAGAGGGTGGCCCGGGGCGAGGCGCCAAGGAGCACGTCGGGGTCATACCTCGTCGCCTCAGCGAGGTCGACGATGTATTCCTTGACCTCGCTCGATACGTGGACCGAGGTTGCGACCTTGATCATCTCGCCGATCTCAGCTGCGTCGATGACGGGACGAAGATCCTCATAGGTTGAGCGGACGCCATGGGTGTCGAGCATCTCGAGCTCCTTGGCCCGGTCGGGATAACCAACGACGATGCGCATCATGAAGCGATCGAGCTGGGCTTCGGGGAGGGGGTAGGTGCCCTCGTGCTCAATGGGGTTCTGGGTGGCGATCACCATGAAGGGCGCCGGCAGCGGACGGGTGGTCGCGTCGACTGTTACCTGACGCTCTTCCATCGCCTCGAGGAGCGCCGACTGCGTCTTGGGGGAAGCTCGATTGATCTCGTCGCCGAGGACGATGCTGGCGAAGACCGGTCCCGCCCTGAAGACGAACTCGGATCGTTCCCTATCCCACACCGAGACGCCGGTGATATCCGAAGGGAGCAGGTCGGGAGTGAACTGAAGCCGATGGAACGAGCAGTCGATCGACCGAGCGAGGGATTTCGCCAGGACGGTCTTGCCAACGCCGGGTACGTCTTCGATGAGTGCATGACCCTCAGCCAGCATGCAGAGGACGGTGAGATCGACAACCTCACGCTTGCCCTGGATGACTCGCTCGATGTTGGATGCGATGTCGTCGAAGCGGGTAGCGAACCATTCGGTCGTTCTCGAGGTGTCAGACGCCACGCCGGGCTCCTTCGCATATGGGGAACACCAGAGATTAGCCGGTTTCGAGAGGTGCGCCGCGTGGTGCGTGCTGCCCTAGCATCGTGCTTGTGGACAACATGGCCGACCTGACCGAGGAACTCACTGCGATCGCCGGTGTCGAGGGGGCAGACGTCTCAGTCAGCGACGCCGGGGTTACCGGCGTCAAGGTGCGACTGGAGACAGACGCAGACGCAGACGGCGTCGGCAGAGCGGTTCAGGAGGTCATGATCCGTCACGGGGTCAGGGCTCGGTTGGGCACGACGCCACCGCCTCCACCCGCTCCGCTCGTAGCGCTTCCCGACTTTCCGCTTCCCGACCCCGTCGTCGCCCCGGCGGTTGAGGCGACGATCGCCGGTGTCGCCGTCACCGAAACCGCCAAGGGGCTCGAGGTGTCGGTGACGGCGAGCGATGGCCGCATCGCGAGCCAACGCTGCCGCGGGGGCGAGGAACCGCTGGCCGAAGCGGTAGCGATCGCGGCCGCAGAGCTATTCGGTAACCGATCAGCCGTCCTCATCGAGTATCGGCGAGAGCACATCGCAGAGACCGAGGTGGTCACGGTGGTCATGGATGCCGGGACCGGCGGTCGAGTGGCAGGAGCAGCCGTGATGGGTGCCGGCTTCGCGTTCGCCGTGGCAAGAGCGGTGGCGGCGGCGCTAGGAGCTTGACTTCTTACGGCGCGGCGCCGTGATCAATTCGATCGTGACGTCTTGAGATGGTTGGTCGACGGCAACCGGTGGCACCGTCCTTCCGAGGCTCGAACGGTACGAGTCCACTCGAGCCAGAACTTCTCGGACGAGGAGGCGGCTGCGGTCCTCGGGCGGCTGAGCGAGGTCCGATGCCTCAGCCGGCTCTGCCGAGACGACTACGACACCCCGGCGACGGAGATCCCAGATGGCTACCTCCTGGGACAGCATGTCTGTCGAAAGAGCGCTCAGCGAGCTGACGACGACACCGTCCACCTGTCCGGCATCGACAACCCCCAGCAGGGCCAGGTAACCGTCGCGGCCCTGCTCGAGTCCGGGACGCGGAACATCTTGGCAAACGGCGACCAGTGAGTGGCCGCCGTCAACAGACGCGCGCCTGATCCGATCCGACTGGGCGTAAGCCGTATCGCTCTCGGATGGAGCAGCGCTCTCTCTGACATAGCCGACCAGACGCACAGGTGGACCTCTCGTTCCGCCTAGTGTGGCCTCGCCCACACAGTGCGTCAACAACTGACGCTCTGTGTCGGGGCTGGGGCGGCCAGCGGCCGGTGGTACTCTCGCCGCCGTGGGACGTGCTCTGGTGCTCAATGCCACTTACGAGCCGCTGTCCGTTGTGTCGGCGCGGCGAGCCGTCGTGCTCGTCCTGAAGGAGAAAGCCGACATGGTTGGCGAGAGCGAGGGATCGCTCCGGGCCGCCTCTGTGGCCCTTCCCGTCCCCACCGTCATCCGCCTGCGCACCTTCGTGCGCGTTCCATACAACCGGCGGGTTCCGCTGAATCGTCGTGCGATCTTTGCCAGGGACGAGGGGAAGTGTCAGTACTGCGGCGGGGAAGCGGAGAACATCGATCATATCGTTCCCCGTTCGAGGGGCGGCGAGCACAAGTGGGAGAACGTCGTTGCGGCGTGCCGAAGGTGCAATACCCGCAAAGGCAACCGCTCGCTTGCCAGATCTGGACTAACCCTGCAGCGGCCACCGCGGGCGCCGCGCCGTCACGGCTGGATCTTTGTGACTATCGGAGGTGCGCCGCACCCGTCGTGGGCGCCATACCTCTTCGAGGGTTTCTAGCCTTCCTCGGCGGGCGCCTCTTCGACTGGGTCGGGTGTCGGACCACACAACTCCTCGAGCTCGACTAGAGATCCGGCAGAATGGCGACTGACCGTTCCACCTGTGTCCACGGTGCAGAAGAATGTCCCGCTGGCGCTCTCCGTCACCAAGATCCCCAAAACTTGGCCGGAATCGAGCACGTCGGTGGTCACGCCAACGGTGCCAACACTGCCGACGAATCCGTTGTCGTAAGTGACGCCGTTCCACAACGCCGCCAGACCGCCTGCCGTCACATCTACGTAGCTATCACCGTGGCTGGCTCGGAAGTTGCCGGCGACGATAAGTGCCTCGTTCAAAAGCTGCGTGGCCGCGAAGTCCTGGGCTGTCGGGTCGGGGGCTGGGTCAGAGAGGCCGACAACGAAGTCGGCACCAGGACCGAAGGAGTAGGGGATGGCAAAGCTGAAGTTGCCCGCGTCACACAGCGTCGGGCTGATAGCCAGGGTGCCGGCTCCGTCGAGCTCAAGCCACACAGCGTTGGTGCCTTGTGGCTGCAGCCATATCCCGATGGGGGCATCGTCGACATCGTTTTCGCCGAGCCTGGCGTCACGGGGAACCGCGAACAGCATCGCTCGCTTGTAAGTCTCGGACGCGCTCACCCCATCGCCACCGGCGGGGATGCGGACGGCATCCTCTGCCCACTTCAGGAGCGGGTCGAAGTCTCCCGCGAAGGTCTCGAAAGCCATCCTGGCGGACCCACCGTCGGCCCATTGAGCGATGGCCAGGTTCTCTGGAAACCGGACACCGGGCCAGTCGACGTCGGACATTGTTCTATTGCCAACCTCGAACCCAACCGCGACGATCTGTGCCGCCAGCTGGGTGTTGGGATCGCCGCATACCAACGAACCGTGGTCGAAAGCCGAAACGGACAGCGCATCCCCCCACGGGATTTCATCGCCGATCGAGACCGCCAACATGTTCGCCGGCTGCTCGGTCTTTGTGCTGCCGGCCGCCGACGAGAGATCGAAAGCCACGATGCCTTCGGTGCCGGCTACTGCGAGTTCGATGTCGTTGGCGTATGAGGTCGGAACCTGAAAGCCAACGGTCCATCGCGCCGTCATGCCAGATGGAACCGTAGAGAGCGTCGACCCCGGAAGCAGTCCTCGGGTGCTGTGCACAGGGAGGAGGCGGTACTCCGTGCCGTTGGCGTCGATGAGGCTGAGGCGGGGGTATGCCGGATCCGTGAAGAAGCCATCGATGCGATAGCCGGCGTCGGTGTCGCCGATGTTCGTCATGTTGAGTCCGATCCGGACCTCGGTGTAGCCGTGGCGAATCGGCGATTTCGCGGTGAAGACGTCGCCAACCGTCATGTTCCACGTGCCGGTCGTGAGTGTGTCGCTACGGGCGATCTGCATCAGGGTCGCAGGGGTAGCTGCAGTGGCGACTGCCGTCGCTTCCTCGGACGGAGCGTCTCCGGACTGCGCCTGGGCGGGAGCGAGGGCAAGGGTGAAGGCTGCTGCGGTAGCGAGGGCTAGCAGCGGAGATACTCGACGGAGGGTGAACCGGGACATCATGATCGCGATCTGTTTGGAGCCTAATTAGCACTTCGGCTGGCAGCGCCTGACGGTTGAGCAGAAAAGTCCAGTCACCACGCACCGTTGTCGCGGTCAACCACGAAGTCGCAGGATCAGTCTCGGATCAGTAGAACCGGGCACGGAGCAAGGCGCATGAGCTTGGTGCTGGTCGAGCCGAGTAGCCACTGGAAGAGGCCGCGGCCTGTCGCTGCTGCGACGACGACCTCCGGGGCATGCTCTTTGAGTGCGGCCAACACAGCGCTCGCCGCATCTTCGCTCTTGCGCACATCCACGGCAACGGTCAGGCCGGCCCTCCGCAGCGCGTCGACGAGGGGCCCGGCTCTCTGCTCGCCCTGGTCGGCGAGGTAGCGATCGATGATGGTGTCGTCACCCGGCCAACCTACCGATGACGTGTTCTCCTTGATGTCGGCGACGTACTCGGCATCGCGATCAACAGGTGCGGCATCGCCGCCGCTGCAGACGCGGTCGATGTCGGAGAGAAGTGCTCTTGGAATTTCGACGACCGTCAGCACGACGATCTCGTCACCGCCGGCCAGGGGCTTCACGTAAGCGAGAACATCATTTCCCGCGAGGGAGCCACAAGAACATCATCTCCCGCGAGGGAGCCACAAGAACATCATCTCCCGCGAGGGAGCCACAAGAACATCATCTCCCGCGAGGGAGCCACAAGAACATCATCTCCCGCGAGGGAGCCATCGGTGGCAATGACTGTCTTCATGTGGTCAGCCTGGAGCTTGCAATGCGGCGCAGTGTTGGCACGTCGATCTCGAGTTCGGTCGCCTGTGCGATGGCTCTCTCCAGCCGTTGCGGAGCGCTCCTGCCCGTGGCCCCGTGCTCGGGGTCCGCGTTGAAACTCTCGGTCATGTCCTTGATCAGGGTGTCGCGTTGCAGCGTTTGTCCGACTAGGGCCTCCTGGAGATCGAGTACGTCAGAAGCCACGTCTTCGGCAAGCGCCCGATGGTCGGACCACAAGGATCCGACAGTGGTGCCGGGCGGGACGGCGAGGCCGCCGATGTTGGCGACTCCTATGTAGAGGTTCTTGGCCACAAGAGCGTTCAGCAGCGACACATCAGAGAGCGCAGCCATCGCCGGAATGTCGGCGGCCTCTAGCGCAGACACGACGAGACCGGCTCGTGGTCCGCCAACGATCGTTGGCTTGATGATCTTGGGGGCGACCCCTCGCTTCTTCTCGAACCACACGACGGCGATCGTCGGGTTGAGCTGATGACGCTCCCAGTCGGCAGGCAGGAGATCGTTCTGTACAAGTCCGACGTGGTGTCGCCACGGAGCGGGGAGCGAAGCCAAGAGAGCGTCGAGGTCGGCCTCGCGCACGGTCACCAGCGTGATATCGGTGGCCGGGAGCATCGCCGCCGCCTCGTCCCGATCGGTGTGGCGCGTCACCGGATGAACAGGATGGCCGAGGCGCAGGAAGCCCAGTGCGAATGGCCCCGCCAGTTCACCGATTCCCACGATCACCACTGGTGCCTTCACATGTGGAGGCTATCGAACTTCATCAAGTGGCGGCCCGGGGGAGGGGTTGGACACGAAGGGGAGGAAAGTGGTTGACAAGGGTCATGAAATGGGGCAAAGTGGGGGGCGCTGGAGGACCCGCTATGTATGAGGCGACGCTGTGTTCTTGGGAGAGTTCCAACATAATCTGGATGAGAAGGGCCGCATGGTCCTGCCACGCAAGTTCCGAGACGCGCTCGCTTCAGGGTGTTTCATCACCAAGGGCCAGGAGCACTGCCTCTACGTCTTCCCCGCAGCTCGCTGGGAAGCGGAGGTTGAAAAGGTGAACAAGTTGCCTCGCACCGACCGCAGGGCCCGCAACTTCGCCCGCTCCTTCTTCGCGGGAGCCAGCGATCAGGTGCCCGACGGACAGGGAAGGATCGCCATCCCTCTCGGCCTGAGGTCGTACGCATCGCTCGGAAAGGAAGCAACGGTCGTTGGCGTCGCCGACCGAGTCGAGATCTGGTCGAGCGAAGCCTGGACTCGCCTGTCGGCTGAGGCCGACGAGTACTACGCAGCTATCGGTGAACAACTCAGCGATGAAGGAATCTGAGGATGTCTGGTTCATGCTCAGCCCCCCGGATGCCATATGGAAGGCCCCTTACTCCGCCCGCTTCCATGTTGGCGCCAGCGCTCCGGGGGGCTGATCATGCACCAGAAGCCCCACCATTTATCGGTGATGACGTCGGAGGTCGTGGACCTCTTGGCGCCGATCGAGAGCGGCCTGGTGCTGGACGCCACATTCGGCGCAGGAGGACACACCCGGGCACTCGTCGAGTCGATCCCAGGCGTCCAGATCCTGGCTCTAGATCGCGACCCGTCCGTCACCTCCCAAGTGCCTCGGACTCGGCTGGTGATCGCCAACTTCGCCAAGTTGGAGTCGGTGCTGGACCAAGAGGGAGTCGATGAACTCGCTGGCGCCGTCTTCGACCTGGGGCTGTCGTCTGACCAGCTCGACGATGCCGACCGAGGCTTCTCATATCACGCTTCCGGCCCCCTCGATATGCGCATGGGACCCGACGCACTCTCGACCGCGTCTGACCTGGTCAACACCGCATCTGAGTCGGATCTCCGAGGCATCATCTCCAGATTTGGGGAAGAGCGGTTCGCGCGGCGCATCGCCGGCGCCATCGTCGCCGCTCGACCCATCGAAGACACCACCCGGTTGGCCGAGGTCGTTGCGGACGCCGTACCGGCCCCGGCCCGCCGGAGAGGTCATCCGGCAAGGCGAACGTTCCAGGCGATCCGTATCGCCGCCAACGACGAGCTCGGAGCGCTCGAAGCGGGACTCGACGTCGCGATCCGCCGGCTCCGAGTCGGAGGTCGCATCGTCGTGATCTCGTACCACTCGCTAGAGGACAGGTTGGTGAAGAAGCGTTTCACAGCCGGTGCCATCGGGTGCGTTTGCCCCCCCGATCTGCCGGTATGCGGATGCGGGACCGTTGCTGAGCTCCGACTACTGACGCGCAGCAGTGTCGGGGCAACGGACGCCGAGATCGAGATCAACCGCAGGGCCCGTAGTGCCAGGCTGAGGGCCGCCGAGAGGGCCGATCCACTGGACGCCGCATGACGGCCCTGCCCCAGATACTCCGGCCGAAGGGCCTCGAGCTCGTCGTCGACAGACCTGTCCGTCGTGTTCGGCTGCGGGGCTGGGTGGTGTTCACGCTGACGGCCGTGCTGGCTTTCATGTCGCTGATCTACTCGAGAGTCCTCCTGGACCGGTCGGCTTTCGCTCTCAACGATCTCGATACGCAGATCAACGCGACCGAATCCCGGTACTGGGAACTCCGACTCGAGGTGGCCCGCCTCGAGTCGCCGCAGCGCGTCATCCGCGCCGCGGAGGGGATGGGCCTTGTTCTGCCGACTGCGCGGATACCTGTCGAGGCTGTGGGGGTCGATTCAGGAGCCGCTGAGGTAGACGAGAACTGGTTGGAGCTCAAGCCCTTGTTGAGTGCCCAACCATGACAACGTGGTCGAGCGCTGGCGACCGATGGCTTGGGGGCTATTCGGTCCGACTGCAGGTGTAGCTGTGGGCCGCCCAACGCGGCGCGCTCCTAAGGCGAGGATCGTCTCGATCGCCGTGCTGATCCTCGCAGCATGGGTTGGCACGGGACTTCGACTGTTCGAGGTTCAGGTGGTGCATGCCGATGAGTACGCCGAGCGCGGTCGCGATCAACGTCACGTCACCGAGGTGCTTGCGGCCGACCGTGGCACGATATTCGACAGGGATGGCCACGAGCTGGCGGTGACGATCGATGCGGTGACCGTATACGCCGATCCCCGCCTCATCGCCGACCCACAAGCGACCGCAGCCCTCATCGCACCGCTCCTCGGACTCGACACGACCGAGCTGGCCACTCGGCTGGCCTCAGACACCTCTTTCACATACGTGTCCCGCCAGTTGGAGCGAGAGGACGCCGAGCGCATCGAGGAGCTCGCGATACCGGGGCTGTTCTTCACCCCGGAGCCTGCTCGCATCTACCCGTCCGGGCCTTTGGCCGCCCACATACTCGGTTTCGTCCGCAGCGACGACAACGAAGGGCTCGAGGGCGTCGAGTTGGCCCTCAACGATCTGCTACGCGGGACACCGGGGGAGCTGGTCGGAGAGAGGGCCGCTTCGGGAGGCGTCATCATCCCGCTCGGCCAGTACGACATCGTCCCGGCAGTCCGTGGCCGCGATGTAGTGCTCACGATCGACCGGGAGATCCAGTACGAAGCCGAGGTAGCTCTCGCCCGCGCCGTTGAGGCGTCCGACGCCATCGGCGGCTCTGTTGTCGTGCTCGACCCCCGCACCGGCGAGATCCTGGCGATGGCTAACCTGCCGACGTTCGATCCCAACGACTTTGCCAACGCCGATCCCGAGGCGTTTCGCAACCGGGCCATCGTTGATGTCTATGAGCCCGGTTCGACACACAAGCTCGTCACCGTCGCCGCTGCACTGGATGCCGGCGTGGTGCGCCCCGCTGACATGTTCGACATCCCGTCCGAGCTGGTCATAGACGACAAGACCTACAGCGACGTCTCGGAGACGCTCAGCGAATCTCTGTCGGTCTCCGACATCGTCGCCTACTCGTCCAATGTCGGGACGATCCTGATTCAGCAAGAACTCGGCAACGAAGCCCTTCACAGGTACATGATCGAGTTCGGTCTCGGTTCCCCATCCGGGGTCGGCTTTCCCGGCGAGGCGACTGGCAAGGTGTACCCCCTCGAGGAGTGGTGTCCCAACGTTTGCGGAGCCTCGACCGCCATCGGATATCGGGTGTCGGCGACAGCTCTTCAGATGGCCTCCGTGTTCGGAGTGATAGCCAACGACGGCACCTGGCTCCAGCCGACTCTGATCAAGGAGTTGGTCGGCACCAACGGTGAGATCACTGAGTCGAGCGCCGGCGAGCGCCGAGTGATCTCGCCGACTACGGCCGCGGAGATGCGGCTGATGCTTGCCGGCGTTGTGGAGAAGGGCACTGGTACCGGTGCTGCCATCGCGGGCTATCGGGTCGGGGGGAAGACGGGCACGACCGAGAAGTTCTTGGAAGAAGAGGGGCGTTACGGCGACGACGTCGTAGCCAGTTTCGTTGGGTTCGCTCCGGTCGAGGATCCGCGAATCGTCATCGCAGTGACTATCGACTCGCCGGCCAATGGTGAATTCGGTGGGGACATCGCAGCACCAGTCGTCGGCGAGATCGCCCTCTCCGCGCTCCACCAGCTCGGTGTACCTCCCAGTGGCTGAAACGATACGGGCACTCGCTGATCGTGTCGCCGGCCGCGTCGTTGGCGACGCTGATGTCGTCATCAGCGATGTTGTGCACGACCACCGGGAGGGGGGTTCTGGAGCGATGTTCGTGGCCCGGCGGGGGTTGACCGTCGACGGTCACGACTTCGTTGCCGAAGCCGCCACGACATGTGCCGGAGTCGGCGTCGAGCACGAGCTTGGCGAGATCGGCGTCCCTCAGCTCGTCGTTGACGACACGAGACACGCCCTCGGACAGCTTGCCTCCGCCGTTCATGGAGACCCTTTCGAGACCCTGCGGGCGGTCGGCGTGACCGGCACCAACGGCAAGACGATGGTCACGCACCTTCTCGGCTCGATCGTCGCCCATTCCGGACGAACCTCTGGCGTGGCAGGCACGCTTGGGTGGAGCATCGGTAGCGACCATTTCCCCTTGTCGCGTACTTCGCCAGAAGCCTCCGACCTCCATCGCATGGCAGCAGCCATGGTTCGCTCCGGGGTCGATGTAGCGGCGTTCGAGGTGTCGTCACATGCACTCAGCCTCGACAGAGTGAGCGGAGCTACTTTCGCGGTGGCGGCGTTCACCAACCTGTCTCGCGACCACCTCGACTTCCACATGGACATGGAGACTTACTTCGAGGCGAAGGCGAGCCTATTCGATTCGGCCCGCAGCGCTCATGCGGTGATCTGGACCGACGATCCATGGGGCGAGCGGCTGGCGGCGTCGGTATCGATACCTGTGACTGCGGTCGGGAAGTCCGGCGATGTCTCCGTCGACGTGGTGAAGACAACGCCGGACGGCACATCCTTCGATCTGAATGTCGACGGTGGACGGAGTCGCGTCGATTTGCCGCTGCTGGGGACGTTCAACGTCGCGAACGCCGCAGTGGCAGCCGCATGTGCTTTGAATCTCGATATCCCGCTGGATTCTGTTATCGCCGGCCTCGAGGCGGCACCAGCCGTTCCCGGCCGCTTCGAGAACATCGCTGTCTCCAAGCCATTTCGTGTCGTCGTTGACTACGCCCACACCCCCGATGGCATCGAAGCGGCGGTTGCAGCCGCTCGCGAACTCACCGTTTCCCGCGTTCTGGTGGTTACCGGCGCCGGCGGCGATCGAGATCCCGCCAAGCGCCCCGAGATGGGGAAGGCAGCGTCCGCCGGGGACATCGTGTTCGTCACGAGCGACAACCCGCGGTCAGAAGATCCAAGCGACATCGCACAGCAGATCATGAAGGGCGTTGGCGACCATCCGGCTGTTGTAGTCGAGATAGACCGTCGCGCCGCCATCCGCCTCGCCCTTGCCGAAGCAACGTCAGGTGACTTGGTGCTGATCCTCGGCAAGGGCCACGAGCAAGGCCAGCAGTTCGCAGATCGGACAGATCCCTTCAGTGATGCGGCCGTTATCAAAGAGGAGGCCGCGGCGCTGTGATCCATTGGACCCTCGACACAGTGACCACCCTCACCCGAGGGATCCGCCGCGGCCCTGGCGACCTGATCGTGACGGGCGTATCCACGGACTCCCGCAACGTCGCGGCGAGTGACCTCTTCGTCGCTATCGCGGGGGAGAGCTTCGATGGCCATGACTACTCAGAGGCTGCCCTCTCCGCCGGCGCCGCAGCGGTTCTTGTCGAAGCCGGTCGGGTTGAGGCCGAGCCACGGGTCGAGGTTGCCGACACTCAGCGAGCTCTGTTGGACCTTGCCATTGGGCGTCGCGCCGAGCTCGACGTTCCGGTAGTGGCGATCACGGGAAGCACCGGCAAGACATCGACCAAGGACATGATCGCTGCAGCAATGGGTGCTGACAGCTGGGCGTCTCCCGCCTCGTACAACAACGAGATCGGAGTGCCTCTCACGGTGTTGGCGACTCCCGATGGCGCCTCGTCACTCATTGTTGAGGTTGGCAGTCGAGGGCCCGGCCACATCGCCAGCCTGGCGCCTGCGGTTGTTCCCGACGTTGCGGTTGTCACCAACCTTGGGCTAGTGCACCTCGAAACTTTCGGAACAACGGACGAGCTCGCCGCTGCCAAGAGCGAGTTGCTCGGCGCCCTCAGCGAGGATGGCATCGCGATCCTGCCGTACGGTGAGGGCCGGCTGAGCTTCGCGGGAGAAGAACTTCGCTTCGGCGAAGACCCCAGGGCAGATGTTGCCGTTTCGAATGTTGAGCTCGACGAGGTGGGACGGGCCCGGTTCATCCTGAATGGCTTTGGTGCCACCATCGAGGTCGGCCTGACGATGGCGGGTGCCCACCAGGCTCTCAATGCGGCGGCGGCGGCCGCGGCCGCGGTTGCCGCCGGGAGAGACCTTGAGGCCGCCGTTGCTGGCATCGAGGCGGCGGTCGGATCCCCATGGAGGATGGAGGTCCATCGCGGCACCTTCATCGTCGTCAACGACAGCTACAACGCCAACCCGACATCGGTGGAAGCGGCCCTCCGCACCACTGCGCAGCTCAGCGATCGCCTCGTCGCAGTGCTCGGATTGATGGCAGAGCTGGGGACGGTCTCTGAGTCGGAGCACGAGCGCGTCGGAGCTCTTGCCCGCGAGCTTGGATTCGATCCCGTCATCGTCGTCGGCGACGCCCCTGGGCTGGTCGAAGGCGCCGGGACCGTGGCTCTCCCGGTCTCCGATATCGCAGCTGCCCGGAAGTCTGTCATGGACGCCATGCAGCCCGGCGGTGCAGTCCTCGTCAAGGGCTCGCGGGTGGTCGGGCTCGAGGTCCTAGCCTCGCAGCTCGCTGAGGAGGCTGCGGCATGATCGCACTTCTCATCAGCGGTGCCACGGCCTTCGTCTTTGCCATCTTCGCAACGCCTTCGGCGATCCGCGTCCTACGTCGTAAGGACATCGGACAGTTCATTCGCGAGGACGTTGAGGGACACGCCCACAAGAAGGGGACACCGACCATGGGCGGCGTCGTCATCCTCGCCGCTGTGGTGTTCGGCTACCTAATCGCTCACCTCCGAGCGTGGATCCCCGGCGAGGGTTTCGCACTCGAGTGGCGTGCCTTTACCGGTCCCGGGCTCTTGGCCATTGGTGCGGCGCTGGGGATGGGGCTCATCGGATTCCTCGATGACTACTCGAAGGTTCGCCGTGAGAGGAACCTCGGATTGTCGAAGCGCTGGAAGTTCCTCGGCCAGCTCGCCATCGCAGGGCTCTTCGCTTGGGGTGCAGTGGCCGCCGATGTGAGCACCGAACTGTCGTTCACGAGGGGTCTCGGCCTCGATCTGGGTCCCTTCTACGTCGTGCTCGTGCTCTTGATGCTCACGGCGACGGCCAACGCAGTCAACTTGACAGATGGCCTTGATGGGCTGGCCGCAGGATCTGGCTCGCTGGTGTTCGGTGCCTTCGTCATCATTTCCTTCTGGCAGTTCCGTAATCCCGACTTCTACGAGGTCGGGGACGCACTGGACCTGGCGATCGTTGCCGCGGCGATGGCCGGCGCGGCACTTGGATTCCTGTGGTGGAACGCAGCGCCGGCCCAGATCTTCATGGGCGACGTCGGTAGTCAGGGGCTCGGCGGCGGAATGGCCGCGCTGGCCCTGCTCACCAACACTCATCTGCTCTTGATAGTTCTCGGCGGTCTCTACGTGATGGAGACGGCTTCGGTGATCATCCAGGTGATCTCGTTCCGCGGCTGGGGGAGGCGAGTCTTCCGGATGACCCCGATCCACCACCATTTCGAACTTGGGGGTTGGCCCGAGACCACGATCATCATCCGCTTCTGGATCTTGGCGGCGCTGCTCGCCGCCCTTGGTGTTGGGCTCTTCTACGGCGAATTCATCGCAACGACCGGGGGACTCGAATGAAATACCTCGTCCTCGGTGCCGGGGTTTCTGGCCTGGCGGCAGCCCGCCTGTTGCGGCGCCACGGACAGGAGGTCGTGGTGTTCGACGAGCAGCCTGACGCCGTTGCCGGGTTGCGCGACGAGGCTTTCGAGATCAATTCAGGGGAATGGCAATCGGGCTGTCTACGCGGTGTTGCGACCGTGGTGGCGAGCCCCGGCTTCCCGGAGCACTCGGCGCCGATCGTCGACGCCGTCACCGCCGGTGTCGAGGTGATCAGCGAGATGGAACTCGGCTGGAGGCACGCCACCGCACCGATCGTGGCCGTGACCGGCACTAACGGCAAGACGACAACCACACAGCTCATCGCAGATATGGCCTGTGCTGACGGGAGTTCTGTCGTCGCCGCTGGCAACATCGGGACGGCCCTCAGCGACGTCGCCGAGAAGGACCACGATCTGATCGTCGCGGAGGCATCAAGCTTCCAGCTGAACTTCATCAGCACATTTGCCCCGAAGGTCGCCGTTGTCCTCAATGTGGTGCCAGACCATCTCGACTGGCACGGGTCGTTCGAGGCCTACGCCGCCGCCAAATCGCGAATCGCCGAGAACATGGACGCCGGTGACCCGCTGATCTTCGATGCAGATGACACCGGAGCGATCGCTATTGCCGATTCGGTCAACGTGAGGACCCTTGCGGTCTCGGGTCACCGGCGGGAGAGTGCGGGCGGCGTTGAGGACGGGACTCTGTGGGTTGGGGACGACGCCATTGAGATCGGCGCCCTCGATGCTGCGTTCGCCGTCGACATGGCGGCCGCTGGTGTCGCCGCCGCCCAGGTCGGTGTCGGAGTGGAGGCCATGGCGAAGGCCATTGCCGAGTTCGAGCCCGCGCCCCACCGTCGCTCCGTTGTGGTCACGGACGGAGGCGTTAGCTGGGTTGACGACTCCAAGGCCACGAACCCACACGCCGCCATGGCATCGGCGGCGGCCTTTGACTCGGTCATTCTGATCGCCGGTGGACGCAACAAGGGACTCGATCTGTCCGGTCTGGCGACGGTTCCCACGGTGCGACACATCTTCGCGATCGGCGAGTCCGCCCCCGAACTGCTGGAGGCCGCCCCCGACATAACGACCGGCGCAGACTCCATCGAGGACGCGGTTTCCGCCGCCAACTCCATTGCTGAGCCCGGCGATGTCGTTCTTCTGGCGCCGGGATGCGCCAGCTTCGATCAGTTCGAGTCCTACAGCGCCCGCGGAGACGCCTTCGCTGCAGCCGTGAAAGCGAGGAGGGGCTGATGGCCAGCGTCGTATCTATCGGGGCGACCCGCCGTAGGGCAAGAACCAGAGCCCGCAGTCAATCGGAGACGGCCCGGGTCACGGTGATGCTGTTGATCCCGGTCGCTTTGCTACTGGTGGTCGGGCTTGGGGCCCTCATGAGTGCCTCATCGGTCGTTTCCTTCACCGAGACCGGGGATGGCCTCTACTACTTCAAGCGGCAGCTGGCATGGGCCGGGCTGGGGCTGATCGGCCTGACTGTTGCCTCTCGGGTGCCGTACCGCCTCTACGCCAAGATGGCCGTGCCGTTGCTGTTCGCCACCATCGCATCGCTGATCGCCGTTAGGCAGCTTGGCGTCGTTGCCGGGGGATCGCGTCGCTGGCTTGAAGTTGGGCCGCTCACGTTGCAGCCGTCCGAGTTCGCCAAGTTCACGGTCGTCGTCTTCTTGGCCATGATCATGGCCAAGCGGGAAGACTCCATCACGAGGTTCGCAGACTTCGTGTGGCCCGTTCTGCTATCGCTCGGCATCGTTGGCGTACTCGTTTTAGCGCAACCGGACATGGGAACGGTGATCGTCATCGCCGCCGGGGCGTTCGCCGTTCTCATGGCGTCGCGCGCCCCTCTTGGCTACGTAATCGGCTCTGGCATGACAGGAGCGGCCGCCGGCATGGCACTCGCCGCGGCTGAGCCATACCGGTGGGAGAGGGTTACCGCCTTCATGGACCCGTTCGCAGACAGCCTCGACACCGGCTTCCAGGCCGTTCAAAGCATGGTTGCCCTAGGCACGGGCGGGCTATTCGGAGTCGGGCTCGGGTTGAGTAGGGCTCGCTGGGAGTTCCTGCCCAATGCCCATACCGACTTCATCTTCGCCATTGTGGGAGAGGAGACCGGTTTCGCAGGCGGCATTGTGGTCCTCGTCCTGTTCACGATCTTCGCCGTCGCAGGCACCGCGATCGCCTTGCGGACCGAGGACCGATTCGGCCGGTTGCTGGCGATCGGGATCGTCGCCTGGCTATCGACCCAGGCCCTCGTCAACATCGGCGGCGTGATCGCGCTGCTGCCCATTACGGGGGTTCCTCTCCCGTTCATGTCGTTCGGCGGCAACGCCCTGCTGATCAACATGATCACCGTTGGGGTGTTGGTCAACATCGCCAAGACGGCGAAACCACGGTGAGCTACGCCATCGCGGCGGCGGGGACCGGCGGGCACATCTACCCAGCTTTGGCAGTCGCCCAGGAGATGGTCACCGCAGGAGTCGAGAGAAATGACATCGCGTTCATAGGGGCGGACCGCCTCGAGGCCACCGTGATCCCCGAGGCCGGATACGAGCTGATCTCGGTCGAGATGAGGGGACTGCGGCGATCGCTTTCCCTCTCCAATCTGTCTCTGCCGTTCGTGGTCCGTCGCGCCGCAGCAACGGTTACCGCTGAGCTGCGACGACGCCAGGTCAAGTCCTTGCTGGTCATGGGGGGCTATATCACCGTCCCCAGCGTCATGGCGGCACGGCGCAGTGGCGTGCCATACGTTGTGCACGAGCAGAACGGCCACCCCGGCTTGGCTAACCGGCTGGTGTCGCGGGGCGCCGCCAAGGTGCTCGTTGCCTTCCCCGAGGCAGCGGCCAAGCTCCGCGGTGCGCAGGTCGTTGGCAATCCACTTCGTCGCTCTCTGATCAGCATGGACAAGGGGGCACGGCGTCACGCCGCCAGGGAGCGCTACGGCCTGGACGCTGCCGGCTTGGTCGTCGGGGTTGTAGGTGGGAGCCAGGGCGCGGCCGCCATCAACAACGCGGTGAGTCGCTATGCAGAGAGGCCAGACAGACCCGCCCTTGTGCACCTCGTTGGGCCAAGCCATGGCGAAGCATTGCTGCAACGCTCTGAAGAAGCACCTATACCCTGGCGCATCGTCGGATTCGAGAACTCCATGGAAGACTTCTACGCGGCCTGCGACCTTGTTGTCAGTCGCGCCGGGGCCAGCACGGTCAGCGAGCTGGCAGCCACCGCAACGCCGTCGGTTCTGGTGCCACTCGAGGCCGTCGCCCAGGAGAACAACGCCAACTATCTGGTCGACGCCGGCGCCGCAGTTGTCGTGCAACAGGGAGACCTCGGCATTCTGGGAAGCGTGATCGACAGGCTGCTGGCGGACCCGAAGCAGCTCGCGGCCATGAGCGCGGCAGCGTTGGGAGCCAGTCGCCCTCAGGCAGCGGCAGCGGTCGCCGAAGCCGTCATCGGGGCAGCTGGCGGAGGCACTAAGTGAAGGAACTCATTGGGTTCTCCAGGGTTCATGTAGTCGGGATCGGCGGCTACGGCATGAGCGGTCTGGCCAAGCTCTTGGCTCAGAGCGGTATCGAGGTCACCGGGTCGGATCTGAAACCGAGCCGGGCATCGGATGCTCTTTCAGAGCTCGGTGTTGCTACCTGGATCGGCCACCGCCCCGAGTCAGTCCCCGAGGTTGACCTCGTCGTGGCATCTTCCGCTGTTCCCGAGAGTGATCCGGAGTTGCGGGCAGCGGCCGACGTCGGGATTCCGGTGTGGCAGCGTCCCCGCTTGCTCGCCGCGATCACCGAAGCGATGCCGGGGATCGGCTTCACCGGAACTCACGGCAAGACAACGTCGACCGCCATGGCGGTCGCCGCCTGGCGTGCCCTCGGCGAAGATCCGAGCTTCATGGTCGGTGGCGACCTCCCCGACCTCAACACCAACGCCCACCTGGGCGATCGCGAGCTCTTCCTGATCGAAGCAGACGAGGCGTTCGGCACCTTCCTATCGCTGGAGCTGACTGGTTTGGCAGTGACCGGTGTCGAAGCCGACCACCTTGACCACTATGGAACCCTTGGCGCCCTCGAGGATGCGTTCACAGCCGTTGCCGGCGAGGTGAACGGTCCCGTCGTTGTATGTATCGACGATGCCGGCGGCCGCGGGTTGGCAGAGCGGGTGGGAGCCCTGACGTGGGGCACCTCACCTGATGCCGATTGGGTCATCGACGCCGTTGAACACGGGGCCTGGCAGGTTCGCTTCCGGTTGACAGGTCGCGAGAGATCGATCGACGTCGAGATTCCGAAGCCTGGCCTCCACATCGCCCGCGACGCCGCCGGAGTGCTGGCTCTCGCCGCAGAACTCGGAAACGATCCAGCGGAGGCCGCAATCGGCCTCAAGGACTTCGCCGGAGTGCGGAGGCGGTTCGAGGTCAGGGCGCGAGTACGGGGAGTCACGATCGTTGACGACTACGCCCACCACCCGACGGAGATAGGCGCCGTTCTGGCGGCGGCCCGCGTCGGTCCGTGGTCCAAGGTGTGGGCGGTCTTCCAACCGCATCGGTATTCACGAACGGCCGAATTGGCAAGCTCATTCGGAAGGGCACTAGCCGTTTCCGACCATGTCGTCATAACCGATGTCTACGGTGCTGGCGAGGTCCCGATACCCGGGGTCACCGGACACCTAGTTGCCGACGCCGTTCTCAACGCAGGGGGAGAGCGAGTGGCCTACCAGCCAGACCGCAGGCAGCTGGCACGGCACCTGGCTTCGATCGTTGGCGATGGGGACCTCGTGCTGATGATGGGTGCGGGCGATATCACGAGTGCGGCCGACGAATTGGCAGCCCTTCTGGAGGCGGCGCCGTGAGTCGTCGCGAGCTCGAGGAACTCGGCGTGCTTACTGCGGGCGTGTCGCTGGCAGCTGCGACGACCTACAAGCTCGGCGGCGCCGCTGCCTGGTTGGCTGAGCCGTCGAGCCTGTCCGAGCTTCAGGCGGTGATCGAAGCCTTTGCCGACAGCGACGTGCTCATGCTTGGCCGCGGCAGCAACTTGGTCGTTGCAGACAAAGGCTTCGACGGGCTCGTAGTCAGGCTCGGCAGCGGATTCGCAGAGATCGAGGTGGCGGGCGATCGCGTGCGGGCCGGAGGCGCAGTCTCGTTGCCGGTACTTGCCAGAACCGCCGTGCAGCAGGGGAGGGGTGGCCTCGAATGGTGTGTTGGTGTTCCCGGCTCGGTTGGCGGAGCTGTGCGCATGAACGCCGGCTGTCATGGGTCCGACGTCGCCGACTGTCTCGATATCGCAGAGGTAATAGACCTGCGCGATGGGTCGACCCGGTCTCTGACCGCCGAGGACATGGAGCTGGCCTACCGATCTTCCAACCTCGCCCAGCCCGACGCTGTCGTCGAAGCCACTTTCCTCACTTCTGAGATCGACCCCGATGATGGTGCGCGTGAGATCCGAAGGATCACTCAGTGGCGACGTGAGCACCAGCCGGGAGGAACTCTCAATGCCGGAAGTGTCTTCAAGAACCCCCCTGGAGACGCCGCCGGGAGGATCATCGACGATGCGGGACTCAAAGGTCTGGCCCGCGGAGGCGTGCGAGTGTCCGAGAAACATGCCAACTTCCTAGAAGCAGATCATGGAGCCTCCGCCCAGGACGTGTATGACCTGGTGTGGGCTGTGCGCAAGCGAATCGGTGACACGACGGGGGTGTGGCTCGAGCCCGAGGTCCGTTTCGCCGGCGAGTTCGAGCCCTCGCCGGGCGAGGCGCCATGAGCGTTATCGATCCGCGGATCGCCAAACGCCGCCACACCGTCGCTGAGCATGGCGCCCGGCGACGGCTGCGGTCGATGATCGTCGCCGCGGTGCTGTTGGGCCTCGTTGGCCTTGGATGGTGGGCCACGCAGTCTGAGCTGCTGGACATCGACACCATCGTGTTCGGCGACTCGGCGCGAGCCGACGTTCCCGGCGCTCTCTCCGCCGCTGGGGTAGCTGAAGGAACCCCGCTGCTGACTGCCATACTCGCCGCCGACGAGATCGAGTCGGTCCTCGAGGCCAACCCTTGGGTGAGCGGTGCCACCGTGAATGTGTTGTTCCCTGGCAGGATCGAGATCGACGTCGTCGAGAGGAGTCCGGCGGCGGCTGTCGCCGACGGGTTCGGGGGCTGGAACCTGGTAGCCGGTGATCTCACTCGGCTCGGGCCGGCGGGCGATGGTGCCGAGGGATTGGCACGGATCGACGACCCTTCGATCGTTGCCGAGAGCCTGGCGTTCTTGGCGGTACTCGGTGGAGGTGCCGACACGACCTTGTCGCTGGTCGCGGGGGAGGTGTGGGTCGATCGGGCCGGGGTCGTCGCCCGACTCGGACGCCCGTCTGACATGGAGTCCAAAGCTGCGGCCTTCCTGGCCCTCCTGTCCGCTGAGATACCCGAAGGCTGGGCAATCAACCTCATCGCTCCGTCACGGCCGGCTCTCTTCGAGCTCGGGGGCTAACCCTAACTATCAACCAAAGGTTGATGCTAGGGCCGGTTTTCGCGCTTTACCTTTGGTCTAACCTAGGACCTCGTCGATCGGAGAGTCATGAGCGAACGACCCCAGACATATCTCGCAGTTATCAAAGTTGTTGGTGTCGGTGGCGGCGGTGTCAACGCCGTCAACCGCATGATCGATGCCGGCCTCGGTGGCGTCGAATTCGTTGCGATCAACACCGACGCCCAGGCTCTGCTCATGTCAGACGCCGACGTCAAGCTCGATATCGGGCGAGACCTCACGAGGGGGCTCGGAGCCGGGGCCGACCCCGATGTCGGGGAGAGCGCAGCAGAGGCGCACCGGGCCGACATCGAGGACGCCCTGAAGGGCGCCGATATGGTCTTCATCACCGCCGGCGAGGGCGGCGGAACCGGCACCGGCGGCGCTCCGATCGTCGCCCAGATAGCCCGCGATCTCGGGGCTCTGACGGTTGGAGTCGTGACCCGGCCATTCGGATTCGAGGGCAGGCGGCGCTCCGTGCAGGCGGAGCAGGGGATCAATGGGCTCAAGGCTGCCGTCGACACCCTCATCATCATTCCCAACGACCGCTTGCTGGAGGTGGCCGAGCCTTCGACAACGGTGGTCGAGGCCTTCAACCTCGCCGACCAGGTTCTCACCGATGGCGTGGCCGGAATCACCAGCATTATCACGACTCCCGGACTCATCAACGTCGACTTCGCAGACGTCAAGGCGATCATGCAAGATGCCGGCTCGGCTGTCATGGGCATTGGCCGATCCAGCGGAGACCAGCGAGCGCTCCAGGCCGCCGAAAAGGCGATAGCGTCTCCACTCCTCGAGACATCGATGGACGGTGCCACCGGCGTTCTGCTGTCCGTGGCAGGCCCTTCCGATCTAACACTTCTCGAGGTGAATCAGGCCGCTGGCGCCGTTGCTCAGCACTGTGACTCGGACGCCAATGTCATCTTCGGCGCCGTTATCGACGACTCGTTCGGCGATGAGGTGCGCGTCACCGTCATCGCCGCGGGCTTCGAGGGGGGCCGTGGCGACTACAGCTGGACGCCGAGCTACGAGCCGGCGGCAGCGCCCGTCGACTTCGGCGACGACTCCTCGCTCGACATCCCCGATTTCGTAGAGGGATGATCCGACCGGACGGGTTCGATGGGGCGGCCTTCGGCGATGCCGGCGACGGCGATGCCCGCAGCGATGCGGCTGCCAGGTTCGCGATGTCGGAGGCGCTCGGGATCTCGTCCGACTGGGCCTTCGTATCGCAGGTACATGGGTCGGTGGCCGTTGAGGCGCGGGTAGCTGGAGACCTGGGGGAGGCCGATGCCATCTACTCAGGCCATGCCGGCTTGCCGATGACGGTCGCCACCGCGGACTGCGTCCCTATCGTCGTCGAGGGGCCAGCCGTCGCCGGCGTCGTACATGCCGGATGGCGTGGATTGGATGCCGGTGTGATCCCATCAACGCTCGGAGCCATCACAGCGCATGGCTACGAGGTCACACGGGCGGCCATCGGACCTGCCATCGGACCATGCTGCTACGAGGTTGGCCAGGATGTCGCCGAACGCTTCGATGGTTTCGTGGGGACGACAAATGAGGGTGCCGTCAGTGTCGATCTTGTTGCAGCGGCGTCACACCAACTCGGTGGCCTGGCAACATGGACCGCAGACGCCTGTACTAGTTGTGGGGAAGGCTTCAACTCGTTTCGCCGCAATGCGACCATCGATCGACAGGTGACGGTGGCATGGCTGCCTCCGCGCTAGAGGAGGTCCTCGATCGAATCTCGGCGGCGGCGTCCGCTGCTGGGCGGTCGACCGAGGACATCATGCTGGTAGCCATCTCGAAGGGGCGAACGGTCGGCGAGATCGAGGAGCTCTACGCGACAGGGCATCGCCAGTTCGGTGAGAATCGTGCCCAGGAGCTGGCCGAGAAGGCACCGCAGCTTCCCAGTGACATCTCGTGGCACTTCGTCGGGCCACTGCAGCGCAACAAGGTTCCCAAGGTGCGAGGGACCCTTCTGCACTCCTTGGACCGCGAGTCCCTGGCGAGGGCATGGGGGAACGCCCCGGCACTGGTCCAGGTGAACATTGGGGAGGAGCCCCAAAAGCACGGAGTAGCACCGGCGGCAGCGATCGAATTCATCGATATGTGCGTTGGTCTCGGGGTCGAAGTTCGGGGACTTATGGCAATGGCTCCTCGGGTTTCCCACGCCGAGCAAGCAGTTCCTTTCTTCCGGGCTTTGCGTGAGTTACGCGACGAGGCCGTAAAGCACCACCCCGAGGTGAAGGAGCTGTCGATGGGCATGACGGAGGACTTCGAGGCGGCGATCGCCGAAGGAGCAACGATGATCCGCCTCGGACGGGCTATCTTTGGCGGCGCCGACAACCGGTGAAGGACGGACCGATATGGCAGGTGTGTGGCAGAAGGCCCTTTACTACTTGGGCCTTGTCGATGAAGACGAGACCCCGGACAGCGAGTCGGTTCCAGTAACCGCGGATGTCGCCGTCGAGGCGCCGCCGTCCGGCGGTGTTCGCCACGTCGGTGCGCCAACGGCCATCATTCCGGGGGAACGGGTCGAACCTCCGGCCCGTGCACGGCGCCGCATCGCAGCAGAGCCGACGCTCGCCGAAGCGGGGGTCTATATAGAGGAAGGCGGGGCCCGCCCAGCAGCGCCTGCCGGCGGCGGAGAGACAGAGATCATCGTTGCCAGCGCCTTCAGTGATGCCCAACTCCTGGCCGACCTCATACGCGACAAGACGCCCGTGGTACTTGATCTACGAGGAACGGAGCCTGAGATGGTGCGCCGCCTCGTTGACTTCGCCAGCGGCCTGACTTATGCCTTGGACGGAACTATGCGCAAGGTCGCTCAGGGTGTGATCTTGGTGACGCCGCCTCGCGTCACGGTGTCCAGAGACGAGCGCCGCAGGCTCGCCGAGTACGGCCTGTACCAGTCAGCCGACGTCTCCTAGGGCACGCCTTGGATCTCATCTGCAATCTCATCACGCTCTACATCCTCGTGGTGCTCGGCCGGATCATTCTCCAGATCGCCGTCCAGTTCGGCCGCCTGGGTTTTGATCATCCCGTTCGCAAGGTCGAACAGGCTCTAGGCAAGGTCGTCGATCCGGTGCTTAGTCCGATCCGGTCTATCGTTCCGGGGCTTCCCGCCGGTGGCATGCAACTGGACCTCAGCCCGCTCGTGTTGATTCTCGGCCTACGGATTCTGCAAAGCATCATTTGTTAGCGAGGCGGGGAGCTTCGGCAGCTTCATCCACCGTGACCGACTCGGCTAGGACCTCAGCAGCCAACCACTCGCGATGGGCCGCGACGAGGTCGGCTGCGCTCCCAGGAACGATCAACGCGATGCGATCGGTGAGGGCCAAGCCCTCGGCTTTGCGGAGCTCGTTGACCTCCCTGATGAGATCCAGCGCCCGGCTCTCGAGTATTAGCTCGGCGTCGAGAGAGGGGTCGATGGCGATGCTGAGGCCCCCATCGCTGGCAACGGCCCAGTCCTCGAGCGTCACGCGCTCGGTGCGGATGACCTCATCGCTGCTCAGCGTTTCCCCGGCTGCTGTGATCACGCCGCTCTCGTCGATCTCGTAATCCCCATCCTCGAGCGCCTTGGCCACATCCTTGACCCTTGGGCCGAGTCTCGGCCCAAGGACCGCGAAGTCGGGCTTGAAGGAGACGTCGATGGTTGCCTCGTGATCGAATGACAGCTCCTTGACGCGGAGTTCCTCACGAATGTGGTCGGCGAACGGCCGTGCGGCCTCGGCGCCCTGGACGACAGCGCGTCGCAGAGGCTGTCGCAGCTTGAGGTTGGAGTCGGATCTTGCCCGCCGTCCCGCCTCGGCCACGTTCCGTGCCATCCGCATCCCTTCGAGGAGCTCAGTGTTGAGCGTTGTTGGAAGAGTTGGCCAGCCGGCGAGATGAATCGATGGCTCGGCGTCTTCACAGGCGCTGCCGACCAGCACCTGCCACAAGTGATCGGCCAGGAAGGGCATTACGGGGCTGATCACGCGCAGCGCTTGGGTGATCCCAGTCCACAGTGTCCGGAATGCCGCCTCGTCCAAATCGTAGAAGCGGCGTCTGTTGCGGCGGATGTACCAATTGGACAGATCATCGACGTAGTCCTCGAAAGCGACGATCAGCCGATCGGTCCTGAACTCGTCGAGCGCCACCGTCGCCTCGGTGATCAGTTGGTCGATCCTGGCGAGCAGCCACCGGTCGATGTCGTTGGTGGCGACCTCGGGTGGGGTGTGGATGTCATCGTAGGTGGGGCGGAAGCCCTCGATGTTGGCGTAGTCGATTAGGAACTTCGCCGAGTTCCACAGGGTCAGGAGCTTGCGCTGCACCTGGTGCGCCTTGCCATACCCGAAGAGAAGGTTGCGATCTGGCGGGTGGGCACAGAACTGCCAACGCATCACGTCTGCACCCATCTTCTCGAACGCTTCCGTTGCGCCGATCACGTTCCCCCAGGAGCCGTGCATCTCTCTGCCGGTCTCGTCGAGCATCTTCTCATATCCGAGCACGGACCTGAAAGGAGCCTTGCCGACCATGGCGACCGACATGAAAAGCTGTGAATAGAACCACAGCCTGACCTGCTCCCGCATCTCAGTGACCCAGGTCGCGGGAAACCACTCCTCCCAGTATGCGTTGTCTGGGAGATCGGCATTTGTCAGCCCATGGGCAGCGCCTGTGCCGTAGCCGCCTTCGATCCGCTCTTCGTTGCGCCAGCCGAGGGTTGACAACGGGACGATGCCTGCGTCGAGCCAGACGTCGCCGACTTCGGCGACTCTGGTCAGGCCCTCGGCGCCGCAGGCCTCGCAGTTGATGAGGACATTGTCGATCCACGGGCGGTGCAGCTCTTCGAGTTGCTCCATGCCGGAAGTGGCACGTTCGGCGAGCTCAGCCTTCGAACCGATGACGGTCACGTGCTGGCAGTCGTTGCACGGGTAGAAGGGAAGAGGCAGGCCGTAGTAGCGCCGTCGTGAGATGTTCCAGTCGCCCATGTTGTTCAGCCAGTCATCCATGAGCTTGCCCATGTAGGCGGGCGTCCACTCGACGGTGGCGTTGGCATCCAGCAGCGGTTGACGAAGATCTTCGACGGATAGGTACCAGTCGTCGGCAACTCTGAAGATGAGCGGGGTCTGGCACCGCCAGCAATGTGGATAGGGGTGCACATACTCGGCCGACTCGACGAGCAGTCCTCGCTCGTCGAGGTCGCTGATGATGTCGTCGGCGACCTCGCCCGTCTGTCTTCCCGCTAGCTCGCCGTATGCGTCGTAGAAGCGACCGGCCTCGTCTACTGGCGTCAGCACTGCAAGTCCGTACTTCTGACCGAGCTCGAAGTCCTCGCCGCCACAACCAGGGGCGATGTGGACGATCCCTGTGCCCTGATCCATCGTCACCTCGTCCCACAAGATCACCCGATGCGACAGTTCGACGGCGGCCGGCAGGTGGTCGAAGGGGCCCGTGTATGACCATCCCTCCATCTGGGCGCCAGTCAGTCGCTCGTCGAATTCATCTTCGGAGTAGCGGTCGACGGCCACCCAATCCCCGTTACTCCTGCGCCCGTATTCGGCTTCGGCGCGTACCGCCGCCGCAACGTTGGCGGGAAGGGTCCACGGCGTCGTGGTCCACACAACGAGCGATTCCCCTGGTCGATCAACGAGGGGAAGGCGGACGAACAGCGATGGGTCTGACTTCTCCTGATAGACGCCGGATTGAGAGATCTCGTGTTGACTCAGAGATGTTCCGCACCGGGGACACCATTCGGTACTGCGGTGTCCCAGGTAGAGCCAACCCTTGTCATCCATCTCCTTGAGGAACCGCCAGATGTAGTCGATGTTGGTGTCGGAGAAGGTGAGATAATCGTTGCCCCAATCCATCCAGTAGCCGAGCCGTTTGGATCCTGTGGTCAGCTGCTCGACGGCCCAGGCCACCTTGTCGCGGCATTTGCGAGCGAACAGGTCGAGTCCGTACTCCTCGATCTCCTTCTTCGAGTTGAGACCAAGGTCCTGTTCGACGCCGACCTCGATCCACAGCCCCTGGCAGTCGAACCCATTCTGGAACCGTTGGTCATAACCCCGTAGGGCCTTGTAGCGCTGAAAGACGTCCTTGAGGGTTCGCCCCCAGGCAGTATGCACGCCGAGGTCCTTGTTGGCCGTAACGGGACCGTCGACGAAGCTGAACTTCGGCCCGCCCGCGATCTGGTGGCGCAGCTTGCCGAAGGTGTCTTCCGTTTCCCAACGATCGAGCAGCTCCCGTTCGAGCGCGTCGTGATCGGGCGTTCGGGGAAGTGAGGGAAACTTTTGGGACATGTCGCGCTTTCGTCTTGGCCTTTCGGCCGGGACGAGGCGAGCCCCGCGGTACCACCCGGCTTGCCGATTTCTCGGCCGCTCGTAGCACCCCGTATCGAGGGGAGATCGGTGGGTTCTACTAGCCCCTTCGGGTCTTCTTCCCACAGCTCGGGGGTGATTCCCTCCAAATGGCGGACCCCGTCATAGCAGTGCAGGGAGGTTAACGGGGAACAGGCAAGACTCGACCAATGTCGCATCGCTGTCGGTCCAACAGGTACTACCCTCCCCCGGCTTTGGAGGTCCGATATGGCCCGGAAACTGGCGAAATCAACAGTCGACAAATACAAGAAGACGCTGGCCGAAGAGGAAGTTCGGCTCGAAGCCTTGATCGAAGGCCTCGAAGCTGAGCGCGAGGAAGTACGGCTTTCCGAGGCGGCTTCTGATCGCAGCCCCGATCCCAACACGGCCGAGGGCGGCTCGCTGGCGTTCGAACTCGAAAAGGAACTATCGGTCGCTCAGAACGCCGAAGACCTGCTTGCCAAAGTGAGACATGCCCAGGACCGGATCCGGCGCCGTCAGTTCGGGGTCTGCGAGCACTGCGGAACGGACATTCCTACAGAGCGTCTCGACGTTCTTCCGTACGCGACCACCTGCGTCACGTGCGCAGCCATTCGCTGAGCCCATCGGACATCCCCGCGCAGTCGCCTTCCTCATCGCCACCACCGTGGTCGTGGCAGATCAGCTCACGAAGTGGTTGGCGCTCGAGAGCCTCGCCGACGGACCGGTCAACATCATCGGTGATTCGGTGCGGTTCGAGCTAACTCGGAACTCGGGTGCTGCTTTCGGGTCGCTGCGCGGAGCCGGGTCATGGCTGGCCTTACTGGCGGCCGTCGTGGTGGTCGTCGTGTTCGTGTCGCTCCGCCACGGCATCGATCGCCTGACACTCACTGCCCTCGGGCTCGTGCTCGGAGGGGCGATGGGGAATCTGCTCGATCGACTGTTCCGAGGCGACGGCCTGGCCGACGGGCTTGTTGTCGACTTCATCGACGTCGGGCCGTGGCCGAACTTCAATGTCGCCGACTCAGCCATCGTGATTGGCATCATGCTGGTCCTGTGGGAATCACTGAGGACTCCATCGAAGCCGTCGTCCCCGACCGCCTGAACGGGGCGCGGGCAGACAAGGCCGTTGCCGAACTGATGGCGGTTTCCCGCTCCATCGCCAGATCGATGTTGGAAGGGGGAGACGCCACCTTCGATGGCGATGTCGTTGCGCCTTCTTTCCACGTGAGCGCGGGTGCCGAGCTGATCGCAAGGCTGCCGCGACAGGCAACGCTCCAAGCAGAGTCGATCGATTTCGATGTCCTCTACGAGGATGACGACCTTGCCGTCATCGACAAGCCGCCGCGCCTGGTGGTACACCCCGGTGCCGGGAACCAGACGGGAACTCTGGCTGCTGGGCTCCTGGCGCGGTGGCCTCAGATCGAGGGCGTCGGCGAACCCAACCGGTGGGGGATAGTCCATCGCCTTGATCGCGACACAAGCGGAGCGATGCTGGTGGCGAAGACGACGGCGGCCCACAGCGGGCTAACCGAGGCCCTGGCGGCCCGCAGGGTGCATCGCATCTACACCGCACTCGTCGTCGGTACTTTCGAGATCCCGACCGGAACGATCGATGCTCCGCTCGGGCGCGATCCGGGGGATCCGACACGCTTCGCGATCACCGCAGACGGGCGCCAGGCGATCACCCACTACGAGGCCGTCGCGTCCTACTCGGGCGTGACATTGTTGAGCGTCTCTCTCGAGACGGGACGGACTCATCAGATCCGCGTTCATCTAGCTTCGATCGGCCACCCGGTGTGCGGAGATCGCGTCTACGGATCGGGAGGTGGTCCCGCGCTGCCCCGTATCTTCCTCCATGCCTCGTCCCTCGAGTTCGCTCACCCGCTGAGCGGACGAGAGGTAACGGCCCGGGCACAGCTGCCCGATGATCTAGCTCAGGCGCTGGCGGCGCTCGGTAACTAGCCGAAGAAGGTGTTGGCGACCTCGTAGAGCTCAGGGGGGACCTTCTTGATGCCGGCGCAGGCCTCCTCGAGGGGAACTGCAACTATCTCTTGTCCACGCAGCGCCGTCATGACGCCGCTGACGCCCTCGATCGCCAAGTCGGCGGCCTTGACTCCCAGGCGTGTCGCCAGCACTCGATCGAAGGCCGATGGCACACCACCTCGCTGGACGTATCCGAGAACAGTGACGCGCGTCTCGATGCCGGTGCGTTCCTCGAGTTCGGGAGCGATCTGGTAGGCAACACCGCCGACGCGCTCGAACCCAAAGGCATCGAGCTGCGTCTCCTGCTGACGGCCAGGCGGCGCCTCCACACCCTCGGCGACGACAACGATCGAGAAGGTCCTGCCGCGCCGTACCCGTGTCCGAACGATCTCGGCGATCTCGTCCAGGTCATAGGCGAATTCAGGGATGAGGATGGCGTCAGCGCCTGCGGCGATGCCCGCCCACGTTGCGATCCAGCCTCTCGTGCGTCCCATGACCTCGACGACCATCAGGCGCTCGTGAGCCTCGGCCGTTGTCGTGATCCGATCGATGGCCTCCGTTGCAATCTCGACGGCCGTGTCGAAGCCGAACGTCATATCGGTGCCCGGTATGTCGTTATCGATGGTCTTGGGGACGGCGACGACACGCAGTCCCTCGTCTGCAAGCCTCAGTGCGGTGCGTAGCGTGCCATCGCCACCGATCACGATGACGGTGTCGATTCCGTTGCGCTCAACGGTTCGCTGCACGCTGGCGTAGCCGTCGCCCTGCTCGTAGGGGTCGCGACGCGAGGTCCCGAGGATCGTTCCGCCCTGCTGGAGGATGCCGCGAACGTCATCCCGGCGCAGCGGGCGAAGGTCGTTCTCCATCAATCCATCCCAGCCGTTCTGAACGCCAACCACTTCGGCGTCGTGAACGTCGACGCCGCGGCGGACGACGGCGCGGATGACAGCGTTGAGGCCAGGGCAATCGCCGCCTGCCGTGAGAACTGCTATGACCGCCTTGTCTGCTCCCATCAGTAGAGGAACATCGGCTTGCCGGCTACATGAAGGACCTTCGGTCGGTAGGCGTCGCTGTCGTAGAGCTCGTCGACGTCGACTCGTTTGACCCCCTCGCCGGTGACGGAGATCGGGACATTGGTATAGGTCCCTGACCGCAATGAGACCATCCGCCCCGACATCCCCTCGACGGCAAGGTCGGCCGCCATGACCGCATAGTTGGTGGCAACCATGAGGTCGAGTGAATCGGGCGAACCGGAGCGCATGAGATAGCCGAGGCGTTGGATGATCACTCCGACCCCGGTCAGCCGTTTGATCAGCTGACCAGCCTCGTCCCCTATCCCGCCGAGCTTGCGATGGCCGTAGGAGTCGGCTTCACCTGAAAGCGCCATGTCGCCGCCTTCGATGACCGCGCCCTCGGAGATCGTCATCATCGCGTAGTGCGATGGGTTCGAGTCACGATCGCTCGTCAGCAGGGCTGCCAGCCTCTCGATGTCGACGGGCACCTCGGAGATGACGGCCCGATCAACGCCGGCCAAGTAGGCGGTGACGAGCGACGTCTCGCCCGAGTAGCGACCGAACAGCTCGATGACCGCGATTCGTTCGTGAGAGCCTGTTGACGTGCGGAGGTTGTGAATGAACTCGACGCCCCTGGTCACAGCGGTTGAAAATCCGATGCAGTAGTCCGTGCCGTGGACGTCGTTGTCCATGGTCTTGGGTATGGCGATGACCGGGATCCCCTCGTTGTGCATTCGCAGCGCGTACGACAGCGTGTCATCGCCGCCGATAGGGATGAGAGCGTCGAGCTTCAGATGGTCGATCACCTTCAGCACGTGATCCGTGTAGTCGGCAGATCCGCCGTTGGCGGGTACGTCGAGGAAGTCCGGTGGGGTCTCCGTGACGTTCGAAGGGTTGGTGCGGGAGGTGTGGAGAAAGGTTCCACCACTGCGATCGACTGTCCGTACGCGCTCCGCGGTCAGCTCGACCGTGTTGACGGCGACGGTCGCGGGGTCGTCAGGATTGACTGCCAGCAGGCCTCCCCAGCCGCGGCGGATGCCGTAGACGTCGTGGCCGTCGTCGATGACGCGGTGCACGACGGCCTTCACACAAGCGTTGAGGCCGGGCACATCGCCCCCGCCGGTGAGTATCCCGATTCGCATCAGCGCGAGTCGGAGTACACGTTGTAGAAGCGGGTGTAGTTGTCCGCGATGAGGGCTGCAGCCTCACCTCGCTCGAGGTCGCCGCTCACGAAACCGTCTATCCCCGGACCCCAGATGGACCTGCCGATGGCGAATCCGCGGTAGCCGTCGACCGGTGCCCCCATGGCCAACCAGTGGTCGACCTTGGCATCATCTGCTCCTCGACCCAGTACGACGGCGCACACGTCGTCCCGGCCGCCGGAGCGGATGAGACTGGAGACTGCTTCGCAGTCAGAACGATGATCGAGGCCTTCGATCTTCCAGATGTCGGGTTCGACGCCGCGGGCATGAATCTCTCCGATGACATCGAGCATGACCGCCGGTCGCACCTTTGTGTCGTAGTCGGCAGCGACATCTCCAACGGAAGCCAGCTGGTCGGCGGAGCCGGGCACGAGTAGCTCGAACAGGAATTTCCGATCGCGCTCATGCAACCAGTCGCCGAGCCGGCGGAGTCGTTCTCCCTGGAGGTCTTTGGTGTCGGGATCATCCGCCGTGTTCCAGCGCACGAGGACCTTGGTGAACGAAGGGTCGAACTGTTCGATATGCGTTCCGAAGTCGTCGCCGTATTCGAAGTCGAATATGTCCTGACCCGACTTTTCGACCGGCATGGCGAACGAAATGTCGGCCTGGCGCGCTGCCGCTACCACCGCCTCGCCCATCTCCTCGTCGACGAGTATGCCTCCTCCGGGGATGTCGGTGGCGGTCAGCTCGAAGCCCTCCAACACCAGGTGCTTGGCGTCTTTGAGGCGCTCGAGCTCGTCTGTATTGGGATCACCGGCAATGCCGAATCGCTTGCGGAAGCTTCCTCTGTGGTCGAATGCCAGGATGAACAGGTCAGCGTCGTAGCCGAGCCCCATCGGGTGTCTCCTCGGTAGGTCGCCGCGAGGATAACGACGGCCACCGGCGAGATTGCGGGGGAGCGGGCCCGACGGACAGGCGGCGGCGGGGGCCTGCTACCGTTTGCTTACACTCGTGTAGTTACCCACTCGGAGGACAGTGGACAGCTTCGCCCATCTACATCTCCACACCGAATTCTCCATGCTCGATGGCGCAGCCAGGGTGGCTGATGTGGTCGCGGCTGCGGTGGCCGACGGGCAGCCTGCTGTCGCCATTACCGACCATGGTGTGATGTACGGCGTCGTCGACTTCTACCGGGCGGCCACCAAGGTCGGAGTCAAACCGATCATCGGCATCGAGGCTTACGTCACCCCGGGGAGTCGCTTCGATCGGCCGGCGCGCAGAGACGACGTTCGCCACCACATGACCCTCCTTGCCGAGAACCAGGAGGGCTACCGCAATCTCATGGCCCTCGCCTCGTCCGCCTACCTGGACGGCTTCTATTACAAGCCGCGGATGGACTACGAGCTGCTGGCGGAGCACTCGGCCGGCATCATCGCGACTTCGGGGTGCCTCGGCGGCCCCGTAGCCCAACGGCTCGCTCCCGATGCGTCACGGGAGGAGGGGAACGTTGGAGGAGAGCGCGACTACGAAGCCGCGGTAGGCGCCGCCGGACAGCTCCAGGACATCTTCGGCAAAGACAATTTCTTCATCGAGGTCATGGACCACGGCCTCGCCGCCCAGCAGCGGATCATGGACGACCTCATCTCAATATCGGGGGACGTTGGGGCGCCCCTCCTGGCGACGAACGATTGTCACTACACGAAGGCCAGTGAGGCCGAAACGCACGACGTTCTGCTGTGCATCCAGACCGGGGCGACGCGAGAAGACGAGGGCCGCTTCCGCTTCGACGCCGACGAGTTCTACATGAAGTCTTCTGCCCAGATGCGCACGCTGTTCCCCAACGAGCGCTATCCGGCCGCTGCAGACAACACATTGTGGATCGCCGAGAGGGCCGATGTTCGCCTTGACTTCGGTGAGTTCCTCTTGCCGAGCTTCCAGGTTCCCGAGGGCGAGACCGAACTGTCCTACCTCCGGACCTTGGTGTATTCGGGAGCCAAGGAGCGCTATGGGGATCCCCTCTCCGACGCAGTCAAGGACCGCATCGAGAGAGAACTCAAGGTCATCTCGGACATGGGATTCCCCGCCTACTTCCTCATCGTGTGGGATCTCATGGCCTACGCCAAGAAGCGCGGGATCCGCACCGGTCCGGGGAGGGGCAGCGCCCCGGCCGCCATCGTTTCCTACTGCCTCGGGATAACGGGGATCGATCCTCTCGAGTACGGCCTCATCTTCGAGAGGTTCCTCAATCCGGGCCGTCGTCAGATGCCTGATATCGACATCGACTTCGATGAGCGGTATCGGTCTGAGATGATTCGCTACTGCGCCGAGCGCTACGGCTCAGATCACGTAGCCCAGATCGTGACGTTCTCGACGATCAAGGGCCGCCAGGCCGTTCGTGACTCGGCCCGGGTTCTCGGCTTCCCTTACGGCTTGGGCGACCGGATCGCCAAGTTGATGCCGCCGCCGATCCTCGGCATCGAGGCCTCGCTGACCCAATGCCTCGAGGCACCCGCACCGGGGGCCGACCCCGCGGTGCGTGATTTCCACGCCAATGCCGCCGGGCTGCGCGAGGCCTATCAGGCCGATCCGGAGGTCGAACGGGTCGTCGACGCGGCTCGTGGGCTCGAAGGCCTGCGACGCCAGGACTCGATCCATGCCGCGGCCGTCGTGATCTCGGCGCAGCCCCTCACCGACATCGTTCCCGTCCAGCGCAAGGGCGAAGACGCCGAGGTCGTCACTCAATACGAGATGGGCGCCATCGAGGCTCTGGGCTTGCTGAAGATGGACTTCCTTGGCCTGAGGAATTTGTCGACGATCGAGAGAACCATCGAATTGGTAGCAAGGTCGCGGGGCGAGACGGTCGATGTCGACAACATCGCGCTCGACGACCCGGCTGTATACGAGATGCTGCAACGCGGCGAGTCGATTGGCGTCTTCCAACTCGAGGGCGGTCCGATGCGCTCGTTGATGCGCAACCTGCGGCCCGACCGTTTTGCAGATCTGATCGCTCTCGTAGCCCTCTACCGACCGGGCCCGCTCGGCGCCAACATGCACAACGAGTACGCGGACCGCAAGAACGGCAGGTCGGAGGTGACCTACCTCCATCCCGACCTCGAGCCGATCCTCGGCGACAGCTACGGGATCATGGTGTTCCAGGAGCAGGTCATGCAGACGGCGCAGGCCATGGCCGGGTTCTCGATGGCAGAGGCAGACGATCTACGTAAGGCGATGGGCAAGAAGATTCCTGCAGTGATGGCCGCGCAACAGGACAAGTTCGTTGCCGGCTGTGTCGCCAACGGACACAGCGAAGACCTCGGTTCGGAGCTGTTCGGGTTCATCGAGCACTTCGCCGGCTACGGCTTCAACAAGCCGCACTCCGCTGCCTACGGCCTAGTTGCCTATCAAACGGCGTGGCTCAAGGTCCACTACCCGGCCGAGTACATGGCCGCTCTTCTCACCTCGGTTAAGAGGGACAAGGATCGCACCGCCCTCTACCTGAACGAATGTCGAACGATGGGCATCAACGTTCGGCCGCCAGACGTCAATCGCTCGGAGTCGGACTTCACTGCTGACGAGCACGGCATCACTTTCGGCCTGTCGGCAGTTCGCAATATCGGCGAGGGCGTTGTCGAGCTCATCGAGCTCGAACGCACCAAGAACGGTCCGTACGAGGACTTCACGGACTTCGTCAACCGCGTCGACACCAGTGTTCTCAACAGACGAACGGTTGAGTCGCTCATCAAGGCGGGCGCCTTCGACTCCGTCGGTCATGCTCGCAGAGGTCTCTTCGAGTCATTCGAGGAGATGCTCGATGCCGTCATCGCGCGGAGGCGTGCCGAAGACATGGGCCAGTACTCGCTGTTCGGATCCGAAGAGGGGGCCGTTCAGAACGGCATCGTCGAGTTCTCCGACAGGGAATGGGAACGCAAGGTCCAGCTGGCGTTCGAGAAGGAGATGCTGGGGCTCTATGTGAGCGATCATCCGTTGTTCGGCGTCTCCGAGCTGCTGCGGTCGATGTCGACGACGACGCTGGCCGGCCTTTGGGAGCTCCCGGACGGAGCGACCGTCACGGCGGGAGGCATCGTCGGCAGCATCACCCGGCGCTACACCCGCAAGGGCGAGCCGATGCAGTTCTTCCAGTTCGAGGACCTGGAGGCGTCGGTCGAGGTGGTCTGTTTTCCGCGAACGGTCAATGAGCATGGCCCGTTGATCCGTGAAGACGCGGTGTTGCTTATCAGCGGACGCCTCGACCATCGTGGTGACGCCGTGAAGTTGGTGGCCAACGAGATCCGCGAGCCGACGCTCGACCCCGACTCGACGGTGCGGTTGCGGGTTCCCGCCACCAGCCTGTCTCGGGCCATGGTGGAGCGGCTGAAGATGGTGCTCGGGAACCACCCGGGGTCGTCACCGGTCATGCTCTTCATGACCGGTGAGTCGGCCGACAAGGTCATCAGGCTCGGTGACGAGTTCCGTGTCGAGGCCCGATCTGCCCTCTATGCCGAGCTGCGCGAGCTACTCGGTCCATCGGCGGTCGTCTAGGTAGCTGCGGCCTAGCCTGCACCATCTAGCGACGACAGAGGAGCCATGGCCGATTTCGATGTTGACGCCTTCATCGCCAGGTTCGCCGAACGCGCCGAGGCGGTAAAGGAGCGGGGCATTCCGCCCCTCGAGGGGGAGGCCCGCCGCACCTTCATCGCGGCCGCCGAGCAGGACTACATGGACTACGCGCTTGTCGCCAACGCCAGCTTCGAGGTCGCCGAAGGTGCCCTCCTGCTGCGGATCCCGCTGGCCCCGTAGTCGCCCCTTCGGCGCTTCGCGCCATGAGCACCTCAATCGATACGCTCGAGTCGCCTCCGAGCGAGCCGTTCAACTAAGCCGTTCGGTTGCGGATGCCCTGGAGAACATCGGGTGACCGCTCCGGCGGCGCGGCAGCCCGCTCCAGCGTCCGGAACTCGAAGGCGACCGGTCCCTCGTGCTTGTGCGAAGCCACCTGGTGCCAGTCGTCAGGATCCCACTTCGGAAACCAGACATCGCCTTGCGGTTCCGCGTCGACCAGCGTTAGCTCCATGCGGTCGGCGTGCTCCAGGAACAGGTCGTAGACGGCGGCGCCGCCGATGACGAAGAGTTCGCCGTCTGCACCCCCGAGCTCCTCGGCGATGGCCATGGCCTCGGGGACGCTGTTGGCGACCTCGACTCCGCCCGGGCGATAGGCAGGATTGCGGGTGAGCACGATGTTGGTGCGGTCGGGGAGCGGGCGGCCGATCGACTCGAAGGTGGCGCGACCCATGACGACGGTGTTGCCGACGGTGAGGCGTTTGAAGCGACGCAGGTCGGCGGAGATCGACCACGGCAGTTCTCCGTCAACGCCGATGACGCCGTTGCGGGCGACGGCGGCGATGAGGACGATCACACGGAGACCAATCCCTTGATGGCGGGATGGGGGTCATAGTTGACGAGCGTGAAGTCCTCGTACTTGAAGGAGAAGATGTCCGTGACGTCAGGGTTGACTTCCATCCGAGCCAGCGGCCGCGGGTCTCGATCGAGCTGCTGCTTCACCTGCTCGAGGTGGTTGTTGTAGATGTGGGTGTCGGCCAGCGTGTGCACGAACTCGCCAGGACGAAGCCCTGTCACCTGGGCGACCATCATCAGGAGGAGCGAGTACGAGGCGATGTTGAACGGCACTCCGAGGAAGAGGTCGGCGCTCCGCTGATACAGCTGCAGGCTCAGGCGGTCGCCGTCGACGTAGAACTGGAACAGCAGGTGGCACGGTGGCAGTGCCATGTTGGGAATCTCGGCGACGTTCCAGGCCGAGACGATGTGCCGGCGTGAGTGCGGGTCGCGCCGGATGCCCTCGATGACGTCCGATATCTGATCGATGGTCTGCCCGTTGGGAGCTCCCCACGACCGCCACTGCACGCCGTAGACGGGGCCGAGCTCTCCGGTTTCGGGGTCGGCCCACTCGTTCCAGATCCGAACGCCGTTGTCCTTGAGGTAGGCGACGTTGGAGTCGCCGGCCAGGAACCACAGCAACTCGTGGATGATGGACTTGAGGTGGACTTTCTTGGTCGTGACGAGCGGAAACCCATCATCGAGGTCGTATCGGTTCTGGCGGCCGAAGACGCCGCGGGTTCCGGTGCCGGTCCGGTCGAGTCGCTCGGTCCCATCGTCGAGGACCTCTTGGAGTAGAGACAGGTATTGCTGCATGATTGCCCCTCCAGGGGTGGGTGGCCGGGGGAAGAGAATCAGCCGTTGTGTGGTGCACTTTAGCGGAGAATGACAATCGTGTAAGTCTGGAGGCACCAAGCGGTGCGCGTATCCTTGGAGTCCGTGACCGCCCTTCGCGTACTGCTCGTCATCCTGGTACTCACCATCCTTGTGGTGGCAGCACTGCCGCTGCTGGTCGTCGTCGATCTGGTGTCTGGAGGCGATGGCTATGGGCTGTGCGCTTCGGGGCTCACCTCGTGTCGCACCTCTTACTTCGATGGGCCAGAACTGGCGGCTTTCATCGCGTTGGTCACGTTCGTGCTGATAGCTGCGATCCGGGTAGTCCAAGTGGCGATGATGCGCCTGTCGGCCGGCCGTTCACGGCGTTTGAGTGGTCCGCTCTCTCCTCCTCGAGCGTCGACGCCCCGGCGCTAGAGCTCTGTGCGGGTCCCTAGCGGTCTCAGGTATCGTGCTGCGGTGCAAGAACCTCAGACAAGAGAGCCGCTGCGCGATCGATTCCCTGACTACATGGCCTCTTTCTCGGTTATGGCGGGACTCGCCATGGCGATCGGACTGGTGGTGGCACTGTTCTCCTCGGTCAGCTACGCCGCGGGCGCCGGCTACGGCCTGATGTTGCTTGGGGTCGGCATGCTCGCCGTCGGTGGCACTCAGGGCGGCGGATACGCCAACCTCGGCGTTGGCGCTGTCAGCATGCTCTTCGGGAGTCGCCGCCACGACGAGGACTACTCCGACGAGCGGGTGAGGAGGGGAACCGCTGGCCGCGTCGACCCTCGGCAGCGGCTACGCAAGGGCCTGCGGCCAGAGGCCAACCCGAGTGCATTCTGGTTGGTCATCGGCGGCCTCGTCGCCATCGGCGCCGGCATCGGCCTTCTCAACAGCTTCGGCTAGATCCGTCGAGTCAGAGACGCCAGAGCGCCTGCCATCCCCAGAACGCTGGCGCCGAGCAGGATCCACGAACCGGCTCCGAGGCCGGCACCCGGCGTATCTGCCGCCTTCACCGCATCGGCGAGCTTGAACGCCGCCAGCACAATCGCCACTCCGGCGAACCCGACGGTGGGTACGGCCAGCGACGTCCTGAGAGCTTCTGCCCTGTCACCGAACACGGCGAGCGCGGCGGGCACCGCCAGCACGACCACCACAGGCCAGGCGTAGCTGTCGATCCCAGCGATGGAACCCTGCTGGTCGAACCTGACGAAGGGGAGGGCAAGAGAGATCGCGCCGATGGCTGCTGCCGCGATCAGCATGATCCGCGAGCGATGCACTAAAGCACCTCCTGGCGGACAAGATAGACACCACGGGCCTCCGCATGAACGCCGGCCTCGCTCCGCAGCTGGCCGGACAGGCGCAGCCGCCGGCCGCTGCGGTCATCGACCCGCCCGGCCAACGTAAACGTGGTATCGGGCGGCGATGGTGCTTTGTACCGAAGCTCAAGTGTCGCGGTCACGGCTAGGACTCCCTCGAAATAGATGGCGGTCCAAGCCAACACCTCATCGAGGGCGGTGGCGACGATGCCGCCGTGCAGGGTGGCGTCGAAGCCGCGGTACTCGGGGCGCGGCGTCCAGTCAACAACGACCTCGTCTTCGACCACACGGAAACCGTCGAGGCCAAGGCCGATGGGATTGGCCCGGCCACACGCGAAGCAATGGTCGTAGTCCTTGCGCAAGGCAGCGATTCGTGATGGTGAGATCATGTATGCCTGGTCGCGGCGCCCGTCTGCACAGCCCACAGGTTGGCATAGACGCCTTCGAGCTCCGAAAGCTCATCGTGGCTCCCGGTCTCAACGAGGCGGCCGCCTTCGAGGACGTAGATGCGATCGGCATTGCGAATCGTCGACAGCCGGTGGGCGATGATGATCGTCGTGCGTCCGACTGCCAGTCGTTCCAGCGAGCGCTGAATGGCCGCTTCGGTCTCGTTGTCAACCGACGATGTCGCCTCGTCGAGGACGAGGATCGGAGGATCTTTGAGAACAGCCCTTGCCAGTGAAACGCGCTGCCGCTGACCGCCGGACAGACGTTGTCCGCGCTCTCCGACGATGGTGTCGTACCCGTGGGGGAGTTCCTGGATGAACTGATGGGCCTCGGCGATGGCGGCGGCCGCGACAACGTCGTCACGGCTGGCGCCGGGTCGGCCGTACGAGATGTTGTCCGCGATCGATCCGTCGAAGAGGTAGACGTCCTGGCTCACCAGCCCGATCGCTCTGCGCAGGTCACCGAGCCTCAACTCGCTGACGTCGATGGCGTCAATGCTGACGGTCCCGCTATCGGCGTCGTAGAACCGCAGCAGCAGCTTGATGACGGTCGTCTTGCCGCTTCCCGTTGATCCCGTGATGCCAACTGTCTCTCCGGCGGCGACGGTGAAGGACAGTTCGCTGAGGGCGGGAGCCAGCGGGTCGTAGGCGAAGGAGACACCCGACAGGGCGACGTCGCCCCTCGCCTGTGGCAGCTCGATCGGGCCGTCGGTGATGGTTGCCTCAGTGTCGAGGACGTCGAGAATGCGCGCCGTCGACGCCATGGCTCGGTGGTAGAGGTCGACCGTTTCTCCCAGGCGGGTCAAAGGCCACAGCAAGCGCTGGGTGAGGAACACGAGCACCGTATAGGGACCGACTGCTAGATCTCCCTCGGTTACCAGGTAGCCGCCCAGGACCAGGGTGGCGGTGAACCCGACCACGATGGCCATGCGGATCAGCGGCGAGAACGCCGAGCTGAGGCGGATCGCATTGCGATTGGCCGTGCGGTATGCGTCCGAGGCCGCCCCGATCCTGTCAGTCTCGGTGGACTCGGCGGTGAAGCTCTTGATGGTGGCTATGCCGCCGAGGTTGTTGGCGAGGCGGCTGTTGATGAGCCCGGCCCGCCGGCGAACCTCGGCGTAGCGAGGAGCGATGCGGCGCTGGAAGCGAAAGGAGCCCCACATGATTATCGGCATCGGCAGGAAAGCCAGCCAGGCCACCTGGGGCGCCAAGACGAAGAACACGGCTCCGATGACGGTGGTGGTCGTCGCCAACTGGATGAGGTCGTTGGCGCCATGATCGAGGAACCGCTCGAGCTGGTTGACGTCATCATTGAGCACCGCCATGAGCTCACCGGTGTGCTGTTGCTCGAAGTAGGCCATCTCCAGGGTCTGCGTGTGCCTATAAGCATCCATCCGCAATTCGTGCTCGAGGAGCTGGGCGAGGTTGCGCCACCACACGCCATGGAGGTACTCGAACAGGCTCTCTAGGCCCCAGATGACGAAGGTGACGGCCGCGAGAAGCCACAGCTGGGAAAGCACCGAGGTGACCCCAAGTCCGGCGAGGAAGGAGTCCTCCTGCGCCACAACGATGTCGACAGAGACGCCAATGAGTAGCGGGGGAGCGAGGTCGAAGATCCTGTTCAACATCGAGGCGATGGTCGCCTTCCCTACCTGGCGGCGGTGAGGTCGGGCGTAGCTGATGAGGCGGCGCAACGCCGGAGTATCCGCCGTCAACTCAACTCACCAGCAGGGACGAAGGCAGGGTGACACGGCATAGCCCGGCGAGGCTAGCGATGCGTATGCTCTGGCGCCGATGGCACCCACAACCGCCGACAAGCGCCAAGCCAAAACGATTCTGGATCGGCTTAAGAAGCAGTACCCGAAGATGGGCACCGCTCTGGACTACCGCGACCCCTGGCAGCTGCTGGTGGCGACCGTCATCTCGGCGCAGACGACGGATGTCAACGTCAACTCGGTAACTCCGGAGTTGTTCCGACGATGGCCGAGCGCCACCGATCTCGCCGAAGCCAACCCGTCTGACGTTGAGAAAGTCATCCACTCGACCGGCTTCTTCCGGCAGAAGACGAAATCCATCATCGTCCTCTCGGAAGACATCGCCGAGACCTTCGGCGGGATGGTGCCCCAAGATCTCGATGAGCTGGTGACGCTGCGCGGCGTCGGTCGCAAGACCGCCAGCGTCGTGTTGGCGGAGGTGTGGGGACTCCCCGCCATCGCCGTGGACACCCATGTGAAGAGGGTTGCCAAGCGCCTTGGGTTGACTTCCGAGACCGACCCGACGAAGGTCGAGACGGACCTGCGGGCGCTCTATCCAACCAAGGAGTGGGCCGGTATTTCGATGCGGGTGATCCAGTTCGGCAGGGATACCTGCGACGCCCGCAAGCCACGATGCTGGGAGTGCCCGCTATCCGATCGCTGCCCATATCCCGATAAGACCCCGCCTCCGGAGTGAAGGCCCTGGATCGGGAGATCACCCGGCTGGCGCTGCCGGCGCTGGGGTCGCTCGCGGTCGAACCGCTCGTCAGCCTTGTTGATACGGCCTTCGTTGGCCGGCTTGGCGCCGACGAGCTTGCGGGCCTCGGCATCTCGGGTGCGGTGTTCCTGTGGTCGTTCATCATCTTCATCTTCTTGGCATTCGCTACCACCACCATCGTCGCCGGCGCGGTCGGTGCCGGTGACCTAGAGAAGGCCCGCCGAACAGCAGCGAGCAGCTTCGCATTCGCCGTGGTCGTGGGACTAGCGGCCGCGACCCTGCTGCAAGTGGTCGCGGTTCCGCTGGTCGCCGTGTTCGGTGCTGGTGGGGAGGCCGCAGATGCCGCTCTCACCTATGTCCGCGTCAGAGCGCTGGCGGCGCCCGCGGTGCTGGTGATCCTCGCCGGCAACGGGGTCTTTCGGGGGCACCAGGACACCAAGACCCCGCTGCTCATCGCGCTGGCGTTCAACCTGATCAACTTCGTGCTGGATCCGGTTCTCATCTTCACCTTCGACATGGGCATCGCCGGCGCCGCCTGGGCTTCGGTGGTCGCGCAGGTATTCGGTGCCGTAACTTTCGTCGCCGTGGCCCGCCGTCGGCACCTGGTCCGCCTCGATCGTCAAGCGATAGCCATGCGCGAGACGCGGGAGCTGCTTAGCGCCGGGGCGGGCGTGAGCATTCGGACGGTCGGCCTGCTCGCGGTCTTCAGCGGATCGACGGCAGTGGCGGCACGCATCAGTGACGAGGCCGTCGCGGCCCACCGCGTCGTCGATCAGCTGTTCCTGTTTCTGGCTCTCAGCGTCGACTCCCTGGCTGTGGCGGCTCAGGCGATGATCGGCAAGAGACTCGGTGTCGGCGATATCGCCGGGGCAAAGGCCGTTGCCCGCCGCCTCTTCGCGGTCGGTGTGGTGGCGGGCGTCGGCATCGCCGTCCTTCTCTTAGCCCTCCGCACCGTGATCCCTGGTGTCTTCACCAGCGAGACCGCGGTGCTTGACCAGATCGAGACCATCTACTGGTTCCTTCTTGCACTGCAGCCTCTGAACGCGGTCATTTTCGTTGGGGACGGCGTTCTGCTCGGATGGTCCGCGTTCAAGTTCATGGCCGTGGCGACGGTCGGTGCTGCTGCGGCCGCCGGGGTCGTCCTGGCGCTGGTCCTACCGCTCGAGCTCGGCCTGGTCGGCGTCTATGCCGGCCTCACGACCCTGATGGTGGGACGGGCTGTTGCCCTGGGTGCTTGGTGGAGGCGAACGGCTTCGTGAGGTCCCTTCCTTTGGTCTCGGGCAAGGGAAGCACCATCACGAGACTCACCAGCACCCCGATGCCGAGCACGGCGATGGTGCTCGACAGGCCGATTCGATCTATCAGCTCGCCGCTGGCGGCGAAGCCGGCGACGCTGCCGAGGATGGCTGCGTTCGTTACCCAACCCCCGGCGGTGGCTCGCAGGCGGGTCGGGAACAGTTCCGCCCGGTGGGCGCCGAAAGCAGGTGTCATGGCGGTGGCGCCCAGGGTGCCCAGGAAGAGGCCACCGGCGAGCAACGGACCGGACTCGCCGAAATAGAAGAGGAGTCCGCCCCCGAGCCCCGTGAGTAGGGCGATCATCTCGGTCGGCCGTCGCCCCAGAGTGTCGGCAAGCCGGCCGCCAACCAGCAACCCAAGCGTTCCGAGACCCGAAGCAGCGATGACGAGGGCGACTGCAGATCCCGTTGACCACTCGAGATCCTCGATGATCCTCTCGAGAGCGAAATCGGTGGCGGGTGCGGCGAACGCCGCCAGGAAGAAGGCCAGTGCCCCCATAGTCCACAGGTATTGGCCGTGCCCCTCACCGAGTACGGCAGACAGCGGAATGTGGTACTCGGGCTCGGAGAAGGCCTGGCTCTCTCGCAAGAAACGCGCCAGAAGGGGAAAGACGAAGATGCCGACGGCACTCAGGGCGAACAGGAAGCGCCAACCGTTGAGCCCGCGGTCGGCGAGCGGCAGCAGCAGCAGGCTGGTGCCGCCACCCATGGCACCAGCCATCGCCCAGACGCCGATCCCATAGCTGCGCAGTCCCGGGGTCAGTTCCTCGGCCAAATAGACAACCGCCATGGCCGAGGCCGCGACGACGCCGACTCTGGTAACCGACTGTGACGCGGTGAACAGAACGACGCCGGGAAAGACGGCCGTCGCCAGGCTGGTGATCGGGACGATGAGGAATGCCAGGAGGAATGGTCGCCGGCGCCCGTGGCGATCTCCGTAGAGAGCGAAGGCGATGGCCGCAAGTGAGACCACCCTGGTGATGGCGAAGATCTGCCCCATGTCGCCCTCGGTGATGACCAGTGCCTTTCTGGCAAACGGCAAGGTGGTGCTGATGAGGCTTCCCGAGTAGGAGATGATGAACTGAGCCAACGCCATGAGCGTGAGGATGCGCCGGTCGCGAACGGAGAACCGGCGGGCGGGTGCCAACAGTGCGGAGGAGATGTTCATGCCACCTCGGTGCCGGTTGCCACCGCTCGATCCGGCTTCAGCAGCACGACACCGTCGTCAGTCGTCGCGCCGAGCACCAGGCAGTCTGACCGAAAGCCACCGACGCGCATCGGCTCGAAGCCAGTCACGGCGACCACCTGGCGGCCAACGAGATCCGCTGGTTCGTAGAGGTCGGTGATTTTGGCGGATGATTGGAGCTCGCCGTCACCGAAGTCGATCCACAGCGACATCGCAGGAAAGCGCGCCCCCGCGTTGGGCTCGGCTCGAAGAACCGTGCCAACGCGCACGCGTAGTGCTTGCCAATCGGTGAGGTCGGGCATCGGCTGAGGCTAGCCAGAGCGGTGGGGAACGAACGGCCTCCTTGTACCGTTGAAGGGACGACCATGACCGAAGTCAACATCTTCATCGCGTTCGTTTTCGGCGCCCTCAGCTTCATCTCTCCGTGCGTGCTTCCGCTCTTGCCCGGATACTTGGGTCTGATGTCGGGGTACACCGCCACCGAGTTGACGACCGGAGAGGCCTCGACGCGCCGCGTCGCCACCGCCACCCTCATGTTCATCGCAGGATTCACAGCGGTGTTCGTTGCTCTCGGTGCCGGGGCTTTCGCACTCAGCGGCTTCTTGTTGCGGAATCAGGACTTGACCAACCGCATCGCAGGTGCCGTGATCATCGGCTTCGGCCTCTTCATAGTCATCACGGCCTTATGGACGCCGCAGTTGTTGTCAGGATTGATGCGGGAGCGCCGTGTTGATGTGCGACCGTCGCGACTCGGCCGGCTGGCGCCGCCGGTCATGGGTGTTGCCTTCGGCTTCGGCTGGACGCCGTGCATCGGACCAGTGTTGGCTTCGATCCTGACGCTGGCGGCGGGATCCGACACCGCGGCCGAAGGAATGGTCCTGCTGTTCGCCTACTCGATGGGCCTCGGCATCCCATTCCTGTTGGCATCGGTCGGATTGGCAAAGGCCTTCTCCGCGTTCACGTGGCTGCGGAGCCACTTGCAGCCCATCAACGTGGGAAGCGGACTGGTGCTGGCGCTGTTCGGCGTTCTCATGATCACCGGACGCCTCAACGAGATATCCAGCTGGTTCCAGGAAGTTCTGACGAACGTTGGCCTCGATCGGCTTGCCAACATCTGAGTACGCTGACTCGATGAATGGCAGCGCTATCGCCGAGGCCACCCACGAATTGTTGTGGGTTCGAGGAAGTGATGCCGTTTCCTACCTCGACAGCCTGCTGAGTCAGGACGTCGCGGCCATGCGGCCGGAACAGGTGGCAAGGTCGTTGTTGCTGGCCCCGAATGGCAAGCTCCGTGCCCTGCTATGGGTCCTCCGGGGGGAGACCGACGTCGGCGTCGTTGCCGATACTGGGTATGGAACCCAGGTTGCCGGCGACCTCGAGCGATTCAGATTGCGCGTCGACGCGACCATCGAAGACGAGGTCATGCCCCTCTTCTCGGTTGTCGGTGAGACGACTGCCGGATGGGCAACAGATGGCGAGCGGATCATGATCGGAGCCGACCTCGGTGAAGTTCCCAGGCGGCTGACCAACGAGATTCCGACCGAGGCCGCGGTGCTGGCGCCGGATCGTGCAGAGGCACTCCGCATCGAGGCCGGCGAGCCCCGCATGGGAATCGACGTCGACGAATCGACGATTCCTCAGGAGTCGGGGCTGGTGGCGGCGGCCGTTGATTTCGACAAGGGCTGCTATCTGGGGCAGGAGCTCGTAGCGCGCATCGACAGCAGAGGACACGTCAATCGGAGGCTGGCTGCGGTCGTCGTCGGAGGAGACTCGCCGTTGCCCGTCGGTGCGACGGTGGTGGCCGACGGGACCGAAGCCGGTGTTGTCACCAGCGTGGCCTGGTCGCCGCTCCTCGACACACATGTCGGAATGGGTCTGCTGCGGCGCGAGGCTGGTGACGGCGCCTCGGTCGGCATTCGATGGGAAGGCGGGAGTACCACGGGCAAGATCCACAGTCTTCCGCTGGCCCTGCACTCGGCGAATTCGCATTGAGCTAACAGTCCTCTTACAGAAGCGCTACACCATGATGGGATGGCAACAACGATGACCGAAAAGGGAATGGTCGTCCTAATCGAAGACGATGACGACATCGCCGAGGTAGTGAAGCTCTTTTTTGAGAAGGAGGGATTCCGGCTGGTCCATGCATCGACCGGCGAGGACGGCATCGACCAGGTCAAACAGTTGCCACCGAGAGCCGTTCTCCTTGATCTTGGACTGCCCGGAATTGACGGCATCGAAGTGTGCAAGCGGATCAGGACCTTCTCCGACGTACCTGTGATCATGCTGACCGCCCGCGACGACGAAATCGGCACGGTCGTAGGGCTTGAGGTTGGCGCGGACGACTACGTCACTAAGCCCTTCCGTGGGCACGAGTTGGTCGCCCGCGTCAAAGCCGTGCTGCGCCGAGCCGAGGAGCGTCCGCTGGCAGCCGAGGTCGTCGAGGTGGGCGACTTCGTCATCGACGCCGGACGGCGTCAGGTAACGACTCCCCAGGGCGAGGTCGTCCGTCCGACCGCCCGCGAGTTCGATTTGCTGTGGTACCTCTCTTCCCATCCCGGGCTCGTGCTGTCGCGTGGTCAGATCCTCGAGGCCGTGTGGGGCTATGAGTACTTCGGTGAGACGCGCACGGTCGATGTCCACGTCCGCCAGCTCCGCAAGAAACTCGACGGCATTCCCATCGAAACGGTGTGGGGCGTCGGCTATCGCATCGGAGACTGATGCGCCGCCGTGTCTTCTGGGCGATGGTCGCGGTCGCCGTAGCCACCCTTGTTGTCGGGGGCTTCACGGCGACGATCCTCGTTGGCCGTTCGTTCGCTGAGGACCGGCGCGACGAGTTCTACCGACAAGCCGAGGCCACGGCGCGCGTGATCGAGGCTCCTTTGCAGCGACAGGGTGAATTCCGCGGGCGCCCGCTGCGAGATATCGGCGAGCTACAAGCTCTGCTCGAGGTCAGCCGCGTGATCGGAGGCCACGATCACGTCGAAGCCACCCTCAACACCCCCGGCGGAGTCCTGCCGCTGGCGGATGACGATGCGTTGCTCCGCTCTCTACCTGAAGAGGCACTGCAACCAGGCGGCGGCGGCCAGTACAAGGTTCATGTCGACGGCGTCGACACCCTGGCCCTCGTGCGCCAACTGGAACTGACCCCGGGGGCGACGGTGATCGTTGGCATCGGGAGCACCGAGGACCTCGTGCCATGGCGCGACGTTGCTTTCCGGCTCATCCTGGGACTTGGCGTCGGTGTTGTCCTGGCGGCGGTGCTGGCTCGTCGTCTCGCAGCTTCGACGGGTCGCCGCCTCGACGGGCTGGCGACAACCGCCAGCGCTCTCGCCGACGGCGACCTGAGTGCGCGTGCTGCCACCGACGGCAGCGACGAAGTCGCTCAACTCGGCCTGGCCTTCAACGACATGGCAAGCCGGCTGGAGACGGGGAAGGCCAGAGAACGAGACTTCCTCATGAGCGTCGGCCACGACCTGCGGACTCCGCTCACCACCATCAAGGGCTATGCCGAGGCACTGGCGTCGGGCTCCATCGGCACCGAAAAGTTGCCCGAGGTCGCCGGCTCATTGGTGGGCCAGTCGGACCGCCTGACTCGCCTCGTCGAAGACCTCATGCTGTTGTCTCGGCTGGAGGCCCAGGAGTTCATGCTGCGCCCCGAGGAGGTCGACCTCGCCGCCCACCTTGGCGAGGTGAGCGCCAGCTTCGAGCAGCGGGCGGCAGCCGGTGGGTTGGATCTAGAACTGGAGATCGACGATGTTGGCGTCGTCACCGTCGATCCCGACCGAGTGGCCCAGATCCTCAACAACCTGATCGAGAATGCACTGCGCTATACGCCTGAGGGCGGAACGATCACAGTCCGCCTGCAGCGGATCGCCGACGGTGTGCGGTTCGCGGTGGGGGACACCGGGGCCGGCATCGATGCCGAGGACCTCCCCCACGTCTTCGACCGGCTCTATGTTGCCGAGCGCTATCGGGCGTTGCGACCGGAAGGGAGTGGCCTCGGGTTGAACCTGGTGAAGGTGTTGGCGGAAGCAATGGACGGAAGCGCTGCGGTCGAATCGTCGGTCGAAGGAACCGTGGTCACGGTTGAGCTCGGTGACTAGTCACATCTCCAAGGTCAACGACCATTCACCAGGGAGCTGTCTGCTGGGACCGATGATCGGTACATAGCCAAAACGGCAAGATGAGCATCAGCGCAGAACCGGGCCCCAGGCCCGGTTCTGCTCGTAGGTCGCTAGACCTAGTGCCCATTGGGTCCGACGACCCATTGCTGAGGCGGCGCCGAGCGCCCATAGTGGTGGAATGAATCGCAGTGCGTTGTACCGGGAGGGGGAGTCGAACCCCCACGGGCGTAATGCCCAACGGATTTTGAGTCCGTCGCGTCTACCGTTCCGCCATCCCGGCTCGGAGTCAAGGATAGGAACTAGGGCCCCAAGTAGGCTGTCTGCGTTGTCAGGTAGGGAGAGCTATGCGTATCCATAAGAAGGAAGACGGCGCCGCCCTCGTGGAGTTCGCCATCGTTGCCACCATCCTCTTCACTCTTCTTTTCGGCATCATCGAGTTCGGTCTGGCATTTCGCGACTGGCTCAGCGTCACCAGCTCGACCCGTGAGGGAGCTCGAGTGGCATCGGCGGCCGGGAACGAGAAAGAGGCTGACTGTTTCATTCTCGACGCCATGACGGGACCTCTGTTGGCGGTCCCGATTGACAACCTCTCCAACAACTTCAGAGTGACCATCTTCAAGGCCGATGCCAACGGCGGTATCGAGGGGCCCAAGCAGGTCTACATACCGGATCCCGGATCGATAGCGGCCAATCCGTTCCTATGCCATTCCAATTGGGACCAGCTCGAGAACGGCTACCCGCCAGAGGACCGCTCGGTCGTCGCCGACGACCTGGACACCATCGGCGTTCGCATTGCCTTCACGCATGTGTGGGTCACGGGAATCATCCCGGGTAACCCCGACTGGACTGACGACGCCGTCATGCGGATAGAGCCCAGATCGTTCGCAGGCGCATGACCCTGCGCGATCGTCTTCGTTCCGAAGAAGCTGGGGCCGTCTACGTGCTGATGGTTCTCTCGATCTTCGTGCTGATGGCCATGTCGGCCTTCGCCATCGATCTCGGCTGGATATTCCTCAACAAATCACGGGCCCAGCGAGCCGCCGACTCCGCCGCCCTGGCCGGGGTGACGGCGCTCCCCGCCGAGCCAGACACCGCGATCACCACGGCCCATGAACTCGCCAGGATCAACGGCTACGACGATGCTGACGCCAACATCGTCGTCACACCGGCCCCCACCGCGGACAATGAGCTGCGCGTGCAGATCGACGACGAGGTCCCCACATTCTTCATGCGGGTCTTCGGGATCGACAGCGTTCACATCGATGTTGTCGCCAAGGCCCGATATATCTCATCGGTACGGCTCGGCAACCCTGACAACATTTTCGGGCCCCAGCCGGGGACTCCAGGCCAGAACTTCGCAGACGTCGGTTTCTGGCCGGCGATCACCTTCCAGTACGACGAGAAGGCCAATGGCGACGCCTATGCCACCAGGTGCACGTCGAGGGGAACCGGTGCGCGATTCGGCATTGGCTGCAACAACGCCACCGACAACCTGGAGTGGTACGGGGAGCCCGATGGTGAGCCGGACGGCTATTGGTATGGCATCGAGGTGCCAACGGGCACCACGAACCTCTCCGTCGACGTCTATGACGCTGGTTACGGCCAGGGGGGCCAACCTGTCGACGATCAGTTCTTCCCGAGTGAGAATTCGAGCACCTTCGGCCAGTCCAACGAGCGCCAGCGCCTCGTCCTCACCAACGCCGCTCCTGGCCTCTCCAACTACACGATCTCTCTTGATGGAGCCACAACCCTGCCGATTCCTATCTCCGTGGTGCCGGACAACGGCGCGTTGCTCGAGGCTGAGTTGGAGGCTGCACCCAACACCGTCAGTGGCGTCGTGATAGACGCCGGGACCATGGTGGAGGACCCGGTTGGCGGCAACTTCGCCTACACATTTGAGATCACAAACCCGGCAACGACGGACTTCTCGGTTGCAACCTGCGATGCCACCGCCTTGGTGGCACTTGATCCCTTCAATCCGGCAACGTGCTCGGTCACCACTATCACCAACGGCGGCCGGACGCCGGCTGCGCCGACAACCTTCCGGTTGCATGAGCCGGACGCCACGCCTTTCGACCCCAGGGACAACGAACCGCAAGCTGGTTGCGAGCTCGTTGCAGGCGACGAGGCCGGTGCCGGAACCAACTACGCCTGGACCAATCTGTGCTTCATCGCCAACCCGACGCCCGGCGTCTACCCGCTGCGGATCTTCGCCGGCGCCGGACGAAGCTGGAACGAGTTCTCGTTGCGCGCCAACGGAACCGGTGGCGCCGTGAAGCTGTTCGCCATCGAGGACCTCTCCATCGCCAGCCGGATCGAGGCGGGCAACACGTTGTTCTATCTCGCAGAAGTAGACGAGCAGTATCGCGGCCTCAACTTCGTCGTTGAGCTGTTCGATCCCGGCGATGTCGCTAGCGGCACCAGCTCGATCTCCATCGTCGGACCCGATGGGAACATCTGGAACCAGGGATGCCAGATCAGGGCCGATCGCAACTCGGTAGACAGGCCTTCTTACCCCGAGGCGGTCGCTTCACCTGCTGCGAATTGCACGCTGGACACCACCAGAGGCAGTGGCTTTGGCGATGGGTTTCAGGCTGACTGGGTGAAGTTCACCATCCCCCTTCCCGGCACCTACTCATGCCCCACTGATGCGTCGGGCGATCCGTTCTGTTGGTGGCAGGTGCTGTACAACTATCCCGGCCAGGCCCAAGAGCGCACGACCTGGAGGGCCTCGGTTGAGGGAAGCCAGGTTGCACTGGTCTTCGAGCCCGAGCCTTAAGGGATATGGGCCGGCTAGAGCGCCGCATCATGCGGCTCAACGACGACCTTGCCAAGCTGGCGAGCCAACGGGAGTTGGTTGCCGAGGAACTGCGATTTCACCGCCATCTCAACGATGATGCGCAGCGAGACGCCGCAGTCTCGGAACACCCCATGGACAGATCCGACGCCAGGGCGACCGGCGCGGACGTGGCTCGCTTCGAGCGTTCGCTTTCCGACCTTGACGAGCGACTCGATCGACTAGCTGCGCAGCGGGACAAACTGCTGGGGAAGCTCGCTTAGTCCCGGCCATACCATGGCGCCGTGCGCAAGCTGGTGCTGCTCGACGGTCATAGCCTCTCCTACCGGGCCTTCTATGCCCTGCCCACCGACCTGGCTACGCCATCGGGGCAGGTAACCAACGCCGCTTACGGGTTCACATCGATGATCATTCGGCTATTCGCTGATGAAGAGCCGGACGCGGCGGCGGTTGCCTGGGACCTACCCGGCAAGACGTTCCGCTCAGAGGCTTACGTTGAGTACAAGGCTCAGCGCGAGGCGGCCCCCGACATATTCAGCAGTCAGCTTCCCCTAATCCGCGAAGTGGCAGACGCCCTGCGGATTCCCCAATTCAGCGCCCCCGGGTTCGAGGCGGATGATGTCATCGCCACCATCGCCAAGAGGGTGGCAGCAGAGGGTTGGGAAGTTTTGGTCGTTACCGGCGATAGGGATGCATTCCAGCTGATCGGCGATGGCATCAGAGTCATGTACACGCGTCGCGGCATCACGGACACAGTTAACGCCACCGCCGACTGGGTGCAGGAGCGCTACGGCATCCTGCCCTCCCAATACGTTGACTACGCCGCACTGCGAGGAGATCCTTCCGACAACCTTCCCGGAGTCCCCGGGGTAGGGGAGAAGACCGCCGGCAAACTGATCTCCGGCTATGGGTCGATCGAAGGGATTTACGAGCACATAGAGGACCACTCCCCGAAGCTGCGAGAGAACCTCGAAGCCTCGAAGGACCAGGTGTTCCTCAACAGGACCTTGTCGGTGCTGCGTGATGACACACCCGTCGACGCCACCGCGGACGATCTGATCCTCGAGCCATGGGATCCGGCCAAGGTCAAGGAAGTGTTCGATGGGTTGGCGTTTCGCAGTCTGTGGGACCGCCTGGTCGAGCTGGGCGGTTCTGCCGTCGCTGAGGCCTCGGAGATGCTCGACGTTGCGGTGGCTACCGAGCTCGACCCCAAGAGGATCGCCAAGCTCATCGCGGTCGACGGCGCGCTGGCACCGCTGTGGGAAGGAGAGGCGCTGGCAGGCATCGCCGTAACGGCCGAGGAGGGAGCGCTCTTCGTTCCCACCGAGGCCCTCGATGCCATGTTGCCGGCGCTTGCGGATCCATCGATTCCCAAAGTGGTCCACGACGCCAAGCCGCTGACCCGAGCCCTGCTTCGCCAGGGTGCCGACCTCAAGGGAGTTGTCTTTGATACCGCCCTCGCCGCTTACCTCATCAATCCGGCGGAGCGGGCGCCATCGCTCACCGACCTTGCGGAGTCCATCCTCGAAGTAGCGATCGGTGAGAACGCCGAGTCGGTGGCTGCCCCACAAGGAACGCTCGACTTCGACGCCATCGGGCTGGACCTGGAGACGGCGGGCCGCTCGGCGGTAGCGACGAGGTTGCTGGTGAAGCCACTGTCCGAGCGGATGGAGGCAAGGGGTGGGTCTGGCCTCTACGCCGACGTAGAGCTGCCGCTGGTGCGGGTGCTGGCGCGGATGGAGGCAACCGGCATCGAGGTAGACAAGCCCTATCTCGAAGGGCTCGGTGCAGACCTGAGAGAGCGCCTCGGCGCCCTTGAGAAGCAGATCCACGACGACGCCGGCGTCCCGTTCAACATCAATTCGACTCTTCAGCTGAGAGAGGTGCTGTTCGAGACACTCGAACTGCCCGTTCTCAAGAAGACGCCGAAAGGCGTGCCGTCTACGGACGCCTCGGTGCTGCTGAAGCTCGCAGAAGAGCATCCGATCGTCGAGCGTTTGCTCGACTATCGAGAACTCGAGAAGCTGCGGTCGACGTACGTCGATGGCCTGTTGCCACTCATCGAATCCGACGGCAGGGTCCACGCCCGCTTCAACCAGATGGCTGCGGCTACCGGCAGGCTTTCGTCCGAGAGTCCCAACCTGCAGAACATCCCGGTGCGATCTGCCGAGGGGATGACCATTCGACGGGCCTTCGTTGCCGCCGAAGGTGCAACCTTCGTCGTTGCCGACTACAGCCAGATAGAGCTTCGCATCCTGGCCCACATCAGCAGTGACGCTGGGCTGATTGCGGCGTTCGGAAACGATGAGGACGTGCACACCACCACCGCCGCCAGGGTCTTTGATACGGATGACGTCACTCCGGAAATGCGCCGCATGGCCAAGGTCATCAACTTCGGACTGCTGTACGGGATGGAGGCATACGGCCTGGCGCAGCGTCTCGAGATCGACAAGGACGAGGCGCAGCAACACATGGATGCCTACTTCGGTCAGTTCCCCGGCGTTCGCAGTTTCATGGATGGAATAGTGGAGGAGGCGCGGAGTTCTGGATTCACGACGACGATCCTCGGAAGGCGTCGCTACCTGCCCGAGCTGGCGAGCGGGAACTTCCGCGAGCGGCAGATGGGAGAGCGCATGGCGCTGAATGCTCCGATCCAGGGTTCGGCAGCCGACATCATCAAGAAAGCAATGGTCGAACTCGATGCCGAGCTCGAGACGCGTAACGACGGTTCGGCTTTGCTGCTGCAGATCCACGACGAACTTGTGCTCGAAGTGCCCGAGCCCACAGCGGCCGAGGCCACCGATCTTGTGCGCACGACGATGGAGGGCATCGTCGAGTTGAACGTCCCTTTGCGGGTTTCGACTTCGGTTGGTAAGAACCTCGCCGAAACGAAATCCTGATATGAGGCAACGCCGCTGCGTGCTACCATTGCCGCCGCCTACGGTTGATCCGTAGGTACTTACATGACTCCTGATACCGAATCTGCCATCGACCGCGCCGCCACGCCTGAGGGGACGGAACCCGAGACTTCTGTCGCGGGATCCCAGGAACCGGCGGCTGCGCCAGAACAGGCCCCCGCCGAGCCAGCGGCCGAAGCTGCCTCGGAGCCACCACCAGCAGCCGACCCCGAAGTAGTGGCCCCTGACGCAGAAGCTGCCCCGGAGCCACCACCAGCAGCCGACCCCGAAGTAGTGGCCCCTGAGACAGAAGCTGCAGCCGAGCAGCCAGAGCCCGCAGACCAACAGCCAGCAGCCGCAGCCGAGGTAGTGGCCCCTGAGGCAGAAGCTGCAGCCGAGCAGCCAGCAGCCGCCGTGGGCGATGCGGAAGACGAGAAGAAAGAAGAGGAGGCTCCTGTTCGCAGGATCCGGGAGCCCAAACTCATCAAGGCACCTGACGTCGGCGACATCCCGGACGACATCGGGCCCGAGGACTTCGCGGCCGCCGTCGAGCGGACCGTGGTCGAGTTCAGCGACGGCGATCTTGTCGAGGGCGTGGTCGTCCGAATCGATCCGGACGAAGTTCTCGTCGACGTCGGCTACAAGTCCGAGGGTGTCATTCCCCTGAAGGAACTGTCGATTCGCAAAGATGTCGACCCGAACGAAATCGCCAAGGTTGGAGAGCGCATCGAGGCCTTGGTTCTTCAGAAGGAGGACCAGGACGGGCGGCTCATCCTTTCCAAGAAGCGTGCGCAGTACGAGCGAGCCTGGGGTCAGATCGAAGGCGTCATGAACGAGGGTGGCACGGTCACCGGCCGAGTCATCGAGGTTGTCAAGGGAGGGCTGATCGTCGACATCGGCCTCCGTGGCTTCCTGCCTGCCTCGCTGGTCGATCTCCGCCGTGTTCGTGATCTGCAGCCCTTCATCGGCCAGGACCTCGAAGCGAAGGTCATCGAGCTCGATAAGAACCGAAACAACGTTGTTCTGTCGCGTCGTGCCCACCTCGAGGAGGCACAGGCCGAGGAGCGCCATGCCTTCCTCGACGATCTCGGCCCCGGAGAAGTTCGGCCTGGCGTCGTGTCGTCCGTCGTGAACTTCGGCGCCTTCGTTGACCTCGGAGGCATGGACGGCCTCGTCCACGTGTCCGAGCTCTCGTGGGAGCACGTCAGCCATCCGTCGGAAGTCGTTTCCGTTGGCGACGAGGTTCAGGTCAAGGTTCTCGAGGTTGATCGTGACCGCGAGCGCATCTCGCTGTCTGTGCGCCAAACCCGCGAGGACCCGTGGCAAGCCTTCTCCGACAACAATGAGCTCGGCGCCGTCGTCGAAGGCAAGGTCACCAAGACCGTGCCATTCGGCGCTTTTGTCTCAGTCAACGAAGGCGTCGAGGGGCTGGTTCATGTCTCCGAGATCGCCAGTCATCACGTGGAGAGTCCCGAGCTCGAACTGTCGGTCGGCCAGGCCGTCATGGTCAAGATCACCGAGATCGACGTCGATCGGCGCCGTGTCAGCCTTTCGATCAAGCAAGCATCGCCCGATTGGCAAGAGCGGCCGGCACCGGAAGCGCCGGAGCGCAAGAGCAAGGTGCGCGAGTTCGAACGTGAAGACGCCGACGAACCGGTCGAGCCCTCATTCAGCGCCGATGCCTCGCTCGAGGCCATCCTCCAGGAGCTCAAGGAAAAGGGAATCGGTCGCAAGTAGTTGGGTATGGCCCCGGTATTCTTCTCCGGTAGGCATTTCGAGCATCGTCGACATTTCCTGACGTCCTGACAAAAGCACTACAACGCAGGTCGCTTTTGGCCGAAGGAATCAGGATTGACCAAGGAGCACGCGTGGGTAAAAGGACGATCGTCCTGGTAATTGCAGTCATTCTGGGGGCTCTCGCAGCCTGGGGAATCTTCGCGTTCCTCACCAATGTCGAGGACGACGCTCGGGAGGGATTGAACGAAGTTGTCGTCTATCGCTCCAATGAGTTCATCGATCGAGGAGCTGAGGGCAGCCTTGTCATCGGCTCGTTCGATCAGAGCACCGAGCTCGAAGAGCTGGTTCCGGACAACGCCATAACGAGCCCCGAACAGCTCCAGGACGTTCTGCAGAATCGCATCTCGCGTGGCCCCATCTCCAAGGGTCAGGTCGTCACCACTGACCTGTGGGCCGACGCTGAGGAGGAAGTTGCCAGCCTGTCTGAGCTCATCGAGCCGGGGAAGCAGGCCATCGTCGTTAGACCAGACGAGGTCAGGGCCGTTGGCGGCTTCGTCCGCGCGGGCGACAACGTGAACATCATCGCTTCTGCAGAGTTGAGCCGTCAGGCGACCATCGATCTGCTCAGGTCCCCGATCGGCAGGGAGCTACTTGGATTGACGGAGCGCTTCGAGGAGTTTGAGCAGTTTCTCCGAGACAGGCAGCCAGAGGACACGACTCTTGAGGAAGAGCTGACCGAGGAGCAGATCGAGGAGGCGCTCGACGAACTCGTCACCGCCCTCCCTGTGATCGTCCAGTTGAGCTTCACCGCCATGCAGGACGTCGAGGTCCTCGCCATTGGCTCAGTTGCCAGGGGCGGTCCCAGTGCCGAGGAAGTGGCCGACGAGGACGAGACCGTGATCGCGGGCGTGGAAGCAGTTGGCACCCAGCTGGTGACTCTCGAGGTTGGACCAGAGGATGCAGAGAAGGTCGTATTCATCTTTGACTTCTTGCGCCCATGGTTGACCCTGACATCATCGCAGGAGCCGTACGTCGAATACGCGACTTCCGGCATCGATATCGAGAGCCTCCTTGGTGACATCCTCGATCGCCGGACCCTCGAGATCCTCGGAGTGGGTCAGGAGACGTCGTGACCGAAGAAGGGGCCCACAAAGTCCTCGTCCTGGACCCAGAGGACTCGTTCGTTCAATCCGCCCAGAAGGTGCTCGACGGCCAGACGGTCGTAGTGGCCCGGAGCGTTTCCGAAGCCCAGGGCATTGTGTCCGACGAGTCGGTGGATGTTGTGATGGTGGGGCCGTCCTATGCCCACGAGGTCGGTGTTGCCGAGTGCAGCCTGCTTCTCGACATCGAGCCCAAACTGGTGATGCTGCTCGTCGCCGACAATCCGGAGCAGGGAACACTGCGGGCCGCGTTGCGCGCCGGATTCCGCGATGTCCTGGATACTCCGATCACTCTCCCCAAGGTCGAGGAGGCGTTCAGCCAGGTTGAGCGCGTCCAGAAGAGACTTGGCGAGGTCCAGGAAGCCACGGCTGCCGGCCGATCGCGACTGGGCAGGGTGGTAACCATCATGTCTCCGAAGGGTGGGGCGGGTAAGACCGTCACCTCCACGAACGTAGCGCTGCTTTTGGCCCTGTGGAACGAGCCAGGCCGAGTGGCCATCATGGACGCTGACCTCCAGTTCGGCGATGTCTGCCTGGCTCTGCAGCTCGACCCCAAGACATCGATGGTCGACGCCGCGTTCGACCTAGACAAACTCGATGAGGAGCTCCTCGATTCGATCATGGTGCGCCACGAATCTGGTCTCCGCGTGCTGCCTGCCCCGCTGGAGCCGGCGCTTGCCGATGAGATCTCAACTCAGTCGATCGTGAAGATGCTCGGAATGATGAAAAGGATGTTCGACTACATCGTGATCGACACGGCGCCTTTCCTCGATGAGCCCGTCCTGACGATTCTCGAGCGTTCAGATGACGTTCTGCTGGTCGTCGACATGGATATGCCGAGCGTCAAGAACGCCAAGCTGGCGTTGGACACGCTGCGACTCATCAACTACCCGATCAGCAAGATCAAGCTTGTCCTCAATCGGGTCAATTCCAAGGCGCGTCTCGACGTAGACGAGCTGGAGCGTTCGCTCGACCTCAAGGTGATGGCCGCTATCCCTTCAGACAAGATGGTGCCGCGATCAGTCAACGAAGGTGTACCCGTCGTTGCCCTCAGCCCTCGGTCCCGAGTGGCGCGGGGCTTCCACAACGTTGTGCGCCTCGTTACCGATGCCGACGGACCGCCGACAAGCCAGGACCGGACTAGCCGTAGTTGGTTCGGGGGATAGGAGCAGACAATGAGCCTCGCAGACAGAGTTAAGGCCGCCAAGGCCACCGACGCCGTTGGTGAGCCCAGCAGGGATGTCGCCAGACAGGACCTTCGCAGGAAGCTGCACTTCAAGGTTGTCGAGGGCCTCGGTCCCATGCTCTATGACCGCCAGATGTCGGACGCCGAGCTCAAGCTCCGCGTCATGGAGATGCTGGAGTGGGCGCTTGAGCAGGAGGAAGCTATTCCGCTGTCTCGCAGCGACCGTCTGGTTCTGCTGCAAGAGATCGCAGACGACGTTCTTGGCTATGGACCCATCGACCCTTTGCTGAGTGACCCGGACGTCAGTGAGATCATGGTCAACGGTCCCCATCACATCTACGTCGAGCGTTTCGGCCGCATCGAAGCAACCGACGCCAGGTTCGTCGATTCGACCCACCTGGAGCGCATCATCGAGAAGATCGTCGGCCAGGTTGGTCGCCGCATCGACGAGTCGACGCCGATGGTCGACGCCCGCCTCCCCGATGGTTCTCGTGTCAACGCGGTAATCCATCCACTCGCCATCGGTGGTCCGTTCCTGACGGTCCGCAAATTCGCGGTCGATCCCTTCGAGGAGTCTGATCTCATCGAGCTCGGAACCTTCAACGAGGCAACAGCGAATTTCCTGCGGCTATGCGTCGAGGGGAGGCTGAACATCGTTGTGTCCGGTGCCACCGGTTCGGGTAAGACCACGTTCCTCAACGTTCTTTCTTCATACATCCCCGACAACGAACGCATCGTCACCGTCGAGGATGCCGCCGAGCTCCAGATGCGACAGCAGCATGTGCTCAGCATGGAGACGCGGCCGCCGAACATCGAAGGCAGGGGAGAAGTGCTCACAAGGGATCTGGTCCGCAACGCGTTGCGGATGAGGCCAGACCGCATCGTGGTCGGTGAGGCTCGCGGCGGTGAGGCTCTCGACATGATGCAGGCCATGAACACCGGCCACGACGGATCTCTCACGACCATTCACTCAAACTCACCACGGGACACCATCGCCAGAATCGAGACGATGGTCTTGATGTCGGGCATGGACCTTCCCGTGAGAGCGATCCGAGAGCAGATCTCCTCGGCTGTCGACATGATCGTCCATCTCCACAGGTTGCGTGACGGCAGCCGTCGCATCACTCACATCAGCGAGCTCGTCGGCATGGAGGGCGACGTGATCACCCTGCAGGACCTGTTCCTTTACGATTGGGGCATGGGCTTCGACGACGAGGGCAAGGCGCTCGGGCGCCTCAAGTCCACTGGGCTACGCCCTGGGTTCAGCGAGCATCTGGCGAACTATGGGATCACGCTCGAAGCCGAGCTATTCGCTCCAGAGCAGTTCGTCTCAAGGCAATGAGGCGCTGGACAATCTCGGGAGCATTGGCGCTGGCCGCGGTCAGCATTCCTGCTCCTGCCCTCGCCCAGTCCACAACTGACGGTGGGTCGAGTGCCCGTCCATTGCTCATAGGTATCGGTGTTGCCGTCGTCATCTTCCTGATCGGGGTCCTGCTTGCCGGCTTCGGACTGACGGGTGGCACCAGCGAGATTCGCAGCCGCCTCGGTCGAATCGCGCGGCCTACCGCCAACAGCAGCTTCTTCTCCAGGCTGCCCTTCCTCGGCCGCTTCGTGCGTCGGGCGGAGGCGGAGGCCACCAAGCGGGGAGTGTTTGATGCCATCGACTCGGCCGTTGAGCGTGCCGGCATCCCGATGCGCCCAGGCGAGGCGATAACTGCAGGGCTGGGGGTCGCCGCACTCCTCGGAGTCACCGTTGGTGCCGCCGCCGGTAACACCCTCGCCGGCATAGCGGCCGGTGCCTTTGCTGTGATCTTCCTTGTCGCACTTGTCCAAGCCCTTGCCTCCCGAGAAACCCGTAAGTTCGACGAGCAGCTTCCGGACACATTGAACCTTCTCGGGTCTTCACTCCGAGCTGGCTATTCGCTGCTGCAGGCGGTCGAGGGGGTCTCCTCGGAGTCGGCGATGCCAACGGCGCGAGAATTCGGCAGGGCGGTGTCGGATATCAGGCTCGGAGGCACTGTTTCTCAGGGGCTCAATGGCGTTGCCAAGCGCATGGGATCTGTCGACTTCGAGTGGGTAACCATGGCGATCGACATCCAGACTGAGGTCGGAGGCAACCTGGCAGAGGTTCTGCAGACGACAGGCGAGACGATCGTTCTTCGCAATCGGCTTCGACGCGATGTGCACGCCATGACCGCGGAGGGACGGATCTCGGCCATCGTTCTGGGTCTCCTTCCCTTTGCGCTCGGCGTATTCCTCTACATCAGCAACCCTGACTACCTGTCACCGTTGTTCGACACCACCGAAGGCAGAGTCGGTCTCGCCGTTGCTGGCGGTCTCCTCATCGCCGGCATCTCCTGGATCAGATCTATCGTGAACGTGGAGGCCTGATGAGCGCTGAAGCAGTTGCCGCCCTGTTCTTCGTAGTCGGCGTCGCTCTGTTCTATTACGTCGGTCTCGGGGTGTTGCGGTCGCAGAGCAGCGCTACCGACAGGCTGGTGTCGATGCAAACCAGAGCACAGCTCATGGAGCGCAGTCTCGCCGAGAGGGCGATCGCTCCCATCGTGCAGCGGATCGGGTCGTTCGTCCTTCGATTCACGCCCCAGGGTTGGGTGCGCCGAACGCGAGAGCGCCTGGCCTTAGCCGGTTGGCAGGAGGTCCTTGACGTCAACTCATGGGCTGCCATCCGCATCGTTTCTCTAGCACTTGGTCTCGCTGGCGCCGTCTTCTTGCCGGTCAGTTTTCCGGGGCTGCAACGCCTGTTGGCGGTGTTTTTTCTGATCGGTGTAGGTTTCGCCGCCCCGGACGCCGTGCTCAATCGACGAATCGAAGACCGGCGGAATGCGATGCGCAAGGAGCTTCCTGAGATCCTCGACCTTCTGGTGATCAGCGTCGAGGCCGGCCTCGGGTTCGACGGCGCCATGGCTCGCGTGATCGAGTCCGTCGAAGGCGAGATGAGCATGGAGTTCGCCAGGATGCAATCACAGACGCGAGTCGGCGTCTCCCGGCGGGACGCTCTGGATCAACTCGCCGAGCGCACGGATGTCGACGAGCTGCGATCCTTTATTCTCGCCATGAACCAGGCGGACAGTTTTGGCGTCTCTATCGCCCGTGTCCTGCGAGTGCAGTCCGAGGAGATGAGAACTCGGCGTCGGCAGCGTGCTCAAGAGAGGGCGTTTGCCGCTCCGGTGAAGATGGTGTTCCCTCTCGTGCTGTGCGTCTTCCCGGCGATGTTCGTTCTTCTGATCGGGCCGGCTGCCATCCAGTTGCGAAATTCGCTCTTCTAGATCTCGGGACCGCAAGACATAGGAAGAGGGCGCCCCTAGGGGCGCCCTCTTCGTGTTCGATGTCTTCCGCGTTAGCCGATGCTGTTAGCAACCTCCTGCAGCGTGTCCCTGGCGCCGGTACCGACGGCGGCGATCGCGGCAAGTGCCACGACGGCGATCAGTGCGAGCAACAGGGCGTACTCGACGAGGGAAGCGCCCTCTTCACGAGTACGGATGGACTGAAACAGTGATACGA
>CAXMQS010000002.1:0-9918 GCA_964195995.1 uncultured Acidimicrobiia bacterium
CCTTCTCGGCGCTGGCGGGTTGGGCGTCGCCCTCAAGCTCCTGCCACAGCACGGGGATAGTCAGTAACGCCGCCGCCGACAGCAGCCAGAAAGGGCTCGTCCAGCCGTAGCGGTCGATGGCGAGTCCGGCCAGGGGCGCCCCGACGATCAGACCGCCGGCCCACGTCAGCTCGAGGACCGACAGGTAGCGGGCTCGCCGCTCGTAGGGCACCCGGTCGGCGACATAGGACTGGCTGGCGATGTCGAACGCCGGCTTGCCGAGCCCCATCAACATGAAGCCAACGAATGCTCCGATGAACACGCTGGTGGCGGCGGTGACAGCAGCCCCGGCGGCGAAGAGCAGTAGCCCCGTGAAGGCCTGGCGCCGTCGCCGCTCACCCTTGCCGGCAACGGCAACCACGGCAGGGGTGGCAACGCCGGTCAGCCATCGGGCCGATACCAGCAGGCCTGCCTGCTCCAGAGATACACCGAGTCCGCGGGCGATGGCCGGGAGGAACGGATAGACGAAGCGCGATGCCGTGTTGACCGTGAGCCGTCCGACGAACAGCGCCGAGATGGCTCCGAGTAGGGACCGCTTCATCGACGGCTCAGTGTGAGGTTCCGACTCGACCAGGGATGGCGATCCGTTTCTCGTACCAGCGGAGGGCCAGGCTCAGAAGAAGGGTCAGGATGACGTACATGACCATGAGGATGAAGAACCCCTCCCGGAAGCGGAACGTACTGCCGGTGTACTGCCTGGCCATCTGCGTGAGTTCCCTGGCCGCCAGGACGGAAACCAGGGATGTGTCCTTCATGAGGCTGATGAGGTCGTTGCCTAGGGCGGGCAGCATGTTGCGGATGGCCTGAGGAAGGATGATGCGCCTCATGTTCTGGCGATTGGACAGACCCATGGCCTTGCCTGCCTCCACCTGACCCTCGTCTACGGACTGGATGCCAGCCCGGAAGACTTCGGCGATGAACGCCGCGTAGAAGAGCGACAGCGCGATGGAGCCCTTGAAGGCTTGGGATATCGCCCGCGGCTTGAGGTCCAAGAGGTCGGAGAATTCGGGGACGATCACCAGGGCGATAGCGAAGATGAAGACCAGCATCGGAATGCCTCTCACGAGTTCGATGTAGGTCGAGGCTGTATTGCGGAGGAAGGAGTTCTTGCTGATGCGTCCGAGCCCTATGAAAAGGCCGAGGAATGTCGCCACGACGAACGAGCCGCCGGTGAGGATGAGGGTCAGGGCCAATCCCCGGTTCCACACCAGGGGCCAGGGGAGAATGGCGCGAAATGCTTCCTGGTAGACGCTCGATCCGATGACGAGAATCACCATGACGCCGATGATCACGAGCATGGCCACGAGCCACCACGGGAACTCAGAGCGGTCGATCGTGTAGACGCTCGACACCGGGGTCGGGGCTACGCCTACTTCATCGTCTGGCTGCAAGAGGTCTCCTCAACGAGATGCGCCGGACCCGAGGGTCCGGCGCATCCTACGCATGTCGTATTGGGCGAGTCCTACCCGACGTCCGCGATGTCGTCGTATGTCACCGTGAATGCGTCGGTGAAGTACTTACGACCGAGCTCCTCGAAGGTGCCGTCCGCCTTGAGCACGTCGAGCGCCTGGTTGACGGGGTCAACGAGGTCGCTGCCCTTGGGGAAGATGAACCCGAGGGGATCGCTCTGGAGGGCATCGTCGATGGTCTTGATGTCGTCGGCGTTCACGCCGACGTACCCCAGACCAGCCGCATCGTCGATGATGACAGCGTCGACGTCACCGACGATCAGAGCCTGGATGGCCAGCCCGAACTGGTCGAAGGCGTCGATGCGTCCGTCGCCGCCAAGCAGCTCAACGGCGAGCTCAAAGTTGGTCGTGCCAACCTGGGTGCCGATCCGCGCGTCCGTGTCGTCGATCAGCGACTGTGCAGTGGCGTACCTGTCCTCATCGATGCGCACGATGAACTTCTGCTGAACGGTCATGTAGGCGTCGGAGTAGTCGACGACTTCCTTGCGCTCGTCGGTTATGGAGATGCCGTCGGCAGCCGTGTCGAGCTGGCCTTGGGAGACCTCCTCGATGACGGCCGGCCAACCGGCCAGCGTCATTTCGGCCTGGCAGTTAAGAAGGTCGCAGATGGCCGTCCACGCGTCATAGTCCCAGCCCTGGCCCTCGGTTGCACCTGCTGGTACGTAGTTGAAGGGGAGATAGGCGTTCTCTACGCCGACGGTGACCGTGCGGCCCCCGAGGTCGGGCAGATCGCCGCCGCCTCCGCCAACAGCGGACTCGTCGGAGTCACCGCAGGCTGCGGCCACCATGGCAAACGCCAGAACCACCGCCACTATCGAAAATCTCTTCCTCATGTGTCCTCGCTTGTTGTAGACCGATTCCCGCTTGGGGAGTATCGACAGGCTACCCAACTACCCCGGAACCACCCCAACGAGCGCTGCTAGTCGTCCTCGGGGTCGAGGATGAGGTGAGAGAGGCTGCGGTCGAGCCGCTTGACGACTGTGTCTTCATCGGTGTTGAGGGCCAGCTGGAGCTCGGACGTGAGGATGAGGCGAGCCTTCGCCAACATCCGCTTGAGAGCGGGCCCTAGCGGCTTGCTCTGCTGGGCATAGGTCAGATCCCGAACGACCGCCGCCACCTCGTAGATGTCTCCAGAGGCCATCTTGTCCTGGAGGAGCTTGAACCAGCGTGCCCAGGTGGCGTCGGCGTCGACAGGAGTGTCCTTCAATGTGGCGAAGACCTTGCGCGCGGCGTTCTGGGTGATCACCGGACGCAGGCCCAGGTCCAAGGCCGTGTCGACAGGTATTCGCAGGACGAGCGGGTTGGTGATGGCCTCGATGACGAAGTAGTCCTGCTTGCGGTCCTCGAAATCGTGCTTCTCTTTGCCGATGATGATGGCTGCGCCGTGATGCGGGTAGACCACCTTGTCGCGCACCCTGAAGGGGGATTTCTTCCGCACCTTCGGCTTCGGGGGAGGCGCAGGCGCCTTCTTGGCGGCAGCTTTCTTCACGGGCGCTTTCTTAGCAGGGGCCTTCTTCGCAGGCGCCTTCTTGGCCGCAGCCTTCTTGGCCGGTGGTTGTTTCTTCGCAGGGGTCTTCTTTGTTGCCATCGGCGCTCGATGATAGGCCGGTGTCCCTTCGGAGCTAGGTGACCTCGATCTTGAGGACGCCGTGGGCCTGGCGGAGGGCGTCCTCTACGGCCAAAGGCTGGAGGGCTCGAGCGAAGATGAAACCGAGATAGCGGTTCCCCTCCGGCAACGGTCGCAGGCGCTCACCCAGGGGAACGGTGATCTCGACTCCTGTTATGCCGGCGACGCTGCGCGCCTCATCAATGCCGGACACCGATGCCAGGCGTCCGGCCTTGGGTATCGGGATCATCATGACTCCGCTGGCCGGTGCCGCGGCGTCGAGGCCCCCTTGGGGGAGGCGCAGCGCGTGACGCACCAAGACGGTCTCGAGCGACGCGCCGAACATCCCGAATTCGAGCGCCCGGCTGCACAGTCCGCCGATGGGTCTGGCCGCGACCTCGAGGATGCGGACCCCGTCTGGGCCCACCCTCGCTTCGGCATGCACCGGACCCTCGCGCAGCCCGAGCGCGGCGGCTGCCGCGGCGACGACCGAGACGATGCTGTCTTGCGCCTCGGCAGGGTGGCGCGACGGGGTAACCAACATCGTCTCCTCGAAGTAGGGGCCGTCGAGGGGATCGGGCTTGTCAAGGATGGCAAGGGGGATGAGCTGGCCGTCTGCCAGCATCGCCTCGAGAGCGACCTCGGGACCGGGTATGAACTCCTCGACGAGCAATGTGGAGTCGCGTCCCATGGCGCGGGCGATTCGCCGCACCTGCTCCACAACGGGCTCGACGCCGTCGGCGTCGTCGACGCGGATCACACCCTGGCTTGCTGAAAGCGACACCGGCTTGATGATGACGGGGAATCCAATGGCGGCGGCGGCCTCGGCGGCCGCGTCGGTTTCGGTGACGATCCTGTAGTCGGGCTGGGGGACACCGGCCGCCTCGAAGAGGTCCCGCATCACTGACTTGTCACGGGTTGCTGCGACCGCAGCGGGGGTGCTGTGCGGCAGGTTGAGGGCGGCTGCAGCGACAGCACCGATCATTACTCCGCGGTCGTCAACAGGTATCACCGCATCGAACGGGCCCCTGCTAACGATCTGCTCGGCGGACCACTCCGGCCGGCTCAGATCGATGCCCACCAGATGTGCGTCGTCGATGAGAAGCTGTTCTTCCTCGGTGGCGATGACCATCTCGGCGTCGACGGCCCGGGCGGCCCTGATGAATTCGCGGGCCCGGTAGGTCGACGAGGGAAGGATGAGCGCGAGGCGGCGAACCATTCGCGGCACTGTAGAAGTCCACTAGCGAATAGCATGCGGCTGTGACCGACGCCCCCATCCTTTCTATCAGCGAGCGCGCCTTGGCCAAGGTGCTCGAGATCCGTGATCAGGAGCCTGATGGAAGCGAGCTTGCGCTCGGCATCAAGATCGCTGGCGTCGAGGGCACCGAGTTCCGCTATGAGATGGCAATGGTGCGCGCCGAAGACATTGGCCCCGGTGCTGTTACTGAACAACACGGTGAGCTGACCACCTTCTATCCCGCCGACAGCGTCGACAACCTGCGCGGCGCCACCCTCGATCTGTCACGGGACCTCCTCAACCCCGGCCTCGTCATCGAGAACCCCAACAGTCTGAGCCCGTCCATGCTCAATCCCGATGCACCACCCCCCGACCTGAGCGGACCGATACCCGAGCGCGTGCAGCAGGTACTCGACCAGCAGATCAACCCCGCTATCGCCTCGCACGGCGGGGTCGCCGAGCTGGTTGCCGTTGAGGACTCGACAGCGTTCCTGCGCCTTGGGGGAGGCTGCCAGGGTTGTGGGCTCGCCTCGGTCACCCTCAGCCAGGGCATCGAGACGACGCTGCTCGAGATGGTTCCCGAGATCACTCGGGTGGTTGATGTCACCGATCATTCCTCCGGCGCCAACCCCTACTACGAGGCAGCCAAGAAGTAGAGAGGCCGGCGGGGACTCGCAGGCTCGGCCGTCTAGCGACCGGTCTCCTCGTTGAGCGCGGCCAGCCGTGCGGCCAACTCTGGCGTGGCTACGCCCGGCTCCATTCGCCACTGCCAATTGCTGCCGATCGTCGATGGGTAGTTCATCCGAGCCTTGGTGTCGAGGCCGAGCAGGTCCTGCAGGGGAGCGACGGCGACAACTGCGATCGATCGCCAGGCCGCCCTAACGAGACCCCACGGGTAGGTGTCAGGGGTGTCGCCGGTGTATTCGAGCACGCGACGCCGATAGTCGTCGTCGGCCGAGTCGAAGGCGCCCCGCGAAGTGTCACTGTCGTGGGTGCCGGTGTAAACGACGAAGTCCTCGGCGTAGTTGTCGGGATGGAACATGTTGGCCGGGTCGCCGTCGAAGGCCTCCTGCAACACCTTCATCCCGGGAAAACCCAGCCGACGCCGCAGCTCCTCGACAACATCACCGAGTGGTCCCAGGTCCTCGGCGATGATGGCGAGCTCGCCGTGGGAGTGATGGGCCGCGTCGAACACTCCCGCACCTGGTCCGTCGCGCCACGCGCCGTTCTCGGCGGTGTCGTCTGAGCCCGGAATCTCGTAGTAGCGAGCGAACCCGGTGAAGTGATCGATACGCAGCACGTCAACCTGACGGAAGACGGCAGCTAGCCGATCGATCCACCACGCGTAGCCGTCGGTGGCGTGGATCTCCCACCGGTACAGCGGGTTGCCCCAGAGCTGTCCGGTCTCCGAGAACATGTCGGGAGGGACACCGGCGACCAGCGTCGGTTGGCTCGTCTCGGGGTCGATGGCGAAGAGCTCGGGGTGGGCCCACACGTCGGCGCTGTCGTGAGCCGCGTACAGCGGGATGTCACCGATGATCTCGACGCCACTCGCCGCGGCGTGCTCGCGGATGCTCCGCCACTGGCGGAAGAACACGAACTGGCGGAAAGCGTGGCGCTCGACGGCCGAGGCCAGCCGCTTCCTGACGGCGTTCAGGGCGTCTCCGTCGCGATGGCGTAGCTCGGCCGGCCAGTCGGCCCACGCTCCGTTGCCGTGGTCCTCCTTGATAGCCATGAACAGGCTGAAGTCGTCGAGCCAGTCGGCCTCGTCGTTGCGAAAGGCAACGAACTCGGTGTGGAGCTGACCAGAGAGGCGGGAGTAGGCGGTGTCCAGCAATTCGATCTTCCACGGTATGACCCGTCCAAAGTCGACTGCAGAGTTGTCGAAACTCGGCGCGCCTACGTCCTCTTGGGTGAGGAGGCCGTCGGCAACGAGCAGCTCGGGCGAGACCAGATAGGGGTTACCGGCGAACGAAGAGAACGAGGCGTATGGGGAGTCGGCGTAACCGGTCGGCCCCAGTGGCAACAGCTGCCAGTAGCGACACCCGGCGTCTGCCACCCAGTCGATCCAGGCGTGGGCTGCCGGGCCGAGGTCACCGACCCCGTAGGGACCGGGGAGGCTGGTGACGTGCAGCAGCACGCCTGATGATCGTTGGAAGGCCATGGAGCCATGTTGGCCTGGCTACGGGGCCCATCCAACAGGCGGTGGCTAGGCCTCGATGACGTCGACGGCGGCGATGGTGTCGTCGATCGACGCCGCGAACGCCTTGCGCTTTTCCAGCGTGCCTTCAGCGGTCAGTCCGCGGTTCGAGGCCAGCTTGAGAGCGTTGCTGAGAAGGGTCGAGGCCAGCGACTCTGGACTTCGCAATCGCTGTTGGGCCACGTACTGGCGGCCGAGGGCAGTGGCCGCGGCCAGGATGGCATCTTCGTCCGCCTCGCCGTCGTAGCCGGCGAGGGCGTCGGCAACGACTCGGTAGCTCTCGAGGAACGGGCGCAGCACCCACGGAGCCGCGAGCAGCGGGCGCTCGACGAGCACCTGGTGAGCCTCACCCGAGGCCAGGCGTTCCTCCCAGCGCGGCTCGTGCCTTGCCAGCTCGGCGGCGACGCGGGCGCGGAACTCGGCACGCTCGTGGAAGAAGAAGTCGAATTTGAAGAGGTCACGCATGCGCTGCACCTCTGCCCAGAAAGCCTCGACCGGCTGGGCGGAATCGGCGGCGGCGAGGAGGCCGAGCTCCGCCATCGCCGCCTCCACAAAGAAGTGGACGACGGTGTTGCGGTAATAGGCGGCGGCCATGTGGCGCTCCGTCGCGATGGTGTAGACGGGCTGCGATCCACCCTCGATGGCCGAAACGACGCCGTGCGTCACAAGCCGTCCCAGCGCTTCGGTGACACGGTCGGGAGCGGACAGGCGAAGAGGCTCTGTCGTCGGCAGGCGCCGCGTCTGCACGAACTCGACGTACGGTGCCAAGGCCTCGGCAACCTGGACCGCGGTCAGGGCCCGGTCGGTATGTCCGAGTAGCACCAGAGTCACCAGCGAAGCGGGAGTGATCGGGGTCGCTTCATTTATGCGAACGCTGGCTTCGAAGGCCAGCTTCTTGACGGCCAAGAGCTGTTGGTCGCGGGGCGCATCCTTCATCTCACCCATCGACTCGACAACCGAGATCGGCGACCCCATCCGCAGGTACACCCCACCGTGGGGGCGTCGCATGCCTCGGACGTATTCGACGAGCCGCTTGAAGCTCTCACCCGACTTGCCGCCCCCGCTCAGCTCGGTGGCGTAGTCGAATACGTCCTGGATCTGGTCGTAGGCGATGGACACCGGGATGAGCTGCAGGTCGTTGGCAGCGCCTGCGTGCATGGCGTCAACGGCATAGCCGAGCAGCCCAAAGCGTGGTTCCCGTAGCTTGCCGGTGCGTGAGCGACCACCTTCGATGTACCACTCGAGGGGGAAGCGCTTCTCGATGAGGTAGCTCATGTACTGACGTAGGACGAACTTGTACAGAACGTTGTCTCCGAAGGTGCGCCTGATGAAGAAGACCCCACTGCGGCGCACGATTGGTCCAACGGGGAAGAAGCTCATGTTGATGCCGCCGGCCGTGTGGTTGGGCGGGTAGTCGTTCTCGTAGAGGACATGCTGCAAGATGAGCGTGTCGATGTAGGTCTTATGAGTAGGTAGGAAGATCAGCGGGGTCTCGCCGGCGGTGGCGTATGCGGTCTCGAGCTCGCGGGGGTCATAGTCCACCTGGCCGCGGTAGCTCTTCTTGATCAGGAACCGGGTGAAGTGAGCGATGAGATCGATGACGTATGGGCTGTGCGTGGCCGCGATCTCCTTGAGGTATCGAACAGCCTTGCGAGGAACACGTTTCTCCGGCCATGAGGTCTCGTTGGAGATCCGATTGAGCCCGACCTTGAATGCTCGCCGCGACAGCAGGTCATCGCGGACGAACTTGGGCACCTTGTAGCGGTTACCCCGCAGGCGCCGCTCCTCTCGTTCCAATGCCAGCAGTCCTTGAAGCGAAACGAAGGCGGGCAGCCCGGCGTCGTCCTCGGCGCCGGGAGTCCTGCGCTCTTGCCACCGCTGGCGCAGCTCCGAGGCTGTGGCGGCCGCCCCGGCAACGATGCGCGCCCTGTCTGGATCGGTCCTCAGGTACCACCTTTGGCGCAGCCAGTCGGGGTCGCGAGGGTCTCCCAGCTTGACGAGGTCGACGGGCCTGATGGCCCTGCTGCCCTGACGCTCGGGGACGAGCCACACCACTCGCAGCGGCACCAACAGCGGGTCGGTGTCGTCCTCGAGCAGCAGGACCTGGAGTCTCGGGTCGACGTGTTCCGTGCTCTGCTGGCGGCGTCGCGACCGGGGGAGTCTGGCGTGCTGAACGGCACCGGGTCCTAAGCCTTGAGGCCTGTGTCTCTCGATCCACTCGAGCAGCATCCGCCGCTCCAGAGCAGAGACAGCATCGATGAGGAACACCACCGGTCGATCGCCGTGTTCTGGCCAACTCGCCTCGAGCGCGGATGTGCGCAGCATCCTTTCACTCTACGAGAGCCAGCCGAGCGGTGTCGGAGGGTGTTGGCCGTCAATAGCACAAGGCCCGGGCGAACCCGGGCATTGTGTATTCGAGATCGAGGGTGCTTAGGCGCCGAAGAGGCCCTTGGCCTTGTCCATCAAGCCGCCGCCGTCATCGCCGTCATCGTCGCCGTCGTCTCCGCCACCCAGCAGCTTCGTTACCTGGGCACCGATGGGGCCAGGGAGCTTGTCGCCCAGGAACTCGGCGACTGTGCCGAGTATCCCTTTGGCCTGGTCGGCGCTGACGCCGAACTTCTCTGTGATCTGCTTCAGCAGGTCGTCCATAGAGGAACTCCTTCGCTTGGTCGACGAGGAGCGTAGCGGGCTGGCTGGTTGCCTAGCCGGCGGCGCGTTGATCGCCCTCTTCAAGGACGAAGGCTCGCTCGAGCGAGAAGTTCACAATGAGGTGTGACGGGGGATGAGGGCCGTCTCCGTCGAGAAGGTCGGCAACGAGCACGCCACGGGCGAGGTCGTGATTGCACTGCTCTTCGCAGCGCCGGTATGGGTCGTGGACAACGTCGAATGGCTCCATCTCCTAGCCATCGGCAATTCCGACGGTTTCTTGAAGCGGGAATTGGCTAGTCAGGCGTGACTAGTCCCACCCCAATTCGTGAAGCCTGCGGTCATCGATGCCCAGATGGTGTGCCACTTCGTGCAAGACCGTGCGGCGGATCTCGTCGCGAAGATCGTCGCGGTTCAGCCCGAGGCTGAGATGGGGTTCCATGAAGATGGTGATGCGGTCCGGCAGGTAGCCCGAGTAGTCGACGCCACGTTCGGCCAGTGCTACCCCTTCGTATATACCGAGGAGGCCCTCTTGGTCGGGGTCTTGGTCTCTGTTGGGTCGGCTCTCGACTAAGACATGGAGGTTGTCGACGGCGGCGATGACCTCCTCGGGAAGCTCTTCGAGGGCCTCGTCGACCACTTCCTCGAACGCTCTCCTGCTCATCTGCTTGGCCATGAACCGAGAGTAGGCCCATTGCTACGATGCCTGCTCCGGGCGCTT
>CAXMQS010000003.1:0-2041 GCA_964195995.1 uncultured Acidimicrobiia bacterium
CTCTCGATGGGGCTCTTGGCGAGCATGAACCTCGAGGCGAACACCGTCGGAGTGCCGGCCCTTGTCGGGCTCTTCGCCGGCATCTTCATCTTCATGGGGTTCATCTGGTCGGTCATCGGAGAGTAGGAGACTCGAGCGCAGCTCGAGACATGACCGGGAGAATGGAACGCACTTGGAGACGGATCGAACCCACGTGGGGTACTGCCCTCATCGTGACCTTCGACCTTCCCGCGTCCAGCATCCCGGACCAGGGCTTCTCCGAGATCCTTTGAGTATCCGGGGTTGGATCTGGCCCCGGTGATGCGGTCCCCGCGACTGCATCCCCCTAGATCGGAGAGTAGGAGACGCGCAGTTGAAAGCACCACTGTCTCTCTTGGCGACCCTGTGGTCGCGAGACGAAGAGGATGGGCAAGGACTGGCTGAGTACGCACTCATCCTGGGCCTGATCGCCGTGGTGGCGATCGTGTCGCTCATCTTCCTTGGCGACACCGTTGCCGACCTCATGTCCACAATCGGAAACACCATCGACACCAATACACTGCAGGGCTAGGACTAACCACACAATTCCGGACCAGAACGGTTGCATCAGCACAGCGAAAGGTCCGGGTCAAGGCACCCAGAGGTGCCATGGACTCGCCTCGGTACCAACTTCATCATCCTCGGTACTGAGGACGTGCAGCAAGCCTGCCGGCGGTCCCAGTGGACAGTTGGCGACGGGGCTGTAACATCCGTCGAGCACGGTAGCCCGCAAGGGTGACCGAGCGTATTTATCATTCATCGGCAATCCGCTTCAAGCGGTGAAGCCACAAGACTTGGAGGACCATCGAATGGTCGACTTCCTTCTCCGCCGTGACGAAGATGGCCAGGGCCTGGCCGAGTACGCGCTGATTCTGGCCCTCATCGCCATCATCGCGATCACCGCCCTCATCTTCCTTGGCGAGCAGATCGCTGAGATCCTCTCGACGATCGGCGCGCAGATCTAAAGCGCTGCTCTTCCAGAGCTACCAACGACCCGTCCCCATCGAGGGGGCGGGTCGTTTTTCTGTGCCTTGAACCATCGCCCGATGGTCGAGCCCGTCTCTGTCGGGATCGGGCTGTGCTGGTGCAGCGCCGGCGCGCCTGGCTGGGCCAGCCATGTGAACCGTGGTGCTCGCCACAGCGCTGGTACACCTATCATCGGGCCCGATGCAGACCACGCAGCGTTCCCATCGACCAAGCCCCTCAGCCATGCCCGCGGGCTGGCATCCTGGACCGCCCGACTATGTAGGCGTCGGTACCGCTCGTTCAGGCACCACCTGGTGGGACAGCCTGATCAACACCCACCCGCAGGTGACTCGAGGGCCTGGTACGCCCAAAGAGGTTCATTTCTTCGACGACCGCTGGGAGCGCGGGCTCGAAGAGAGGGATATCGAGCGCTACCACGACTACTTCGCGCGGCCGCAAGGCCAACTCTCCGGTGAGTGGACGCCGGGCTACATGTTGGATGTCTGGACACCGGCGTTGCTGCACGAGGCGGCACCCGATGCTCGGTTATTGGTGCTTCTGCGCGATCCAGTAGAACGCTTCCGATCGGGACGCACGCTGGCTGAGAATCGTTTCACCGTCGGCTCGACAGCGCGAGCAGCTGCCAACGCTGCATTCAATCGCGGCATCTACGCTGATCAATTGCTGCGCCTCTGGGCTGCTGTTCCGCCCGAACAGGTGCTGGTGCTGCAGTACGAACGATGCGTCGCAGACCCGCGGGGGCAGCTGGAGCGGACCTTCGAGTTCATCGGGCTGGAGCCGGAGATTCCCGCCGGTGTGGACCTGGGCGGCCGCGTCAACGAGTCCCGAGGCCCCAAGGTGACGCTCAGCGAGTGGCAGGAAGACCAACTGGTTCGCCGCTACGCCCCCGAGAACGAACGGCTCGCGGCGCTGCTGCCCGACCTGGACCTGTCGCTATGGAAGGGGTCGTCGTGACGCTCAAGTCGAGGGCTCGGCGAGTGCTCGTACGCGGCTCGCGCGCCTGGTACCGGAGGCGGGGACCACGACAGCCCGGACC
>CAXMQS010000004.1:0-8516 GCA_964195995.1 uncultured Acidimicrobiia bacterium
AGTCCGTCGAAGAGGCTGTCGTCCACGGTCCTAGCCTACGGGCGCCTATGGAACCCGCTTCGATCACATTCGCTCGTCATGGAGAGACCGAGGCCAACGCCGCCGACGTGTGGCAGGGCCATGGAGACAGCCCCCTGACGCCGCGTGGAGAACGCCAGGCCAAGGCGTTCGGCGAGCGGGTGCAGCGTCACAACTTCGATGTGATCGTGACCTCCGACCTCGGAAGAGCAGTAGCAACGACCGAAGCCGTCGATGGCCCGTTCCTCGCCGACGCCCGGTGGCGCGAAGTGGACATGGGCGAGTGGGACGGCATGACCAGAGAGCGCATTTTCCGCGAGCACCCCAACCTGCTCGGCGAGTTGGCGGCAGGCAAGGACGTGCGATGGGGCGGCGCCGAGACCTATCGCGAGTTCGCGACTCGTATCGACGCCGCTCTAGATTCGCTTGGGTCCTCACTGCAGCCTGGGCAGAAGGCCCTCGTCGTGACCCACGGCGGCGTGATCCATGCCATCGTTGCCGGGCTCCTGGGCCTTCGTCACAGACCGCGGCCGTGGCCCGTTGGGAGGATCACTAACGCCTCGATGACTTCTCTCGACGTCGCGCCTCGCAAGCTGCGGGTGTTCAACGACACCGGTCACCTCGACACCGATTACGAACAACGACCGGCCGACTCGCCTTCGGTGACGCTGGTTCGTCACGGCGAGACGGCGGCCAACGTCCGTGGCTGGTGGCACGGCACGACGGATCTCGACCTGACCCCGACGGGAGAGTCGCAGGCGGCGGCCGTTGCCGGAGCGCTCGGTGCCGTCGGCAATCTCGTGGCGTCACCACGATTGCGAGCACAGCGCACGGCGGCTGCGATCGGCGAGCGGCACGGCATCGCTCATGAGACCGACGACAGGCTGGGCGAGATGGACTTCGGCGCCTGGGAAGGTCTGACGACAGCTGAGATCCAGGAGGGGTTCCCCGATGAATGGACTGCTATCGCAGGTGGCTCGGACATTGCCCGTGGTGGCACCGGAGAGACCCTCTCTCAAGTGCAGGAGCGCATGATGGCGGCGGCGAGAGCGATCGCCGCCGGAGCGCCCACGTCGACGGCCGTCACCCATGGTGGTTCGATCGGCGCGTTGGCTGTCCACGCACTCGGGCTCTCTCATCGAGATCGCCATCTCGTTGGCCTCCCCGACAACGTCTCGACGACTTCCTTGGTGATCCGCGACGACAGAGTGGAGCTGACAGATTTCAATGCGGCGGCGCACCTAGAGGCCTGATGCGGCTCCTCGTTGTCACCAACGACTTTCCGCCGAAGCCCGGCGGCATCCAGCAGTACCTCAAGGGTCTGGTTGACGCCTACTCCCACCCCATACGCGTGTTGGCACCGGCCGACAAGGATGCCGAACCGGACGCACGGGTGGTTCGCCACTCCAAGTCGTTCATGTGGCCGACCTCGTCTGTGAGGAACTGGATCGAAGCCGAAGCCAAGGAGTTCGGAGCGGATTACATCTTGTTCGGCGCACCCACCCCCTTGCCGAGGCTGGGCAAGCGTCTGCGCTCCTCCCTCGGCGTTCCCTTCGCCGTTCTGTCACACGGGGCCGAGGTAACCATCCCGGCGGCCATACCGGTGCTGCGGCGTCTCGTCTCCGGACCGCTGCGGGCGGCCGACGCACGGCTCGCCGTCAGCCAATTCACTGCGGAGGCGGTTCGCCGGCTCTCCAAGCTGCCGGTGGAAGTGATCGGCGTCGGCGTCGATACCGACTCGTTCGCACTCCCCGATCAACCGAGGCGCGGCGCCACCGTTGGCTGCGTTAGTCGGTTCGTGCCGCGCAAGGGCCAGACCCGGCTCCTCAAGGCGGCGGCTGAGCTGCGCAAGAGGGGCCGTGAGGTCGATGTCCTGTTGGTCGGCAGGGGGCGACTCGGGCAGACGCTCGGGAAGCTGTCCGAGCGGTTGCAGGTGCCGACACGCATTGAGGTCGGGGTGCCGTGGGACCTCCTCGGCGAGCTCTACGCGCAGATGGACATCTTCTGTATGCCGTGCCGCTCGCGTTGGTTCGGCCTGGAAGCGGAGGGTTTCGGACTTGTCTATCTGGAAGCGGCAGCAGCGGGACTGCCGGTTCTTGCGGGAACCTCGGGTGGGGCTCCGGAGACCGTCGTCCCTGGTGAAACCGGCTTCGTGGTGCACACGGTCGACCACATCGTTGAGGCTCTTGAGATGCTTCTGGACGATCGGGAGCGTGCTCAGTCCATGGGGGAGAAGGGCCGTCAGCGGGTTCTGGAGGAGTTCACCTGGCCGGCAACCGCCGATCGGCTGTTGGCCGCGCTGGCGCCGGAGCCTGGCTAAAACGGTTGGTTTAGCACAGTCGGCGAATATGCTCGCCCCGCATCAGCCTTTGGTTGACGCGTTCCTCGGCCGATAGGCCCTTCCCATGGCAGCTAAGAAACTCGTTGTGGTGGAATCTCCCACCAAGGCCCGGACCATCGCCGGCTACCTCGGCGACGGCTACATCGTCGAGTCTTCGATCGGTCACGTCCGCGACCTGCCGCGCAACGCTGCCGACGTGCCCAAAGCCCACAAGGGCAAGAAGTGGGCGCGTCTTGGGGTCGATGTCGACAACGACTTCGAAACCCTCTACATCGTCCCTGCGGAGAAGAAGAAGCAGGTCAAGGTTCTCAAGGAGTTGCTGAAGGGCGTGGATACTCTTTACCTGGCGACTGATGAGGATCGCGAAGGGGAGAGCATCGCCTGGCACCTTCTCGAGCTGCTCAAGCCCAAGGTTGAGGTCAAGCGAATGGTCTTCCACGAGATCACACCGGCGGCCATTAACGAGGCTTTGGAGAATCCGCGGGAGGTCGATCGGCGCCTCGTCGACGCGCAGGAAGCACGGCGCATCCTCGACCGGCTCTTCGGTTACGAGGTGTCACCTGTGTTGTGGAAGAAGGTGAAGCCGCGGCTGTCTGCCGGCAGGGTGCAGAGTCCGGCCACTCGCATCCTGGTGGAGCGCGAACGCGAGCGAATGGCGTTCGTCGCGGCCGGCTACTGGGACCTCGAAGGCGAGTTCGCTCGAGCCGACGGCCATGGAGGAGGATTCGCGGCGACTCTCATCGCCATCGACGACAAGCGGATCGCAAGCGGAAAAGACTTCGGCGCCGATGGTGAGATGAAGTCTGATGAGGTCATTCGCCTTGATGAGGCTGCTGCCCGCGCTCTCGCCTCAGATCTTGACAACGCAGACTTCGCCATTCACTCTGTTGAGCGCAAGCCGTGGCGGCGCAAGCCCAACCCGCCGTTCCGCACCTCGACGTTGCAGCAGGAGGCCGGTCGCAAGCTCCGCTTTTCGGCTGCCCGCACCATGCGCACGGCGCAACGCCTCTACGAGCAGGGCTACATCACCTACATGCGAACCGACAGCATCGCGCTTTCCGGAGCCGCTATCGCCTCGGCTCGCCGCGAGATCACATCCCGGTTTGGGGCCGACTACGTCCCGGACAAGCCACGGGTGTGGAGCAAGAAGGTGAAGAACGCCCAGGAGGCCCACGAGGCCATCCGTCCTGCCGGCGACAAGTTCCGCGACCCCAAGGAGGTCGCTGGGCAAGTCGCCGACGGGGATCAGTCCCGCCTCTATGAGCTGATCTGGCAGCGGACTCTGGCCTCCGAGATGCAGGACGCCACTGGCGAGAGCGTCCAGGTGCGATTGGGCGCAGCTGCCGGCTCGAAGGACACGACTTTCGCGGCGTCGGGGAGAATCATCGGGTTCCCCGGCTTCCTCGCCGTCTATGACAATCAGGCACCCGACGAGGAACGGCCGCTGCCGGCGCTGGCCGAAGGTGACGCGCTCAAGACACTGCAGGTCGACGTCAAGGGCCACGAGACGAAGCCGCCAGCCCGCTATACGGAGGCTTCGCTCGTTGAGCGCCTGGAGGAGCTCGGCATCGGCAGGCCGTCCACATATGCCAGCATCATCTCGACCATCCAGGACCGCGGCTACGCCTGGAAGAAGGGCGCCGCCCTGGTGCCCTCCTTCACCGCCTTCGCCACGGTCACGCTCCTCGAGCAGCACTTCCCGACGCTCGTCGACTATCGGTTCACGGCCAACATGGAAGACGAGCTCGACAGCATCGCCAACGGCGAGGAAGAATCCGTGCCGTGGCTGCGTCGTTTCTACTTCGGGAATGGAGCTCCCGGGTTGGCTGAGATGGTCAACCTCAACCTCGAGGAGATCGACGCCAGGGCGGTCAATTCGATTCCTCTCGGCAAAGACGCTGCGGGACGGGAGATCTTGGCCCGGGTAGGCCGTTACGGGCCATACGTCCAGAGGGGCGAGGACACGGCGTCGATCCCAGATGACATCGCTCCCGACGAGCTAACCATCGAACGGGCAACCGAGTTCCTGGAGGCGCCGAGCGACGACCGAGAGCTTGGTAAGGATCTCGCGACCGGCCTGAGTGTTTTCGTGAAGGCGGGCCGGTTCGGTCCATACATACAGCTTGGAGAGCTCGATCCGGACTCCAAGGAGAAGCCGAAGACGGCATCCCTCTTCAAGACCATGACTCCCGAGACGATCACCTTCGAGCAGGCCCAAGAGTTGCTGTCTCTGCCCAGAGTCGTTGGCATCGATCCCGGGGACAGCGAAGAGATCACTGCGCAGAACGGACGCTACGGGCCATACCTCAAGAAGGTTGGCGACAGCCGCTCTCTCGAGACGGAAGAGCAGATCTTCTCAGTGACGCTGGCCGAGGCTCAGGAGATCTTCGCCCAACCCAAACGGCGACGGGGCGCTCGACCGCCGCTCAAGGAACTCGGCCCTGATCCTTCGACCGGCAAGAACATGATCGTCAAGGAGGGCAGATTTGGCCCTTACGTCACCGATGGCGAGACCAATGCGTCGTTGCGAACCGGCGACAGCCCCGAGCGCATCGACGTCGACCGAGCTTCGGAGCTGCTGGCGGAGAGGCGTTCCAAGGGTCCAGCCACCCCCAAATCCCCAACCAAGAAGAAGGCGCCGGCCAGGAAGAAAGCCGCTGCCAAGAAGCCGCCGGCCAAGAAGCCCCCGGCCAAGAAGAAGGCTCCCGCCAAGAAGCCGGCTGCGAAGAAGGCGCCCGCCAAGACCAAGGAGTCAGCCGAAAAGGCCTCAGCGGCGTCCACAGACTCCGATAGCTGACAATCGCTCGGGGGTAGGGTCTGGCGATGCAGGAATCCCGATCGAGCAGGCAGCTCATAACCTCTGGGCCGTTCTCGCGGCTGTTCTGGGCGGGCTTCATCTCTTCGACTGGTGACTGGGCGGCTCTCTTTGCTCAGATCTCCCTCGCCGACGTCATCGCCGGCAGCCGGGGCATCATCGTCGTGCTGGCCGCCAGGGTCATTCCGGGCCTCGTCGGTGGCGCCATCGGTGGAGTCCTTGCCGATCGGATCAATCGCAAGCTGCTTATCTTCACCGCGGACATGGGCCGAGGCATTCTCGTGCTGGCTCTCGCCTTCGCCGACAACCTGGTCGAGCTCTTCGTTGTCTCGGTCGTGCTCGAGATGCTCACCCTGCTTGGTCAACCGGCTCGAGCAGCGGTGCTGCCGGAGCTGGTCGGTCACAAGAACCTGCTGGCAGCCAACTCGTTGACGCTGACGGCTGCCTACGGAACCTTCCCTCTTGGCGCCGCCTTGGCTTGGGGCCTCGGCCTCCTTCCCACGTTTTCGTTCCTCACTGTGTTCCCTGAGACAACGGAGGCGGTGCTATTCGGTCTCGACTCGCTGACGTTCATACTCTCGGCACTCATCGTGTTGACCATCGCCATCCCGAGCCAGCAAGTTGCCGCGAGCAGGCGGCGCAGCTCGCGCTTCGACTGGCGGGCGCCGTTGCGGGACTTCTGGGAGGGCATCAAGTTCGTGTCCACGACGGCTTCGGTGCGCGGTGTCATCCTCGGCATGTCTATTGCCCTGTTCGGTGGCGGGATGCTCATCGTCCTCGGCAAGGGCTTCGCCGAGGACACTCTCAACGCCGACGCCTCTGGATTCTTCGCTCTCTTGTTCGCCCTCGGCACCGGGGCGGCCCTTGGCATGATCACTCTGACCATCTATGGCCACAGGTTCTGGCGCCGGGACGTCACCTTCGGGGTGGCGTTACTGATCACGGGCGTTGGCATGGGTGCTGCCTCTCTCGTGCAAACTGTTGCCGGCGGCATGGGGTGGCTCTCAGTGATGGGCTTCGGTGCCGGAGCGTCCTATGTGCTTGGCTTCACCCACCTTCACGAGCAGACCTTGGACGATGTTCGGGGGAGGACCTTCGCAGCGCTGTTCTCCCTCATGCGGGTTGGCCTCCTGATCTCGATGCTGGTCGCAACCAACCTGGAGGGCCTCCTTGGCGATCGTTTCGGGCCCCCGTTGAATAATCCATCCAGGGTCGTCCTTTTGGGAGGTGCGATCGTCGTCGTGATCGCGGGGAGCGGAATGCTGTGGAGCGTCCGAGCGGCTTTTGCCCACCCAACGCCTTCCCCCGAGGCCATCGAGTCGATCGAGGCCGCAGGCAAAGCCTTCAGCAGGGTGCGGCGAGATGAGGAAGAGGACGAATGAAGCCTCGATACGTAGCCCTCGAGGGGCCGGAGGGTGCCGGTAAGAGCACGATACGAGAGCTCCTCGCCGCCAGGCTGGTCGCTGACGGGCTCGACGTCGTCGAAGTTCGTGAGCCTGGGGGCACCGCCGCCGGCGAGGGGATCAGGGAGGTTCTGTTGGACCCTTCTGGCACGGTCTCTGCCTGGACCGAGGCCCTGCTGTTCTCGGCGGCCAGGGCCCAATTAGCTTCCGAGGTGATCCAACCGGCCTTGGCAAGAGGAGCCTGGGTGGTCGGTGACCGCTCGGTGTACTCATCGCTGGCGTACCAAGGCGCCGGGCGCGATCTGGGAGTAGACGAGGTCCGGATGGTCAACGAGGCGGGGCTTGGAGGAGTGTGGCCGGACAAAGTGGTCTTGCTCCGCATCGACGCCTCGGAGGGCTTGCGCCGCCAGCAGGACGAGGATCGGATCGGCGCCGAGGCCATCGACTTCCATCGGGCTGTTGTCGCGGCGTATGACAAGCTGGCCGCCGCCGAGCCGGAGCGTTTCGTCATCGTCGACGCCGGCTCCGACATCGCGGATGTAGTCGCCACGGCTTATGAGGGCGTGACCCGATGATCGACAACATCATCGGTCACCGGTCCGCTGTCGATTTGCTTCTGTCCGATGTCGCCAACCCCGTCCACGCCTATCTCTTCGTCGGCCCGGCGAATGTTGGCAAGGCAACAGTGGCGCGCGGATTCGCCGCCGCTCTGCTTTGTGCCGATGACCCGGAGTGCACGAGGCGTGCCATCGCGGGCGTCCATCCCGACGCGGTAGTCGTCGAACCCGACGGCCGCACCGCGCTGACGGTCGAGCGGGCAAGATCTGCGGTGACGCTGGCCTCGCTGGCCCCTGTCGAGGGAGCCCGGCAGGTGTTCCTCATCCCCGAGGCCGGTCTCATGAACGACGAGGCTGCCAACGCGCTACTCAAGACACTCGAAGAGCCCCAGCCTTCGACCGTTTTCGTGCTCGTAGCCGAGTCCGAAGATGCGTTCCCGGCCACGGTCGCCAGTCGGTGTCGCACAGTTGTCTTCGGCAGAGTCACGGAGGACGAGATAGAGGCAGCCCTCGTCAACCGGGGCATACCCGCCGACCAGGCCGAGAAGGCCGCCCGCATCTCGGGAGGCCGTCCGGGTCTTGCTCTGGCACTGGCGACCCAGCCAGAGGTGGCCTCCTTTCGACGCGCCTGGCTCGGCGTTCCCCTGCGACTGTCCGCAGCACCCGGCGATGCCTATCGCTTGGCCGCCGAGGTCGTCGAGGCAGCCAATCCTCTTCTCGAGGCTCTCAAGGAGCGTCATGCCGCTCAGGCCGAGGTAGCTCCAGACAGCTCCGCCGCCGCCGAGCGCCACGAAAGAGAACTCCGTCGAGCGTCGTCTTCGTTGCACGAGACCGGTCTGGAGATCCTGCTGTCGTTCTATCGAGATGTCGCTGCGGCCCAACTCGGCGCCCCGGTGCGGAACCGTGATCTTCCTCCTGCGGCCTTGACGGTGTGCGCACCGCCAGCCGCAGTCCGTCGTGCCGAGCGAATCCTCGAGACCTTCGAGGTGCTCGAAGCCAATCAGCGGCCGCAACTTGCGTTCGCCTCTCTCTTCGCGGATCTCGGTGCCGAGACCTAGGGACGGCTTCAGCCGCACCGGGTTCGCCGTCTGGGAGACCGTCCGCGGTCGGTCGGACGCCGCCTTCCGCTTCCTGTGGGACCTCGAGGTCTCCGGACGGGTGCCGGAGGCACCATTCGTTGTAGCCGCCAACCACTTCTCTCACCTCGACCCGGTCTTCGTCGGCAAGGCGATGGGCCCTGTGCGCTATCTCGCTGTCGACGAGATCTACGGCAATTTCGGATTGTTCGACAAGCTGATCACCGGATTCGGTGCGATTCCGCTGTCCCGAGTCAGTGTGCAGCTCGCGGCCTTGAGAACTGCCGACAGTTATCTCCGGAGAGG
>CAXMQS010000005.1:0-1819 GCA_964195995.1 uncultured Acidimicrobiia bacterium
GTCTCGGGATCGTAGCTGCCGTCGCCGTAGGTCACATCCATCGCCCATGACGAGTGAACGTCGCCCGTGATGACCACCGTGTTCGAGATGTCGTTCTCGCGGATGAAGTCCAAGAGTCGCTCGCGACCCTCGCGGTAGCCGTTCCACTGGTCGGAGTTGGCGTTCGTCTTGGAGCCATCCCCATTGACGAACTGCCATAGGCTCATGACGACCTGGTTGCCGAGGATCTTCCACTTCGCCGTGCTGTCGAACAGCTGGTCCTGCAGCCAGGTCTCCTGTTGGGCACTGATGATGTTCTCAGGAAGACCGGGGTTGTCCGCTTCGAACACGAGTACCGGGAACTGTTCCTCACGACCCTCGATGCGGGTGTCCAGCATGATGATGTCGGCCAGATCGCCATACTTCAGCGTCCGGTAGAGCTGCTGACCGGCGTTGTCGCGAATCGGAATCCACTCGAAGAATGCCTGGCGTGCCGCGGCGACGCGATCGGGCCAGGGGCCCTCCGTCATGGGATCATGGTTCTGGGCGCCGCCCATCCAGGAGTTGTTGGCGGTCTCATGGTCGTCCCAAACGACGATGAAGGGGTGTTGCCTGTGGCATTCTTGTAGATCCGGGTCGCGTCGGTACAGACCGAGCCGAAGGCGGTAATCCTCGAGAGTCACCGTCTCGTGCGGCGGTTCGAGCATGCGAAGCTGCTCATCCGCCTCGGGAAAGGTGCCATTGCCGTACTCATAGAAGTAGTCACCCAGATGCAAGATCGCGTCGAGGTCGGCGCGCTCGGCCAGGTGACGGAAGCCGTGGAAATACCCGAATCCGTAGTTGGCGCAGGAGCATACGCCGAAGCGGAGCTTGCTCGCCTCGCTGCTCTTGGGCGCCAAGCGCGTGCGTCCGGTGGCGCTCCAGCGGCCCTGAGCCGCGAAGCGGTAGAAATAGTTGCGGCCCCAGACTAGCCCGGGCACGTCGACCTTGGCGGTGAAATCGCCATCGAGGTTTGCGGTGAGCGTGCCTTGAGAGGTGCGCTCGAGGAACCCCTCATCGAGGGCCATCTCCCACCAGACCTCAATGGGCTCGGGCGCCTCCCCTACCTCTGGGGTCGCGCGCGTCCAGAGGATGACGCCGTCACTCAACGGATCGCCACTCGCGACCCCGTGCTCGAACAGGTTCTCGGGACCGATCGGAGCGTCCCACTCATACTCCGGCAGCTCGGGAAGCGGTGGAAGGGGGGCGCCCCCCGTTCCACCCATGCCGCCAGTGCCACTGCTGGAATCGCATGCGGTGACCACCAATGGGGTCAACCCCGCAGCTCCCATCCCCTTGAGAATATCTCTACGACTGAACTTCATGTGATCTCTCTCGAGCTCGGCCCGACGCAAGTGCGGCGAGGCTATTCTCATCCGAGAAAAAGTGCTACCGATTGCCCGCGGGCAGAAGGAATTTTCATGTCGATCAAACGAATGGAGCCCATCGTCGATCCAGCGCGGCGCGAATTTCTCCGTAAGAGCTTTGCGGGCATGGGTTGGATGATGGCGGGCGCCACGTTGAGCCAATGCGCCGACGCGGGCGGCGGTGGCGGTACCGGAGGCGCAGGCGGCATGGGTGGCATGGGTGGCGCTGGCGGCACCGGCGCGACCATGAGCAATCTCGCGAACCTCGGCCCCCTGCAAGATCCGGACGAGAACGGCCTGCGCCTCCCTGAGGGCTTCACCAGCCGCATCATCGGGCGGTCCGGGAAGGCCGTCGCCGAAACGGGCTACACCTGGCACAACGCCCCCGACGGCGGCACGGTCTTCACCACCGATGACGCCGGGTGGATCTACGT
>CAXMQS010000006.1:0-9576 GCA_964195995.1 uncultured Acidimicrobiia bacterium
TCGACGGCACCATCACCGACCCCGGGGGCCCTCCTGTCCTCCGACCCGATGAGCGGCCGCCGATTCGCTATCTCGTCCTGGGTGTCGATGCCACGGGGACCGATTGCTACTGGTGGTCTCGGGTGCCGGTGCCGGGAGCGATCGATGTGTGGGACCCGGCCAATGACCCGACGACCATCACCACCCTCATCAGCTATCCCGAGTGCACCTCGGTGATTCCTGCGATCGATCCCGCGGTGCGAGCCTGGGAGGTCTATCGCTCGTGGACACTTCAGATTCCGGCGCCGGAGTTCTCACCGCCGGACTTCGGCGTGACCGGGCTTGCGACCTACCTCGCCGCCGGCGCAACCGGCCTCGAGCACCAGGAGACCCTGCCGAGTGGCATCGACCTGGTGGTATCGGCAGACGTGACCGCCGTCAGGGTGAACTGGGGTGACGGTTCGTCCGCCGAGCACTACTCGCTCTCAGAGACCGCCGCCTACCCCAGCGGCGTTGCCGCCCACACCTACGACCTCAAGACCTGCACCAACGAGTACCGAGACACCGATCCCAACGGGCACCTGTGTCACCCGACGCTGGAGACCTACCCCATCACTGTGACCTTCACCTGGACCGCCGGCTACATCTATGACGCCGGCTGGATCGAGTTGGAGTCCGTCGACCTGTCGACGACCGTCGGCTACGACGTCGACGAGGTGGTCGGCGTCCCTCAGGGATAGCAACACCCGTCCTCCCCGCCGCAGGGGAGGTGGCCCGAAGGGCGGAAGGGGAACGGGACTCAGCCACCTTGCTACTTCGCGAGGAAGCCCCCTCCCCGGCTTCGCCGGTACTCCCCCCTATGGGGGGAGATACGAAGGCCCGATCCTGAGAATCGTGGTGCGATTCACGGTTTCCTCCCCCTTTTGGGGGAGGTGCCGGAGAGCCCGCAGGGCTCGTAGGCGGAGGGGGCTTCAGCAACTTGAGTGAAGCGAGGAAGCCCCCCTCCCCGGCTTCGCCGGTACTCCCCCTATGGGGAGAGACGCTTCTGCTCGCGAGCCCACGCCCCCCCTGGGGAGAAAGCCTTTTCCTCGCGAGTGACGCCGTCCTGGGGAGGGCGTCGGCTCTATCACAGAACTGGTTGACTCGCCGCTTCTAGACGTCGGTCACTGAGATGATGTTGCCTTCGGAGTCCTTGAACCACGCACCCTTGAAGCCGTCCGGCGCAGTGAACACTCCGTCCACGGTGCGAAAGTCTTCGCCAAAGTCGTAATCCTCGAAGACAACGCCGCGGTCCTTCATCTCAGCCATCGCAGAATCGAAGTCGTCGACGATGAATCCCGCAGCCGTCGCCTGGTTCGTTCCGGCGAACTGTGACGGGTAGAGCAAGAACCTGGTGCCACCGATCTCATACCAGGACTCACCCCTTTCCGTTGACTCCACAGGCTCGAGGCCGAGCTTGTCGGCGTACCAGGCCTTGGCACGATCGAGATCGGAAGCAGGCAGAGTGGCGGCCATCTTGGCGTTCATTGAGGTCCCCTTTCGAAGGTCTACCGACACGACACTACACGCCGCGTCCTCGATCGACGCCAGGACCGCGCCTAGGAAGCGTCGAGCTTCAGCGCCTCCAGCGCCACGACAACCATGTCGCCGAAGGTCTTCTCGCGCTCTTCCGAGGTGGTCTCCTCGCCGGTCTGGTAGTGGTCGCTGACCGTCACGATCGCCAGCGGCCGAGCTCCGTTCTCAGCAGCGACTGCGAACAAGCCTGAGGCCTCCATCTCGAGGCCGAGCACGCCCATCTTGACGAAGGTCTCGAACGCTTGGGGGTCGGGGCGGTAGAAGAGGTCTCCGGAGTGCAGGGTTCCGACGTGAACATTGATGCCCTTGGCGTCGGCGGCGCCGACCGCTGCCCTCACCAGGTAGAAATCGGCTGCGGCGGCGAAGTCGTAGCCGGCGTAGCGGGCTCGGTTGGTACCCGAATCAGTGCCGGCGGCGGTAGCGACGATCACATCGCGCAAACCGACGCTCTTCGACAATCCGAGCGCAGAGCCGACGCGAACCAGACGCTTCACCCCGTACTCCGTGATCAACTCTTTGGCGTAGATGGAAGCTGAGGGGATGCCCATTCCGGTCCCCATCACGGAAACAGGCATGCCGGAATAGGTCCCGGTGTAGCCGAGCATGTTGCGCACCGACGTGACCTCATGGGCGTCCTCGATGTACTTTTCGGCGATGAACTTGGCGCGTAGCGGATCGCCTGGAAGCAGAACAGCCTCGGCGAAGTCCCCTGGTTCCGCGTTGATATGTGCTGTCGCCATGCGTCGCCTCTAGTCGAGAGTGGGAGAGAGTAGTCGCTGCCCAGCTTCTCCCATCGGTCATACCGGCCCTTTCTGAAGGGACCGACAGCCCTACCCTCTCGGAATGGCGATCTTCGAAATCAGCGTTGAGGTCAAGGACCTCAACGCCCCCGCACTCCTCGTGGCCTTCGACGGCTGGGTAAACGCCGGCCAGGTCGGAACAGCCACCGCCGAGCACATCGCGGAGCCGGGCGACCCCATCGCTTCCTTCGACTCAGACGCTCTCTTCGACTACCGGGCCAACAGGCCGGGAGTCGACTTCGTCGATGGAATCATGGAGGACATCCGCTTCCCCGAGATGACGCTCTACCGCCGCAACATCGGCCAACGCGACCTCCTCATCCTGACGGGCCCCGAGCCCAACTGGAACTGGCAGTCCTTCGCCAGGTCCGTCGCCGACCTTGCCGCCAAGCTGGGAGTCGTCGAACACGTGTCAATGGGCGGCATCCCGTCCGCGGTCCCCCACACTCGCCCGACCCGACTGCTGGTCACCGCTTCGCGTGCCGACCTCATCTCAGAAGAGGAGCAGTTCCCCGAAGGGCTGCTGCGGGTTCCGGGTGCCGCGGTCAGCATCGTCGAGAGCTACCTGGTCGACCAGGGCATGCCGGCGGTTGGCTTCTGGGCACAGGTTCCCCACTACGTCGGCGAGACCTACCTGCCGGGAGTCGTCGCCATGGTCGAGCGGATCGCCCGCCACCTCGGAACGAGCATTCCCCTCGGCACCTTGCTCGATGACTCGGCAAAACAGCAGGAGAGGTTGTCCGAGGTGGTCGCCGCCGAGGATCAAGCCGCCGAGTACGTTCGGTCGCTCGAGAACCTCCTCGCAGCAGAAGGCGAGGTCCCTTCGGGCGAGGACATCGCCGAGGAGATCCAGCGCTTCCTCGAAGAAGCCGAGGACGAGGACCGCTGACACCTGGCGCAGTGCCCAACTAGGTTGGCCAGACATGGCTACCTACTTCACCACCAAGACGTTCGCGTTCATCAGGGAACTCACAGAGAACAACGACCGCGACTGGTTCAAGGCCCGCAAAGACCGCTTCGACGACGAGGTGCGGGAACCCGCTCTCGACTTCATCGAAGACTTCGGCAAGGAGCTCAAGAAGGTCTCCGGGCACTTCAACGCCGACCCTCGTCCGGTCGGCGGCTCTCTGTTCCGGATACAACGAGACACCCGATTCTCCAAGGACAAGACGCCGTACAAGACCCACGTCGGCATCCACTTTCGCCACTTCGCCACCCGCGAGGACGTCCATGCGCCCGGGTTCTACCTCCACCTCGAGCCCGCAGGCGCCAGCTTCGCCGGGGTCGGGCTGTGGCAGCCCGAGACCAAGAATGCCTACGCCATCAGAGCAAAGGTCGACGACGAGCAAGCACGGTGGAAGCGAGCGACGCGCTCCAAGAAGTTCACCGACGCCTACGAGCTAGTTGGCGATGCCCTGGTTCGACCGCCCAAGGGCTACGACGAGGACCACCCGCTCATCGAGGACATGAAGCGCAAGGACTACCTCGCCACCACCAAGCTCAAGCAGAGCGAGATCACTGCACCTGACTTCATGAAGTCATACGCCCAGTCGGTCCGTACCGCCGGTCCGTTCATGAAGTTCCTGTGCGAGGCAGTCGGCGTTCCCTACTAGGAATATGACACGGCCCCCGGCTTGTGTGTAGATTCGACGCTGCTTCGACAACTCTGAAAGGGGAGTTATGAGTTTCAAGAAGACGGCCGGCTGGGCCGGCCTGCTCGCAGTGGTGTTCTTCGTTCTGAGCCTCGTCCTCGCGGGTTCGACTCCGGCACCGGAGGATTCCTTAAACGAGATCGGTGAGTACCTCGCCGACGATGTTGGGATACACAAGCTGAGTGTGCTGTTTGCCGTGCTGGCAACACTCCCGTTCATCGCCTTCCTGGCAGGATTCCTCGTTCCGTTCTTCAAGAGCGACCGAGAGAACGGTGAGGCTTACAGCATCGTCATCTTTGGCGGCGCACTGCTGCTCGGCGCGGCGGCAACCATTGCCAACACGGCGCTGGGCACGCTCCTACTCAGAGGGGGCGATGGTCTCGACGGGCCGACTGTGCGCGGGCTATGGGACCTGCAGCAGGTGGCGTATGGATCTGGTGGAATCGCCATCACGGCCTTCGCCGGCGGTATCGCCATGGCAGTATTCCGCCGCAAAGTCATGGAGGACTGGGTCGGCTGGGTAGCGACGCTGTCGGCGGCTACTGGAGCGCTCGGGCTGATAACCCTGACCAACGAGGAGAACATAGCCCTCGTCGGCTACGCCTACTTCATCGTCTTCCTGCTGTTCGTGCTTGCAGTGTCAATCGACATGGTGCGCAGCACTTCCGACGCCTAGCTCCGGTAGCTCGAAATCGACCGGTGTTCGCCTAAGGCTGCACCGGTCGATTCGCGCCCAGTCCGCGCCCCGCGGCGGCTAGCTTCGGTGTCAGGAGGTCGCCAATGATCGTCACCAGCCCCTACCCCGATATCACCATCCCCGACACCGACATCACGTCCTACGTGCTGCAGCGGGCTGAAGAGCTTGGCGACAAACCAGCGCTGATCGACGGCCCGACCGGACGCACCATCACCTTTGGTGGCCTCGCCAAGGGCATCGAGTCGGTGGCCGCCGGCCTCGCCGCCAGGGGCTTCGCCAAGGGCGACGTCTTCGCCATCTACTGCCCCAACGTGCCCGAGTACGCGGTCGCCTTCCACGCGGTCGCGCGACTGGGCGGCGTCAACACAACCATCAATCCCCTCTACACAGCAGAGGAACTGACCTTCCAGCTCAACGACTCCGGGGCTCGCTTCTTGCTGACGATGCCGCAGTTCCTGGACAAGGCCGCCGCAGCCGCCCGCAACAGCGGCATCGAAGAGGTCTTCGTGCTCGGCGAGGCAGCCGGGGCAACACCCTTCGCCGATCTCATGGCGGAGGGGCCGGCGCCCGAGGTCGCCATCGACCCCCAAGACGTAGTCGTCCTCCCCTACTCCTCGGGAACGACCGGACTTCCCAAGGGGGTGATGCTCACCCACCACAACCTCGTTGCCAACATCCAGCAGTGCGGTCCGGCGCTGACCGTCGACACCAGCGACACGATCATCGCCGTGCTCCCCTTCTTTCACATATACGGCATGCAGGTGATCATGAACATGGCGGTGAGTTTCGGAGCCACCATTGTGACGATGCCCCGCTTCGACATGGAACAGTTCCTCGGCCTGATGCAGGACCACAAGGTGACCAACGCCTACCTGGTGCCGCCCATCATCCTGGGCCTCGCCAAGCTGCCGCTCGTTGACGACTACGACCTATCAGCGCTACAGCTGATCATGTCGGGCGCGGCACCCCTCGGAGCCGACCTCCTGAACGCCTGCGCCGAGCGACTCGACTGCACCGTGATGCAGGGCTACGGGCTCACCGAGACCAGCCCGGTGACCCATGTTGTTCCCCCCGACTCCCCCGACTCCCGGCCGGGCAGCATTGGACCCCCACTGCCCAAGACCGAATGTCGCATCGTGGACCCCGTTACCGAACAGGACATGGAGGTCGGCGAGCGCGGCGAGCTGTGGATGCGGGGGCCCCAGGTCATGAAGGGCTACCTCAACAACCCAGAAGCCACCGCCGCTTGCATCGACGAAGACGGCTGGTTCCATAGCGGCGACATTGCCACGGTCGACAGCGACGGATGGTTCACCATCGTCGACCGCCTCAAAGAACTGATCAAGTACAAGGGGATGCAGGTGGCACCGGCCGAACTCGAGGCGCTCCTGCTGTCCAATCCAGCTATCGCCGACGTCGCCGTCATCGCCTCCCCGGATGAGGAGGCGGGCGAGGTCCCCAAGGCCTTTGTCGTGTTGCGCTCGGAAACGACGCCAACCGAGATCATGGAGTGGGTTGCCGACCGGGTGGCGCCTCACAAGAAGATCCGCCGCCTCGAGATCGTCGACGAGATCCCCAAGTCGGCATCTGGCAAGATCCTGCGACGGATCCTCGTCGAGAAAGAGCGGGCGGCGACCGGAAGCCTGTAGTCGCCTCGGCAGGTGGGACCAGTATGAATGGGCGTCAAATACACTCCCGTCTCGTCGTCGACGAGGGGATCAGGTGAACCGCCTAGTAGTTGCCGCGGCCCTGGCGCTGCTCGTCGCCGCTTGCGGTGACACGACCACGACAACGGCGGCGACTGTGGATAGCACGACACCGACCGCACCCGGCACCACAGGCGAAGGCGATCACACTCATGACGGCGACGAGATGACCATGGAGTGGGATGCTGCTTTCGCCCCACCCGACATCAACGTCGAGGTAACCGGCGATGCTGCGGCGGGTTGGATAGTCAGCGCCGGCGAGCTGCCGGGGTTCGAGTTCAGCAGCCTGGACCGGATCGAGCATGTTCCCGGGGAGGGTCACACTCACGTCTTCATCGATGGTTCCCTCTACACGATGGCCTACGACACCGACGTCCTCGTGCCCGAGCTGGCGCCGGGCGAGCACGAGGTCAAGGTCGTCCTCTCCCGCAACGATCATCTCGATTACGCCCTCGATGGCGAGGAGATCGCGGGGACCACAGTGTTCATGGTCGAGGGCACCGTCGACGCCGCGGATGTGACCGCCTTGGCATCTTTCGAGGCGGGCGCGGTGACGACCGAGGCCGATCGGGTGAAAGCCAGCATCGGCGACACGGTCGAGATCATCGTGACGAGCGATGTGTCCGAGGAAGTCCACCTCCACGGCTACGACATCGTCGCCGACCTCGAACCCGGCGTCGCCAAGACCCTGCGCTTCACCGCCGATATCCCTGGGATCTTCGAGGTGGAGATGGAGAACTCCGGAACCCTGATCTTCGAGCTCGAGGTCTCTTAGCCACGCCGCCACGAGCCGACCTCGGCGCGACCTAGGCTGACTCGGTGCTCGCTACCCCCAAGGCCGCGGTGCGACGCGCCTGGTCTTCGTCGCCTGACAACCGGGCGTTCCTGGTAGCGCTGCTCTCAGTCCTTCCGCTGCTGGTGTGGTGGCTCGGGTGGTTTCCCGGGTTCATGTCGAGCGACTCCTTCGATCAGCTGAGCCAGGCGCGGGAGTTCGAGTTCCGCAACGCCCATCCCGCCCTCCACACCTTCATCATCTGGATGGCGACGCGTGTCTGGGACAACCCAGGGGCGGTCACCCTCCTCCAACTGGTGGCGATGTCAGGATTGCTCGCCCTCGCCGCCAAGCGGCTGACTCGAGTCGGCGTTCCCTGGAAGCTGGCCGCGGGGACCGCCATCGTGATCTCGCTGGTGCCTGCCGTCGGCGCTACCACCATCGCGTTGTGGAAGGACGTCCCGTACACGCTCGCCCTGGTGTGGGCCTTCACTGAGCTATTGGTGCTGGCCGCGGACCGCCAGGCCTTCTGGGACAAGCCGTGGCCACTTATCCGTCTAGGGGTCGCTCTCGGTCTGATGTGGATGTTGCGCCACAACGGCTTTCTGACCGTCGTGCCGACGCTCATCGTGTTGGTGGTGTGGGCAAAGGCGGGAAGGCGGCGCCTCGCCATCACGGTGGCCACCGTCGCCGCGATCGTCATCGGCACCAACTACGCGCTCTATCCGGCTCTCGACGTCGATCGCTCAGCCATCGAGCCGGGGGCCGTCTTCATCTCGGACGTCGCCGCCAGCCTCCATCATGAGCCAACCAACTTCAGCGACAGCGAGCTGGCCTACCTGGCAACGATCGCCCCGCTGGAACTCTGGGACAGCAACTACAACTGCCACGATTCCACGCCACTGGTGTTCGACCCGGAGTTCAACGTGAGCCCCATCACAGAGGACGGCGGGCGCTTCCAGCGGCTTGTCGCCAAGACCTACCTACGTGACCTCGACACGGTCGCCGGCCATCGCCTGTGCGCCGCCGACTACCTCTTCTGGCCGCCCCAACCGTCTTCTTCCTATTTCCAGCGACCCCCGTTCGTGATGCAGGAGAACCAGTACGGCATCGATTTCGACCCAATAGTCAAGCGAGCGCAGAGCGTGACGCTGGAGATAGTGAAGTGGGCCGAGCAGCCGGGCCGCCTGTGGCTGACCTGGCGTCCGGCGCTTGCCGTGTGGTTGGCGATCGTCGTCTACGCCGGCATCGCCTGGCGGCGACGCCTCCGGGTGCTGCTGCTCGCCGGTGCGCTGCTGGCGGCGCAGCTCATCAACGTCGCCGCGACGTCACCGGCTCAGGAGTTCCGCTTCGCCTTTGGGATCTATGTGATAGCGCTGCTCAGCGGACCGCTGCTGTGGCTGGTGGCCAAACCTCAGGATGCTCATCTCGCCGGATCCGATGGCAGGGAGGGGCGGCTGACGATCGCTCAGCGCCTACCGACCACGACGGACTCGTTGTAGCGGAAGAACCTTCCGACGAAGCGGGGGAATGGGAACGAGTAGGTCTTAGTGGCCCGCAATCCAACGTCCTCGCACAAACGGCGCAGCGATTCGAAGTCGGCGAACTCGACGTGGGTGGAGTCCGACCGAAAGCCTGACTCCTGGGGACAGATGAAGATCGCCGTGCCGCTGGGAGCGACAAAGGGTAAGTAGCGACCAACGAGCTCGACTGCTTCGCCGGATGTCATGTGCTCGACGACGTGGGCGAGCAGAATCGAGTCGAAGCGACCTTCTTTGGCCTGGGGGCTGACAGCGAACTCTTGGGGAGTAAACGCCGTGAAGCCCCGTCGCTGTGCCTCGACTACCGCAGTCGGGTTGTGGTCTACACCGACGCCATTGCCGTCGAGGTGATCGAGGTTGCGCCCGATGCCGCAGCCGACGTCGAGGGTGAAGCCGGGCTTGAGCCGACGCAGGTTCCAGCGGTAGATGGCCTGGACCCGCAGCAGGCGCTTCCACCAGGCGCTTCCCCGCGTCCGCAGACGATCGGCATAGGCCTCTGACGAGGTGTCATCCGGCATCGACCGAGGCTACCGAAGACTCCTGCGACCGGCACGCGGTGTCCTCCCCCCTAGGGGGAGGTGCCGGAGAGCCCGCTGGGCTCGGAGGGGGAGGGAGCTTCAGCAACTTGAGTGCCCGCGGGAAGCCCCCCTCCCCGGCTTCGCCGGTACTCCCCCCTATGGGGGGGAGACGAAAACCCGATCCTGGGGATCTTGAGCGACTCACGGTTTCCTCCCCCTCTAGGGGGAGGTGCCGGAGAGTCCGCAGGGCTCGGAGGCGGAGGGGGCTTCAGCAACTTGAGCGCCCGCGGGAAGCCCCCCTCCCCGGCTTCGCCGGTACTCCCCCCTAGAGGGGAA
>CAXMQS010000007.1:0-3337 GCA_964195995.1 uncultured Acidimicrobiia bacterium
GGCAACGAAGACGAGTTGATGCCCGGAGATGCCATAACCGTGGAGCCAGGCGTTTATTTGCCTGGAGTTGGGGGAGTAAGAATCGAGGATATGGTGCTTGTCACCGACTCGGGCTCGACTGCCTTCACGAACTCTTCGAAGGAGCCGACGGCGCCATGATCTCGACGAACGATGTGCGACCCGGGATGGCACTGGATCTCGACGGCAGCTTGTTTCAGATCCTCGACTACCAGCACGTAAAGCCAGGCAAGGGCAAGGCCTTCGTCAGGATGAAGCTGAAGAATGTCGAGTCGGGAGCAGTCGTCGATCGGACCTTTCGTGCCGATGAGAACGTCCAGCAGGCGGTCATCGACCGGCGACCTCATCAACTGCTGTACCAGGATGATCTCGGTTTTCATTTCATGGATGGCGAGACGTTCGCCCAGATGGCTCTTGGGTCCGACGATGTGGGGGACGCAGCATCCTTCCTGAAGGATGGGGACACAGTCGATGTCGCTATCTACGAAGACCGAGCAATCGGGATCAATCTTCCTGCCTCGGTCGAGCTGGCGGTCTCCGAGGCCGAGCCAGGCGTAAAGGGCGATCGGGTGTCGGGGGCGACCAAGCCGGTAACGCTTGAAACGGGCCTGGTTGTGCAGGTTCCGCTGTTCGTCGAAAAGGGCGACCGAATCAAGGTCGACACCCGCAACGGCGAGTACATGACGAGGGTTAGCTAGGAGTATGACTGAAGGTTTGACTCCCTCAGGCCGCCCTGAGGCCCGTGAGGAGGCGCTGAAGCGCCTCTACGAGGCCGATCAGCGCAGTGCAGTTCCCAATAGCGCCGATCTGGGGAAGCGGGCCGCTGAAATCGTGGATGGGGTTTGGGCGGAGATCGCCGAACTCGATGCAGCGATAGGAGCGGCCTCGCGGCGTTGGCGCGTCGAACGGATGCCACCGGTCGATCGAAACGTGATCCGCATCGCACTATGGGAGCTGCGCAATCGCACCCGCACGCCGGTACCGGTGGTGATCAGCGAAGCAGTCCGAATGGCGAAGGCCTATTCGACCGAACGCAGTGGGGTCTTCGTAAATGGGGTGCTGGCCAAGCTCGCCAGCGGGTTGGGCGAATCAGCCAAGTGAAACGACTTGTCGTGACTCTCGACGTGCCAACAGCCTCCGAAGCTCGTAGCGCTGCCCGAACGCTTGGTTCAGTGGGAGTCGCCGTACGGGTGGGCGCCCGACTGCTGAACAGGATCGGCCCGGGCGTGGTGACGACCCTGTACGCCGATGCTGGTGTCCTGGTCGATGCGCGGATCTCCGGCGCACCGGGTGAAGTCATTGCTGCAGCTCGGTCGCTGGCGACCCTAGGAGCGAGCTGGATCACTATTGACGGTGCAGTCGGGCCGGAGGGGATCGCCGAGGCCACAGCGGCCGTCCAGCCGTACGGGGCCGCTCTCGTCGCCACGACGGTATCTCCAGAGGCTCCGGACCCAAATGGTGCTCGGGGGAGGGCCGTGAGTCTTGCAGCCCGCGGGTTGGCGTCCTCCGGCGTCGTCGCGTTGCTCGGCACCGTCCAAGACATCGGAGTGGTGGCACAGGCGGCTCCGGACCTTTCCGTGGTGGTTGTTGGTGCCGAGACGCCTGACGACGTCGCGGACGCGGTACGCCGCGGCGCCCTGGCTGTGGTGGTGGAGTCGGGAATTGCCCGAGCTGCAGATCCGGCTGCCGCTGCGGCACCTTTTGTAGAAGCAGCGCAGGGCGCTTGATACCATCGGTGATGAGGAGGTAACGGATGGGAAACCCGCCACAACTCACCCCCGAGCAGCGGACCGCGGCTCTTGCCAAGGCGGTCGAAGTTCGCCGGGGGCGCGCCGCCGTAAGGGAAGCGCTGGGTGCGGGCGAGATGACGCTTACCGATGCTTTTGCCCAGTCCGATGATGACCTGGTCGGTGGGATCAAGGTGAAGTCGATACTCACCGCGCTGCCCGGTCTCGGGAAAGTGAAGTCGTTCCGTCTCATGGATCAGCTGGGAATATCCGAGAACCGCCGACTGCGGGGTCTGGGGCGCAAACAACGGGAGGCCCTCCTCGCAGCGCTCTCCTGACCAGCCCCGGCGCGGGCGCTTGATCGTCGTGTCGGGGCCATCCGGCGTAGGCAAGTCGAGCGTGGTTGACGGACTGGCGCGCCACCATCCATTTTCGTTCTCCGTATCGATGACCACGCGCGCGGCGCGGCCTGGAGAGGTCGAGGGCGTCGACTACCTCTTCGTGGATGAACCTGAATTCAGTATGGCGGTCGCCGATGGGCATCTTGTCGAATGGGCCGAGTACGGCGGTCACTTGTACGGAACTCCGGCGAGTGCCATCGAAGAGGGCCTGGCTGAAGGTCGCGACATGCTGCTGGATATCGAGATCGTCGGGTCGCGCACGATCCGTGATCGGTACCCCGACGCTCTCATGGTGTATATCGCGCCGCCGGATCTCCAAGAGTTGGAGCGGCGCTTGCGGTCGCGCGGCGACACATCCGACACCGATGTCGCTGCTCGGCTTGCCGTTGCCACCGAACAGATGGAGGCAGCCAAGGAGTTGTTTGACTATTTCGTGGTAAACGACGACCTTGGCGCAGCCATCGACGAGGTCGGCGATATACTCGCGTCCGTTCCCGAACCCAGTGATTAATAACCATGATCGAACCGCCCATTGATACTCTCCTCGAGCGAACCGAAACTCGCTTTACCCTGGTCGTGCTGGCCGCTCGACGCGCTCGGCAGATCAACGCCTACTTCAACCAGCTCGGCGAGGGCCTCGGCGGGTACGTCCCGCCGCAGGTTCACTCCCTGTCACGCAAGCCGCTTTCGATCTCTTTCGAGGAGATCGCGGCAGACAAGGTCGTCGTAGACATCGTCGAGTAGCAGCATGCTCACCGGTCGTCGGATCCTGCTCGGGGTCACTGGCGGCGTAGCTGCTTTCAAGGCCGCCTACCTGGCTCGCCGACTGGTGGAGCGCGGTGCCGAGGTGCGCTCGATCATGACGCGATCGGCCCACGAATTCCTCGGGCCGCAAACACTGGCTGCGATCACGGGGTCGGCTCCGTACGACGACCTGTTCGGGGCTGAGTCGGTAAGTCCCCACACCGAGCTTGCAGCGTGGGCGGACCTGATTGTGATTGCTCCTGTGACCGCGGCGACGATGGCCCGTCTGGGCACCGGCTTGAGCGACGATCTCCTGTCGGCGACCGTTATCGCCTTCACCGGCCCGGTAGTGGTCGCACCGGCGATGCACACCGAGATGTGGGAGCACGTCGCCACCCAGCGCAACGCAGCCCAACTCGAGGCGGATGGGGTCCTTCTTGTAGGCCC
>CAXMQS010000008.1:0-6169 GCA_964195995.1 uncultured Acidimicrobiia bacterium
CCTTCTCCATCGATATCGACCACTCCCCTGTGTACGAGCTGCTGCTGCGCCTCTTCGTCCTTGGCGACGATGATTGCCTGGAGTTCGAGATGGGTGACCAGCTTTCCACGGTCTTCGCGGAACGTGCCTCGGCAACGCTGAAAAAGGATGTCAAGGCTCTCGGCAACGCCGGGGAACTCTGGATCGGCCTTATCCCATTCGCCCACGAGGTCGGCTCCCCCACCGTCGAAGGCTTCATCGGTCGGCTCACGGACATGAGCGCCGTTGAGCTGCGGGCCCTGCTGCTGAATTGCCCTTGGGCCGACAAGAAGAACCAGCCAGATGTCGCCACCGTCGATGCTGCTGCCGCCGGCGACATGAACGCCGTCAAGGAGCTCAGCGAGACCGTCTTTGCCAAGGACAAGCACGAGGGGCTTCGCAACCTCTTGACGATGGACCCAGAGCGCACCAAGAGCACTGTTATCGAGGTGCTCCATCGCTACGCCAAAGAGGTCTTCACCGAGGCCGAAGAGCTGGCGCCGCTGCTGGCCAAGGACGCCCAGGAAAAGGCCGCCCTCGTCGCCAAGCTTCCGGCCGACCAGGCCATCGAGATCGCCACCAACGGCATCACGGTGGACATCGGCGCCGACACCTCGGGTGTGGTGCTGATACCGGCCTTTAGCGCTCGGCCGTGGGTCATCATCACCGAAACGGGATCGACCAAGATCTTCTGTTACGGAGCGTCTGTTGACATCGAAGAAGACCCGGACGCTCCCCCGGCCTGGGCCGTCAAGTTCTACAAGGCCCTCGGCGACGAGCGCCGGCTGCGCATCCTCGGTGTGTTGCGCGAGGGCCCTTCAAGTCTCAGCGAGCTGGCGCAACGGCTCGAGCTGTCCAAGTCAACGATCCACCACCACATGGGGATGTTGCGGGCCGCCGGACTGGTCCGAGTCACCCTCGGCAAGGAAAAGGACTACAGCCTGCGAACCGACGCGGTGCCACAGGCGGGGCAACTGCTGGAGGCCTACCTCACACCCGCCACGATCTCAGGAGGAACCAAGTGATTACCAACAACGAACTAGCTAAAGCACTGAACGACGACCGAGACCGCTGGTTGGCCGACCGCCATCGCAGTGCGGCCGCCTACACAGAGACCACCGAGATGCGCCGGACCGTCGGCCGGTGGCTCGAGCACCTCGGTCGCAGACTCCAGGGCCCGCCCCGGCCCAGCAGATCCTCCGCCTAATCCTCGGCTGGAGCAAAACGAAACGGCGCCCCTCGGGGCGCCGTTTCGCGTGTCGGTACCTCCTATGGGAGGGGAATGTGGGATTCCTCCCCTCTAGGTGGAGGTGCCGGAGGGCCCGCAGGGCGTGGAGGCGGAGGGGGCTTCCCAAGATGCGGTCGCCCGGGGAAGCCCCCCTCCCCGGCTTCGCCGGTTCTCCCCCCTATGGGGGGAGAAACCTCAAGCCCTGCGGACGCTCAAGGTGCCCGAGGTGCTCGGAGGCGGAGGGGGCGCTGCCCTACCCAGTTGTGAGTGAGTCGACCATCAGCACGCCGTCGGCGATTTCGCCGAAGAAGAGCATGTAGTTGTCGCTCCAGGTGATCCCTTGGTTCTCGTGCACGTTCTCGTCGTTGGCAGTGCTCGCTGGATCGAAGTTGCCCAGCGGGAGTGATGCCCCACCGCACTGCGGGGGGAACGACTCTGCCAGCACCTCGCACAGGCGAAATCCCTGGTCGTCACCGAACAGGAAGCCACTTACCGCAAGGGTGCCGGTGGCGTCGGCGGCAATGGCTTCGGGAACGGTCAAACCGCCGTCGACCACAAATCCAGTCACTGCATCTCCTCCATCCGAGGTCAGCGGGGCGTCGTCTGGCGGCACCACGATGTCAGTGTCAACACCACAGTCTGGTTCGTCTTGAGGGCACAGGCCGGCGACAACGGGGGTGTCGTCGGTTCCGGCCCCTGGGGCGTCGGAATTCGCCTGGGGATCAGAGTCGCCGCAGGCCGCAGCGATTATCGCTAGAGCCAGAAAGAGCATTGCAAGACTTCGTTTCATCATGAGGTTTCCTCCCCTTGGGCTGATCGGCCCAGGTTCATTATCGGTATCCCCCTTCTGACGTCAAGTACCAACCCAAAGGTTCCGGTATTCCTGGACCCTCCTTGTGACGATCGCCATCACCCGTAGTTCGACCCCCTGTTGTGTGCTGCCTTCGGCGGACTCGGTCTCCTTACCGGCCTCTTCGGGCCGGTGGTCGCCTCGGCCAACTCTCCCTGGGGGTCAGCTAGGCCTACGACAACAGCGCGGCATGCTGATCCAGCGCCTCCGGGGTCGCGGCGCAATGCTCACCGCTCGATGAGCCCGGCTCACCAGCCCTCACCGCGGCCTGGGCAGCGGCGAGGCGGGCGATCGGCACCCGGAACGGCGAGCACGACACGTAGTCCAGGCCGAGGTCGTGGCACAGGGCTATGGAGGCAGGATCGCCGCCGTGCTCCCCGCAGATCCCGACCTCGAGACCAGGACGGGCCGCCCTGCCGGCGTCGGTGGCCATTCGCATCAACTGGCCGACTCCGTCGCAGTCGAGGGTCGCGAACGGGTTCTCGTCGAGGATCCCCTCCTGGAGATACTGAACGAGGAACCCCGACTCGGCGTCGTCGCGGCTGATGCCATAGGTGGTCTGCGTCAGGTCGTTGGTGCCGAACGAGAAGAACTCCGCGTACTCGGCGATCTCGGTCGCAGTGAGAGCCGCCCGAGGTATCTCGATCATGGTGCCGAAGAGGTAATCGATCTCGACCCCACGCTCCTCCATGACCAGGCGGGCTTCCGCTTCGAGGACCTCACGCTGTCGCTTCAACTCGTTGACGTGGCTGGTGAGCGGGATCATCACCTCGGGATGCACGTCGACGCCACGGCTCGCCATGTCGCAGGCTGCCTCGAAGATGGCTCGAACCTGCATACGAGTGAGGTCAGGGAGCATGATGCCGAGCCGCACCCCGCGGGTGCCGAGCATCGGATTGGACTCGTGCAGGGCCTCAACCCTGGCCAGCATGTGCTCCTCTTCCTCGACCTTCGCCAACAGGTCGTCGATCTCGCCAAGAGTCGTCGCCTTGGTGAGGAGGAACTTGTGCTCCGCCAGCAGCCGCGTCAGATCGTTGCGGGCAGGCAGGAACTCGTGAAGGGGCGGGTCGATCAACCGAATGATCACCGGCAGTCCATCCATGGCGCGGAACAGCCCGGCGAAGTCCGCTCGCTGCAACGGAAGCAGAACTTCGAGAGCCTCTCGCCGCTCCGAGGTTGTTTCGGCCATGATCATCTGTTGGACGAAGGGCAGACGCTCGGCCTCGAAGAACATGTGCTCGGTTCGAGTGAGGCCGATGCCCTGGGCCCCATACGACCTGGCGCGCTCGGCGTCTGCTGGGTAATCGGCGTTGGCGCGCACGTCGAGCGTGCGCAAGTCGTCTGCCCAGGTGAGCAGTTGCATGAGCCATTGATCTTCGATGTTGGGTACCACCGTCGCCAGCTGCTCGAGGTAGACATCGCCGGTCGTGCCGTCGATCGAGATCCAGCTGCCCTCTGTCACCTCTCGGTCGCCGACCGTCATGACCCTGGCCACCAGATCGATCTCCAGCTCCGCAACGCCGACAACTGCCGGCTTGCCGAACTGGCGAGCCACGAGTGCGGCATGGCTGGTGCGCCCGCCTCTCGAGGTGAGGATCCCTTCGGCGGCCAGCATGCCGTGGACGTCGTCCGGCTTGGTCTCTGGGCGGACCATGATGACCTGGCGGCCATCCTCCTTGGCCCAACGCTCCGCCAGATCCGCGTCGAAGGCGACGACGCCGACGGCGGCACCCGGTGACACGTTGAGTCCCGAGGCGAGCAGCACCGCGTCTGCTCGCGCTTCCTCGTCGAACTGCGGGTGGAGGAAGAAGTCAACTTGATCGGGCGTGACCCGCATCACGGCGTCCTGCTCCGAGATGAAGCCCTCGGCCACCAGGTCGACCGCAATGCGCACGGCTGCCTGAGCGGTCCGCTTGCCGGAGCGGGTCTGGAGGATCCACAGCTTGCCATGCTCGATCGTGAACTCCATGTCCTGCATTTCGCCGTAGTGGCGCTCGAGGCGCTTGGCGATGTCTTTGAACTCGGCGTAGGCGGCCGGCATCTCGACGGCAAGGGCCTCGATGGGATTGGTCGCCCTTATGCCTGCAACCACGTCCTCGCCCTGGGCGTTGGTGAGGTAATCGCCCTCGATGCTGTCCTCGCCGGTGGTGGCATTGCGAGACATGGCGACCCCGGTGCCGGAGTCGTTCCCCGTGTTGCCAAACACCATCGTTTGGATGGTGACTGCCGTGCCCAGGTCGTGGGCGATGCCGGCGGCATTGCGATAGTCCTGAGCCCGCTTCCCGTTCCAGGAATCGAAGACCGCCTTGGTGGCAAGTCGGAGCTGCTCGAAGGGGTCGTCGGGGAAACGCGGGGCGATGTTGCGGAACTCAGTCACGATCTGACGCAGGTGTTCAACCGGCAGCTCGGGGTCGGTCTCGACACCAGCATCGGCGCGGTGACGCTCCAGAACGTGCTCGAAGAGCTCGTCGCGGAGCCCTAGCACCACTGAACCGAACATCTGGATGAGCCGCCGGTACGAGTCGTAGACGAAGTGCTCGTCACCGGTGACCTTGGTGAAACCTGCTGCTACCTCATCGTTGAGTCCGATGTTGAGAACGGTGTCCATCATGCCGGGCATCGAGAACTTGGCGCCAGAACGACATGACAACAGCAACGGGTTGGAGGCTTCTCCGAAGCGTTTGCCCGTGTCTTGCTCGACGGTGTGCAGAGCCTCGACCACCTGGTCCCAGGTGCCATCGGGGAGCAGGCCTCCCCCGTCGAGGTAGGCGTTGCAGGCACCAGTCGTGACGGTGAACCCGGGCGGCACGGGAACGCCGAGACGCGTCATCTCGCCGAGATTGGCACCCTTGCCACCCAGCAGACCCCGCACATCTTCCCAGTCCCCTCCGACCGAGTCTTCGGCGAGGTCTACCTGATCGAAGCGATACACCCATTTCGTGGACGTCATGAAATCTCCCCGTAGAGCGAAGTATTTCGCGTCATTGTGTGGTCTATGGACACGGACCCGTAGGGCCGTTAGACCCCCCCACCCCACCGCCGGCGTGGGCGGTGAGGCCCGCTCCCCCTTTGAGGGGCTTGCGAGCGCAGCGAGGTTGGAGGGGGCTTGCGTTCCCAAAGAGCTGTCGCGCAGAAGCCCCCCTCCCCGGCTACGCCGGTACTCCCCCCTATGGGGGGAGAAACGAGACCGAGTTCGCCACGAGTTTCCTCCCCTCTAGGGGGAGGTGGCCGAGCGCAGCGAGGTCGGAGGGGGCTTGCGAGCGCATGCTCTCGATAGGAAGCCCCCCTCCCCGGCGACGCCGGTACTCCCCCCTATGGGGGGAGAAACATGACAACGTTTCCTCCCCCCTAGGGGGAGGTGGCCGAGACGGTCGGAGGGGGCTTCCGCTCGCAAAGAGCTGTTGCGCAGAAGCCCACCTCCCTGGCTACGCCGGTACTCCCCCCTATGGGGGGAGAAACGAGTTGGGCGTCAACTCGCCTCACCGGATCGTTCGCTCCCATAGCTCGAGCCACGATTTGGGCTCTTCGGGGTCGTCGTCGAGGATCGAGTTGAGAGCTCGGTTGACGCGACGCCGCACCCGCCGCCCGATTCTCCGCACCCATCCGACAACGGCCGCGACTCCAAGGACGAAGAGACCCAGCCCGAGGGCGGCGCCTGCTGCTTGAGCCAGCAACGGCGCAAGAATGACGAACGCCAGGATCCACACCCAGGCCCGTCTCCGAGCTGGTCTGGTTCCGATGTTGATGGAGACGAGCTGTCGATCGCTCCTGTCCTGAGGCGTCACCTCGACCCGCGCCCTCGTCTGCCTGACGAACTCATCCAGTCGAGCGGCCAGCTCGTCCGCGGTTCCCGGGGCGAGGATCCCGCCCCTCACCGTGTCGGGAACCGTGAGGCGCTCCGAGGCGGTGGCGTTGTGGTCCTTCTCGGTCTCGAGCTCCTGCAAAAGCGCCTTCTTCAGGGCCTCTTCTGTGATCCCAACTTCGAGTGCGATCGACTTCAGAGTCTCGTAGTCGACGGTGGCGGCGGCTGCCCTGGCCTCGGCCTTCTCCCTGGCATCGAGCTCGACGGCACG
>CAXMQS010000009.1:0-21171 GCA_964195995.1 uncultured Acidimicrobiia bacterium
TCCAGGATCCCGCCCAGTTCTCCGATGCCCTCCGGCCGGTTTTGAGTCCGTCTGGCCACAGGACCGTCGACATAATCTGCCACGAAAGCCGCAAGGAGAAAGAGGACGGACACCTCGAACTCCTGCTTCAGCGCGGCATAGATGGCCACGGTGCCAAGAACGAGACCGAGCTGCGTGATCAGGTTGGCCGGGTCGGTGAAGAGAGCCTTAGTGCTCGTCGTCATCTGACCGCTCAAGCGAAAATGGCCGGGCGCCGGCGTGGCTTTTGTCCGATACCGCACCCTAGCTCAAGGCCCAGATCGCCCACGCTTCTCGTCGTGGACGCAACAGCGTCGCCGTCACCGAGTCACCGGGGGGCTCCATCCCGGCCTACTGAGTGCCACTTTTGCCGGTACCGCGGCTAGGTAGCATCGGCCCGCGTAGAGCATCAGGATTACTCGATGGCAACGGTGACTATCCCGCTCGAGGACGGATCTCTGGCCCGTCATTCGCTCAGTGACCCCGGCCACTTCTCGTGCTTGGAGCAATAACTGCGTGGACAGCCGTCTCCCAGAGGCGAAGGTCCAAAAGTGGACAAGGGGCGCCGCTGCCGAGTGCCCAGGAGTGACCACTACTTACCGCTGTGACGGGGTGGAAACGGGGTGGATTCGGGCTTGCGCCTAGCATTCGAGCGTCATCCAAATCGTCGGAAGCTCCTGTAATCATTGGTGATTCCGCAATTCCAGCCCTCGTAGCTCAGGGGATAGAGCACCGGTTTCCTAAACCGGGGGTCGTGAGTTCGATTCTCACCGAGGGCGCCACAAGGCTCTTGGGCTCTCGTCAGCAATCGCGACTGGACCACAAGATGGACATCCGCCAAGGCGCGCCGGCGATCGCGAGCTTGCGACAGCGGGCACGCGCTGTCTCACCACGTAAGGTCGCTAGATGGAATACCGCCAACTCGGAGCAACGGGCGTCCCGGTATCGGCCGTCGGTTTGGGGTTGGCGGCGATTGGGAGACCGGGCTACATCACCCTGGGCCACGATAAGGATCTCGCTACCCGCACCGACCCGCCGGCGCTCGAACGCCATGCCCATGCGATGCTCGATAGTGCCCGCTCTGCCGGAGTCACATACATCGACGCTGCCCGCTCCTACGGGAGAGCCGAGCAGTTTCTGGGAACGTGGCTCGATTCCCGCCACGCGCCCGTGGGCGAGCCGATCGTGGGATCGAAATGGGGCTACGTGTACAAGGCCGACTGGAAGATCGACGCCGAGGTACACGAGGTCAAAGTTCATACGAGAGAGAATCTCGACCGCCAGTACGCCGAGAGCACTGGGTTGGTTGGCACGCATCTCCGCGTCTATCAGATCCACTCGGCTACACCCGAAAGCGGCGTACTCGAGAACCCCGAGGTGCTTGACAGACTCGCTGAGCTGAGGGACGCCGGCATGGTGGTCGGCGTGTCCACGAGCGGGCCCGACCAAGCAACGACTATTCGACGGGTCCTCGAGATCGAAATCGATGGTTGGCCCCTCTTCGGGACCGTTCAGACAACATGGAATCTGCTCGAAAGCTCCGCAGGAGAGGCGTTGGCCGAGGCCGCCGACGCCGGCGTCGGGGTGATCGTGAAGGAGGCCGTTGCCAACGGCCGGCTCACCGTGCGCGATCAGAGCATGGCTGGCCGCCTGCGCGAAGCCGCACCGGACTGGTCGCCAGACGCAGTGGCGATCGCCGCCGGACTTCACCAGCCGTGGTCGAGCGTCGTCCTGAGCGGCGCGGCCACCGCCGAACAACTGGCGAGCAACCTGGAGGCGCTCGAGGTCCCGCGCGACGTAACCGCTCAACTGCCCACACTTGCGGAGGCCCCAGGCGAGTACTGGAGCACCCGCGGAGCCCTTCCGTGGCATTGACTCAGGCTCATAGCTCATAGCTCATAGCCTCCCCCGGTGACCCGCACCACCGCGCTCGCCGGCGTTCTCGGCATCTCCTTTTCTGCCATCTTCGTGCGCTATGCCGCGGTGAGTCCGGCAACGGCTACGTTCTACCGGGTCGCCTACGCCCTTCCGGCCCTGGCGATCCTGTGGTTCGTCGCCAGGTCGCGCGATACCCGGCCGTGGCGCCATCGCCTCCTCGCCGCGGCGTCGGGAGTCCTTCTGGCGGTCGACCTCACGTTGTTTCACAACTCGATCGATCACATCGGGGCTGGCCTAGCGTTGGTGCTAGCCAACACCCAGGTGCTGTTCGTCGGCGTTGCGGCGTGGCTCCTTCACAGCGAACGCCCGACGACGCAGGCGAGGGTCGTTGTTCCGGTGATCCTTGGAGGCATCGTTCTCCTCTCAGGGCTGGGCCGCTCCGATGCCTACGGCGACGATCCTCTGCGAGGAGTGCTGTTCGGTCTCGGTGCCGGCATCGTGTACGCCGGCTTTCTCATCGCCTTTCGCGCCTCCAACCGCGGGCATCTCGCACCAAGCGCCGGACCGCTCCTCGATGCGACTGCTGGAGCGACGCTGGGAGCTCTCGGCATCGGAGCGCTGTTCAGCGATCTGACGGTGGGGCTGGAGTGGCCCGCCCATGGCTGGCTGCTGGCCCTGGCACTCGTCGTACAGACAGCGGGGTGGGTGCTGATCTCGGTCGCTCTGCCCCGCCTACCTGCTCTCGACACCTCCGTCCTACTGCTGGCGCAACCCCTGATGGGGCTGATCTGGGCGCAGATCTTCTTCGATGAGCCTCTCTCCGCCGTCCAGTGGACGGGAGCTGCCCTGGTGATCGGCGGCGTCGGCCTGCTGGCAACGAGAGGCACCGTGCGGGTGGAATCAGCGCCTGTCGGTTAGGAGCGACCGCCCCCTCCGCCTGCGAGCACTTCGTTCTCTCCGGCACCTCCCCTCCGGGGGCGGAGATACCTAGTTCCGCTGCTTGAGGCGCTTGCGCTCGCTCTCGTTTAGGTGGCGCTTGCGGACGCGAATAGCAGCGGGCGTGACTTCGACCAGTTCATCCTCAGCGATCCACTCGATGGCAGTCTCCAAGGTGTGCCGATGGGGTGCTGCGAGCTTGGCGGCATCGTCCTTGATATGGGTGCGAATATTGGTGAGCTCTTTGACCTTGTTGGGATTGACGGGCATCTCCTGGGGTCGCGAGCTTTCCCCAACGATCATCCCCTCGTAGGTCTCCTCGCCATGGCCGATGAACAACTCACCGCGCTTCTGGAGGTTCTCGAGGGCGAAGGTGTTCGACGTTCCCTTGCGGTCGGCAACCATCGGACCCCCGATGCGGTGGGGCAGCTCTCCTGCCCATGGCATCCAACCGCTGTGGTGTTGGTGGATGAGCGCTGTTCCCCTGGTGGCCGTCACCAGGAGCGACCTGAACCCGATCAACCCTCGGGCCGGTGCCTCGAGCGTCACGATGGTGCGACCGGCGTCGCCCGGCCGCAGATCCGTTACGTTGCCTTTGCGGGGGGCCACCGCCTGGGTAACTGTCCCAACATGCTCGTCCGGCACGTCGACGACGGCTCTCTCAACAGGCTCATGGAGTTTGCCATCAACCTCACGGATGATGACCTCGGGGCGACTCACCTGGAGCTCGAAGCCTTCTCGCCTCATGCTCTCTATGAGAACGGCGAGCTGGAGTTCGCCTCGCCCGGCCACCTCGATGACATCGGGAGAGGAGGTGGCGCCGATGCGAATCGAGACGTTGCCGAGCACCTCTTTCTCCAGGCGTTCTCGGATGTGGCGCGAGGTCAGGAACTTCCCGTCCTGGCCCGACAACGGAGATGTGTTGACGCCGAACGTCATCCGCAGTACGGGCTCGTCGACCGTTAGGCGCGGCAGTGGTTGCGGGTTGTCCGGGCTAGCCAGAGTGTCTCCGATCTCCACCTCCGGGAAACCGGCGACGACGAAGAGGTCGCCCGCCAAGCGCTCAGTGACGTCGATGCGGCCGAGGCCCTCGAAACCCATCAGTTGGGTGAGGCGTCGCATCAGCGGCGGCTCGTCCTCATTGGTATGGCACAGCGCTACTTGCTCACCTGCGACCAACGTCCCCTCGATCACCCGCCCGATGGCGAGGCGGCCCAGGTAGTCAGAGGCATCGAGGTTGGTCACCATGGCCTGCAGCGGGGCGCTGGGATCGCCGGCGGCGGCGGGAATGGTCTCGACGAGGACATCGAGCAATGGCCCGAGGTCGGCATCCTCGTCGGGCACGCCGATGCCGGCGATGCTGCGGCCCATGCGAGCGATGGTCGAGACGATCGGAAACTCGATGTGGTGCTCCTCGGCGTCGAGGTCGAAGAACAGCTCGTAGACCTCGTCGACGACCTCCGCCATGCGGGAATCTGGGCGATCGACCTTATTGATGACGACCACCGCCGGAAGGTGAAGGGCTAGTGCCTTCGACAGCACATAGCGGGTCTGTGGCTTGGGACCTTCTGCCGCGTCGACCAACAGCAGGATGCCATCGACCATCGCCAGCGCCCGCTCCACCTCGCCACCGAAATCGGCGTGACCAGGCGTGTCGACCAGGTTGATGCGAACGCCCTTCCACTCGATCGAGGCAGCCTTGGCAAGGATCGTGATCCCGCGCTCGCGCTCCTGATCGTTCGAATCCATGATCCGATCCACATGCCGCTCGTGCGCGCCGAAGACGCCGGCGGCATTGAGCATGGCGTCAACCAGTGTTGTCTTGCCATGGTCGACGTGCGCGACCAGAGCAACGTTGCGGAAGGGGGAGGCGGACATGAGCCAGCAGATTGTACTGGGATATCTCCTCGCCCGGAGGGGAGGCCGGAGAGCAAGAACTACTCACCCGCGGTTTCAGCTGCTACTCCTCCCATTGGCCGACTCTGGAGGAAGCGCAGGGCCCCAGTCGAGGGTTCGCCCGTTGGAAGTGTCGGACAGCGAAACGGAGCCAATGACAATCAACCGCCTGCAGTCCCCGGTTAAATGCCCTCATGTCTTGGTTCCGCAATGCGGTCTTCTACGAGGTCTCGGTCCGATCGTTCTGTGACTCCAACGCGGACGGCATCGGTGACTTCGGTGGGCTGACGTCGAAGCTCAACTACCTCCAGTGGCTCGGTGTTGATTGCCTGTGGCTGCCGCCCTTCTTCGCTTCGCCGCTGAAAGACGGGGGATACGACGTGTCGGACTACGAGTCCGTCCACCCCGATTTCGGGACGCTGGATGACGTGAAGGCCTTCGTTACCGAGGCACACGCTCGCGGGCTGCGGGTGATCGCCGATCTGGTCGTCAACCACACGTCGTCGGAACATGCCTGGTTCCAGGAGGCCCGCCAGCCCGGCTCACCCAAGCGCGACTGGTACGTGTGGAGCGATACCGACGACCGCTGGCCCGAGGCTCGGGTCATCTTCATCGACACCGAGGAGTCGAACTGGGCTTGGGACGAAGTGGCCGGCGCCTACTACTGGCACCGCTTCTTTTCCCACCAGCCAGATCTCAACTTCGACAATCCGGAAGTCGTCGAGGCCGTCATCGATGTCGTGCGCTTCTGGCTGCAACTGGGATTCGACGGTCTGCGCCTCGATGCCATCCCTTATCTCGTCGAGCGGGACGGCACCAACTGCGACAACCTGCCCGAAACCCACGACATCATCAAGCTGATCAGGGCTGTGGTCGACGCCGAGTTCCCCGATGCGGTGTTGGTGGCCGAGGCCAACCAGATCGCAACTGATGTCGTCGAGTACTTCGGGGACGGCGACGAGTGCCACATGTGCTACCACTTCCCGATCATGCCGCCCCTGTACATGTCGTTGCGGCGCGGCGACACCGACAAGCTCATCAAGGCCATCGACGAGACTCCGGACATTCCCGAGGGCTCGCAGTGGGGCATGTTCCTGCGTAACCACGATGAGCTGACCCTTGAGATGGTGACGCCTGAGGAGCGCGACTGGATGTGGCAGGAGTATGCGCCCGAACCTCGCATGCGCAGCAACCTCGGCATTCGGCGTCGCCTGTCCCCTCTCCTCAACGGAGATAGAAGACAGATCGAGTTGCTCAACGGGATCTTGCTGTCGCTGCCGGGCAGCCCATTCCTGTACTACGGGGACGAGATCGGGATGGGCGACAACATCTGGTTGAACGATCGTGACGGAGTGCGTACCCCCATGCAATGGGATCAGTCCGTCGGCGCTGGTTTCTCAGCCGCGGCTACTGACACGTTCCACCTTCCCCTCATCGATTCGCCGGCCTACGGCCCTGCGGTGGTGAGCGTTGCTGCCCAGCAAGGAGATGCCGCGTCGCTACTCGAATGGACACGGCGTGTTCTCGACTTACGACGCCGACACGAGGCGTTCGGGACAGGATCATTCGAACGCATCGGGACGGACAATCGTGCACTGCTCGTCTTCGAACGAACCTCGGGAACGGAATCCATCATCGTGGTTGCCAACTTCTCGGATGGACCGCAACGAGTCGAAGGTGTAGTCGGATCTGCTACCGACCTGATCGTCGGCGGCGCCGTCCAACTTGCTGATCTCGAATTGCCCGCCCTCGGCTTTCGCTGGCTACTTCGCGACGTGTAGAGCGAGATCCGCGAAGAACCTAGACCGCGACAGGGCCATCGCCCCTGTGGCGGATGCCTTGTCCAGACGTTCTCTGTCGACGTGCGGGCCGTAGGCAACTGTCGGCACACCGGCGGCTGTGGCCTGCTCGACAGCGGTATCCGCCCCGGGGAAGTCGAGGTCGACGACGACGCGACCGCACTCGGCGACCGAGCTCGGAGCGATCACCAGCCGTCTTCCCGCTTCAGTCGCGGCGTGCTCGATCTTGGCACGATCGGCGAGGTCCCTGCCGAACCAACACACCGTCGTCAGTACCGCGGCCTTGGTGGCGCCCCATTCGATATGGGCTCGCCACACGTCCTCGCCAAGTACTTGTGACGAGGCGGGCGCCAGCCCGTAGGTGTCACCAGGAAGGGCGACCCGTTCTGCCTCGGGCCGCTGCGGCGGCTCGACACCAGCGGCCACAAGCGCCTCCGTCGGGAATCGCAGCGCCTCCTGGAAGACCTCGAGCGGGCCTCGGCTCTGGCTGGCGAAGTGGGTTCCCAGGAGCTCGTCCAGGGCGATCGCCAGCCACTGCTCGCCCTCGGCGACGGCACCTAAGATGTCGTGGGCGGCGGCGATGGTCGCCAGGTAGGGTCGATAGGCGCTGACGAGGGCCTCGTGCAGAGCTTTCGAGCGGGGGTCCATCGACCGAGCCTATTTCGGCGCGGCCTCGGCGGCGCCGTAAAGTTGGCGAAAGAAGAGGGAAGCATGAACAAGAAGCTCGTCGTTGCCATTGTCGCGTTCGGTGTCCTAACTGCCGGATGCGAGATGCGGGCGGACTTCCGTCTGATCCTCGATGCCGACGAGAGTGGCCAGGTTCTGGTCTCGATCGGCCTTGACGAGGAGTTCCAAGCGCTCGTGGAATCCAGCGGGGAGCCGATCGAGGACAGCTTCTTCGGTGAGGACAACCCGTTCGGCGAGCTCCCGGGTGCCGAGCAGAGGACCTACGAGGAGGATGACTTCACCTTCTACGAGGCCAGCGTTCCCTTCTCCGATCTCAACGGCCTGCGGTTGCTCGGAACAGATGCCGACAACTTCCTCACCGACTTCGACATCGAGATCGACGAGGACACCGCCGAGGTTTCGGGGAACATCGACCTGGCTGAGCTGACAGGCGGCGACCTCGCCGACGACCAGTTGGCCGGGATCGGTGCCGACGCCCTCGCCAACATCTTTCAGTTCCACATCCAGATCGAGATGCCAGGCTCGGTCACATCCTCCAACAGAGATCGGGTACTCGACGACGGCGCCCTGGAATGGGACATTCCGCTCACCGGCGATGTCCAGACGCTGTCGATCGAAGCCCAATCGAATCTCACGTCAGGGGGCGGCACGCCGGCTTGGCTGATCGTGCTGATCTTGGCCGCCATCGCGGCAGCAATCGCCTTCTTAGTGATGCGGTCCAGGAGGGGTCCGCCCCAGGTAGTGGCAGGCGAGACCGCTGTTGCCGTCCCGGCGTCCGACGCTCCATTAGTCACCGAGGTTGACCCAGAACCGCCAGCAACGGAGGTGTGACATGCGCGACCTTGCTCAACACGGCATCGCTCCTAAGGGAGATGTTCACTGGCAACTGTCGACGCCGAGCCTCTATGAGCACACGCTGCAGCGAAACCTCGGCGAGGTAGCCCACAAGGGACCGCTCGTTGTCGACACGACGCCGTACACCGGTCGGAGCCCCAAGGACAAGTTCGTCATTCGGGAGGAATCGACGGAGTCTGATATCTGGTGGGGGGATGTCAACCATCCGATGGAGCCCGAGGTATTCAGCACGCTCCACGATCGCGTCGCCGACTACCTCAGCGCCGCCGCCGACCTATATGTCCAGGATCTGTACGTTGGCGCGGACAGCGACCACCGCATACCAGTACGCACCATCACCGAGAGTCCGTGGCACGCCCTCTTTGCCCGCAACATGTTCATCCTGCCGAGGTTCTATGGGGAAACCGACACCGAGAACTTCGAACCAGAATTCACCATCGTTCACGCCCCTTACTTTCAGGCAGAACCTGATCGCGATGGCACTCTCAGCGAGGTTGCGGTCTGCATCAGCTTCGACAGAGGCATCCTGATGATCGCCGGCTCCAAGTACATGGGCGAGATTAAGAAGTCCGTGTTCTCGGTGCTCAATTACCTGATGCCGAAGAAGCATGTGCTGAGCATGCACGCCTCGGCGACCGTCGCCGAAGACGAGACAAGTGCCGTCATCTTTGGTCTGTCCGGCACCGGCAAGACCACCCTGGCCACCGACCCCTTGCGGGGAATGGTCGGCGATGATGAGATCGGGTGGAGCGATAAGGGAGTGTTCAACTTCGAAGGCGGCTCCTACGCCAAGACCATCCACCTCAGTCCCGAAGACGAGCCGCTCATCTTCGCGGCTGCCAACCAATTCGAGACACTCCTCGAGAACGTCGTCATCGATCCGATCACCCGAATGCCCGACTGGGACGACGGCTCCAAGACTGAGAACACGCGTTGCTGCTACCCGCTGCGCCACCTGGCCAACGCCACAGCACATGGCACCGGTGGTCACCCCAGCGATCTGGTGTTCCTGTCGGCCGACGCCTTCGGGGTCCTACCCCCGATCGCCCGTCTGAACACCGAGCAGGCCATGTACTACTTCATCTCCGGCTACACCTCGAAGCTCGCCGGAACCGAACGGGGCATCGTCGATCCCGAGGCCACCTTCTCTCCCTGCTTCGGCGCGCCCTTCCTGCCGTTGCCGCCGAGCTACTACGCCAAGGAGCTCGAACTGAAGATCGCCGAGCACTCGCCGCGGGTGTGGATGATCAATACCGGGTGGACAGGCGGTCCGTATGGCGTCGGCGAGCGCATCCGCATCCCCTACACCCGGGCCATGCTCAACGCCGCCCTCGAAGGCCAGCTTGATGATGTGGCTTTCACCAAAGACCCGAACTTCGGCTTCGACGTCCCCGTAGCCGTTCCTGGAGTGCCCGAGCACCTGCTGACCCCTCGTGCTACCTGGGACGACGCAGACGCCTTCGATGCTCAGGCCGCCAAGCTGGCTTCGATGTTCAAGGAAAACTTCGTCCAGTACGCCGACGGAGTCGAGCCCCAAGTAGTCGCCTCGGGACCGAAGTAGCTAGGGCTTCTCCAGTTCGATCTTGATTCGCTTGTTGGCTTTGCCCTTGGACTCCGTCTTCACGACGCGAACCGGGCCCACCTCGGACGTGTTGGCAACATGGGTGCCACCGTCGGCCTGACGATCGATGTCGCCGATGTCGACGACTCGGATCGGATCGACCGACTCCGGGATGAGGTTGACCTTGGTGCGTATGAGCAGAGGATCGGCCAGGGCTTCCTGGCGAGGTAGGAACTGCACGCCGATGTTGTGATGCTTAGCCAGCTCGCCGTTGAGGGCCTCTTCCACCTGCTCGCCGAACTCGATGGAGATCGAGTCGAGCTCGAAGTCCATCCGGGCGCTACCCGGCTCCATGTTGCCTCCGGTGACCTTGGCATCGAAGTCTCTGAAGATGATCGCAGACAGCACGTGCAGTGCGGTGTGGGTGCGCATGAGCGTGTGCCGACGCTCCCAGTCGATCGCGCCGTGCACTGCCGTACCGACGGCCGGTGTGGCGCCGTCGACAGCGTGGAAGTGGGAGCCGTCTTTGTAGAAGGTGTCGGTGACCGTTGCCGATCCGCCATCCCAAGTCAACTGGCCGGTGTCACCCGGTTGGCCGCCGCCGCGGGCGTAGAAGACGGTGCGGTCGAGAACGACGCCGCCCTCACCTACCTCGGCGACGGCGCCGTCGGCTTCCCTCAGATAGGCATCGATGGCAGCAAGGTTCTCGGTCACCCGTCGCCGCCATCTGCCGCGGCTTCTTCGGTTCTTTCACTAGCTGTCTCGGCTCCACGGATGCGCTCGATCAGCGTCTCACCAGTCAGATGCTGCTCGACCATCGCCTCGCTTGACTCCTCCCAGGACTGCCCGAGTATCCGCGTCCTCCAGAAGTGCCCGCTGACGATCTTGATAGAGGCAACGACCGGGACTGCGAGCAACACTCCAAGGAGGCCGCCAAGCGTCGCCCCCAACAAGAGGGCCAGGATGATGGTGGCCGGATGCAGGCGAACGGTAACCCGCAGAACGGTCGGGCTTATGAAGTGGTTGTCGATCTGCTGAACGAGAGCGGCGACGATCGCTGCATAGACGGCCGTCCTGGCATCGGCGGTGGCCAGGGCGACGAGAACGCCAAGGGCTCCGCCTACCCAAGGACCGACGAACGGGATGATGTTGAGGAACCCGGCGATCATCCCGATCAACAGCCAGAAATCGAGGTCGATCACCCAGAAGCCGAAGCTAGTCATGAGTCCAACGATGAGCGCTACCACCAGCTGGCCCCGGAGGAAGCCGCCGACTGCCCGGCTGAGCTGGTTGCCGACGTGAATCGCCTCGGCACGGTGCTCCGCAGGAAAGAGCCCCTTGGCGCTGTTCGCCAGCTTGGGAAGGTCCATCAGCAGATAGAAGGCCAGAACCGGAGCCAGCACCAGGATGAGAAGGAACTCGAGAACTCCGAGCGTGAAGTCGCCAACGCGGTCGAGTGACAGCACTCCTCCATCGGCTGTCGCTGACTCGAAGTACTCATCGAGCTCGTCGTAGCGAGGCACCTCTACGGTGATACCTATGTTCTCCGCCCATCGCTCCGAGTCGGTTGCCAGGTCGTCGTAGATGGTCGGAAAGTCATCGGCAAGCTGCTGCGCCTGGTCGGTGATGCTCGGCAGCGCCAACCAGACCGCAAGCGACACCACAGCCCCAAGTGCCAAGTAGGAAAGGCAGGAACCGAGAAGGCGTGGTACGCCGTGGTTGCGGAGGCGGGTGACGATGGGGTTGAGGAGGTAGATGATCGCCGTCGCCAGCACGACAGCCGGGATAACGTTTTGGACCTGGATGATGGCCCAGACGATGAAGGCCAGGAACACGACCGTTCCGACGAGGCTCCACGTGATCACGCCCAGGCGACGCAGCGTGTCGAAGACCGACCTTCGTTCCTCTGTCATGGTGCCAAACCCCTAGTCATGGGAACCTAGTGCCCACCTGTCTCAGGCGCTGGAACCGTCGAGTCGCTCCAAGCGGCGTTCATTGGCAACCTTACGGACCCGTTGCAGTCGCCGAACGGTCATGGGATCGAATGCCATCGCATCGGCGTCGTCCATGAGACGCCGCAGCACCTGGTAATACCGCGTCGCGCTCATGCCGAGGTAGTCGCGTATGGCGACATCCTTGGGTCCTGGATAGCTCCACCACGTCGCCTCGAATTCGAGGACACGCCGATCTCTCTGGGTCAACATCTCGCGGAGGGTATGGCTCCGCTGCACCACAAGCTTGGATTTCGCGGGGTACTAGAGGAGCGCCCGAACGCAGTGAGGGCACGATCGAGGTGACGTCGAGCCCGAGTAGGGCTCGAAAGGAAGCCGAGCCTGTCGCCGGAGGTGCCCCCGCGCCCTAAGGGCCAAGGCCCTTGGAGCTGGCGGAGGGAATCGATCCCCCGACCTGATTGCTCTCTCTAGCCCGTATCGAGTTCGCCACAACCCAGCGCGGCTCGCACTGCAAGGCTCAAGTCATCTGGAACCCATGGCCCGGCCCCGAAGGCATTCTCTTCGATTGCGTCAATCTCGGCCTGCGCTACGAGACAGACGGCGGCACCATCGGCGTTGGCTGCCTGATATTCAACGAACTCGGGGGTCGCTTCCGCGTCCGCAACGCTGTTGACAGTCCTCGTGACACCAGCCAGGCCCTCGGTGGCTTCGGTGAGCCGAACCATCGCATCGCCGAGCACCCGGTGCACCCCGGCGAAAGGATCGGGTGGATCCAGTGCCTCGAGTCCGTCGAGAAACTCGCGCCTGATCACAAGCTCTCGGTCGATGACCGCGGCAGCCTCCGCCACTGTCGGATCCGCAATCTGCCCGTAGGAAACAAAGGCAGCCTCGAGATCCGAGCGACCTGTCTCAACCAGATCGTTTATGCCCTCGACGTATTCGTTGGCCGTCATTGAACTGCCACAGGCGGCAACCAGAATCGCAATACTCGCTACTGCTACGAGAGTCACGGCACTATCTTTCGCGCCGGCCACAACGCCTCAGTCCTCCCTTGCGGCCACTGGTCGTTCTCTGGAGCTGGCGGAGGGAGTCGAACCCCGACCTGCTCATTACAAGTTCCTTTGAGCTAATCCGGGACCGTCCGCCTCGGTCCGGCCACTCCCGGATTCGTCCGTACGTCCAAAGCATCTCTGACAACGCCGTCCGGCTCCGTACGTATGCGAACGGTACATCCGGCACCGTTCGTTTGCAGAGTGTTTGCAGAACCCGTAAGACCGAGGGGCCGGATTGACTCCAAGGCCAGAGAGCCCGGCGGTGCAGGATTCCCTGAGGTACCTGGTGAGTGCTGTCAACGTCCCGCCCCCGAAGAGCGGACCTTGATCGGAGACGCGCAACAGAGGACCCCGGTATCCGAGACGCTCCCCTCCGATCGACCAGCGCCTCAACAGCTCACACAGCAGGGGTCCCGACCGACCACGAAGACGAGCATCCCCAATCGGGGGCGTGGCAGCGCGAACGGAGCGCCCTCAGTGGGCGCTCCGTTCCCTAGCCAGCTGATTACCAATCGTAGGTCAGGAGCTCGGGTAGATGGCTACCAACGACACCGGACAGTGGGGCTGGCCCGGGTTCGACTCCCCACCAATGATGTCACTGCCTGGGTTGTTCCCCCCGTTGTCTGGGCACGCCGTCCCGGTCCAGAAGTCCCCCAAGGCAGTGTCGAGGTCGTCCCCGATGGCCTCTGCCTGACCGTGGTAGGCGATCTCGACATGGACTTCGGCAGTTCCCAGGTCGAAGTCGAGTGGCCGGAAACATGCTTCGAAGACCACGTCTTGGACGCAATCAACCAAGAGGAATCCTTGGATGCTGGGTTGCCCCAGTTCCGCGTTCATCCTTACCGTGGCCTTGCCGTTGCTGCCCACGACCTTGCCACCACCGTGGGCGACGAAGGACCTGTCAGGGAACGTCTGCCCTGTCGGTACCACTACCCACCAGAAGGTGTAGACGCCGCCGGGCTCCAGACCCGATACCTGCGCAGTCGCCTTCAGGCCATCGTCACGCCTGATCAGCTTTGCGGTGCCCATCTCTGCCAGATCACCGGGTGCTCCATCTTCAAAGATGCGCACAATCGGCTGCTTATCGGTTCCTCGGTCGGAGGCTGCCAGCGCCGTCGCCGCCACTGCGCCGGTCAACGCCAGCACCAGACCGATCAGTATTGTCTTCTTCATTCTTCTTCTCCCTTCGCCGGCCACCTCAGCTGTGCTCGGTGACGGCGTAGATGTCATCGGCGACCAGCCCGTGGGCTTCCCGATGCACCGTGTTGGCATCTTCTGCGTTGTCGGCTTCGACTAGGCAGAAGATCTTTCCCGCGGCCTCGTCCACCCAGTACCGGAGGTAGCTGACGCCGTACTTCTCCTGGGTTTCGAGGTCTTTCATGTGTGCTCCGGCCACGTCGGCCGCAGACACTCCTCCCTCGATGGTGTGCGTATCCATGAACAGCGGCATCGGCGCCTCCTTCGGTTGCTCGCCTCTTACGGTTCGAACGTAAGGGACGGGGGTCGCTGCGTCATCGGGGGCGCCTACCCAAGAATGCGGTAGCACCACTCAGATTTGATCGCAGCGCCGACTCTCTCTATTCGGCGGAGCGAGCGCTCGCCGGCGTCCGCTCGGAAGGTGCTATGAGATCACTGAGGGCTGTCAGGCGCTTAGCGAGGTGAGATCGAAGGGAGAACGACCTTCGAGGCCGTTTGGCTCTCATAACCTCGCGATATTGGCGATGACTGGCGGCCTCACCTCTCAGCTCGTCGATCCTTCCAGCTCGCGGCGCCAGTGACAGCTCGTTGTGTTCCCAGTTCATGTTCTTGCCTTTCGGTCGGGTCGGCCTCTTGTGGCTACCGGTCCAACGTAAGGAACCCCGCGCGGGGTGTCATCGGTAGTCGCTACCCAAGAATGGGTACGCGACTACGTGTTATTGGGAACCAGAAGACCTACGGCGCGGGCTGCCGACACCGCTTCCTCTCGCGTGGAGGAATCCAGCTTGGCGAGGATCGCCGACACGTGGTTCTCAACCGTTCGAGGTGACACGAAGAGCCGGTCGGCGATCTCGATGTTGGAGAGTTCCTCGTCAAGAAGCTGCAGCACCTCTGCCTGCCGAGCGGTAAGACCGGCGGCATTGGCCCTGGTCTCTGAGCCCTTGCCGCGAGGAACGGACAGACCCTGGTCTCTCATCGCCTTCCTGAGCTTCGCAGCAACCGCGCTGGCCCCAAGCGTCTCGAAGCCTTCGAGTGCTTCTAGTTGGGCGGCGCGGGTGCCGTGGGCCAGGGCGATTGCCCTGTCGTAGGGGCATCCGATAGCCAGCCACATGTCAGCCGCTGCCATCGGATCGCCCTCGATGACGAGCCGATACGGCTCAGCGATTCCCTGGGGAGCATCCGAGAGCTCACCGAGCTTCCACAGCCACAATGCGATGGACCCCGGCGACCATCTGAAACCTCTGTCGAGCCCGAGCTCCATGACTCTTCTGATGTCGGCTACCGGGATGTCTGCACTCCCGGAGATCCAGGCGTGCTCTGCAACCGCTATCGCCGCGGGCGCCAGACGCTGGAACTCATCGGCAACGTAGGACAGCTCCCACGCCTTGGCCAACGTGGCCTGGGCGGTGGCACGGCCAGTTCTCGCCTCGATCATGCCGAGGGTGGGAAGAGCGACCATCTGGCTGATGGCCGTACGGTCGAGCTGTTCTCTTGCCAGGTCTTCGGCGTCGGTCCATCCACCTTGGAGTTCTAGGACCCTGGCATAAACAGCCGTGGCATAACTCTCGAGGGTTGGCAGCTCGTGCCGGACGGCTGAGGCGATGGCCCTCTGCGCATAATCCGCTGCGATAGAGAGATCCCGATACTCGGCAGCTATCCAGGCGTGGTTGAATAGCGCCCGACACTCCTCGTACCAGTTGCCTGCAGCCGTAGAACGGTCTCGGGCCTCGTCAAGACTTGCGCGACCGTCCGGATAGTTGGCGACACTGGCGATCATTCCTCTGTGGTTAAGCGAACGGATGACGATCCGTTCATCGGCCTCTGGCCCTGCAGCCTCCAACGTTCGGTCGACCAGCTCGAGTGCGGTCGTTACGTCATTCGCCATCCAATGCAGATAGGCGTTGACCTCGAGCGCTCTGGCAAGATCGGGGCCATCTGGGTCCGGCCCGAGGACGTCCACGGCCTGTCGAGCCAAATCTTCAGCTCGGGCGCGCTGTCCAGCGTTCTCGTAGAAGTGGGCAGCTTGGGCAAGAGCCCCCGATTCCGCGCTCCTGTCGCCAAGGTCGCGGTATTGCAGTAGCGCTTGCTCGTTCAACTTGATCGCCTCATCGATGTTGTCCAGCAAGAACTCCTCTCTTGCCCACTCGACGAGAATCGAGGCTCGCTCCTCGGAGTCGAAATGGTCGAGGTGAACCCCAATTTCTCGAAAGTCGGCGACAGCCTCTTTGTGGCTCCCCGCCGCCACCGCATATCGCGCCGACCGGGGTGCAAGCTCAACCAGCCAATCGACATCGTTGGTCGCGACGGCGAATTGAATGAGAAGACATGGATGGGATTCATATACGAGACCCTCCAAGGCGATGAGGTTGGCACCGAAGCGCTCGCTCGAAGTCAAAGCCGCCTCAACCGCTTGTCGGATCAGCTCGTGGCGAAAGGCAACGAACTCACCCGGGCCGAGGAGCAAACCGCGGCCTTCACACTCGGCAAGCAGGCTTTCAGATACGCCTCTGAGTCCCAGAGCATCGGCTCGAGGTATCGGCTCAGGTATGACCGCGAGCGTTTTCAGCATTTCGTGGGCCTCCGGAGATAGCTTCTGCACCCTGACCATCACCGAGTCCTGAACCGAAGATGGGACCACCTCGCCATCGACGGATGCCATCTCCGCCACAAGAAAGGGGTTGCCGTTGGTGGCTGCCAAGACATCGCCCGGATCCAGACTGGAATCCCCAATGAGCGACGTCACCGCCGACAGGGAGAGACCGTCGAGATGAATCCGGACGACGCTGTCAGGCGGTAGGTCACCGACCACCCCCCGCAGAGGGTGGTCGTAATCGACCTCACCGTCGCGATAGGTGAGGATCAGCAGCCCGTTGGTTCTTGAGATTCGGCGACCTAGATACTTGATGGCATCGAGGGTCCCCTGATCTGCCCAGTGGGTGTCCTCGATGATCATGATGGTGGGACGGAGCGACCGCGAGAGCAGGTCCATGGCAGCGTCCAGCAAGCGGGGGCGGTCGCCACTATCCACCGGCCCTTTCAGAGACGACTCAGTACGGGCCATATCCCAGAATGGGCTTAGTGCCTGAGGAATGAGAAGGTCGTCACAAGACCCAAGATGGACGTGAGTTTCGTCACGATTGCTTGCGACGAATTCGCTGACCAGAGCCGTCTTGCCGATACCGGCTTCGCCACGAACCAGGACGACCTTCCCCCCCGAGGACCCGACCTCAGTGAGCAGACCAGTCAAGAGACTGAGTTCGCTGTCTCTCTCGATGAGCACGAGCCCGACGCTACTAGAGCCGGGCTGTCGCGTTACGTGTGGCCACAATCCTCCAGGTCAGCCACCGACGCCAACAAGCGCCTTGGGCGAGGGCGCCCGCGTCACGGGGTTTCCATGGGAGCTGGCGGAGGGAATCGAACCCCCGACCTGCTCATTACAAGTTCCTTTGAGCCAATCCGGGACCGTCCGGCTCGGTCCGGCGACTCCCGGATTCGTCCGTAAGCCTCAGCCTTTCCAGCCGACGCCCTCCTGTTCCGTACGTGTACGAACGGTGCCGTCCGGCACCGTTCGTTTGCAGGATGTTTGCAGAACCCATGCCATCGCAGACAGCAGAGATGGGCGATACGCGCCTGAGCGACGGCACCAGCCCACCAGGGCGTGACCTCGCCTGAGTTACGGGCCGCGCACCTGCTCGAGCACTCTTCGCACAAGGTGCTCCACCCCCTCTGAGCCGTCGAGATGTAGCACCGATTGCCCTATAGCTCGGCCCGGCGGAAAGCCGCCACCGCTATCCCGGTGAAGGCCACTGTCGCCAGCGCCGTCACCCACACCGCTTCGATCGGTCCCAATTGGCTGCCAAAGACATAGTCGGCGAGCGGAGTCAACCCGGTGGGACGCTGCCAGTTGATCAGCATGCCCGGAGTGAATTTGGACCAGGAGAAGCCGACCACTGGGGCAAAGATGAAGATCAGCAGGAAGAACGAGATTCCCGTCACTGGACCCCGGCGCTTGAGAAGCGTCCCCAACATCACCACTAACGCCACGAGGAAGGTGGTCAGCAGCGCTATCACACCCAGTGCAACCAGATAGCGACCGAATGGTGGGGTTGGCGGTGCGAAGCCGCGAGCGTGTTCAGCACCCGGCAACCACTGGTAGACCACCAGCCCCGGGATGAGCACCATGGACACGGCGACGCCGAGACTGTGGGCCACAACCTTGCCGACGATGTAGGTACCGCGCGAAACCGGCTTCGATACCACCCATCCGGCGGTGCCGCGGCGCCGCTCCGCCTCCACTGGACCCACCGTGACCACGATCGCCCCGAGAGCCGCAAACAGCCACACCAGATCGACCGCCTCGTCGAGTGACTCCAGCGTCACCCACCCAATATCCCAATCGGTGACGACATCGAGATACAGCACCAGGTTGACCAACCCGGTCCACACCAGGATGCGCAGCAAGCCCCGCCATCCGAGCCACGGCAGCAGTTCGCCCCACAGGTAGCCGCCAAATCCAGCGAAGTAGCGACGTTCACTCGCCATGGACGCCTCCCACGATCTCCAGATAGGCGTCCTCGAGGCTCCGATCGCTGAGATGGAACTCGACGACATCACAGCCCTGCTGACTCGCCAACAGCGGGAGCAGCCGACCGGCGGCAGACTCGTCGGCTAGCCGAACCGTCCACTCCTCTAGCTCGCCCCGCTGGGCTGTATCCACGCTGGCGACCCATGGTTCGGCGCCCATCCGCTTGCTTAGCCCATCTGGCTTGCCCCGCAGCATGGCCGTGTAGGTCCCGATCGGACTGCCCAGAATCTCCCCGATCGAGCCTTGAGCCAGCATCTGCCCGCCGCCGACCACCGCAACCGCGTCGCTCACTCTTTGAACGTCGTCGAGTATGTGGGTCGAATAGAAGACCGTGGTGTGCTGGCGTACATCCTCGATCAGGTCGATCACTTCACGCCGACCGCGAGGGTCGAGGCCCGCCGATGGCTCGTCCAGGATCAGCAGTTCGGGCTCTCCGATCAGCGCCTGGGCGATTCCCAACCGTTGTCTCTCACCACCCGACAAGGCTCTGACTCTCCTGCGACCTTTGCCGGCAAGGCCGACCTGTTCAATCAGAGAGTCGACGCGTTTCCGGAGGACAAGCGGACTCCAGCCTCCCGAATACAGACGCCCGGCGAACTTGAGGATCTCCCGCACGGTGCGATCCGGGTGGAACTCCGGATCCTGCGGGAGGTAGCCGATCCGAGAGCGGGCAGCCGGTCCGGCATGAAGAGCGTCGCGCCCAAACAGGAAGGCCTCACCACGAGTCGGACTGACCAGTCCCATGAGGATCTTCATCGTGGTGGTCTTTCCGGCGCCGTTGGGCCCCAGGAACCCAAACACGGTGCCGCGGGGAACCATCAGGTCCATCCCGCGTAGAGCCTCTACTTTGCCGTAATGCTTGTAGAGACCGTTGACCTCGATGATCGGCCCACCCGACTTCGCCATCACAGATCCCTCCGCTGGAACCGAGCGACGGCCAGACCGGTCAGCCCGAAGATCCACAGCACCGAGATCAACACCGGCCGGGCCAACGGTGCCGGCTCCGCTTGCACAGAATCGAGTAGTCCGGAGATCAGTCCGGCGGGGGTGGCGTCGACCACGCCCGCAATGTCCACGATCCCGACCATGAATAGCCCCACCGCCAGCACGACACCGAGGCCGAGGACGATGCCCGTCGATCGAAAGATGGCACCGAGCAACACCATCAACCCCACCAGCACCAGCAAGAACAGTGACATTCGGACCAATACCCCCAGGTACTCCGAGAGGGAAGGCAGATCCACAAACCCTTCCGAGCCGATCGGCTGGCTGGCCACCTCTAGAACGTTGTTGGTTGTGAAGTTCTCGATCTCGATCGTGGAGGCATAGCCAAAGACCGGGTAGGCGACCAGTCCGGCGCCGAACACAGCTACCAAGACGCCGGGGATAGCACCAAGGACTTTGGAGACGATGAAAGCGGGTCGCCCAATCGGCATGCCCATCAGCCAGGCGGCGGTGCCCTCATCCACCTCCCCGGCGACTGCTCCCTGTGCGGCCGTCGCCGTCGCCAAGGTAAGGGCGATCGCCCACAGGGAGAAGAATGGGTACATCAGGCCGCCGAGCCGAAGGTTGACCTCCGCCTCAGCGCCGGCTATCCGCCAGATGACAAAGACCAGTCCGAGCACGCCCAAGCCGACACCCATCAATACCAGTGACCTCCATGGCAGCCAGCGCCGCGCTTCGGCCCCCGTCAACCCGTTCAGGCCTCGCCAGGGACCGGACCCGGTGATCGGCTGCAGGGGTGCGACCTCAGTCACCATCTGCGGCTTCCTCGTCCTGCTCATACCGCTCGGTGATCTCCAGGTAGATCTCCTCCAGGCTGCGTTGCTCGGGGCGGATCTCGGTGACGACCGCTCCCTGAGCAAGCAGGTGTGGAGCGAGCTGCTTCTCGACGGTAGACCGGTCGGTGGCCGCGACCCTCCAGGAACCATCCCCGAGCGGCGTCGTGGCTGCCACCCAAGGCTCGGCAGCGAGCGAGTTGATCACAGATTCGCCGTCGCCACCCAAACCGACCCTGTACGACGCTTCACCGGTCGCCAGAAACTCGTCGATTGACCCCTGAGAGATGATCTGGCCGTGATCTAGCACAGCGATGTGATCAGCGATCCGCTGTACGTCGTCGAGGATGTGGGTTGAGTAGAAGACCGTCGTCTGCTGGCGGAGGGCATCGAGAAGGTCGATCACCTCGCGTCGTCCTGCAGGGTCGAGTCCCACCGAGGGCTCATCGAGAATCAGCAATTCGGGATGGCCGACGTATGCCTGCGCGATCCCCAGTCGCCGTAGTTCGCCACCCGACAGGTCACCGACGCGTCGACCTTCCTTGCCGCTCAGACCGACCAGCGCCAGCGTATCTTCGACACGGTCGTTGATGGCTTGTCGGGAGCCAGTCATGAACCGGCGCGCCACAAACTGCAGGACCCGATACACCCGCATCCGATCGTAGAAGGACGGGTTCTGCGGCAGGTAGCCGATCTGGGCTCGAATGGCCGTGCCGTCGCGGACGTCGCGTCCCAGGACATGGGCGGTGCCCTCGCCGTGTCGGATCAGACCCATCAGGATCTTCATCGTGGTGGACTTGCCGGCTCCGTTGGGCCCCAGGAATCCGAACACGGATCCGCTCGGAACCACCAGATCTATCCCGCGCAGCGCCTCGACCCGTCGATAGCGCTTGCGCAGTCCGCTGATCTCGACGGCCGGGATCATGGGCAATCCTCCAAAGGCGGAGCCTTCACCACCGTCTCCCCCGACACCGACA
>CAXMQS010000010.1:0-4006 GCA_964195995.1 uncultured Acidimicrobiia bacterium
TCAGAGGTATTGGCCTCCGTCGACCCGGATCACCTGCCCGGTGATGTGGCGGGCACCGTCTGATGTGAGAAAGGCGATCACGTCGGCGACGTCTTCAGGCTCACCGATGCGACCCAGGGAGGTGTCCTGACGGGCCGCCTCCTGGATCTCCTCCGGCAGTGACATCGTCATCGCGGTGCGGATCATGCCGGGGGCGACAACGTTGACTCGAATGCCGAAGTGGCCCAGTTCCCGGGCCAGCGACTTGGCAAGCCCGTGAAGGCCGGCTTTGGAGGCGGCGTAGTTGGATTGCCCGAACTTGCCACGCTCGCCGTTGATCGACGACACGAACACGATCGAACCGCCACCGCCCTGGCGCATTACCGGGATTGCGGCTCTACTGAGGTAGAAGGCCGCATCCAGGTTTACTGCCAGCACCGACCTCCAGGCGTCGTCTTCCATCTTCCACGACACGCCATCGCGGGTGATCCCGGCAGCGTGAACCAAAACGTCGAGGCCACCGAAGGCCTCGGCAGTTGAGGACACCGCCGCTGCGCAAGCGGCGGGATCGGACAGGTCAGAGGTAAATAGTTCGACTGCTCCCGGTGGCGGATCACCCTGTGTGATGTCGGCAACTGCAACGATGTGATCGGCTTGCGCCAGCGCCGCCACCGTTGCTCGACCGATGCCACCGGCTCCACCGCTCACAAGTGCTCGGGCGCTCATCTGTTCTTCCATTCTGGTTCTCGCTTGTCGAGGAATGCTTGGATGCCCTCTACTCCGTCGTGGAGCGGCACCAGTTCGTCCAGATAGAGCTGCTCGGCAGCGTCGAGGCGGGCCAGCAATGCCTCGCGCCGGGGCTCTCGCAGTGCCCGAGTTGCTACCCGCAACGAGGCAGCCGAGCGCGGGATGAAGTGTTCGTTCACGAAGGCCGTGACCGCCTGATCCAGTGACCCCGAAGAGCAGACGGCGTTGACGATCCCGAGCCGGTGGGCCTCAGCGGCGCTGAGGTCGCGGCCGGTGAGCAGTACGTCTTCGGCCAGACGGCCCGTTAGTAGCGCGGTCGCCGCCGGGGGGAACACCCCGAGGCGAATTTCAGGGCAGGCCAGGACGGCATCATCCTCAGCAAGGACGATGCCACATGCCAGCGCCAACTCCAGGCCCCCTCCGAGGCAGCGGCCCCCGACAGCGGCCACGGTCGGGTAGGGGAGCCCGACCAGGTCGCGCACTACGCCGCCGATCGCTTCCAACATCTCAGCCGCGGTTGCTGGCAGATGCTCTTCGACGCTGGCACCGAAAGAGAAGTGCTTTCCGGCGCCCCGCAGTACCAGCACCTTGGCTTGTTCGTCGGCACCCGCTGCGGCGATGGCAGGTCGTAGCTCGGCGCACAGCGCCATGTCGATGACGTTTCCCGGCGGCGAGTCCAGTGTGATCGTGTGGACGCCGCCCGCGGTTGTGTGGCTGACCAGCGACATCAGCTTTGGGGGGAAACGGCTGCGATGAGCTCGTCGCCCCAGGTCTCGCCGGCCGCCAGGCGGAGGCGAAGATCGACAAAGTCCACCTCGCGGCCCACCTCGCGGTCGCCGCGATGGAAGGCCTGGAATCCGGCTTTGGCCTCGGTCATCATGTTGAGTGAGAGCCAGGCGCGGTTGGTCTCCTTGTTCTGGTCCCAATGCTCCAGCTTCTTCTTCCGCATCGATTCGACGGTCTTGGTCGTGCAATCGGGCATGGTGTAGAGAATCTTCGTCACCAGCTCGTCGACCCCTGCGTCGAGCCGGGAGAAGTCGATCTCGCCTTCCTTGAGCTTGGCCTTGCCTGCGGCGAGGTCCTCGCCTTGCTTGGACGTTCCGTGGATGATTCGGCCCCATTCGTCGAGGTAGCGGTCGGTAACCACCAGTGGGTTGGGGATGAAGTCACCGTCCAGCTTGAGCACCGGGAAGATGTCGTTGATCAGGCCGAGGCGTAGCGCTTCGTGAGCGCCCCACGCTTCGCACAGCACGCAGGACGCCATGGCCTGGCCAAAGCCGACGTACAGGTGGAGAAAGTCGGTGGAGCCACCATCAGGCGCTGAGCCGTGCTTGGGTCCAGCCTGGCCGAATCGGGCAAGGTCGCTGGCGACGGTGAAGTCGCATGCCATGCCGATCTCCTGGCCACCGCCGATGCGCATCCCGTTGACCCGGTTGATTACAGGCTTGTCGCAGGTGAGGATCGCAGAGACCATGTCATTGAAGAGGCGCATGTACTGGCGGTACTCACCGGGACGTCCGGCGTAATACTCCGAATACTCCTCGGTGTTGCCTCCGGTGCAGAAGGCGCGGTCGCCGGAGCCGGTAAACACCACGGCAACGGCCGCTCTATCAACCGAAGCGCGGCGAAACGCGATGATCGTTTCCTTTACGGTCTCCGTCGTATAGGAATTGAGCTGAGCGGGGTTGTCGAGGGTGATCCACACCGCGTGCAGTCCCTCGACTGGGTCGCCGGAGCTATCGACCACCGGCTTCTCCTCGTAGAGGACCTCCGTGAGTTCGCGGTCCGGGACCAGATCGTGGTTCTTGAACTCCATCTGCTGATTTCCTTTCATGGGATGAGAATCGAACGGCGAGGGTCGGAGCCGTCGCGGGCTGCTGCCAGCGCCGACTCGACCTCGGTCATTGGGATCTTGCGGGTAAAGGGGAGCAGATCTACCAGCCCGGAGGTGACGAGTCCAACGGCCTCGGGATAGCGCTGTGGCGGACAACCCCATGACCCGAAGGCATCGGCGTCAAAGGCCATCAGGTTGGAGAGACGTACCGAAACCTTGTCCATTGTGAAGCCGACGACCGCCAGCGTCCCGGCTGGTCCCAGCATGCCGAATGCCGTCTCTTGACCCGGAACACTGCCCGAGCACTCGAAGATCTTCCATCCGGTGGCGGGGGCGCCGAGGTCTTGGGCATGATCACGCACCGCATCCCTCGCCTGGCGTGGTGTCATCCCCATCGAGTTGACCGTGGCAGCAGCACCGTGATCATGTAGGGGAGTGAGTCGGGAGTCGTCGATATCGACAGCGACGACGGTTGCTCCGGCGGCGGCGGCGATCTGAACCGCATAGGTACCGACGCCGCCTGTGCCGACTACGACCGCAAGATCTCCCTCGGACACCGCAGCCCGCCGTACCGCTTGCAGTGGGGTGGTCACTGCATCCGCCACGACGGCAAAATCGGCCAACTCGTAGCCGGCGGGGAGCGACTCGATCGCCGTCAACCCCATCGACGGCACCGTGACGTGGGTGGCAAAGCCGCCGTCCAGATCATTGCCGGGCATCAGCTGGCGTTGACAGACATTGCCGCGGCCTGCCGCACAGTGGTCGCACGCGCCGCAGGGAATGACGGCGGGAACCAGCACGGGCATTCCCATCCACTCGCTGGCGTCGGGACCAACCTCGACCACGGTGCCGACGATCTCGTGACCCAGCACCAGTGGCAGAGGGGCCCGGGTAGAAACATGGCCGTCGGCGTAACCGAGGTCCGTGTGGCATACGCCACAGCCGGCGACTTCGATCAGAACCTCAGCCGCTTCGGGTTGCCGTCCGGCGCTCTCGGTCCGCTCCAGAGCCTTGCCGGGTTCGGCCAGACTCCACGAATAGCGGTCGGTCATCATCTCAGCCACTGCTCCTTTGGACGCTCGGTCCATGCTCGCAGGCACACCCGGTCTCTGATCCGACGCCCGGATCACCGCGGAGTACCGTGGTGGGATGGACGACACAGCAACTGCAGTACTCCGAGCCGAGCATCAACTCATCCTCGAAGTGGCCTCCGTGCTGGAGCGGGCTATCGACGACGGCGGCAGCGACTCGGACGCTCTCGGTGACAGTGTGGCGTTCTTCAGACTCTTTGCCGACGCCTGTCATCACGGAAAGGAAGAGGACCTGTTGTTCCCCGCGCTGGCGGACCAGGGGATGCCCGTCGACGTCGGGCCGATCGCGGTGATGCTCGAGGAGCACCGTGTCGGACGTGAGTTCGTGCGACGCATGGCCGAGGCGCTGCAGAAC
>CAXMQS010000011.1:0-12863 GCA_964195995.1 uncultured Acidimicrobiia bacterium
GCGCAGGAACAGATAGGCGGCGACAACGGCCAACAGCCCGACGGCGGCGTACGCCAGCAATTCGCGGGCGTCGGTCAGCGGGTACTTGACGATGGGGAAGCTGAGGTCGGCGCCGACCAGGCTCCGAGACACAACGGCTGCCGACACAGACGCCACCACCACTGTGTTGAGGTGTCGGATGTGGAAGCCACCGAGCACGACCTCCATGGCGAAGAGCATTCCGGCGATCGGGGCGTTGAACGAGGCGCCGATCCCGGCACCGGCACCGGCGGCAACAAGGCTGCGAGCGTGCTGCTCGCTGAGGCCCGTCCATCGGGCAAGGGCGGAACCAACTGCCGAGCCGATCTGCACGATGGGGCCCTCCCGCCCAGCGGACCCACCAACGCCGAGGGTGATGCTGGTGGCGATGATCTTGAGCGACGCCACTCGGCGTCGGACGTGGCCGCCGGCGATGATGAGAGCCGCCGCCACCTGCGGCACGCCATCTCCAGCTGTCTCTGGGGCAAAGCGCTCTGCCAGCCACCAGGCGACAGTCAGCCCCAGCGGGATCATGATGAACATCCACAGCCAGTTGCCGGGCAGTGCCTCAGCTACCTCCTGGGTTCCGTCGGCGACGAGAGCGATGCCCTCCACCAGGAGGTAGGCGGCGACGCCGACGAGGGCGCCGACCACGACGGCCACGAGCATCAGACCAGCGGTGTGGTCTGGCTTCCAGGCTGACCGGAGAAAATTGACGATGCGGCGCACGGTTGGAGGCTACGGCGGACCGAGCGCCCGTCGAACGGCTATCACGAGAAGCCGCGTCGCCCGACTAGTCGCTGGTTGGGACTTTCTTGGTCCTGGGACCAGCGGCTCCGACGAGAACAGCGGCCGCACCGACGAGGACCAGAACCGTCAGTGCTACGGGACCCCACGGGGGGCCTTCAGCGGGGTCGGCGAAGCCGCCGACGAAGACTGTCTCGTCGGGCGAGGGTGCCGCCGCGGACTCGCGGGTGACGGGAGAAGGAGCATCGGAGGCCACTGCTGCTTCCACCACGACGGTTCCAATCATCGTCGGGTGGATGGTGCATAGGTAGTCGAAGGTGCCCTCCTCATTGAAGGTGGTGGAGTACGCGCCGCCCGGCTCGAGAAAGCCAGAGTCGCCGAAGTCTCCTGTCACAGTGTGCGGTAGTTCGCCAACGTTGGTCCAGGTGATCGCAGTGCCCGCCGTCACAGTGACGAGCCGCGGGTCGAAGTCGAGGTCGATGATGTCGATGGAGGCCGGCGGAAGCCCGGCAGGAGGCTGCTCGGTGCCTTGGGGCTCAGCGGCACCCAACGATGAGCTCTCGACAGCGACCGCCGCCTCGGCCTCTGCCGGCTGGTTAGTCCCTGCTGCTGTCGCCGCGACGACGTTGACGGTCCCAGCCATCCCTGGATGGATAGTGCAGAAGTAGCTGAACGAACCCTCGGCTGAGAAGGCGCGCTTGAAGCGGTCGCCGGGCATGATGAAGCCGGAGTCGAATCCGCTGGTAGTGACCGTGTGCGGCACCGCTCCCGTGTTGGCCCACGACACCGTGGACCCCACAGCAACTGTGAAGGCAGAGGGCTTGAAGTCGTTGTCGACTATCGAGACATCGCCAGAAGGAGCAGCACCACTGACAGCGGGTGTGGTGCTTCCAGCAGCTGGTTGTTCCGGTGGCGGTGGCGGCGCGGCGCCGGTGGCCTCGCCGACAACGGTGATTGTTCCGACCATCTCAGGATGGATCGAGCAGAAGTAGGCGAAGGCACCGGGGGCATCGAACCGGCGGCTGAACGGATCACCCGAGAACATGAAGCCCGAGTCGAAGGAACCATCGTTGGCCGTGACCGTGTGTGGAGCAACCCCCGTGTTGGCCCACGAAACGGTGTCGCCGACGTTGACGGTGCGGTTGGCTGGGGCGAACCCGAAATCGAAGACCGAGATGTCGGCGTTCGCGGGAGGCGTCGGGGTCGGGTCTGGAGTGGGGGTAGGAGTTGGATCGGGTGTAGGAGCCGGCGGCGGAGGGGGTTCGCCGCTGCCACCCACAACCGTGATCGAAGCCACCATGTCCGGGTGGACGGTGCAGAAGTACTCGAAGGTGCCGGCCGTTGCAAAGCTGCGACTGTAGGTGCCGCCGGTATCGAAGATACCGCTGTCGAAATCGCCATTGCGGGCGGTGACGGTGTGAACCCGATCGTCGTTGTTGGCCCATCTCACGGTCGCCCCGACGCCAACGGTCAACGACCCCGGCTGGTAGGACCGATTGACGATGGAGACGTCCCCGCTAACGGGCGGAGCAGGAGGTTCGCCCCCCGGCGGAGGGGCAGGCTCCTCGCCTCCAGGTGGGGCATCTATGGTGACGACCACCGAGCCCTGATAGGCAGGGTTGTCGGCGTCCCGCTCGTCCAGGTAGGAGTAGGTTCCCTCGACTGAGAAGGTGAACTGAAACGTGTCGCCCGGATCGAGATTTCCTGAATCGAACTCCACAGGACCGCTACGGGATCGCATCCGATGGCGCTCGGCATCAGCATTGGTCCAGGTCACGGTGGTGCCGACACCAACCGCTAGGTCCTTGGGAGTCAGCGCATCATCGATGGTGACGCCGACCGCGGCAGCTGAGGCGGCACCGGCACCGGCGATGGGACCAAGGGCGAGCAGTAGCGCCAGGACGCCCGAGGCGAGGCGCTGCTCGATGCGGAGAGGTGACAACGTCGTTTTCATAACCGGTTACTAAGTAACCGACGACAAGCCGAAAAGGGGTACTCCTCAGACAGAGGAATCTCCCGACCGGGGCGTGACCCAGGTGGCCAAACCTGGTCTCCCGCGACTCAAGTAGTCTCGAGTTTGGAGGACAAGATATGGCTGAGGAATTCGAAGGCGCCGAGGAATCGCTACCGACCGAGCTGCGGCACGTCCCGCCCGCCACGGCCGAGCATCTCAATTCTCAAGGCAAGGTCAAGCGCGCTTACTACGAGGAGGAGCTCGACAAGCTGCAAGACGAGCTGGCGAAGCTGCAGACCTGGATAGTCGACCAGGACTTGAAGGTGGTCGTCCTGTTCGAGGGCAGGGATGCTGCCGGCAAGGGCGGCGTCATCAAGCGCATCTCCGAGCGCCTCAACCCTCGCATCGTTCGCACTGAGGCGCTGGTTAAGCCCACCGAGCGGGAGCAGTCCCAGTGGTACTTCCAGCGCTACGTCGCCCACCTGCCTGCTGCCGGCGAGATGGTGTTGTTCAACCGCGCCAACGTCGAGCGTGTCATGGGCTTCTGTACCGACGACGAGTACCAGGAGTTCCTGCGGTCCTGCCCCGAGTTCGAGCGCATGCTGGTGCGCTCGGGGATCGTCCTCGTCAAGTACTGGTTCTCCGTCAGCGACGCGGAGCAGGAGCGACGGTTCCAGGCTCGAATCGCCGACCCCAAGCGACGCTGGAAGCTCAGCGACATGGACCTGGAGTCGCGCGCCAAGTGGGTCGAGTACTCCCGAGCCAAGGACGAGATGTTCACATACACCGACATCAAGCAGGCTCCGTGGTACGTCGTGCCGTCCGATGACAAGCGTCGAGCCAGGCTCAACTGCATCAGCCACCTCCTCAGCCTGATCCCCTATCAGGACGTGGTTCGGCCCGAGATCGAGCTGCCGCCCCGCCAGGAGCCCATCGGGTATATGCGGACGCCGATCACCGACCAGACGTTCGTTCCGCAGACGTACTGAACCGTTACAGGTCGTTGCGCTCAATCTGCTGATTGAGAGATCCCGGCGAGCTGATGATCAGCGGCGGGCCGGGGTGGGCATCGCTGAAGTAGAAGTCATGGTCGCCGCCGGGAGTGGCAACGACTGCGTGAGTCCCGGCGAAGGTGCCGGCCGGAGTTGTGAACTCCTCAGCGACCATCGTGGTCCCCTTGGGGAACGCCGAATGGTTGGACAGAGCCTCGAAGGTAGCCGTGCTCTCCGTCTCAGTGCCATCGGCGGCGGTGAATCTGGTCGTAGCCGTGGTTTCATCAACGGCCACGATGTCCCAGACGGCTCGCTCCCCGTTGTCCTCCCAGACGATGCGGAGCCCAACGTGATAAGCGTCTCTGATCTGATCTGCGGTGCAGACGGGCGGGAGGCGCTCGCTCATGGCCCCATCGTATTCGCCAGAGGGTTGGGGCTTTGGGGCTCCATCCCGAACCACTCGAGCAGCGCGCCGGGCCAGTCCTGTTCCGGGACGAGCGTCTCCGTCCAGATACCACCATGGCGAAGCTTGAGGCGATCGTGGACCAGAGTTACTCGATCCGGCCCGCCAGCGAGCAGCCGTGTCGCGAACGGCTTGGCCGTGAAGCGCGTCGTCAGGGAAGTCTGTAGGAACTCGCTCGACGGGTCGAAGACAGCCGGTACGACGGGGTCCAAAGTGAAGCGGTATTGATCGACCCAGACGCCGTTGTCAAGGAATTGCAGTGTTAGGGAGTCGCCGGCGCGGCTGAAGCGGTATTGACCGGAGCCACCGTCGTGGGGCCCATCGTCGTCGAGGGGCAGCGGGCGAATGAACGAATCGCCGAAGCCGACGTCCACCAGATAGGGCCGGTCGAGGTCGACTCGGATTGAGGCATGGCTCGGTTGGGGGCCATCGGTCGGTCCATCGAGCATCACGGTGGCGCCGAGCCGGGTCACCTCGAACCCGATGGCGTCCAGCAGCGAGGCGAAGCTGCCATTGAGCTCAAAACACCAGCCGCCACGCCCCCCGTCGACGATCTTGGTGATGGAACGCTCCGGATCGGCGGACACGCCAAGTCGGTGGTATACGTGAAGGTTCTCGAACGGAACGTGAGTGAGGTGAGCCCGCTGCAACGTTTCGAGCCCTGCGCGATCGATGGCCGGCGCCTCGTCGAGGCCGATTCGGGCTAGGTATCCGGGGAGATCCACCTGCCGACGGTAATCCGGTGTCGGGAATCGACCCGGCCTCTTTCCGGTGCTCGTTGCGGTAACGGCACTGGTGTTGCGCCTCGCCCGTCGCCGGGAGATCCTCTAGCGGCTCGCATTCACCAAGGGCAGCGCCGTCAAGACGATCGCAGTTGGCGTGCCAACGGAGCTGGTTCGAGGCGATGTGTTCTTCTGGCAATCGCTGCAGGCCGCAGCGGTGCTCATCGCGGTGCCCGTAGCACTGCTCTTCAACCTCCTCCTCGACAAGTTCGCCACCGGTTTCACGATGGGAGCCGTGAAGGGGTAAGACTCCTAGTCGGCGTCCTGGGCGCGCGCTCGCTTGCGACGGAACAGCTCGACCGCGTTCTCGGCATAGCGGCCGAGTTCTTCTACGTAGGCGGCGGCATCGTCGCCAAGCTCGGGATAGCGGCGCGACAGCGCGACGACGGCGAAGCGGGCTCCCCGGAAGTACGGGGCCATCTGATCGACGGGCATGGCTTTCGGACCGGGCTCGGAGACCCCTAGCTGCGGAGCTGCCTGCGATGTCGGCTCGAGCCCTAGCGCCCCTACGGCAGCGATGACCGCGTCCTCGGGAAGCCTGTCTGCGAAGTCTCTTGACTCGAATCGAAAGACCTCGGTGCCGTCGGGACCGATGATCACCGTTGCGTGACGAGCGATGTTGCGCTCATCCTTCTCGTCGATAACGCCGAATGGGCCAATTGCGGCGCTGCGATCGGGATCGCTGAGAATGGGAAACGGCAATTCCAGCTTCTCGATCATCGCCGAGTTGCGCTCCGGGCTGTCAACGCTGATACCGACCACCAGCGCCCCGGCGCCGGTGATTTCATCGTGACGTGCTGCCAAGCTGACCAGCTGGCCATTGCAATACGGTCACCAGTCGCCTCGCAGAAAGAACAGGGCAACTGCTCTTCCACGATGCTCAGAAAGCGTCCACGGCTGCCCGGCCTGATCCACAAGGGTGAAGTCGAGTCGTACGCTCACCGCGCCAAGCTAACCGGCTGCCTCTAGTAACGCCTTGCCCGTGGTGCTACGACCTTGCAAGGCGCGATGAGCATCGGCTGCAGCAGACAGAGCGAATCGAGCTCCGACTCGAACTTCGAGCGTTCCTTCGCCGATCCACTTGAAGAGGTCTCTGGAGCGTTGTTCCAGCTGTTCTCGAGTGGCGATGTAATCGAAGAGGGTCGGCCGGGTGACGTAAAGCGAACCGAGCCGCATCAGAGCCAGCGCGTCGACAGGGGGTGGCGGGCCACTGGAGTTCCCGAAGGTGACCATTACGCCGCGGCGCCGCAGTAGCTCAAGCCCTCTCTCGAACGTGTCAGCACCAACCCCGTCGTAGATAACGGCCAGCGGTTTGGGGCCGGCGATCTCTTCGATGGCATCCTTGAAGTCGGTGTCGGTGTAGTTGACGACGTGGTCGGCTCCGGCGGCCGCTGCCACCCGGGCCTTCTCTGCCGTTCCCACCGTGGCGAACACCGAGGCACCCCGTGCCTTTGCCATCTGTATCAGCAGCAGGCCAACGCCGCCCGCCCCCGCATGAATCAGGCAGGCGTCGCCTTCTGCCAGCGGATAAGTGTCGTGAGACAGGTAGTGAGCCGTCATGCCCTGCAGCATCACGGCTGCTGCCAGGTCGAGCGGCACGCCTTGCGGGACCTCGATGAGCTTGTCGGCGTCTATCAGACGCTTCTCGGCGTACGACCCCAACGAGCCCGACCAGGCAACGCGTGCTCCAACATCCAGAAACACGTCGGACGCAACCGCCTCAACGACACCAGAGCCCTCGACGCCCGGAGTGAACGGCAGATCCAGCGGATAGAGCCCATCGCGCTGATAGATGTCGATGAAGTTGACGCCGGCGGCTGCGACCTTGACCAGCGCCTCGCCGGGGCCTGGGTCGCCCACGGTTGTTTCTGTCCACTCGAGCACCTCGGGACCGCCGTTGGCGGTGACAACGATGGTGCCGGTCGTCTCCGTCATGAGGCCTCCGCAGTCGAAGAAGCCGAGGCTACAGGAGCCGAGCCGCCACCGATCCATTCAGACGGGCTGAACGCCGTAGACGGCAACAGTGATTGGCGCCAGGCGCTGAACAATGCCGTCCGATCCGAGCCGCGAGTCGAGGTAGGTGCTCAGCTCGGGCTCCCCCGAGGTAACGCGCCGCCACCCGCGACCGGGGAGGCACTGAGCGACGGAGGGAACATCCTGGACCACGTGCCATACGGCGTCTAGGGACCCATCACCTCGAGATGATCGCTGATCTTCACTTGGCGCCGGCTACGAAATTGGCCGGATTTGCCTCGAAGGCCTTCTGACAGCTGGGAGCGCAGAAGTAGTACTTGGAGCCGTCATGCTCGCTGATGAAGTGGGCAGTGTCGACATCAACAGTCATCTCGCATACCGGATCGATCGCCGTCTCCGGCTGCGCGACTGCCACCCCTGTGGTTAAGCCGCCGACCGCCTTCAGTGCAACGATCTCGGCAAGCACGGCAACGGCAATCTCGACATGATCAATGCTCCCGAGGTCGAGTCCGGCAGGGGCGTGGATGCGGGTGAGTGCCTCGTCGGTCGAACCGCGGCTACGCAGATACTCGATTACGGCGTCGGCCCGCTTATGTGACGCCACCAGACCGAGGTATCCGGCCGGGGTCGCCAGCGCGGATTCCAGAGCCACCTCGTCGTAGTGGCCTTGAGTCGCCACCACCACGAAGTCGCGCTCGGTCACCGAACCCAGGTCGATCGCACCTTCTTCGTCATCAACGCGACGGGAGCGCCATCCCAGCGACTCCCCCATCGCGACCAACGCTTCCGCTGCCGGAGAGCGACCAATTACGACAAGCTGCGGTGACGGGATCACCGGGTCCAGGTATACCTCCATAGCTCCCTCACTTTCGCAGGCCATCGGCACTGCCACAACGCCTTCTCCCGATCTGGTCCCGAACTCCTCAGGCGATCCGAGCTGTAGGAGTCGCGGCTGGCCATCGACGAGTGCAGCCAAAGCCTCCCGTACGACAGTCGGCTCGGCGCAGGCACCACCCAACCAGCCGCTGATCCGGCCGTCTGGACTCACCAAGGCAGAGGCTCCCGCCTTGCCCGAAGACGGGCCGCGGCGCCACACCACGGTGGCCAGCACGAAGGGCTTGCCCTCCGAAGACCACTCCGCTGCCTGGCGTAGCCCCTTGTTACTCACGGCGTGCTACCCCTTGTCCCAGGACCATCTAGACACAGTACCCGTGGGATGGCTGTAACGCCGTCTGCCAGACGTTCGGCCTCGCCAAGGCCGCGAAAGTCCTCGCCTTAGACCGCGCCAGCAGTCTCAGGGGGCGGGTAAAATCCACCCATGTACGGCATAGCGTTGAGTGTTTCTGGGTGTATCCGCGCTGGGACTCGCGTTGATGTCGCATGGATCGTCGACCGGCATCAGGCGGAGCCCTCCGACCCCAACGAGGCCCTAGCGATAACGCCCGGTGGAGGGCGCGTGGGGTCGCTCATGTCAGGAGCTCTCGACGGGCAGCTCATCGAGTTGGCCTCGGTCCAGGGCCGTCAGGGCCGACTGTGCAAGCTCGACATCGGTTCGAACGACGCCGCCATCTCGGGCGTCGAGCCCGCAGCAGGGATCGGCTGCATGCTGGTTCCGGCGTCCGAGCTCCCAGACGATCTCTGGCAACAGCTCCTTGACCGTGAGCCGACGTGTCTCGTCAGCCAATTGGATGGCGACTTCGTTACCAGCACGGTGTTGTACACCTCCGACACGATCAGCGGTGCCGTCGACAGCGCACGTCGTATGTTCGGCCACGGAGCCAGCATCACGGAGATCTTCGAAGACACTGTGGTCACCGTTCTGTGGCCGACATCCACCCTGGTCATCGTGGGGGGTGGAGAGATCGCCGACTCGTTGCGGCGGCTCGCCTCGGCGATGGGTTGGCAGTCCGTCACCGCAGGGAACCCGCGTGAAGCTTCGGGGCTCATCGCTGGCCTGTCGCCACTCGACAGTGTTGTTGTCCTTGGCCATGATCTCGAATTGAGTGGCGAAGGGTTGATGGCGGCCCTTGAGAGCGACGTCGGGTACATCGGTGGCGTCGGGCCGAAGCATCTACAAGAGAGTCGGTCCGACTGGTTGGCCTACAGAGGGTTCACCGATCTGAGTCGGATCCGGGAGCGAGCCGGGCTCGATATCGGCGCGCGAAACCCTCAGGAAATCGCGCTTGCAATTGCCGCCGAGATAGTCGCCACACAAACGGCATCGGCCTGACTCTTGGCCTTCACGTCGAAGGGTCTCGCTCGGTGGTGAGAGGTCCCGTCGTCGGCGCGATGTAGCTACCGATCCATTCGTCCTTCCACACTTGCTCGTACTGCTCTGGGTTGCACCCGGGCTTGTAGACCGCAATCAACTCGTTGGTGATCTGCTCGCGATGCGACGGCAACCCGCCCGGCACTTCATAGGTGCAGATGTGTAGGTTCCAGCGATCCCCGGCGCGCTTCTTCCAGCACGCTGCTTGCGGGTGCCGGAAGGGAAGGTGTTCGCGAGACAGGTCGTCGGAGTGGCCAACATAGACGACGGCGAATTCCTGGGGTTTAGCGTCGGCGTCTGGTCGATACATGACGGCGTAAACGGCGGCAATGGCCGGAGGGGTCCATCCCGCCAGCAGCCGCGGCCCTTCGAAGGGGTAACCAGCCAGCGATCCCAGGCGAATCACGCGTCGTCCGACAAATCTTCGTCCTCGCTGATCACACCGGTGTGGGTGATCGGCCACACCGGAAGGTCTGCCTGCGCCGCCGCCGACTCGAACGCTAGAACCGCCAGATCGACGGCCTCCTCGGCCGAGCCGGCCTCGACGCTGAGCTGCGCGCCATAGGCCATCGTTCCCATCCCGGACGCGATTCCGCCCATTGGTGCCACCGCATCGGCCAACTCGACGATCTCCGCGAGTTCGAGGGCTCGGTCACCTTCGGCCTGCAGGGAGACGCTCCACTTCATGTCCTCAACGCAGTTCGGGAACAGTCGCGGCGAACTTCTCGAGGCTGCGGAGGTTGTGTCCCGAAACGACGGTGTCGATGAATGGGGCTGCCGCCATCATGCCGAGCGTGCTTGGCCTGAAGTCCTCGTCGTCGCCCTTGTGTGGGTTCATCCACACGACGCGATGTGACAGACGTGAGAGTCGCTCCATGGCCGTGGCGAGTACGGCCGGATCGCCTCTGTCGAGTCCGTCGGAACAGATCACGACGATCGAGCCCCGGCTCAATCGACCCCAGTGGCGAACAAACTCGTCGAGCGACTCGCCGATGCGCGTGCCGCCGTCCCAGTCGAACACCTCACGGGCGGCGTGCTCCAATGCCTCGTCGGGCAGTCGCCGATCGATTGCTGAAGTGATACGAGTCAGCCGTGTTCCAAAACAGAAGACCTCGACGCGCCCGGCGGCGCGTCTTGTGGAGTAGGCGAACTGCAGCAGGTTGCGCGAGTAGTCCGACATCGATCCAGAGACATCGAGGATGAGCACTAAGGGTCTGACGCGCAGTTTGCGGCCAGTCCAGAACAGCCTCGGTGGTTCGCGGTGCATGCGCATCGTTTCTCGCACCGTCCGTCGCATGTCAGGTCGTCCTCTGGTCTTGTCCGCAACGCGCCTGCGGCTTCGCCGCTGCGGTGGGGTGAGGCGGATGCGAGCCATGATGCGCCTGAGTGCTCTGAGTTCCTCCGGCGTGCACTCCGAGAACGACTTGTGCCGCCAGATCTCAGCATCGGCGCCGACCAGGCCCATGGCGATCTTGGTGTCGTCCTGCTCTTCCCCAGTCCCGCGTTCATTGTCCGGGACTTGCAGAACTGCAGAGCTATCCGTCGAGTCTGGCGGCATGGGCTCGTCGGGCAGCGGGTCTGACTGGTCGAGAAAGAAGCGACGAAATACTCTGTCATAGACAGGAATTTGATCGCGCCTTGTGACCATCGTCGTTCGCCCACTCCAATAAAGATCCTGGATCTCTCCCGGGTTGAGTGCAGCGGCCGCGGCACAGAACGTCATGACGTCGCCGGACCCGATTGAAAGGCCTTCGGCCCGCAACGCGTGGCCGAATAGGACGAGCCTCTCTACAAGACCGTCAGGCATCAGAGATGACAGCCGGGAGATCGCTGTACACCTCGTTGAGGTCGTCCCGGTCCTTGATGACCGCCCCGAGCGTGTCGCGTGCTTCTTCAACCTCGAGGTCCGTGGCGCCAACCACTTCCAGGGCTGCCACCCAGTCCAGGGTCTCGGCAACTCCGGGCGGCTTCGCCAGCTCCATGTCGCGCAGACGGTTAACGGCGGCGACCACCTTGCGGGTCAGCGTTTCGGAAACCTCGGGCAGCCGGACTCTGACGATTGCCACCTCCTGCTCGACGCCGGGGTAGCCGATCCAGTGGTAGAGACAACGCCGCTTTAGCGCATCATGGAGCTCCCTGGTGCGATTCGAGGTGAGGATCACGATTGGTGGCGACTTAGCGATGACAGTTCCTACCTCGGGGATGGTGATCTGGAAGTCGGACAGCAGCTCGAGAAGAAACGCTTCGAACTCATCGTCCGCACGGTCGATCTCGTCGATCAACAAAACACATTGATCTCCGGCCCGAACTGCCTCCAACAGGGGACGCTCGAGGAGGAACTTCTCTGTGAAGAGCCCATCGACGGCGTCGTCGCCCTGAATTTCGTGCTCGCCCAGAGCACGAATCTGCAACATCTGACGGGCGTAGTCCCACTCGTACAACGCCTGATGTGTATCAATGCCCTCATAGCACTGGAGCCGGATCAAGCGGCGGTCAAGGACCGTGGACAGCACCTTGGCGAGCTCGGTCTTGCCGACGCCGACCTCGCCTTCAAGTAGCAGCGGGCGCCCAAGCTCGAGAGCGATGAACAATGCTGTCGCCGTACCGCGGTCGGCCAGATAGTCGCCGGTTCGGAGGATCTCGGTTAGCTCGACGACACTTTCTCGACCGTGACTGTCGTTGTCCCCGGTCATCTTCGAACCCAGGACGTCAGCTGGACGTCTGGGGGCCGAGCACCAGGTCGCGAATCGAGTCGCCCGAGGTGTTGAGCTTTCCCTCGCGTGCCAGCGTTTCGCGCCAGGCTGCCGGTACGTCGCCACCCTCTTCCGCGAACCCATCGAAGCTGAACTCACGCGCATTGCGACAGACCCGGTTGGGATTGCAGTCTTCGTGAAGGCTGCTCTCTGCGGCATCCGCGGACGACCACATTGTGTGGGTCACGTCATCGGTGTGATCGCTATCGGGGGTCATCGGTTTGCCTCCATAGTCGCCAAGTGTACCGCATGCTCACGAGCCACGCTGGGCGGCTCTACCCCACGCTCTCGAGCTTGCGCTCGGTGGCAGCAACCAGTTCGGACGGCTCGGTGGCGCCACCGTCAGGTTTTGTCGGCCTTGGCGTGTAAGCACTGGTAATAGTGAGCATCGCGACTCCGTAAATGATCACGAGGATGCCAACAATCAGCAGGAGTGGTGGAAAAGCGTCGACTGGTGGTGCTGTCGTGTCGAGAGTTCGGTAGTCATCGGAGACGGCTCGTACTCCTGCGACGACATCGTCTTCGAAGTAGTCGGCCAGATCCGGGATCGATCGGACAGCCGAACCGGAGAACCTCGTTAGTGGTTCGATTCCCGGGATCTCACGGAAGCCATCTGTGACTACGAGGAGATTGGTGATGGCTTGGGCGAGATGCGGGGTGTTAGCGGCGATGGCGCCAAGCACCGCATCGGCATCGGGAAGGTCAGAATTGTCGGCCACAAAGGTCAACAATCCCGGAATCTCGGCGCTGACCTGATCGAGAGGCAGGGTCAGAAGTAGATGGTAGGTGTGAGGGAAATTGGCTTCGACAGCGGCGAGCACATCGCCAGGGGATAGTCCGGTGGCTCCGGCAACGAGTTCCACCAGCGGTCCAACCTCACCGGCCGCGCCACCTTGGGCATCAATGATCGG
>CAXMQS010000012.1:0-29898 GCA_964195995.1 uncultured Acidimicrobiia bacterium
TCGTGGCATAGGTCGGAAGAGGTGCTCGAACGGGTCGACATTGCTGTTGTGCCTCGGCCGGGAACCTCCGTTGATGCCGTGACGGCGGTGGCACCGGACCGCCTGACCTGGATAGCCATGCCCGAGCTCGACATCTCGGGCGTCCGCTTGCGCTCGATGGTGACATCCGGCCTCAGCATCCGATTCCTGGTTCCCGAGGCTGTGTGGGAGTACATCGTGGAGCGCCAGTTGTATGTCTGACGACGGTAACTCGGAACCATCCGTTCCCGAGGAGCAGGGCGAAGCACTCAGCCCCGATGACATCGAGCTGACGCCGGTGACCGTCCGCTGGGGTCGTATTGCTCTCTCTTTCCTCGTCGCGGCGACGGCGGTTGCACTCATCGGCCTCGGTTCCGAGGGCAGGGCCGCCGGCGTCTTTGGAGCGCTTGGCGCCGGCGTCGAGAGGATCCAGGACGAGACTTCGTCGGTGTGGGATGGCACCAGGTCCGCCCTGCAAGATGTGGCGTTGCTGGAGCCGGAGCCCGTGGGAGCCGCCGCGCCGGCTGGTTCGTTCTCCACTGCGATAGTCGTCGAGGATGCCGATGGGGTCGCGGCGTCGGTCTTGCTCGCGGTCGCAGATCCCACCGGAGCAGCCACCCTCATCGTCTTCCCTTCAAGCCTGTCGACCACTATCCCCGGCTACGGCGATTTCCCGCTGGCGGAGACGGCGCGGTTCGAGGATGCGGCCCTAACCGCCGTCACCCTGACCAATCTGCTCGGAGTTCGGATCGATGCGACCGTCGGCCTCACTGCTGAGGAGTTCACCCTCGCGGTCGGCTCTGCGGTGAGCGTCGATCTGCCGACGGAGGTGATCGTTCCGGCGGGGGACGGCGGCACGGTCCTCGCCGAGGCAGGCGTAGCCGTGCTGCAGCCATCGTTGCTGGCGGCGGTCCTGCTGACCCAAGGGGAGTCGGATGAGTTGGCGTGGCTGGAGAGACAGGGAGCGGTCTGGGAGGCATTGTTCACTTCTACCGATGTCGACCGGCTCATCGCGGCGCTGGATGCCAAGGCAGGTCCCGGCGAGGATGCTGCAGTCGGACTGCAGGCAGTCGCCTCAGGTTCGCCGCTGACGGTCAGCGGCCCGCCCCTTGCCGAGATCGGCATCGGGACGGACGAGCAGCTGGTGTTGCGGGGCGCCGACGCCGACAGCTTCGTCCTCTCCCGCATGCCCCACCTGCTGATCCGCGAGGGACCGAGGCCGCGAGTCGAGGTCCTCAACGGGAACGGTCGGACGCAGACGACTCGGCTCGTCGCCGAGACACTGGTGCGTCGTGGGTTCAAAGTGATCAAGACAGACAACGCTGACTCGTTCGACTACCGGGACAGTCGGGTGATCGCTCAGGGTCGCGGCAATCGCCTGCCGGGGGCGGAGATCGTTGAGTTGCTTGGAGTCGGCCAGCTGGAACTCGAGGTGCGCGCTCCCTCGGGAGTTGTCGATGTCAGTATCATCGTTGGCCAAGACATACCGATAGGGGAGAGCTCGTAGCGATACATCCAGAAACGACCGAGGCCGCGGTGGCGGCAGCCGTGGCAATCGCCGAAAAGAAGGGCATAGATGTTGCCCTGCTCGATGTATCCAGCCTGCTGGTGATTACCGACGTCTTTGTCATCGCCACCGGGACCTCGCGACGCCACGTGCTTTCTCTTGCCGAAGATGTTGAGGATGCGTTGCGGCCGCTCGCTCACAAGCCACTGCGCCGCGAGGGCACACAGGATGCCAAATGGTTGCTGCTCGATTTCGGCGACATAGTGATCCACCTCTTCGATGCCGAGACCAGGGCCTACTACGACCTCGAACGACTGTGGGCAGACGCCGACCGCATCAGCGCTGTCGCCGCCGAAGCCGGTCGTTGAACCTCTCTCGGTCGGGGCTGTAATTCAGCTCCCGGGAAGACATTGCCGTGGAGGCGACTGCTGTACACCTAGCCTCCCGCCATTAAACTTCCGGACTTCGGGGCTGTAGCTCAGCTCGGCAGAGCACTTGCATGGCATGCAAGGGGTCAGGGGTTCGAATCCCCTCAGCTCCACAAGATGAAAGGCAACGCTGTGGCGTTGCCTTTCGCTTTGGGAGCTGTCTCTCTCGTTGGCTCAGGCCTGGACAGGCGCCCGATCGCAAATGGCGCACATCCACAAGGCGCCGATCTGGCCGATCGACTGGCGGCACGAGCTGCAGTCTCCAGAGCCGGCTCGAGTCTGCAGCCGTGGCGTGCTCTTGGCGAACGCGACGACCACGGTACCAACCGTAAGTGCTGCCATGAGGGGGGTGATCGCGAAGGCCGCCGCCGCTGCCATTCCTGCCGAGGTGGCGCTGAGGACCCAGCTCAGGTAAGTGAGCCCACCCAACGCCGCGATCCACAGCAGTCGCATAGCGACGATCGTAGACGAATCCGCTGTTGCGTGCCCACGGCCCGTAGGAAGCCGTCCGCTCGGCCTGGGGGACGCTTAGTACGCTTCTTCCTTCATGCAGTACGACCCGGGCTCGTTCGAAGCCAAGTGGCAGGACCGTTGGGAGCAGGACAAGACGTTCTACGCGGTCGAAGACGAGTCGCGCCCCAAGTTCGCCAACATCCAGATGTACCCCTATCCCTCGGGCGTTCTGCACATGGGGCACCTGCGCAACTACACCTACGTCGACGTGATGACCCGCTTCAAGCGGATGCAGGGGTTCAACGTCTTGGCCCCGATGGGATGGGACTCCTTCGGTCTGCCGGCTGAGAACGCCGCCATCGCTGCCGGCGTCCATCCACGGGAGTTCATCGAGAGCCAGATCGCCCAGATGAAGGTCCAGCTGCGTCGCCTCGGAGCGGTTTACGACTGGAGCAGGGAACTGGCCAGCCACGAGCCCGCCTACTACCGGTGGGATCAGTGGTTGTTCCTCCAGCTGTGGGAGCGCGGGCTTGCCTACAAGGCCAACGCTCCCGTCAACTGGTGCCCCAAGGACCAGACCGTGCTCGCCAACGAACAGGTGGTCGAGGGACTCTGCGAACGCTGCGGCACCGCCGTCGAGAAGCGCGACCTCGATCAATGGTTCTTCAAGATCACCGAGTACGCCGATCGCCTGTTGCCGGACGACTCGCAGCTCGAGGAGTGGCCTCCTCGCGTGCGCGTCATGCAGCAGAACTGGATCGGGAGGTCGCAGGGCGTCACCTTTGGTATGGAGATTTCGGGTCGCCAGGAGGTCTTCGACGTGTTCACGACCCGACCGGACACCACCTTCGGGATGACATTCGCGGTGCTGGCCCCGGAACATCCGTTGGTTGAGACGCTGCTCGCTGGCAGCGATCTCGAGGAGGCTGGCAGGGCATTCGTGACAGAGGTGAGGCAAGAGAGCGACATCGACCGACTGGCAACCGACCGCCCCAAGAAGGGATTCTTCCTGGGTGTCAAGGCCATCAACCCGATCAACGGCACCGAGGTCCCGCTCTACATGGCGGACTACGTCCTGATGGGGTACGGCACCGGAGCCATCATGGCGGTTCCCGGCCAGGATCAGCGAGACTGGGACTTCGCCGTCGCTCACGACATCGAGATCATCCGCACCGTTCAACCCCCGGACGATTTCGAGGGGGAGGCCTACACCGGCGACGGCGTGATCATCAACAGTGACTGGCTGGACGGTCTCGACAAAGACGCCGGCATCGCCCAGTCGATCGAGTGGTTCGAGGGACAAGAGATCGGCAAGGGTGACGTCAAATACCGGTTGCGCGACTGGCTGATATCGAGGCAGCGATATTGGGGTGCCCCCATTCCGATGATCTCGTGTCCGGAGTGCGGGCTGGTGCCGGTGCCCGAAACCGAACTCCCGGTGCTCCACCCCGACGTCGAGGACTACCAGCCCAAGGGCCGGTCGCCCCTTGCCGCCGTCGAAGACTTCGTCAACGTCGGCTGTCCGAGCTGTGGCGGTCCCGCCAAGCGCGAGACCGACACCATGGATACCTTCGTCGACTCGTCGTGGTACTTCCTCCGCTACAGCGACCCCCACAACGAGGACGCCATCTTCGACCCCGAGAAGGTGAAGTACTGGATGCCCGTCGATCTCTACGTCGGGGGAGTGGAGCATGCGGTGCTTCACCTTCTCTACGCCCGCTTCATCGTGAAGGTCCTCGCCGACATGGGGCTGGTTGAGTTCTCGGAGCCGTTCCTGCGCATGTTCACCCAGGGGATGATCACCAAGGACGGTGCCAAGATGTCCAAGTCGAAAGGCAACGTCGTCTCGCCCGACCCCCTCTACGACTTCTACGGCGCAGACGCGGTCCGCCTGTACGAGCTGTTCATCGGACCGGCCACCGACGACGCCGTGTGGACCGACCGTGGGGTGGAGGGAACGTCGCGCTTCCTGAAGAAAGTGTGGCGGCTCGGAACCGAGGTCGAAACAGTCGACAGGGATGCTGCCGATGGCGACCGGGCCGTCATCGCGAAAGCCCATCGCACCTTGCGCAAGGTCGGCAGCGATATCGAGCGGTTCCATTTCAACACCGCCGTGGCGGCGCTCATGGAACTCAACAACGCGCTGGCCGACTACGTCCGGTCTGACGACGGCGCCCGGAATGAAACTTTCGACGAGGCCTACGGCATGCTGCTCAAGATGCTGGCCCCCATGGCGCCGCACATGTCTCACGAGCTGTGGGAGATGCGAGGCGGCGAGATATTGGCAGATGAATCGTGGCCGGATTGGGATCCGGACCTCGTCGTCGAGGAGTCGGTGACGATGGTGGTTCAGATCAGCGGCAAAGTGCGAGCCCGGCTCGAGGTAGCAACCGGCATCTCCGAGGACGAGGCGATAGCGCTTGCCCTTGGCAACGAGCGCATCGTCGGCCTGCTCGACGGCTTGGAGCCGAAACGGGTGATAGCCCGTCCGCCCAAGCTCGTCAACATCGTGATGTGACCGCCGACTGGCGGATCTCTGACGCGGCTTACGCCGTCCTCATCGGCCTCATCGCCGGTGTCTTCGCCTTTGCTGCCATAGGCGGCGGAGACCCAACTCCTCTTCAGATTTTCGCCTTCGTACTCCCCGTGCAGGAGGCGGGGTCTTTCGCCGCATTCTGGGCGCTATCGCGCAAGCGAGGCATCGAGTCGCCGCTCAAGAAGCTCGGCGTTCCCCCGAGGCTAGACCAGGCGTGGCTGGTCTTCGTTGGCGTTGTGCTGGCCGTCATCGCCACATTGGTGCTCAACAGCCTCGTCGACTTCGAGGAGGCCCCACAGGAGATCGCCCGGTTGGCCGAGGAAGCGACTGGTCTCGCCGCGATCCTGGCCTTCATTGGCAGCGTCCTGTTGGCGCCCGTCGTCGAAGAGGTCCTATTCCGTGGGGTGCTGCTGCGGGGCCTGCAGCGGCAGATGCCGTTCGCTGTTGCAGCCACCGTCAGCAGCGCCGCCTTTGCAGCCTTCCACTACAACGGCCCCGATTCGGTGGCCATCCTGCTGCCGCTGTTCGTTCTTGGGATGATCCTCTCGCTGGTCGCTTGGAAGCTCCGGGTCGGGGCGGCGATCTACATCCACTCCGGCTTCAACCTGCTCGCCGCCATCACCTTCCTCGTGTAGACCCCTTCTCGCGGCGCAACCGCTGTGGTACACAACCCGGGGGCGCGGTCGAGATCGGGAGTTGACCGTGAGCCAGTGGATCGGCGTAGTTGTCCTTGCCGTCGGAGCCCTCATAGCCGGGGTTGTTTTCGGCGGCGCCCCGTCATCACCGCCTGCGGTCTCCTTCGCGCCGGCGAGTGCCTCCGGCGATCTCACAGTTCACATCACTGGGGCCGTTGTTGACCCGGGCCTGGTTGTTGTGGAGGCTGGCTCGCGGGTCGCCGATGCGGTTGCCGCCGCCGGCGGGCTGACGGCGGATGCATCGCCATCGGCTGTCAACCTGGCGACACCGCTGCGCGATGGCATGCAGATCGTTGTCCGCGCCGTCGGTGGTGCCGCCAAGAGCGCTGCTGAGGGTGAGAGCGGCGTCGTGTCGATGAGTTCTGCTTCCGTGGAGGAACTGGCTGCTTTGCCCGGAGTGGGCCCGGTACTGGCGCGGCGGATCATCGATCACCGTGAAGCGCGCGGCCCCTTCGAGACCATCGAGGACCTGCTGAGCGTCTCGGGTATCGGCGAGGCCAAGCTGGCCGCCATACGCGACGTCGCGGTTCCCTGAGGTTCTTCAACCTCCCTCGAGGCCGTAGCGCCGCAGCCGTTGCCATCGGCCTGTGGAGTTGGGCGGGAGCGGCCGCCGGTCGATTCGGGGCGCACGTCGTTGTGCTCGTCGTCGTTGGGGCGCTCTTCAGCAGGCATCGTCGGCGGTTCGTGGCCGTTGTCTTGATAGCCGGAGCTGCCGGCAGTGCCGCCATGGGGCGAGAGGTCGCGACCCTGCATGCGGATGTTCCCGAGCAGGTCCATGTGCTTTCAGGGGTCGCCGCGTCAGATGGCGCCGAGGCCGGCTTCGCCTTCCTGCCAAGCCATGTCGTGCTGAACGGCGTGTTCACCCCGTGGCGTGGCCCCCGCCTGTGGGTGCGGTCGGGAGCCGCCGCCGAAGCCCGGCAACGAATAGTTGTCGAGGGCGATGTCTCCGCCGGTGGTTTCCGAACCCGCTTCGGTCCGGTCGCCGGCACGATCTCCAACGCCGAGGTCACAGTTATCGGTGAGCCCGGCGTGTTCATGTCCGCAGGGGCGGCTTTGCGGCGGCGAGTGAACCGGGTGTTCTCCGACAGTGGGCCGGGGCCTGCTCTCGTGACGGGTTTCCTCATCGGCGACACCAGCAACGTCAGCGAGGCCGATCTGGAGTCACTGCGGCTCAGCGGCCTCAGCCACTTCGTGGCGGTTTCCGGCTCGAATGTGGCGTTGGTGGTTGGCGGGTGGTGGATCCTCGCAGGTCTGATCCTTGTCGACGGCAGGTGGCGGGCCGCAACGAGCCTTGTCGTGCTGGTGATCTTCGTCATCGCCACCCGCTGGGAGCCCTCGGTCGTTAGGGCCTCGGTGATGGCTGCGATCGTTCTCGGTGGCCGCATCGTTGGGAGACCAGTCGCCGCCTGGACGGCGATGGGTGCTGCAGTGGCGGCGATCGTCGTGGCCGCCCCCGAGTTGGTCGCCAGCGTCGGCTTCCAGCTATCTGTCGCCGCAACGGCAGGTGTGCTCACAACCACCGGAACAGTGCAAGGGTGGCTCAGGACAACAGCGACCGCCACCGTCGGCGCTCAGCTGGCAGTCGCCCCGATCCTGTTGGTTCACTTCGGTGCTGTGCCGCTGCTGGCTCCGGCGGCGAACGTCGTTGCGGCACCGCTTGTTACGGGTGCGACCGTGGTCGGTGCCATTGCCGCGATCAGCGGTGTTGGTGTCGCAGCGTCGGTGGCGGGGGTGCTGGCGGACGGAGTAACGCTCGTGGCGCGAGCGTTCGCCGCAGGACCTCAGCTCGGCCTGACCGGCGTCGTCGGAATGGGGCTCGTGGTCGCGGTCATCAGGTCGGCACGGTGGCGCCCTCTCGGCATTGCGGTCCTGTCTGCGGTGCTCGTGGTGTCTGCGGCGGACTCCAGAGTTCCCCGGCGACCAGAGGCCGTGTTCCTCGATGTCGGGCAAGGAGATGCGGTGCTGCTGCGGGGTGGGGCAACGGTCCTGATCGATGGCGGTCCCGAGGAGTCCGTTCTTCGTCAGGCACTGCGCCGTCATGGCGTGCGACGCATCGATCTGGCCATCCTCAGCCATCCCCACTCTGATCACATCACCGGTCTCATGGCAGCTCTTGACTCGTTCGTGGTCGGGCGCCTGTGGTATCCGGCATACGCCGAGGCCGACCCTGCGATTGCCGAGCTACTGAGCCTGGCCGCCCGCCACGGGGTTCCGGCGGAAGCGCCACCAGTCGGCGCAACGGCGCAGGTCGGTCCATTCAAGTTGGAGGTGCTGGGACCGCTTCGTCGCTATGCCTCGGTCAATGATGGGTCGTTGGTCGTCGCCGTCTCTGCCGGCGGGCCGCGCCTATTGGCCTCGGGCGACATCGAGACCTTTGCCCAGCACGACCTGGACCCCGGGCGGGTCGACATTCTCAAGGTGCCCCATCAGGGGGCGGCCACCTCGGATCTCGAATGGCTCCGCCTCCATGGCGGGTCGATAGCAGTTATCAGCGTCGGCCCGAACAGCTATGGACATCCGAGCGCCGAGGTGATCGATGCGTTGGTAGCCGGCGGCTCAGCCGTGCTGCGAACGGATGTCGAAGGGGATGTGACCATCCCGCTCTCTGGCCAGGCAACCGGGTAGCAGCCGATGACGACTCGCTACCGTTGCCGCATGAAGTCGCTGGTAACGATCGTTGGGCCGCGAGATGCCGGCCCCGGCGAACGCCAGCTGTTGTTGGATCGTGCCGCAGCCGTCTTCGCAGAGTTCGAGATCGAGGACCCGGTCCGCATCGACGTCCCCGGCAGAGGAACCGATTCGGCAGACGACTCGTCGTTCCGACAGGGTCTGGAGCCCCTGGTCCCTGCGTTGCAGAGTGGGTCTCTCTTCGGGGACCGCAGCGGTGTCTTCATCGCAGACACCCAGAACCTCCTCAAGGGCGAGGCGGAGTTGGTCTCTGAGCTGGTATCGCACCTCGGCGACGACTCGGTTGTAGTGGTATTCGGATCGCTGGGCGCCATCCCTGCGCCGCTCGGCAAGACGCTGAAACTCGTAGCCGAGAGCATCTCCATCAAGAAGATGCGGGAGCGAGACGCCGGAGATTGGCTGGCTATCGCCGCCAAGAGTCGCGGCGTCAAGGTCGATTCGGCCGGCGCTGCCGCCCTGTTGCAGCACTTCGGATCGGACACCGCGGCGCTGGGCCAGGCGCTCGACCAGCTGGCCGCGGGCGGTGAGGAAGCGACAGCCGAAGCCGTGACCTCGCGTTTTCGAGCCAGACCGGACGAACCCATGTGGCATTACGCCGACGCGGTGGCCGCCGGAGACGTGGCGACGGCATTGCGGCGGCTGGCGGACTTCCTTGTCCACGGCCATCCGCTACAGCTTCTCGCCTTCGTTGAAGGCGAGGTGAGACGGCGTGCCCTGGCGGCGGCGGCACCCGATCTGGCAACGTACGCCGAGTGGGTAGACGGCGCCCCCGACTCCTACCCGGTGCAGAAGGCCTGGCGCAGGAGATCAGATTCCCAGGAGTCCGACCTGGCGCGGGCGCTCGACGCGTTATCACGAGCCGACGTACTGATGAAGACGGCGCCGGAGGCGACGCATCGCATCACGCTGGAGCGGTTGACCGTGGCACTATGCCGTTGGGTGGGGAGAGGCCGCAGGGCGAGTTAGCAGCGAACTAGCCGTCGAAGACCCGAACCGACTTCACCTCGTAGCTGAACGTGCCGGCGGGAGCCTCGTAGGAAACCTTGTCGCCGGCGGTCGCTCCGAGTAGCGCGGCGCCAAGGGGGCTATCAGGCGAAGCCAGGATGAAGCCGGCGACCTTGTTCTCGGCGGGGGCAACGAAGAACTCCCTGTCGGTGCCGTCGGCGTCGATGACGGTCACCACCGTGCCGACCTGCACGCTCCCGTCTGCCGACACCTCACGCACCTCGGCGTTGTCAAGAAGGTGTTTGAGTTTGCGGATGCGGGCTTCCATGAAACCCTGCTCGTTCTTTGCGGCGTCGTAGTCGGCGTTCTCTTTGAGGTCGCCGTGCTCGCGGGCTTCGGCGATGCGGGCGGTGATCTCCACGCGGCCGGTAGTTGTCAACTCCTCGAGTTCATCGACGAGTTTCTGATGAGCCTCCGGCGTTAGCCAGGTAGAGCTGTCCACTAGCCGGAAAGCAGCTGCCGTACCCGGTGTTCGAGACGAGACTTGCGGCGGGAAGCGGTGTTGCGGTGAAGGATGCCTCGCGAGGTGGCGATATCGATCTGCTTCTTAGCGGCACGCAGAGCGACGTCCGCCGCTTCGCTGTCGCCGGACTCGGCGACCTCGAGGGCGCGGCGAGAACGAGTGCGTACCTCGGAACGCAGGGCCTTGTTGCGGGCGGTTTGCCCCACGGTCTGGCGGTTTCGCTTTATCTGGGATTTGAGGTTGGCCACGGCGATGAGACCTCTGGTCGGGGGATCAGAGGCAACATTAGCGGTGAGGGAGGGGCGGTACAATGCGCTCCCCCCTTCTCCCATGCAATCAACCGCGCCCATCCGCAACTTCTGCATCATCGCTCACATCGATCATGGCAAGTCGACTCTGGCCGACCGCCTACTCGAGGTGACCGGAAGCGTCGCGCCCCGAGACATGAGGGAGCAGCTTCTCGACTCCATGGATCTGGAGAGAGAGCGGGGTATCACGATCAAGGCCCAGGCGGTGCGCCTCCATTACGACGCCGCGGACGGCGTCAACTACGAATTCAACCTCATCGACACTCCGGGCCATGTCGATTTCACATACGAGGTATCGCGAAGCCTCGAAGCCTGCGAGGGAGCGATTCTGCTGGTCGATGCCAGCCAGGGCGTCGAGGCACAGACGCTGGCCAACGCCTACCTGGCGGTTGAGGCCGGCCTCGAAGTTATTCCCGTGCTCAACAAGATCGATCTTCCAGCTGCGGATCCCGAACGCGTCGCCGGGGAGGTGGCGTCCGTTCTCGGAGGCGCCGTCGAAGACGTGTTGGCGGTGTCTGCCAAGACGGGAGAAGGTGTCGATGAATTGCTCGAGGCGATCGTCAAGCGATTGCCACCCCCCGACGGCGAGCGACAGGCACCGCTCCGAGCCCTGGTGTTCGACTCGTACTACGACACCTACCGCGGCGTCGTGTGCTCCATTCGGGTCAAAGACGGCAAGCTGTCGACCGGGAGCCGTGTTCGCTTCATGGCGACCGAAGAGGAGGAGAACGCCGAAGAGGTCGGGGTGTTGACGCCACGGGCTGTTCCGGTTGCCGCACTCGAGGCCGGTCAGGTCGGCTATCTCATCACGGGGATCAAGGAGATCGAGAAGGTCCGCGTCGGCGACACCCTGACCACTGCGGGCGCCGAAGACCTCGTTCCGCTCGCCGGCTATCAGGAGCCGAAGTCGATGGTGTTCTCTGGCCTCTTCCCGGCGGAGGGAGACGACTTCGAGCGGCTGCGTGACGGCCTCGAGAAGCTGCGTCTCAACGACGCGGCGCTCTTCTACGAGCCGGAGAGCTCGCGGGCCCTCGGCTTCGGGTTCCGTTGCGGGTTCCTCGGGTTGCTGCACATGGAGATCGTGCGCCAGCGCCTCGAGCGGGAGTACGACCTCGACCTCGTCGCAACAGCACCTTCGGTTGCCTATCGCGCCCACCTCGCCAACGGCTCATCGATCGAGATCCACAGCCCGCAGGACCTCCCCGATGCCTCGACGCTGGAGGGAGTGGAGGAGCCGTTCGTTGATGCACTCATCATCACGCCGACTGAGTTCGTCGGCACGGTCATGGAGCTAGCGCAAGGTCGGCGCGGCGAGATGGGGGAGATGCACTACCTGTCCCCGCAGCGCGTCGAGCTGCGTTACAAGCTTCCGATGGCAGAGGTGGTCTTCGACTTCTTCGATCAGCTCAAGTCTCGGACCCGTGGCTACGCCTCGCTCGATTACGAGCCGGCCGAGTACCGGACATCGAACCTGGTGCGGGTTGACATTCTCCTTCATGGCACACCCGTCGACGCCTTCTCCACTATCAGCCACCGTGACAACGCCTTCGCCTACGGAAAGGCGATGGTCGGCCGCCTGCGCAAGCTCATCCCCCGTCAGCAATTCGATGTCCCGATTCAGGCAGCGATTGGGACCAGGGTGATCGCCCGCGAGACCGTGAAGGCGGTGCGCAAGGACGTCACCGCCAAGCTCTATGGCGGCGACATCACCCGCAAGAGGAAGTTGCTGGAGAAGCAGAAAGAGGGCAAGAAGCGCATGAAGATGGTCGGTGCGGTCGAGGTGCCCCAGGAGGCCTTCATCTCCGTACTGCGCATCGACGAGGACTGAGATCGTTCTTAGCAGTCGCGCCCGTCGACTGCTAATCTAGGCCCCAATCCCATGCTCGACGACCGTAAAGCCGAAGTTCTCAGGGCCCTGGTCGAGACGCACATCGCCTCCGGTGCTCCCGTGAGCTCGCGTGCCGTTCTCGATGCGTCCGGCCTGTCCGTCTCTCCAGCAACTGTCCGCAATGACCTGGCGGTCCTGGAGCGCGATGGCTTCTGCGTGCAGCCGCACACCTCGGCGGGCCGCGTTCCCACCGCCAACGCCTACCGCTACTACATCGATCATCTGTCTCCGGCGCGATTGCGATCGGCGATCGCCACCAAGATCGAATCATTCTTCACCAGGGCACACGCCGAACTCGATCACATGCTGCAGAGCACCTCGGAGCTGCTGGCAGACATCACCCACCTGCCGTCGATGGTCATGGGCCCGGCCACGGCCAATGAGGCGCTGCGGGGGATCCACTTGGTCCAGCTCGGTGATCGTGATGTCTTGGTCGTGGCCGTGACCTCGAGCGGCAAGGTGGCCAAGGAAGTCGCTCGCTTCACCGAGCCGGTCGCGCCCGAGGTCCTCGGCGCCGCAGAAGACCTTCTCAACGCACGAGTAGGAACTGCCATCTCCGACCTGGCGACTGCCGTCGATTCGGTCGATGCCGAACCCAACGTGGCCGCCGCCGCCGGCCTAGCCGCCAGCGTCATCGTGCCGGCGCAGGCAGGGGGCGACGTGTTCCTCGGCGGCACCAGCCAGTTAGCCGACGTCTGGGAAGACCTGGCCAAGGTGCGCCGAATACTCGATCTGCTCGACCACGAGTCGAGCATCTACCAATTGCTCAACGAAGCCGACGGAGGGACCGTCGTGCGGCTGGGCTCGGAGCTTCTGCTCGAGGACGCTGATGTTGCACTCGTTGCTGCCAGCTACGTCACGGCGACCGGCGATGAGGGCAAGGTGGGAGTTCTCGGTCCTCTGCGAATGGACTACAGGCGCACTATCCGGATAGTCGAGCAGGTCGGCGAGAACCTCGGCGAGTCGCTGTGAAGGACTACTACGCAGCCCTCGGTCTCCCTCGAGGTGCCGAGCCGGAAGACATCAAGAGGGCGTTTCGACGCCTCGCCCGCGAGACGCATCCCGACACCAATCCGGATCCCACAGCAGAGGCCCGGTTCCGAGAGATCGCCGAGGCCTATGAGGTGCTCTCCGATCCCGCAAGGCGGGCCGCCTACGACCGCGGCGACCAGTTCGACGTTTCCAGCTTGTTCTCCAATCTTGGTGGGATCGACGACCTGCTGAGGACCTTCTTCGGCGGCGGCTTTGGCCCCACCGGAGGCACCCGAGTCCGGGGCACCGACATCCTGATTGCCGTTTCGGTCAGCCTCGAGGAGGCTGCGGTTGGCGTCGATCGGGAGGTGTCGTTCCGCGCCGCCGCCACCTGCGAGACTTGCGACGGATCCGGCGCCGCCGCAGGTCATCACCCGGTGACATGCGAGGCTTGCGGAGGCCAGGGCGCGGTGAGGGTGGCACGTCGAACCGTCTTCGGCGATGTCAGCGCCATCTCCACCTGCGCCGCCTGCAATGGGGCCGGCACCGTCATCGAGGAACCTTGTCAGATGTGCACGGGCACGGGGCTCATCGACGACGTTCGGTCGGTCACCGTTCAGATACCGCCCGGCATCGGCGACGGCGTGCGACTGCGCCTCGCAGGGCGCGGCGGCGGCGCCGAGCGGGGTGCCCCTGCTGGCGATCTCTACGTCGAGGTCTCCATCGAGGCCGATCCTCGGTGGCGCCGCGAGGGCGACGACCTGGTGCACGGGGTTTCGATTGGACTATCGGAGGCCGTCTTCGGCACAACGATTCCGATCCCCGTTATCGAGGAGGGCGACATCCCCATCGACATCCCCGCGGCAACGTCACACGGCGCCGTGTTGCGCCTCCGGGGACGGGGGATGCCGAGGCTGCGACGTCGCGGCCGGGGAGACCTGCTCGTCGAGATCGAAATCGCCATCCCGCAAAGCCTGTCGACGGAGGCCGAGGAAGCGCTGCGGGCCTACGCGGTTGCCCAGGCGGAATCGCCAACTGGCTCCAAGCGCAGGTGGCGTCGGGGGACCAGCTAGCCAATTTCCGAATGGTGCTTGAAAAACCAGCATTCTCCGGAGACCGTGGCTATCATGGTACCCACGGAGAGCGTTCGACGTGCGCGCTAAAAGTGCACCACTGCTTAAGGGAGTTCCGTGGAAGCAGAAATCAGTACTTACAACGAAAAGGTTGGCGCAAGGCTGCGCACGATCCGAAAGCAGCGAGGTCTCTCGCTTCAAGATGTGCAGCGCGTCTCTGAAGGCGAATTCAAGGCCGCGGTGCTCGGTGCCTATGAGCGCGGCGAGCGCAGCCTGTCCCTTCCCCGGATGGAGCGGCTAGCGGCCTTCTATCAGGTCCCAGTCAATCAGCTACTTCCTCAGGAAGATGGCCAGGAGCCCCCTATCAGTTCTCTGCCGACTGGCGGCGTCACCATCGACCTCAACGCCATGGATTCGTTGTCTGGTCCAGATGCCGTGATCATCGAGCGTTTCCTCAGGGGCGTGCAGATGATCCGACAGGACTTCAACGGCAGGGTGCTGACGTTGCGTCGCGATGACCTCCGCACGCTGTCGCTCCTCCTCGACCAGAGCGAGGACACCTTCAGCTCTCGCCTCGCCACGTTGGGGCTGACGAGCGACTGAGCTCCGACTGCCTCTTCTGTTCGATCGCCACCGGCGATCTAGCGGCTGACATCGTCGAACGGTCTGAGCACGCCGTGGCGTTCCGCGATATCAACCCGGTGGCTCCGACCCACATCCTCGTCATCCCTAAACAGCACATCGGTTCGATCGCTGATCCGGTGTCCGCGCCGGTGCTCTCCGACCTCGTTGCCCTCGCCGCCACGGTTGCCGCCGCGGAGGGGCTCGAAGATGGGTGGCGCCTGGTGTCCAATGTCGGAGAATCGGCGGGACAGTCCGTCCCCCACCTGCATTTCCACGTCATCGGCGGCAGACAGATGTCATGGCCGCCTGGATGAAAACCGTTGAGGCTGATTCCACGAGAGGCCGATACAATGGATTGTTCCCACTGCCTTCGAGGCAATCGTGACACAAGCACCCCCCGCTGAGCTGAAGCTTCGCGTTCCTAGCAATCATCTCATGCTCGATCTGCTCGGGCAGCGAGATGCCCACTTGCGCGCTGTCGAAGAGGCATTTCCGAGCGTCCGCATCGTGGCCAGAGGCGACGAGTTGACCATTGCAGGTGACGGCGCCGAGCTCGTCAGGACGGTCTTCGAGGAATTGCTGCTCGTCGCCCAAGCAGGCCAGGAGCTCTCGCCCGAGCACGTGTCGCGTGTTGTCGAGATGGTCCGTAGCGACATCCCCAGTCCGTCAGGCGTCTTCGCCACAGGAATCAGGGTGGGACGGGGACGCATCATTAGGGCCAAGACCCTCGGACAGAAGCTGTACCTCGATGCCATTCGCGAGTCGACTCTCGTTTTCGCCATCGGCCCCGCCGGCACCGGTAAGACCTACTTGGCCATGGCTGCGGCGGTCGAAGCGCTCACCTCGGGGAGCGTCACCAGGATCATCTTGACTCGCCCGGCCGTCGAAGCCGGCGAGCGCCTTGGCTTCTTGCCGGGCGACCTCGCCGCCAAAGTGGATCCCTATCTGCGCCCTCTCTACGACGCTCTCTACGAGATGGTGGGGATGGACGAGACGCTGCGCCTCCTCGATCGCGGGACGATCGAGATCGCGCCACTTGCCTACATGCGCGGTCGCACCCTCAACGATGCCTTCGTCGTGCTCGACGAGGCACAGAACACGACCCCCGAGCAGATGAAGATGTTTCTCACTCGGCTCGGGTTCAACTCCAAGATGATCATTACAGGTGACATCACCCAGATCGACCTGCCAGACGCCCGGGGCTCCGGCCTCGGCATCACCAGGCGCATCCTGCGCGACATCGACGGCGTGTCGTCGGTTGAGCTGTCTGCGACAGATGTCGTCCGCCACCGCATTGTCGCCTCGATCGTTGAGGCTTATCGGAAGTTCGAGGAGAACCAAGGGGAATGAGCTCGGCTACCAGACGCTCCGGGTTTGTCCGGGCGACGGTGCTGATCCTCACCATCGCCGCGGTTTCCTTCGTGCTGGTCACCGGGCGGGCCCAGCCGGCGGCGCCGTTGCCGCCTGCCATCGGTCAGCCGGCTCCGCAGACATTCACGGCCGACGAACCCATCAGCATCGTCGACGAGACGGCAACCGCGCAAGCCCGCCAGCTCGCCCGCAACAACGTCGACACTCGCTTTCAGCTTGACTCCGAGGTAACGCGAGCTGTCGGCCGGGACATCTCCCTCTTCTTCACGAGGGCCCGCGAGGTGTCGGCGCCGGTGCCCGAGGTCGTCGAGCCGCCGGTCGAGGTTCCCGCCGAGGAAGTCGAGGAGGCTCCCGCCGAGGAGGTCCCGACGACGGAGGTTCCAGCAGAAGTGGTACCCGGCGAGGAGGTTCCCGCCACCGAAGTCCCGGCCGAGACCACAACGACGACCATCCCTGAGCCGCCGGCGTTCCCACCTCCGCTCGAGGAGCAGCTGGATGCTCTGCGAAGCCAATACCCGTTGTACGACTCGGCCACCGTTGCCACCGTGCTCGGTGTCATTAACGACGACTTCCTTGCCGAATTGGAGGTGAGCCACCTCGACGAGATCGAGAGGCAAGCGCAGGAGCTGGCCATTGAGCTTCTCAGCGGAGAGGGCATCCTCGCTGACGATCTCAACGAAGTGAAGAGCGATCTCGTCAATGCTCCCCGTCGGCTCATCCTCCTTGGACTCGAGGCCGACACCGTCGCTGCAGTGGAGATTGCCGTAGCCGAGATCGTCGCTGAGAACCTGCAGGACAATCGCAGCGTTGATGGCTCGGCAACCGAGCTGGCGCGCCAGAACGCCGAGGATGCGGTGATCGAGGTGGTCGAGCCCTATCTCGCCGGCCAGACCATCGTCGAGGAAGGCGACTTGGTCTCTGCCGTTCAGTGGCAAGCCATCGTTGAACTCGATCTGCTGGTCCCCACTGAGGAAGTGCGGCTCGATGCACTCGCCGTCTCTGGAGCGCTGATCGTGCTGCTCTCTGTCTTCTTCTTGTGGCGCATCGCCCGCGATCAGTGGGAGCGGCCCAAGCTGGTGGCGCTCTTCGGTCTTCTGCTGGTGTTGGCTGCGGCCGCAGCGCGGGTACCCGAACTCGCCCGTGATCGGCCTGAGCTCGGCTATCTGATCCCCGCTGCGGCGCTGGGGTTCCTCGCCGCGATCCTGTTCAATCCGCGGGCAGCCCTGCTCGTCTCCATTCCCATGACAGCCTTCACGGCGTTGGCCACTGGCGATCTTGCGCTCACCGTTTTCGCCGGTGCGGCGACCATGGCGCCGGTCCCGCTCGTGTCAGCGGCATCATCGCGCACCAGCCTGCGCCTGGCGGTTGTCGCTATGGGTGCCGTGCTGGCGCCGCTTGGTGGGGCCTTGGCCTGGTTCTTCGACGGTTCCGACGTCGCCTGGCGGGTTGCCGGAGCCGCCGGCAGTGGCGGCGTGATCGCAGGAGTCGTCGCTCTTGGCGCCCTTCCGTTCCTCGAGAACCTGTTCAAGATCACCACGACGCTGACGCTGCTTGACCTAACAGACAGGAACCACCCGGCGCTGCGCCGCATCGAGGAGCAGGCACCGGGGTCGTTCAACCACTCGATCCTCGTCGGCACGCTGGCCGGACGGGCGTCGCGGGCAGTTGGGGCCAATGCCTTGCTCGCTCAAGCGGCGGCCTATTACCACGACCTCGGCAAGACAACGCGCCCACTGTTCTTCATCGAGAACCAGTTCGGTGTCTCCAACCCCCACGATGAATTGACGCCCGAGCAGTCTGCCGACATCATCCGCAGCCATGTCACCGATGGCCTCAAGCTGGCAAAGCAATACCGTCTGCCGGACGAGGTGGCTGACGGCATCCGCATGCATCACGGAACCGGCATCATGAGGTTCTTCTATCACAAGGCTCTTGCGCTAGATCCCGGATCGGAACCTGATGACTATCGCCACACGGGCACGAAGCCAAAGCGCAAGGAGATGGCGATCCTCATGCTGGCCGATGCCACAGAGGGGGCAGTGCGCAGTCTGGTGCAGCACGAAGACCCCAATATCGACAACATCTCGAAGGCCGTCGATCAGGTCATCGCCGAGAAGCAGGACGATGGACAGCTCGACGAGAGTTCGCTTACGTTCGGTGAGCTGACCAAGGTGCGCAACGCGCTGGTCGACTCGCTGATCGGTTACTACCACAGCCGGATCCCCTACCCAGGATTCCCTGGATGAACGTGTTCGTGGCGGATGAGCAGGAAGAGCCTCTCGAGTCTGAGCCACTGCGATCGCTTGTCGTGAACGTGCTCGAGGCCGAGGGCGTCCCCGAGGGCACCGAGATGTCGCTGGTTCTCGTCGGCGTTGATGACATGCAGCGCTACAACGAACGGTTCATGGATCGCAAGGGTCCTACCGATGTGCTGGCCTTTCCGCTCGAACATCTTCACCCAGGCAAGAGCCCGGCACTTTCGCCCAATGGTCCTCCATTGAACCTTGGCGACGTCTTTGTTTGCCCCAAGGTGGTAATGGCCAACGCAGCCGCGGCCGGCGTGCCCTTCTCCGATGAGCTATACCTGATGGTGGTGCATGGGATACTGCACCTGCTCGGATACGACCACTTCGAGGATGACCAGGCGGCGGCTATGGAAGCCCGTGAAACCGAACTGCTGGCGACCGTCGGCAGGACTCGACCATGACCTGGCTGGCATTCAGCGGAGCTCTAGTGATCCTGGCCTTGGCGGCCGCGCTGCGAGCAGGCGGTGCCTCCCTCGTTCGTACCCCGCGCGCTGACGCGCTTCACGACGCTGCGGATGGTGACAAACGAGCGGAGAAAGCAGCTGCCCTGCTCGATCAACGCCCAACGCTGCAGCCGGCCCTCGGCATGGTCCACTCAGCACTTCTCACGGTGGCAGCGGTGGCGGCCGCCTGGGCACTGACCCGCTTGCTTTCTGGGTGGCCGTTGGCGGCGGGCCTGGCAACCCTGGCCGTGGTCCTGGTCAGCTTCGGCGATGTGTTGCCAAGGGAGTGGGGGAGAGGCCGGCCGCGTGTGCTGGCCTACCGCTTCATCGGTCTGCTGGTGGCCGCGGTCTCGCTCGGCGAGCGTGCGGCCGATGCGATTGCCGACGACGATGAGCAGGGAGTCTCGGTGGCGCCCGAGGGCGCGGAGACGGCCGAGTTTCAGGAACGTGAGCTCATTTCGTCTGTGATGGAGTTCACGGATGCCATCGTCCGCGAGGTCATGGTGCCACGACCAGACATGGTGACTGTTGCCGCCAAGGCGAACACGTCTGAGGCTCTCGATCTCGTTGTCGCCGAGGGGCGGTCCCGGATCCCGGTCGTCGGCGACGGTCCAGACGAGGTCGTCGGGCTGTTCTATGCCAGGGATCTCTTGCGTCTGATGGTCGAGGGCGGCGATCACGTGCCCGTTAGTGACATGATGCGCCCGGCCTACTTCGTCCCCGAGACGAAGCAGGTGTCCGAGCTGCTGCGCGAGATGCAGGGCAACCAGGTGCATATGGCCATCGTTGTCGACGAGTTCGGTTCGACGGCGGGTCTCGTGACGATCGAGGACCTGATCGAGGAGTTGGTTGGGGAGATCGCCGATGAGTACGACGTCGAGGAACCAATGGTGGTCGCGATGGGGACCGATGCGTATCGGGTCGACGGTCGTCTCGCCGTCGACGAACTCGGAGAGCTCTTCGACGTCGAGTTGCCGGACGAAGACTGGGACACCGTTGGGGGATTGGTTCTCGGCTTGGCCGGTCGGGTTCCCGAAGAGGGCGAGTCGTTCGATCTTGACGGTCTGGTTATCAAGGCCGAACGAGTCCAGGGTCGCCGTGTTGCCGAGGTGACGGTCACACGCGGGTGAGGTCTGGTTTCGTCGCCATTGTTGGTCGGCCCAATGTTGGCAAGTCGACGCTCATCAACGCCATGGTCGGGTCGAAGGTCTCGATCACATCGGTCCGTCCCCAGACAACACGGAACACGATCAGGGGGGTCGTGCACCGACCCGAGGCGCAGCTGGTGCTCGTCGACACCCCCGGCCTGCACAAGCCGAAGACGGCCCTAGGTCGGCGCCTCAACGAACTCGTCGGCGGAACGCTGGCGGACGCCGATGTTGTGGTCGTGGTGCTAGATGCCACCGCAGAGGCGGGCCCGGGTGACCGGCTGGTCTCCGAGAGGGCGCACGGCTCCGGGTCGCCGGTGATCCTCGCCCTCAACAAGATCGACGAGGCTTTCCGGGGTGCCGTCGCCCGCCATCTGACTGAGGCGGCGAAGTGGGATTTTTCCGCATACGTTCCGGTGAGCGCCCTGACCGGCGAGAGCGTCGCTGCCCTGCTCGACGAGATCCAAAGCCTGTTGCCCGAAGGGCCGCCGTACTTCCCGCCTGAGATGATCACAGACCAGCCAGAACAGATACTCGTTGCCGAGATCGTGCGGGAGAAGTTCCTGTCACGCTTGCGCGAGGAGTTGCCACACTCCCTGGCTGCAATCGTGACCGACAAGGAGGAGCGGGCCGACGGCAGCTTGTTCTTTGCCGTGGATCTGAAGGTCGAACGTCAGTCGCAGAAGGGGATCGTCATCGGTGAGGGCGGCAAGATGCTTGCCGCCGCCGGTGCCGAGGCTCGCAAGGAACTCGAGTCCATCTTCGGCGTCAAGGTCTTTCTCGAGCTCAAGGTCGGTGTCGAGCCGGACTGGCAGCAACACGACAGCCTGCTCGACCGGCTCGGTTTCTAGGCAGCGTCGGCCAGCAGGACCACCGGTATCTTTCTCTCCGTCTTGGCCTGGTAGCCGGCGTAGCCGTCGTAGGCAGCTACCGCCCGAGCCCACAGGTTCGCCCGTTCCTCACCAACCGTCGTCCGTGCCGACACCGAGCGCACCTTCCCGTCGACAGTCACCGAGCACTGCGGATCGGCGGACAAATTGAGGTACCACTCGGGATGGCGGTCCCTGCCTCCCCACGAGGCGATGACGACGAAAGCCGCGCCCTGGCGCAAGTAGAGCAACGGAACCGTGTGCGGCTTTCCGCTGCGACGCCCGGTAGTCCGCAGCAGCAGCATGTCGTTGTCGACCAGACGGCGGCCGAGACGACCCCGCGAGGCCCGGTAGACGGCGGCGTGGATAGCCGACAGGCGTCTGGCCGTTCGGTCTCGCAACTAGAAGCTCTCTACCTCGGTGGCGAACAAGGCGTCCTTGTCGGTTAGGGCGCCGGCGGAGTGAGTGCTCAGGGCCAACGTCACCTTGTTCCATCGGATGTCGATGTCGGGGTGGTGATCTGCCCGCTCGGCGGCGATGGCGACATTGGTCACGAATCCCATGGCGGCCCCGAAGTCGGCAAAGACGAAGGTGCGGCTGATGGTCTCGCCATCCAGCGTCCAGTCGGGGTGCACCGTGAGGAAGTCGGTGCGTTCCGTAGGGGAAAGGGGAGTGGGCATGAGGGGAAGGTATCAGGTCCGAGCCGGCCTCCCCTTGCGGGGAGGTGCCCCGCAAGGGCGGAGTGGAAGCCCAAACAGGCAATGTTGCTCGGATCACGGATTCCACCGTCGCTTCCTCCCCCCTAGGCGGAGGGGGCTTCCGTGCACACGCGCCCGCGAGGAAGCCCCCCTCCCCGGCTTCGCCGGTACTCCCCCCTAAGGGGGGAGTACCAGAAAGGCCGTCCAGCCCCAGGAGGAGACAGGCTCCACTGTCACTCCCACCCCCTAACCCCCTCCCGCCAGCGGAAGGTGGAAGCTCCCACAGCTCGCTCGCCTCGAGGGATCGCCCCGATACGCTCTCTTGATGGCTCTTCGCAACGATCAGGGAATCGTGCTGCGCTCGTTTCCGTTCGGCGAGGCGGATCGCGTTGTGATCGTCCTCAGCCCCAATCGAGGGAAGATCCGCACAGTCGCCAAGGGTGTCCGCAAGACCAAGAGCCGTTTCGGCGGACGCCTCGAGCCGTTTTCGCACGTTGATCTCGTCCTCTACGAAGGACGCAACCTCGACACCTTGACCGGGGCGACGACCATCGAGTCGTTTCCCCACCTGCGTTCCGATCTCGACAAGGTGATCGCGGCGGGCACCATGGTTGAGGTGGCGGACGCCGTTGCCCAGGAGGAGGAGAACTCAGGCCGTCTCTTCCTACTGCTACAAAGAGGTCTCAGGGCTCTGGAGCAAGGCCCACTGCATCCAGACCTCGTTCCCTCCTACCTGCTCAAGGCCGCAGACATCGTTGGGGTGGCGCCGGCGCTGTCCCACTGCGCCGGATGTGGCAGGGAGGATGGCCTGACCAGGTTCAGCTTCGCTGCCGGCGGCGCCCAGTGTGAGTCGTGTCGCAGCGAGAGCGCGTACGCGTTGCGGCCGGGCCTCACGGACTACCTGGCGCTGCTGGCGGCGAGTGACTTCGACAAGCTCCCGGAGGCAGACTCCTCTCTATCGCCGGATGCCATGGGAGTGACCCGTCGCTTCCTCGAATACCACCTCGAGCGCCGCCTGGCCTCGCTGGCGATTCTCGATGCCTGACGCCCCCAAGCACATCGCCATCATCATGGATGGCAATGGTCGATGGGCCAAGGCTCGCGGCCTCGAGCGGACCGCCGGCCACGCTGCCGGAGAGGCTGCTCTCTTCGACACCGTTGAGGGTGCGCAGGAGATGGGCGTCGAGTGGCTCACCGTCTATGCCTTCTCGACGGAGAACTGGACGCGGTCGGCCGACGAAGTCGCTTTCCTCATGGGGTTCAATGAAGCGCTGATGGTGCGCAGGCGTGACGAGGTCAACGAGCTTGGCATTCGGGTGAGGTACGTCGGCGACCAGACCGACCACCGGATTCCCGATTCGGTCAAGGAGCGGATGACAGAGACAGCTGCGATGACAGAGGGCAACACGTCGATGCAATTGGTCTTCGCCTTCAACTACGGAGGCCGCGACGAGATCGTCCGCGCCGCACGGAGACTCTCGGAGAGCGGTGTTGCTACTGCCGCCATCGACGAGTCGACGCTGGGGGCTCACCTCGATATTCCCGAGATGCCCGATGTTGACCTCCTGATCCGCACCTCGGGCGAGCATCGGATCTCGAACTTCCTGTTGTGGCGGGCCGCATACGCCGAGATGGTGTTCACGGACGTGCTGTGGCCGGACTTCGATCGGGCCAGCTTGGCCGAGTGCATCGCCGAATACGACAACAGGCATCGGCGCTTCGGCAGCGCCTAGGGAGGGCCGCCGACAGACGCCTCGCCCGGGGTCGCCACCCCTACCATCCGTGACCATGCCTGCCTCATTCGACACCATCGTCAACCTCGCCAAGAACCGCGGCTTTGTCTTCCCGGCCTCGGAGATATACGGAGGGCTGCGCTCCTCCTACGACTACGGGCCGCTCGGCGTCGAGGTGCTGCGAAACGTCAAGGAGGCCTGGTGGCAGTCCATGGTTCGCAAGCGTGACGACGTTGTCGGCATCGATTCGGCGATCATCCAGGCGCCGCAGGTGTGGGAGGCCTCTGGTCACATCGAGTCCTTCACGGATCCGCTTGTCGAATGCGACAACTGCAACAATCGCTTTCGAGTCGACAAGCTGCCTGATGCCGACCTTTGCCCCAACTGTGGTCAGCGCGGCACGTTCGGCGAGGCCAGGGAATTCAACCTTCTGTTCAAGACGTTCATGGGTCCCGTCGAGGACGCCGCGGCGACTGTCTACTTGCGTCCGGAGACGGCCCAGGGCATCTTCACCAACTTCGAGAATGTTCGCCGTACCTCTCGCAAACGGCTCCCGTTCGGTATCGCTCAGATCGGCAAGTCGTTCCGCAACGAGATCACCCCAGGCCAGTTCGTGTTCCGCACCCGAGAGTTCGAGCAGATGGAGATGGAGTACTTCTGCCGTCCCGACGAGGCGCAGCAGTGGTACGACTATTGGTTGGTCGAGCGATTCCAGTGGTACCTCGACCTCGGCATCTCCGAAGAGAGACTGCGGCTGCGGACTCATGACCCCGAAGAGCTGGCTCACTACGCCGTTGGGACTGCGGATATCGAGTACGAGTTCCCGTGGGGCTGGGATGAGCTGGAGGGGATCGCCAATCGCACCGACTTCGACCTGCGCCAGCATGCCGAGCACTCCGGGCAGACCCTCACCTATGCCGAGGAGGGCGAGGAGCCCTTCTTCCCATTCGTCATCGAGCCAGCCGGTGGCGCCACCCGGACGACCTTCGCGTTCCTCATCGATGCCTACGACGTCGACGAGGTAGGTGGCGAGGAGCGCACCGTGATGCGACTCGACTATCGATTGGCACCGATCAAGGTTGCCGTGCTGCCGTTGTCCAAGAAGGAAGACCTGGTTGCGGTAACCCAACAGGTGGCGGCGCCCCTCCGCGAGCTGTGGAACATCGAGGTGGATGTGACCCAATCCATCGGACGGCGCTACCGACGACAGGACGAAATCGGTACCCCGTTCTGCGTTACCGTCGACTTCGAAACGCTCGAGGACAATGCTGTCACCGTTCGCGACCGCGACACCACCGAGCAGGTCCGCTTGCCGATCGCCGGGCTGGTTGACCACCTCGCAGCGCGGCTGAGTCCTTAGAGCCCTTCCGCGACCAGCTCCTCCTCGAACCGCTGGATCTCGGCGTTGCGTCTCGCGGCATCCCATGCGAGCTGTGCCGCCATCAGGTCCGCGATGGGGGCGGCTGCGGCCCGGCCGTGGTCGGCGGTAAGCCAGGAGAGGCGCGTCCGGCGCAGGGTGACATCGGCAACCGTGGCGGCTGCTTCGTGACTCACCGCGTAAACGACCTCCGCCGCCAATGATCCATCCTCGAAGGACTCTCCAAGCGCAGGGTCATCTTCGGCGAGAGCGGCCACATCGTTTGCCAATGAGCCGTAGCGGCTCCACAGTCGACCTTCGCCTGGAGGCCCGCCGGCTCCGGCGATGGCAACGGAGGCTGTAGTGCTCGGGCGATCGAGCCCGATGGCTTTGGCGGCGCGATCGCCGACCTCCTCGGCGATACGCCGATAGCCGGTCAGCTTGCCGCCTGCTACCTGGAAGAAGCCGGGCGCCGGTTGCTGGATGACGTGTTTGCGTGTTGCACTCGACGTCGGTCCAGATCCCGTTGCGGCCAACGCACGGGTGCCGGCGAACGTTGTCTTGGGAACAGGGCTGACGCCGGTGTACCTGGCGGCGTGCCGCCGCAAGTAGTCGATCTCTGCCGTCGTTGCCAGCGGTCGGCCGTTCTCGCCATCGCTGGCAACATCTGTTGTGCCGATGAGGGCGTGCCCCAACCACGGGACCATGTAGAGGATCCTGCGGTCCTCCGTCTCTGGGAGCACAACCGCAGACTCAGTGAGCCCGACCTCATCGGCGGTGGTGATGAGGTGGGAGCCGCGGGAGTAGCGAAGCGGCATCGGAGGTGTTCCCAGGGGCACCGGGGCCACACAGGAGCCCGGCGCGGCGACGACGGCTCGGGCCGTAAAGGTCGACTCTGCACCGTCGAGCATGTTGCGCATCGTCAGGCGATAGCCGCCATTGTCGGGCTCGACCTTGATGACCTCGGCGTGGTTGAGCGCGATGGCATCTCGCGCCACCGCGGCCTTGATGACCCCGATGGTGAGCCGAGCGTCGTCGGTCTGGGCGTCGCCATAAACGAAGGCGCCCTTGAGCCCATCGGCAAGAAGTCCGGGAGCCAGCTCCCTGGTCTCCGCGGCGCCGACGCGGCGATGCCCATCTGACCGTCTGCCCAGGCGGTTGTACAAGAAGAGCCCAACCCGCAGCGCGGTGGGGACGATGCGGTGGTGGCCGAGCAGGCGCGGCAGGTCGCCGAACGAGACGCCCTTGTAGAGGGGGACAACGAAGTCGAGCGGCCTGTACAGATAGTCGGCGATCTCGGCGAGTACGACCTGCTCGCGCAGCCCCTCGCGCACGAGGCCAAAGCGAAGCTGCGGCATGTAGCGGATGCCGCCGTGGAAGAGCTTGGTCGACTTGCTCGAGGTGCCGGCGGCGAAATCGTCTCGCTCGACGAGGGCGACGGAGGCTCCCCGTTCGGCGAGATCAAGGGCGGTTCCACCGCCGACGATGCCCCCTCCGATCACCGCAACGTCGATCGCAGCATCCGTCAGACGCGAGAGGTGCCCGCTGCGATTCCAGGTCATCGCATCACGATATGGCTGCGACCCCTCTCTCAGGGACACCCGGCGAGCGGTACACTCTCGGTAATGGCCTACCGCCGAGAAGACATCGAGCGGGTTCGCGTCGCCTCCAATCTGCTCGAGCTTGTATCCGAGATCACCAAGGTTCGCAAGACCGGGCGTTCGGTGATGGCGATCTGCCCGTTCCATAACGAGAAGACCCCCTCGATGTCGCTCGATCCCGCTCGTGGCCTGTACCACTGCTTCGGCTGCGGCCACTCGGGTGACATCTTCCGCTTCCTCGAAGACTCCCAGGGCCTCTCGTTTTCGGAAGCAGTCGAGTTTCTGGCCCGCCGTGCCGGCATCGATATCGAGCCAGATCCCGATGCGGCCAAGAGGCAGGAACGACGCCAGCCGCTCACTGCGGCTATCGAAGCAACCGTTGCCTTCTACAACGACCGACTGAAGACCGGTGGGGATGCCGGAGCGGCGCGAAGCTACCTGCGGTCCCGCGGCTACGACGCCGACATCGTCGACACTTTCCAGATCGGCTACTCGCCCGCCGGCTGGAACGACCTCGTTGATGCTTTGCGCTCTCAGGGTGTGAGCGACGATGTCATGATGTCTGCCGGGCTGGCGTCGCGCAGCAGGCGCGGCGGCCTCGTAGATCGATTCCGGGGCCGAGTGATGTTCCCTATCCACGATCTTCGTGGCGATGCCGTCGGCTTTGGTGCGAGGCTGCTCGAGGGGGACGGACCCAAGTATCTCAACTCGCCCGAGGGGCCGCTGTATCACAAGTCGAGCCTTCTCTACGGCCTGCATTGGGCCAAGTCGGAGATCGTCAGGTCCGGTCACTCGGTTGTGGTCGAGGGATATACCGACGTCATCGCGCTGCACCAGGCCGGCATGCCGGTGGCCGTAGCCACCTGCGGCACGGCTCTGGGGGAGGGGCACTTCGACCTTCTGCGCCGCTTCGCCGAGAAGGTGGTTCTGGCATTCGATGCAGATGCCGCCGGCGCCGGAGCGTCGCGGCGTGGCATCGACATGTCGACGCCCGGCGATCTCGACGTTCGCGTTGCCGAACTTCCCGCTGGCTCCGACCCTGCAGATCTGGTCGCCGCCGGAGATGCCGAGACACTTCGCAAGTCGATAGACGACAGCCAGCCGCTGATCCTCTATGCCATCAGCGGCGAGTTGGAGGATGTCGACCTGGGGGAGCCGGAGGTCAGGATCAAGGCGGTTCGCCGCGCCGCTGAGCTGGTCGGGCGCCATCCAGACCCCCTCGTTCGCCAGGAGTACGCCGCGGTGTTGGCTCGCCGCACCGGCGTCGACCTCGACGAGGTCCTGCGGCTCGTGGGGGCACCGGCGCGTTCGTCGCGGCCGGCGCCACCGACCAACGTGAGGCTCACCGGACAGGATCGAGCCGAGCTCGAGCTGCTTCGAGCCATGCTCGCCAACGACGCCGGGCTGGTGGGCATCGACCTCTCGGCAAATGCCTTTGAGAAACCCGACCACAAGGCCGCCTTTGAGCTGCTCTCCGGGGCGTTGCAGGGCCTCGGGCCGGGACAACCTCCGGACCTTGGCAGGATCCTTGGCGACGATGACGGTGGGCAAGCGGCGATGCTGCGGGCCCTCGCCCTCGACGATCGGCCGATTCCCGACCCCACAGAAGTTTGGCGAAAGCTTCAGGTTGGTGCCCTGGAACGCCGAATCCATGAGATGCGACGAGACCTCGAGGGCACAGATGCCGCCGACGACGACTATTCCACTCGGTTCGCCGAATTGATAGCGTTGGAGCGCGAGCGGCAGCAACTTGCGAGCCACCAATGAACAACCAAATCCGCCAAATCGCCGAGGAGCTCAAGGTTCGAGCGCGCCAACGCGGTTTCGTTCTGATGGAGGAGATCCAACAGGAGCTCGAGGACATCGCGGCGCCGCCGGAAGCCTTTGACGCCGTATTCGACGACCTCCGCAACGGTGGCATCGAGGTGCGCGAAGAAAAGGAAGCCTTCGACCCTTACATATCTTCCAACGACGACGTTTCCGTTTCGGATCCCGTGCGTATGTATCTCCAGGAGATCGGCCGCGTACCGCTGCTGTCTGCTCAGCAGGAGGTCGAGCTGGCGATGGCGCTTGAGGCTGGCACCAAGGCAATCAGTCGGCTCAAGGAGGAAGACGGACCCGAGCTCGACGACAACGACCGCATCATTCTCGAGCGCAGTGTGCGTTCTGGCGAGAAGGCCCGCAAGCGACTTGTCGAGGCCAACCTGCGGCTCGTCGTGTCGATCGCCAAGCAGTACGTGGGTCGCGGCATGTCGCTGCTGGACCTCTTCCAAGAAGGCAACCTCGGCCTCATGCGAGCAGTGGAGAAGTTCGACTACCGCAAGGGCTTCAAGTTCTCGACCTATGCGTCATGGTGGATTCGCCAGGCCGTCACCAGGGCGCTCGCCGACCAGGGCCGCACCATCCGGGTGCCGGTCCACATGGTCGAGACCATCAACAAACTGGCCGCCGTTCAGCGCAACCTGAGTCAGGAACTAGGGAGGGAACCGACCATCGAGGAGATCGGGTCGGACCTGGAACTCGAACCCGCCAAGGTCACCGAGTTGCGACGGATCGCCCAGGATCCGCTGTCGCTGGAGAGTCCGCTGGGGGAGGAGGAAGACTCCACCCTCGGCGACTTCGTGGAAGACCGGGAGGCCGATGCGCCGGTGGCGGTGGCTTCGTTCAAGCTGCTGCAGGAGTACTTGCGGATGGTGCTGGAGGAGTTGAACGATCGGGAGCGCGAGGTCCTCGTGATGCGGTTCGGCCTGCGCGACGGGAAGATCCACACGCTGGAGCAGGTCGGCAAGCACTTCGACGTGACGCGCGAGCGTATCCGCCAGTTGGAGACCAAGGCGTTGGCGAAGATGCGCCAGCCTTCACGGGCGCGCAAATTGGAGGGCTACCTCAACGACGGTTGAGATGCGGGCGGCTTACGCCTCGTCGTCGCCGAACTTGTCGCCGACGGTGTCCTTGACCCGTTCGGCGGCCAGATCGACCACGGCCCTTCCCTTGGAAGTGATGTCCTGGAAGCGGTCATCCCCGGAGATCCGGGCCCAACCGTCCATGATTTGTTCGTAGCGTTCGCGGCCAGCCTTGGTGCCGAGCACGTAGCCGGCGGCGGCCCCGATGAGCAATCCTGTCTTGAATCCCATGGGTCCATTCTGCCATCTGGGGGGTGGTACTCTTCCACCGCCTTCCGGGGTAGCTCAATCGGTAGAGCAGCGGGCTGTTAACCCGTGTGTCGTGGGTTCGAGTCCCACCCCCGGAGCCGACCCGCATCGGTCGCTGATTGCGGCTGATGCTGCCTCTCTTGCCGCGTCCTCCGACGTCATCACCGGTGGCGTCAGCGACGGGTGCGAGTGACCCGGCGAGCCACGCCGGTGAGGATCGCCAGAGCCAGGAGCATGGCGCCGAGGATCATCGTGATCCCTGTGAGCGCATTGATGAGTCCAGTCATCGGACACCTCGTTGGTCGATTCCACACTTCGACGTAGCGGTGCCCGTGTCGGGTTCCTGGCGAAGGTCGGGTATCCGACGATCGAGGGAACGAGTTCATTCGAAATGCGTTGACACTCATATGAGAACCAGAATCGGGTTTGCCGTTGTCTTCGGGATCGCCGTCCTGGTGGGCTCGGTGGTGTTGCTCGCCGGTGGCGAACCCCCGACGGGTGCGGCGGGATCAGTCACTGTGCCATCGAGCGATGCCGCGGCAGCGACCTCATCGACGGCGGC
>CAXMQS010000013.1:0-8053 GCA_964195995.1 uncultured Acidimicrobiia bacterium
TGGTGGAGAGCCTTGCGGCGACGAAAGGGGAGGCCCTCGTAGGCAACGTCGCGGATCAGCGCGTGCCGAAAGCGACATCTCCCGTCCCCGTCCTCCTCGAGGAATCGAGATAGCTCGTTCTGCATTGCTACATCCAGGGCGAAGTCTTCTCCCTCCAGCAGGGCCTCGAGAACATCGACGCGGAAACTCCTCCCCAATACCGAGGCGAAACGAAGTAGCCGGTGGGGCAATGGCGGAAGCGCGTCCAGTTGCGAGTTGACTATGCCGTCAAGGCTGTCTGGCAGAGTCTCCGCGCTGCCAACCTCACGCACTGCCGAGATGATCTCCTGCAAGAAGAAGGGGTTGCCCTCGGCCTTGGCCACGATGGCCTCGATCTCGTGTGGACGCAGCGGGGCACTCTGCGTCGCCACTAACACCAGCTCCGAGGATTCCTCCGCCGAGAGAGGTACTAGTGGCACCTCAACGCCGGAGGGCGCGAAACCGCCGGCGTCGACGCGGTGGGTCGCCACCAGTAGCCACCTTTGCGATTCGGCCTCCACGGCCAATCGGTGGAGGAGATCGACTGACGCCTCGTCCATCCAATGAGAGTCCTCAGCGACGATCAGCAAAGGACTCTGAGCGACCAATCCCAGCGTTCGTACGACCACGTCGGCAACTCGATCACGCCGGAACCGTGGTTCGATGTCGGCTACCTCGGGGGTGGTTGCGGTCTCGATCTGGGTGATGTCGGCCAACAATGGCAGCAGAGGAACGAGAGCGGGATCGAGACTGCGGACGGCCGACCGGAGCTGGTCCTCCATCGTGCGTTCGGAATCCTTCTCGAGTCCCAGCAGCCGCCGCATTTCATCGCGGAAGGGTCGGTACGGACTCGATGAGCCGTAGGGCTCGGCACGGAACTCGAGCGTCGTCCCATCAGCGTGGGAGTGCAGCGCTTCGGATACCAACCGCGACTTCCCTATGCCGGTATCTCCCACTACCTGCATGACTGTGCCGCTGCCCTTCCTGGCGCGAGACAGGGCATCGCGTAGCGCCGCCACCTCAGGGATCCGGCCAACGAATGGCAGCTCGTAACGAGATTCCCTCTTGCGGCTCCCTGTTTCTTCGCCGACCTGATAGGCCTGCACCGGGGCGGCCTTGCCTTTCACCGAGAATGGTTTCAAGGCTGTCGTGGCGTACAGCGTTCCTGAGCGGTCAAGAACGGTTGGGCTGGCGTACACCGCCCCGTGCGGAGCGGCAGCCATCAGCCGGGCCGCCAGGTTCACGGGGTCACCCATGACGGTGTACGTCCTGCGGAACTCCATGCCGACCTCGCCTGCGAAGACGTGTCCGTTGTTGACGCCGATTGAGAGCGGAAGAGGGCTGGGCGCTTCGCTGATGATCTTGACCGCACGAAGCATGCGGCCCTCGTCGTCGTCCTGCGTTGCGGGCACGCCTGTTACGAGGATGAGCTTTCCGCCATCCTCGTCGACGTCTGATGCCAAGAACGTCACGCCTTCACCGTCTGCAGCCGCCTGAACCATGGTCACCAACTCATCAAGGGCGTTGCCGACCGACGTCGCCCCAGCTTTCCGCAGCATGTCGTCGACTCCGGAGAAGCGGATGAAGCCAATCGTGGCGAGACGGTGTTCGGCCTCGGTCGATGCCTCTAGGAGGTAGGTGCGGAGGGCTCGCGGCAGGCTCATGGCAATCGTCTCGTGGTCCGGCGCGACTCCGCTCGCCACGGGGTCCTTGCCCTCGCCGCGTGGTTTACGCCAGCGAAGAATCCACCCAGGGCCTTTCTTGGTGGTTGCGGAACCAGCAGCAAGGGCGGCCCGAGTCGTCACCCCAACCAAGATCTCGCCAGGAGATGCCTCGTGTTCGAGAGCCGCGACGGCGCTGGCTGCCGGACCGGTGATGATGAGCTCGTGATGCGAACCTCCTGCCCGGAACAGTTCGATGGCGCCCGAATGCACGCCCACCGACATGCGCAGCCCAAGGCGGCCAACAGATGTGGGGAGCCGGGCGCTGGCCCGCAGCGCCCCGTTCATCTCAACGGCGGCGCTGCAGGCTTGCTGCTCATGTCCGTCGCCCCGGAAGGCCAACAAGAGTGCATCGCCACCGAACTTGAGCAACGTCCCGCCGCGTCGGTAGGCGAGCCTGAGCATTTCTCCGAACACGCTGTTCAGGTGCTCTGTTAGCTCCTCCGCTCCGATCCGGCCGAGGCGGGCCAGCCGCTCCGACAGGTTCGTGAAACCGGAGATATCGACTAGGCAGAGGGTTCCGTCGATCTGCTGGGAGATCGCAGAGCCTGCGTCCAACTCCCAGCGCTGGAGGACGCTGGGAACGTAGGGCGCCAAGGAACGGCGCACTGGTGTCTGTTTCTCTGCCATATCTGTCGACTCTAGGCAGGGTCGTTGCGGAGGTTTCTCGGCTCCCCTAGCTCCTGGTGCTAACCGGAATCAGTGGGCACGGCCCGTCCCTCGTCCGCCCAGGCCTGCAGCCTCTCGTTGGCATGGCGATACCCGATCTCGATCAAGGAGTCGAGTCCCGTCCATTGCAACAAGCCGAAGTCGGCAACATCGGGGTTCAACACGTAGTCGGCGAGCGCCACCTGCGCCCTGGCGTTGAGCACCGACCCTGTTTCGGTCGTTCGCAACAGAATGTCGGCGATGTTCGGGGCCCTGGGATTGTCTACGAACGGGTTGAGACGCCGCCACAACCAGTGCCACCCGGAGAGGTGGCCGTCACGCCGTAATGACCATTCCCTCGTGCGCCGCCCGCACATCGGGGAATCGAGTCCGAGCGCGCTCGACTATGGCGTCGATCTCGTCATCGGTGCGCCATGGATCATGGCTCGTCAGCACCAGGCTCTTCGCTCCCACGGCCTCTGCTACCGCTACGGCATCTTCCCAAGTGCTGTGGCCCCAGCCGCGGTGTGGCTCATAATCCTCCGGCGTGTACTGGGCGTCGTGCACCAGGACGTCCGTGCCATCGGCAAGCTCCCGTAGGGCAGCGTCAGCCCCGAGGTCTCCCGCCTCGTGGTCGGAGGCAAGCACTATCGAGCTCCCTTCGTGGGTGAAGCGGTAGCCGACGACACCCTGAGGGTGGTGTAGTCGCGCATGCGAGATCTCGATTCCGCCAACCATCAACGGCCCCTCGTCCAGCTCGACGTACTCCTTGGTGGACTTCGTGTCTTCAACGGCTACCGGAAAGAACGGCGGCTTGAAGGTGCTGGCGATGGCCTCCTCGAGGTTCATTCCTTCGGGGTGGTGGCCATAGAAGGTGAAGCTGTTGCCCTCCTCATAGAACGGGCGGAAGAACTGAAGACCCTGGAGGTGATCGAAGTGATAGTGGGTCATGAACACAGGCCAGTGGCTCATGTCGAAGTCGGTGGCCTTGACGAGTGCCGTGCCGCAGTCGACCAGCAGCAGCGTCTTCCCCGCGGAGACGGTGAAGGAACTGGTCGAGCCCCCGTAGCGGGCGTAGTCATCCCCGGACACCGGCATTGAGCCGCGTGCCCCGAGAACGGTGAGCGAGATATTGGCCACGCCGGGACGCTACACGGTCTCGCGGCGTTCGCGCCAGGTAGTCTTCCTCGGCGACGACTCAGAGGAGTGAGTTTGAAGCTGGCGTCGCTGCGACCCCCACGGTTGCGGACAGAGGGGACAGAAGCAGAACACCGAGCTGCCACCTGGCTCGAGCTGTTCTACGACCTTGTCTTCGTGGTCGCGGTCGCTGCGCTTGGCCACCGCCTGTTAGTCGACCACGACTGGCCGGGGGCCCTTACCTTCGCGGGACTCTTCGTTCCATTGTGGTGGTCCTGGGCCGGCTTCACCTTCTACGCCGATCGATATGACACCGACGATCTTGGCCAACGGTTGCTGGCAGTAGCGCAGATAGTGGCCATCGCCCTCATGGCCGCCTCGATCAGCGGTGGTGAGTCCGACTCGGCAGCAGCCTTCGCCGTTGCCTTCGTGATGTCTCGCTTGGTGCTGTTGACGATGTACACGCGGGCCTATCGGCACGTACCTGGTACCCGTCAGCTGGTAGCGGGTTACCTGCGCGGTTTCGCGCTTGGCGGAGCCTTCTGGGTGGCCTCGATCTGGGTACCGGATCCGACACGTTTCGTCCTCTGGGGCATCGGCCTTGCCATCGACTTCGTGACTCCCTACATCATGCGCAAGGTCCAGGCGAAGGCACCGATGTCGAAGTCGCACCTTCCCGAGCGCTTCGGTCTCTTCACGATCCTCGTCCTCGGAGAATCGATCGCGGCGGTTGTCGCCGGCCTCAGCACGGTCGACTGGGAGAGCGCGGCAACGATCGGGGCTGTCCTCGGTGTTGTAACGGCGAGCGGTCTGTGGTGGGTCTACTTCGACAACCTGGAGGGCAGCGTCGTCCGGCGGCGCAAGGGCCAGCGCACGGCGTGGAAGCCCACGGTTTGGATCTACAGCCATCTTCCTCTAGCCATCGGCCTTACGGCGGCGGGCATCGGCCTGGAGTTCTTGGTCGCCCAGGAGCACGAGAACGTCCGCTGGGTGGCCGTTGGCGGGTTGAGCCTTGCCTTCTTCGCCATGGCGGTGATCCATTTCGCCACCGAGCGCGACGACACGCGCCGTGACACCAACCAGGCCCGCATCCGTCTGTTGGCAGCCGCGGCGGTGCTCGGGTTAGGGCTGGTGAGCAATTCGTGGGCGCCGAACTGGGTTCTTGTCGGCCTGCTGATCATCGTCGGAGCGCAGGTGTTCGCCGACCAGTTGTTGACGGGGGATTAGGCCCGTCCGACATGACCGCGAGCGAGTATCACCTCCGTCCCGCTTCGGGTTCCGATCTAGCGATCATCAAGCGGATCCTTTACGAGGCAACAACGTGGGAGTCAACGTCTCCTCCGCCTTTGAAAACGGTGATGGAGCACTCCGAGTTGGTCAGGTATCACCATGGCTGGGGTCGAGAGGGGGATCTGGGCGTGATCGCGAGCCATGGCGACGGGGTCGCTGGAGGCGCCATGTGCAGGCTCTTCGTGGCTGATGACCACGGCCACGGCTTCGTAGACGAGGGCACTCCTGAGCTTGGCATCGCCGTGTGGAAGGAGCACCGAGGCAAGGGCATCGGAGGTCGGCTGCTCGATGCACTCGAATCATCCGCAGCCAGTGCCGGATTCGGTGCCCTCAGCCTCAGCGCCAATCACGGCAACCCCGCTATCCGGCTCTATGAGCGCCACGGCTACGAGACCGTTACCTCGGATGACTCTTCCGTCGTCATGGTGAAGCGGTTCGTCTAGCCGGCCGTCTCCAACCGTCTCTCCAACTCGGCGACGCGGCTGAGCAGATCTGTCGCCACGCGGTGGGAGGTCGGTCTTCCCCTGAGCAGCGACCAGCCACGCCCCAGCTCGGCAGTGACCGGACGCGCGGCTGCGATCAGCCAGATCAGGGATCCAAGCACGAGGACGATGGCAATGGCGATGAACCATCCTCTCATGACCGAACGCATGTCGCCGGCATATTCGGCGGTGTCGCGGCCGGCCTGTTCGAGCTGCGGCGGGACATCTGCGAGCGCCGCGATCTTGACAACGGGATCAGCGACGCGGAGCCCGGCGTCGACGAGGTCATTGGCCATCGCCTGCAGCGGTTCGACTCCTGGGATGGGGATTAGCAGCCGTCCGTCTCCGAGGGTGAAGTCGGGCAGGTCGATAACGCGATCGAGTACCGAGAACTCAGGAATGACGACAGAGGGCAATGGGATAGAAACTTCGCTCTGGAGATCGGCTACTCGATCAAGGAGGGCGTCCGCTGCTCCAACCGATGAGGTCACAAAGCTACCGATAGCTGCGAGGCCTTCATTGGCCTCAGTCACCGCCTCCTGAATTCCGTCGAGCTGCGTGCCGAGACGCTCTCCGTAGCGTTCGCTGGCGTTGACGATCGCATTGGTCGTCAACCATGTCGCCACCAGGAGGCCGAGCACCACCAGGAATGGCAGCAGGGCACGACTGATAACGAAGAGTCCGCGGATGCGTCGCATTTTGGGTCCTCCAGATCTGGGCACGGGCACCGTAGTCCCGGCCTTCGATTTCTGACTTCTCGGCTGTGGTTTTGAGCTGGATTTTCCGATAAGTGTCGAATACCAGGATTGGCTTCGATATGTCCACTACTCGTCGGCTGCTGGCGCTCGTGCTGACCGTCAGCTCGCTACTGGTGCTACCCGCAGTCTCGGCCTCGGCCTCGGCCTCAACGGCGGGAGTCGGCGTTGTCGATGCGGCAACCGGGATCTGGTACCTACGAGACCCGGGCACCGCCGACACCACATCCTTCTATTTCGGCGATCCTGGAGACGAGCCTTTTATGGGCGACTGGGATTGCGATGGAATCGATACGCCTGGGCTGTATCGGCGATCCGACGGCTACGCCTACTTGCGCAACTCCAACTCGCAGGGCATCGCCGACGTCGCCTTCTACTTCGGCAATCCCGGGGATATTCCGCTGGCGGGGGACTTCGATGGGGACGGTTGTGACTCGGTGTCTCTCTATCGGCCCTCCGAGGGAAGCTTCTACATCATCGACCTACTCGGCGACGGGGACGATGGCCTCGGAACGGCGTCTCTGTCATTCAGATTCGGAGACCTCGGTGACCAGCCCATCGCAGGTGACTTCGACGGGGACGGCATCGACACAGTTGGCGTTGCTCGCGACGGCGTCGCTTACGTCCGCTCCGACCCGGGCCTCAGCTCGACCGTGGTTTCTGTCGCCTTCGGAGCGGAAGGGGACACTGCAATCACAGGTTCCTGGACCGGTGATGTCGACCTGTTGGCTGCCCGGCAGCCGGCGGCCGGCGGCTTCAGCCTTCTCGGAGTGGATGGCGTCGTCGCCGCCAGCTTCCCATACGGGCACGATGCCCACAGGCCGATAGCAGGGGTCTTCGGCGTCCTTCCCGGCGGCGATGCGCCACCGCCCGACCTGCCCCCTTATCCCGATGTCGGGTCGGGCAAACGCATCATCTATTCAGATTCCGCGCAACGAGTGTGGCTGGTCGAAGCCGACGGCACGCTGGCCAAGACCCATCTGGTTTCGGGCAAGGATGGCATCCCGGCTCACGGCACCTACGCGGTGTATTCCAAGTCGCTCAACGCCTTCTCGTATAACGGCATCACGATGACGCACATGGTGCGCTTTGCCCACGGCGCCAGGCTGCCGTACGGGTTCCATTCGATCCCGATCTACCCCAATGGCCAGCCGATGCAGACAGAGGCCGAACTCGGCTATTACCGCAGCGGTGGCTGCGTCCGCCAGCTCTACTCGGACGCGGTGTTCCTCTACGACTGGGCACCCATCGGGACCACCGTCCACGTCATCCCGTAGGGCTTTGCTGGCTGCCTAATCGACTGTGTGTCGAGCTGCCGGCGGGCGACAATGCCCGCATGAGGCGCATCGCTCTTTCTATCGCTGCCCTCGCCGTGGTGTCTGCCGCCTGCGGCGACACCGGCTCCGTCGTCGTGGATGCGACCCTGCCTGCCGACGCCGCGCCGGCGGCCACCGCCGCACCGGTGACAACGACTCCACCTACAACGACTCCACCGACGACCATCGCCGCGACTACAGCTCCTCCAGCAGGCATCGTTCCTGGAGAAGATGCTGAAGTGGACGAGATCGTCACCGCCTACCAAGTGGCTTTCGACAGTTCGTCCTCTTACGACGACAAAGCGCAGTACATCGACGACCCGACAGGCCTCGAGAGCACGGTGGAGCGCTACCTGGCGACCGGAGTCGACTTCGGTGGCATCGAGGTGCTGGCCACCTCGGTGGAGATCAGCGGGGACGAGGCGACCGTCGGTTACGACCTGCTGTTCGGCGGCAACCCGACTTATCCCAACCTCGAGGGCGCCGCCGTCAAGACAGCCGACGGCTGGAAGGTTCCAAGGGTCGTCTTCTGTGGGCTGATGGCAAGCGCCCGGGTGCCCTGCTCCTGACCCCAATGCGCCTCGCAACCCCTGCCGTCGCGGTGTTGCTCGTGCTTACCGCTTGCGGGTCCAGCTCGTCGGAGACGGCTGACGGAACACCGGCGACTTGGATCGACGGTGTGGAGG
>CAXMQS010000014.1:0-15001 GCA_964195995.1 uncultured Acidimicrobiia bacterium
GTTCGTCCTCGGCGAGAACCAGCCTGCCAGTAACCACAACGCGGGAATGCTGGCCTTCGGCCCCGATGGCTATCTCTACGTTGGTCTCGGCGACGGTGGCGGTGCCAACGATCAGTTCGGAAACGGCCAGCGCACGGACACCCTGCTCGGCACCATCCTCCGGCTCGACATCGATGGCGCCGATCCCTACGCGGTGCCCCCTGACAACCCCTTCGTCGGCGGCGGCGGCGCTGCTGAGGTGTGGGCGTATGGCCTGCGTAACCCATGGCGGTTCTCCATCGATGGCGACGTGCTCTACATCGGCGACGTTGGTCAGAACGACCGGGAAGAGGTCGACGTGATTCCCTTGAGTGCCGCCGGCACCAACTTCGGCTGGCCGATCTTCGAAGGGACCGCCTGCCTTGGGGGCGACGAGTGCCAACAGGGCGACTTCACCGGTCCGATCATCGAGTTCAATCATGCCGAGGGCTGTTCCATCATCGGCGGGCCTGTCTATCGGGGCGAGGCCATCCCTGAGTTGACGGGGCACTACTTCTATAGCGATTGGTGCGGAGGCTTCCTGCGGAGCTTCCGGCTCGATGGCGACACCGCCGTCGACCAGACGGACTGGACGCCTGACGTCGGCACGTTGGGCCAGGTGCTGAGCCTTGGGACCGACGGCGCTGGCGAGATCTACGCCATGAACGCCGAGGGCTATCTCTACAAGTTCGTGCCTGTGCGGTGAGATGGTCGTTGCTGTTGGTCCTTGTAGTTGCCGTTGCTGGATGCGGCAGTGACGACAGTCCCACCTCCGTCGGGCTGGCGCCCAGCACGACCCTTGCGATACCGCTGCCGGACGAGCCCCCACCAGCGGCGTCGCCCCTGCTCGGCCTCTCGGCTGAACTGAGCGGCCAGTTCGAAGAGCTCACATGGGTTGGCGCCCCGCTCGGTGACGATCGGTTGTTCGTCATCGAGAAGCGAGGCGTTGTCAAGGTCCGCATCGATGGCGACTGGAGTACCTACCTCGACCTCAGTGGCTTGGTCAGCTCGGATGGGCCCGAGCTTGGAATGGTCGGTCTTGCCTTCCACCCCAACTTCGCCGACAACGGTCGCTTCTTCGTCTACTACACGAACGTCGCGGAGGATTCCCGCGTCGTCGAGTTCGCCGAGACCCGCTTTCGCACCGCTCCCGACCCGACGCCACCCAAGATCGTCCTCGCCGTCGATCAGCCCCAGGAGTGGCACAACGGCGGCACGCTCCACTTCGGACCGGACGGCTACCTGTGGCTCTCTCTCGGCGACGGTGGGGGCATCAGCGACAAGTACGAGAACGGCCAGGACTCCAGCACTCTTCTTGGTGCACTGTTGCGGATAGACGTCAACGATGGTGAGCCCTATGCCATCCCGCCGGGGAACCCGTTCGTCGACGGTGGGGGAGCGCCCGAGGTGTGGGCCTATGGCCTGCGTAACCCATTTCGGTTCTTCATCGACCCGATAGACAGGCTCGTCTACATCGCCGATGTCGGCCAGGAGAAGTGGGAAGAAATCAACCTCGTTGAGTTATCGGAGCCTGGACGCAACTTCGGCTGGCCCATCGCTGAAGGCACCGAGTGCTACGTCCACATCCTGCTCGACCCCAGGCCGGCGTCCGTCCCATGTTCGATGGACGGGCTGACCGGCCCAGACCTTGCATACCCGCATGGATCTGCGTGTTCCATCATCGGCGGTCCGGTGTATCTGGGGCAGGAGATTCCGGAGCTCTACGGGCATTACCTATACGCGGACTGGTGCGCCGGCTGGCTGCGGTCGATCAAAGTTGAAGGGGGAGTGATCGTCGACCGTATGGACTGGTCCGAGGATCTTGGCGCGCTCGGGCGGATCACGACTGTGGGCACCGACGGCAGCGGCGAGCCTTACATCGTGACCGGCGAGGGCCAGGTCTATCGGGTGGTACCGCGGCGTTAGGTGGTAGCGGGCGAATTACACGCGTGTCACTCATCCGCTACCATCGTCCGCATGCCACGCCTTGTGGTCGAGCCCTGGTCTGCGGAATACGGCGGTCCGCTCGACTTCGAAACCGATCCAGATGAAGCTCCAGCTGTCGTTCAGGGGAGCGAAGGCCCGTGGGAGCCGATGGCCGTGCCGGCCAGCCTCCCGTCCGTTGTCGCGTTCGTCGACGGTGTGAGGCGGCCAGACGCCCGTCTTACCGTCGACGAGGGAGGGTCCGCACTCCCGATCCCCGGTGTCGCCGGCTCCTACGCCGTCGGCGCCGTCCGCTGGTACCCCGAGGAGCGTCGATCAGAGTTCGACGAGATCCGCATCGAGCGCGTCGCCGTTTGTGGCGAGGGAGCGAGCGTTGAGCTGCCGCCGGTTGGGCCGGGCCTGTTGTACACGTCGATGTCGTCACCGGAGCGCAGCGTGCAATCGTTAGTGCAGACTTTTCATGGCGCGATGCGCGTCGCTGAGGACGATCTGGCGGAGGACTTGGCCAGGGCCGGATACCTGGTCTTCGCCGACGGGCCCATCAACACGCTGTCGGCGTTGCGCAAGGTTGGATACATCAAGACCCACCGGGTCTCGTATCTCCCTCCCGAACTCATCGGGATCATTCCCGAGCTCGACGGCGGGCAGCGAACGCCCTTCTTCCGCATCCCCGACTACAAGCGCAACTCGTGGTATCTGCGGCTCCGCGACTTCCCCGACGGGCACTCGTGGTCGGGGGTGGTGCGGTGCGAGGTGGCGCACGCCGTCGGCGACGAGATGACCGTCGAGCTCGCCAACATATCGACGACGGTGCTCCCTATGTTGGCGTCGGAGGCCTTCCGCGACCCGCGCGCTCCCCAGAACCTGGTTCCGATCGCCGGCCTCGAGAGAGAGTTGCGGCGCCGGCTCGGAGCCGCTCCCTTGATCCATCGCTTCGTGACCGAGGCCGTGCAGCAGGTGGCGGTATGAGCGACGCCGTGGGCCGGGTAGTAGCCCATCGTCACTCGACTACGCAGGAGTATCGGGTAGTCATCGACGACGACCAGTACCTGCAGCTCGACGACCTCGTCGTGGTGCGCACCCTTGTTCCCAAGGCCGGCGAGGTGCAGACATACGGGATCGTGACCGAGGTCGAGGCGACCTACGAGGGGGCGACATTCGAGAGCGACACGCGGCTGATCGCCGAGAAGGGCATCCTCCCTGCCGCCAAGGTGCGTTCGGCTGAAGTGGCCGTAACCCGGGTCGACCCCGAGCTGTGGGTGGCTCCCGACCCTGGCGGCGTCGTGGAACGAGCGACAGGGGCGGAACGATTGCGCGCTCTATACGCCGACACCATGGGCCGCGCCCTTCCCGTCGGCATCGCCAGGGACGGCGAGCCGGTGTACGTCGATCTCGACTTCTTCGATGGGCGCACCGGCGGTCACATGTCCATCTCGGGCATCAGCGGCGTTGCCACCAAGACCTCGTTCGCCCTCTTCTTCCTGAGGATGTTGACCGGAAGGCCCGACATCGTTCAGGAGGCCGCCAACAACCTTCGAGTGTTGGTCTTCAACGTCAAGGGAGAAGATCTCCTCTACCTCGATCAGCCCAACAAGTTCTTCACGCCCGAAGCAGAGCAAACCTGGCTCTCGCTCGGCGTTACGCCGGGACCGTTCCCGTCGGTGTCGTTGTGGGCACCGCCTCGGGCCAACTCGGGAGACGCCGTCGTTCCCGACACCGGCGGGCGCACCGAGGGCGTTGACGCCTTTCGGTGGACCCCGCGCGAATTCATCGATGAGGGTTTACTGCAGTTCCTCTTCACCGATGCCACCGACAACCGGAATCAGATCCCGTTCGTTGAAGAGAGAGTGCGGTCTCAGCTGCAGCGCTTCGCCGTAGACGTCGCAGGCGAACCGGGAGCGGTCGTGTTGCGCGACCCCGCAGAAGGACACCGCAGGGGCGACTCGGTGACCCCGGGCAAGGGAGAGCGCGTCATCCGCGACCTTGGCTCGCTCGCCGAGGCCGTTGCAGAGTTCATCGACCCCGACGAGGGTGAGCCAGATCAGAAGTGGTCTGGCCGGGTGCAGCCGGGAACCGTCTCGGCCTTCATGCGCCGTCTCTACGCCGCCGAGAGCAGGTTGGGCCGTCTGGTAGGGGCGGGGGAGAGCAGGCGCATCGATCGTTCAGCCTCCCAGGTCACGGTCGTCGCCATCCAGTCGCTGCACGACCTCGGCCAGCGCTTCGTCGTTGGGGCACTCCTTGCCGAGACCTTCGGCGAGAAGGAACGGTCCGGGCAGCGGCTGCCGCTGTCGGTCATCGTGCTCGATGAGCTCAACAAGTACGCCCCTCGAGAGGGCCAGAGCCCCATCAAGGACATGCTCATCGACATCGCCCAGCGGGGCAGGTCGCTTGGAGTCCTCCTCGTCGGCGCCCAACAGACCGCGTCACGTGTCGCCCAGGAGGTTTTGGAGAACGCGGCGTTGCGGGTGGCGGGCCGTCTCGACGCCGCCGAGGCCGAGCGAGCCGAATACGGGTGGATGCTGCCGTCGACGCGGGCGCGGGCGCGCCTCTTGAAACCGGGGACCATGGTCCTGAGCCAGCCGTCGATCCCGGTTCCGCTCGTTCTTGAATTCCCCTTCCCGCCGTGGGCTACCCGCAAGGAGGAGGTCGCCGCCGAGGGCGATCCGTTCGAGGGGCTGTGAGGATTCTCCACACCTCGGACTGGCACGTTGGCAAGCGCCTCGGTCGCTATGACCGGAGCGACGAGTACGCCGCCGTCATCAACGAGGTGGTTGGTGTTGCCGACGATGGCGGCGTCGACCTGGTGGTGCATTCGGGGGACCTCTTCGACCGCCCGCAGCCTCCGATCGACGCCCTGCGACTGGCGTTCGACGGTCTCAGCAGACTCACCGCAGGGGGCACGCGCCCCGTCGTCGTCGTCGCCGGGAACCACGACTCACCCGACCTGTTCGAGACGCTGGCGCCGTACATGGCCCCAGCCGGCATTCACCTCGTAGGCGACATAAAGCCTCCCCAAGACGGCGGCCTGGTCGAGGTCGACACCGCCAGCGGCAGGGCGGTCGTCGCGTGTTTCCCGTTTCTGCGCCAGGGAAGGGCAGTCGACTTCATGGCCGAGACGGGTCGTTGGTACGGCGCGTACGCCGATCGGGTGCGCTCGATTACTGAGGCCTACTCGGAGGCGGCGCTGGAGAGAGCGGGCGGCGACGGCATCGCCATCCTGGCGGCGCACTTCCTGGTCACCGGTGCCCGGGTCGGCGGTCACGGCGTGCCGCGCGGCGAGCGCGAGCTGCACATGGGCGAGGCTTACGCCGCAACCGCGGCCTCCATCCCGCCATCGCTCGGATACGTGGCGATGGGCCACATTCATGCGCCACAGCCCGTTCCCGGCGCCAATGTCCCCGCCGAGTACGCCGGCTCGCTGCTGCCCCTCGACTTCGGCGAAGCCGGCGAGGCCAAGCGAGTGGTTGTCGTTGACGTTGAACCGGGCCTTCCCGCCTCGGTCACCAGCGTGCCGCTGGCGTCGGGGCGTCCGCTGGTCCGAGCGACTGGTGACTGGGATGAGCTGGCGGCCAGGACCGATCTGGCCGACTGCTACGTCGATCTCGTCGTCACCACCGACGGTCCGGATCCCGGCCTCGCCGACCGGGCGCGGCTGGCTTTCCCCTATCTCGTCAAGGTGCGAGCGGACTTCGAACGACCGGAGGTCGAGCGGCGGTCCCGCCACGGGCGTCCGCTGACCGAGCTCTACGGGGAGTTCTGTGTCGAGCACCACGGTTCGGAACCGAGCGCTGAGATCGCGGCTGCGCTGAACGAACTGCTCGAGGAGGTCGGCGTTGCGTCCTCATAGGCTCGTTGTTCGAGGCTTTCGCTCGTACGCCGACGAGGCGACGTTCGACTTCAGCGATCGTTCGCTGGTCGGTGTCACCGGTCCCATCGGCAGCGGCAAGTCGACCCTTCTCGACGCTGTGGCGTTCTCTCTCTATGGGCAAACGCCAACGGTCGGCAAACAGACCAAGAGCCTCATCAACCAGCGTCAGGACTCGGCCCATGTCGAGATGTGGTTCGGCGTTGCCGACGAGACCTGGCGCGCGGTGCGGGCGCTGCGCCGCAAAGGCCAGAGTGCCCACTCGCTCGAGAAGTACTCGTCCCTCGATGGCGATCGGCTCGAGCTGATCGAAGGCGAGAAGGCCGTCAACGCCAGGGTCACAGAGCTTCTCGGCCTTGACTTCCACGCCTTCGGCCGATCCGCATTGCTGGCGCAGAACCAGTTCGCCAGGTTCCTCGATGCCACCGGAGGCGAACGCGACGCGGTGCTGAAGGGCGTGTTTGGACTCGACCGCATCGAGGCCGTCAGGGATCTGGCGAAGTCAAGACGCGACGCGGCCAGTCGTGACCTCGAAGAGCTCGACCGCCGTCGCGCCGAGGTAGAAGCCGACCGGGCGGCGCTGGTCGTTGCCAAAGCGGAGCTCGGCCCGAGAGCCGAGGTGGCCGAGGCGTTCGAGAAGGCTGCCAAGATCGAAGCCAGGATCACGGCCAACGCCAAGGCCAACACCGACGCCAAGGTCAATGCGGAGGCCGCTGTCGCCGAACTGGCGGCCCTGGCATCGCGCCTGCCGTCGAGGACGGAGACCGGCGCTCTCCTTGCAGCTTCTCTCGCCGACTCCGACGCCGTGACCGCTGCCGAGAAGGAGTTGGCCAACGCCACTCGCGACAACACGGCTGCTGTCAAGAGTCTCGCCAAGGCCATCGAGAAGGGGGGCGATCGAGAGACGCTGGCCCGAATCGAGGCAGATGTCGCCAAGCTGCGCCAGCTCGACGCAGCCGTGGCGGAGGCCAAGCGGACTTTCGAGACAGCCTCGATGGCCGTCGATGCGGCTGCGGCCGAGATCGAGTCCGCAGACAAGCTGCTGGCCAAGGTGACGGCGACCGCGGCGACTGCCAAGACAGGCGCCGGGCAAGCGGTCGTCGAACTGAAGACCGCCGAGGCATCACTTCACGATGCCCGACACGACGAGATGGCCGCGGCCCTCCGCTCCGGAATCGGTCCTGGGGACTCCTGTCCGGTTTGTGGCCAGGAGGTCGCCAGGCTGGCGGCGGCGAAGCGCCCCGCCTCCCTGCGGTCGGCAGAGAAGGCCGTCGAGAAGGCGACACGATTGGCAACCGAGGCCGATGCCGCCAGGACCGCTGCTCAGAAGGCTTTGACCAAGGCAACGGCCGCCGCCGCCGGCACCGGGGTGCGAGTCGAAGAGGCCTCCGCCGCCCTCGGATTGCGCAAAGCCGAAGTGGCCAAGCTCTCCAAGGAGCATGCCAAGGCCCTGGCGACGGTCACCGCAGCGCTCGGAGCAACCAAGCCGGAGGAGGCACTGGCGGCGCGGCGACAGGCTCTGTCCGATGCCGAGACGGTGCTCGCCGACAAAGCTGCGCTGGTGAGCGTTGCGCAAGAGTCGGTTGCCGGAGCCAAAGCAGCCTTTGACGAGCGACGCACCGCGATGCAGAAGCTGGCGACCGACGTGGCTGCTCTTGGCGGCACCCTTGGCGCTTCCATCCCGTCGGGGCCGGATCGCCAAACGCTTAGCGAGGCGCTGGACACGCTTCGAGAGCTGTGGGAGACGAGGGCCGCCGCCGCCGAGGATGCGGTGAAGGAGGCGGCAACGAGGTTCGAGGCGACACAACGCGACAAGGCCCAGCTACATCAGGACCTGGCGATCGCCGCTAAAGCCGACTTCTCCGAGGCGCGCATCGCCGCCCAGGCGGCTTTGGCTACCGCCAAGGAGAAACTCGCCATGCTGGAGGAGCGGGTGGCTCGTGTTGTCGCTTTGGAGACGGAGAACGCAGCGACCGTTAGTCGGCTGGCAGTCTTCAGCCGACTGAGTGACGACTTGGCCCCGTCGAAGTTCGTTGCCTTCCTTCTCGATGAGGAGCGGGTTGCCCTGGCCGAATTGGCTGCCGATCGGTTCGAGATGCTCTCCGGAGGCCGCTACCGGTTCTCCGAGGACGGCTCGTTCGATGTCGTGGATCTCACCGCCGCCGACGCCGTTCGTAAACCTCGATCCTTGTCTGGAGGCGAGACCTTCCTGGCATCGTTGGCATTGGCCCTGGCACTGGCAGAGATGGTGTCACGGTCGGGCGGTCGCCTTGGGGCGTTCTTCCTCGACGAGGGCTTTGGCAGCCTCGACGCCGAGCATCTCGACCTCGCCATGGAGGGCGTTGAACGCATCGTCGCCGACGATGGAGACCGCCTCGTCGTGATCGTGTCCCACGTTCCAGAGCTGAAGCAACGGGTGGAAGACGTCATCGAGCTCGACAAACATGCGGTGACGGGCGACACAGTTGTGATCCACAACTAGTGGGCCCGTTGACGGGGCTGCGCGTTGTGGAGGTAGCTTCACTTGGTCCGGGACCCTTCTGCGCCATGATGCTCGCCGACCTTGGCGCCGAAGTACTCCGAGTGGAGCGGCCCGGCGGCAGCGACCGCAGCCTGACCAGGGGACGCCCTGTTGTCAGTGTGGACATGAAGGACCCGGCCGGCGTTCAGTTCGTGTTGCGGCTCGCGGAGCGGGCCGATGTGCTCATCGAAGGATTCCGGCCCGGCGTCGCCGAGCGGCTTGGCATCGGTCCCGACGCCTGTCGAACTGCCAACCCGGCTCTGGTGTACGGCCGCATGACGGGATGGGGGCAGGATGGCCCGACCGTAGCCGGCCACGACATCAACTACATCGCGATGTCGGGAACGCTTGGTGCCATTGGCCGCGAGGGAGAGCCGCCGACGCCACCGCTGAACCTGCTCGGCGACTTCGCAGGAGGTGGCTTGTTGCTGGCATACGGCGTCATGGCCGCGTTGTTCGAGCGGCAATCGTCGGATGAAGGCCAGGTAGTCGATGCGGCAATGGTTGACGGCGCTGCCATCCTGGCGACGATGGTTCACGAGATGTCAGCAGCAGGCACCTGGCTCACGCCTCGGGGCACCAACCTCCTCGATGGCGGTGCGCCCTTCTACGACCTCTACGCCACGGCAGACGGTGGCTGGATGACCGTCGGCGCTATCGAGCCGCAGTTCTTCGCCGAACTCGTGTCCCTGACAGGAATCGAGTTCGATCTCGACCGCCAGTACGACAGGGAGGAATGGCCTGCCTTGCGGGCGGCGCTTACCGCGGCGTTCGCGTCCAGGTCGCGGGCGGAGTGGGAGGAGACATTCGCCGGGACCGACGCCTGCGTCTTTCCCGTTCTCGCGATCGCCGAGGCCGCCACCAACGCCGCCAATCAGGACAGAGGTGTCTTCGTCGAGGTGGACGGTGTGCTCACGCCGGCGCCGGCCCCCAGGTTCTCGCGGACGCCGGCAGCGGCGCCCGACGGTGGCGGTGGCCATCCCGACCTCCGCGCTTGGGGCTTCTCGCGCACGGAGATCGACGAGCTGGCGATTGCGGGTATTGGCTAATGGCGCGTCTCGGCATCGTCGGCAAGGCCAACACGGGCAAGACGACCCTCTTCAACGCGCTCTGCGGGCTCGAGGCTCCAACTGCACCCCACCCCTTCTCGACGATGGAGCTGAACGTCGGGGTGGCCAAGATCCAGGACGAACGCCTCGAGGCTGCGGCACGACTGGAGAAGTCGGAGAAAGTGGTGCCGGCGACGCTGGAGCTAGTCGACGTGCCATTGACACCTGGTGGCCCCGGTGGGCTGCAGGGGGAGGCGTTGGGTCGGTTGCGCGAGATGGAGGCCTTGCTGGTGGTGCTGAGGTCCTTCGACGATCCGGCTGTGCCTTCAGATGAGTCCGGTCTCGATCCGGTGGCCCAGGCCGAGGAGCTCGTGCTCGAGATGGCGCTGGCGGACGCCGAGGTATTCGAGCGGCGGGCCGAGCGAGCCGCCAAAGAGGCGACGGCAGATAGCGGACGCAAGGCCGCTGCCGAGGCGGTGGCTAAGGCTGCCGCCATGTTGGCTGAGGGAACGCCGCTGCGGGGAGCGGAGTGGACTGAGGCCGAGCTAGAAGCCTTTCGCGACATGGCTCCGCTGTCCCTCAAGCCAGCCGTGTGGGTTGTCAATGTCTCCGAAGATTCACCGCCAGCGGACGTTGCAGCCGCGGTCACCGCAGTCGTTCCTCGCGGAGACACCGTGGCCGTTCTATCTGCCAGGCTGGAGGAGGAAGCGGCCCATCTTGACCCCGAGGACCGGGCCGAGCTATTCGAGGGGCTTGGCCTTGGCAAAGGGGCGTTGGCCAAGGTGGTGGCTGCCGCCAATGAGGCCATGGGCGTGTTGACCTTCTTCACGATGGGACCCAAGGAGACCCGGGCATGGTCGGTGCGGAGTGGCTCGACGGTGCGTCAGGCCGCAGGAAAGATCCACTCCGATCTGGAGAGGGGCTTCATTCGAGCGGACGTGGCCGCCATAGACGATGTGATCGAAGCCGGTGGGTGGGATGCCGCCAAGAAGGCGGGGATCGTGCGCCTGGAAGGCAAGGAATACCTAAGCGCCGAGGGAGACGTCATCGAGGTCCGTTTCTCGGTGTAGCTGCGGCCAGGGCCCTCCGGCCATAATGTGACCCTCGGAGCGGAGTATCCATTGAAAGTCATCTTCGTTGGTGCAGGTGGAACCACCCGCCAGCTGCTCAGGCGGCTCGGTGAGGTGTGGGAGGCCGCCGTGGTCGACACCGATGTTGAGCTGCTCGCCCTTGCTGGCAAGATCCGCGAAATCGAAGGCATCGAGGGAGACGGTTCGAGCCGCGTTGTCCTGGAGCGCGCTGGCCTCGATGCGTCCGACGCCCTGGTTGCAGCCACAGCCGACGATGAGCGCAACCTCGAGGCCTGTCGTATCGCCCTCGAGTCCGGACTACTGCGGGTCGCCGCGGTCGCCGCGGATCCCGAGAAGACGGATCGCTATCGAGATATTGGGGTGCCCGCCTTCTCTCCTTCAGATCTGGCCGCAAGGCTCATCGAGGGAGAGCTGGAACCACGACGGATATCTTCGAGTTCGTTCGCCCACGGTCGAGCCGAGGCGATCGAGTTCCAGATCGGTGATGATTCGCCCGTGCGCGGTAAGGCGCTGCGCGACCTCGACGCAACCCGCTATCTCGTTGCGGCCATACTTCGAGATGGTCGGCTCATCGTCCCGCACGGAAATACCGTCATATCGGAGGGCGACCTGGTCACAGTCGTAGGAGGCGCCTCCGACTTCTCGCTGATAGTGCGGACGTTCACATCGGGGGAGGCACGGTTCCCCGTCGATTTTGGCAAATATGTTCTGGTGGCCGTCGACGCCAAGCGCGACGTCACCGGAGTGCTCCAGGAAGCCTTGGCTCTTTCCCGCAACAGCAATGCGAGCGGACTGATGGTGGCGATGCGAGATCCGGCATCGTCCAGGGACGAGTCGCAGGCGGCTGCCGCTAAGTCGATTCGCAACGACGTTCTTGCGGCCGCAGAAGGGGTCCAGGTTGTCGAGCGGCTGGTGGAGGGGACTCCCTCGAGGGCGTTGGCTCACGCGGTCGAGACCGAGAGCGTCGGTGTTGTCGTGATGGAAACCGGGAGCTTCGGCGGCTGGCTGGGACGCCTCCGGGCCGCGCAGCACATCGAAAGAGTTCGCCAATTCGGCGTGCCGGTCTTCCTCTCTCGAGGGTCATTCGGCAACGGAGGGATCGTCGCCCCAGCTCGAGACACTCCGGCAGGCAGGGCCGCGGCCCGCGCCGCCATCGATCTTGCGGCCTACACGCACCAGTCGTTGACCGGCGTCGCGGTGGTGGCGCCAGCGTTCCTCGCGGGCGGTGACTCCAAGGAGTCGGCGCAGCGGGCGATGCTGCGCATGCGGGAGGAGGCCGCAGTACTGGGAGTACAGGTGCGTCGGCGCATCCGCCAGGGCAATCCAGTGCGCGTCATCGACGAGCTATCCGATGGTGCGGGTCTCGTCGTCCTCGGCATGCCACAGACCGTCGTTTCGTTGCGCACGCCCGGCATCACAGGGCATCTCATACGAAGGCTCTCGGCGTCTGTCTTGCTCGTGCCATCACCGCGGCGATGATCTTCGCAGCAGAAGGTGCCCATGGCGTTGCCACGCCGTTGTCGCTCATCCTCATCGCAGCGGGGGCCTTCGTTATCCCCCTGCTCGCAAGGCGCATCCGATTGCCTGCAGTGGTGGCGGAGATCCTCTTCGGCATCCTGGTGGGACCGACCTTCGGAATCATCGACGTCGGTGAAGAGCTCATCACCTTCCTGGCGGAACTTGGCCTCTTCCTCTTGATGTTCCTCGCCGGAATCGAGATCGACTTCGATCGCCTCGAGCGCCAGGGGCCGCGACAGCTGGTTACCGGGCTCGTGGTCTTCGGTCTCTTCGTCGCGGCGGCTTGGATCGGCAGCGGGTTCGTTGACACGACCTCCAACGATCAGCGCGTCTTCCTGACGCTGCTCATCTCGGCGGCCGCACTTGGCCTCGTCCTGCCGACACTGCGCGCTGGGAGGAACCTGAGCACACCCATCGGCCAGGTAACGCTGCTCATCGCCATGTTCGCCGAGGTGGCCGCCGTCATCGGCATCGTGGTGTTCGTGATTCTCGTCGAAGAGGGATTCAGCTGGGATCTGGCGGCTGTACCGCTGCTGTTCTTCGTCATCGGCGCCTCGCTCGTCCTGCTGCGGCGCGCAGCCTGGTGGTACCCAGAGCGATTCAGCAGGCTCTTCGCCTCAGACGATCCCGAGGAGCTCGGGATCAGAGCCAGCCTGGCCCTGATGTTCGTGTTCGTCGGCCTGTCGGCGCTGCTCGGCATCGAGGCGATTCTCGGGGCCTTCCTGGCCGGCCTGTTGTTCAGTTTCGTGTTCAGAGACCTCGGGTCGTTGGAGGAGCAGTTGAACGGCTTCTCTTACGGCTTCTTCATCCCGATCTTCTTCATCAACGTCGGGCTCACCTTCCCGCTCGACGAGCTGCGCGACGCGGACATTCTGGCCCAGGCGCTTGCCCTCATAGTGGTGGCCGTTGTCATAAAGGTGGTCCCGTCGCTGGTGCTGATGTTGCGCGGCTTCTCGCTCCGTCAATCCCTCGGCGCCGGCTTCCTGCTGGCCGGGCAGCTCAGCGTCATCATCGCACTTGCTGATGTCGGGCTCGACCTGGGCTTGATCTCCTCGGGTCTGCGAGCCGGCGCCATCCTGCTGGTTGCCGTCAGCGCCATCTTCGGGCCGGTGGCCTTCAGGGCACTCGTCCCGGCGCCGGAGGAAGTCTCTCCATGACGCGCCGCTTCAAGCTGTGGCGCCTGCGGCGCCGAGTGCGACGCGGCACCTACCGAATCTCTCCGCTCGAGGTCGCAGACGCCATCCTCAGTCGGAGGTAGCCCGCACCGCGGCGTAACGGCCGATGGCCGCGATCACCGCCGCCCCGACAACAGCCAGCAGCACCGGTACTGCCCAGTCCTGCGGCCGTCCCAGAGCCGCGCTGTCCGTTCCGTCCGGCCATGGCCACAGCACCCGCAGGGAGCCGATCATGACGCCGATGAGGACCGCCATCGTCAGGTCGTGGTGGTGGCGAAGCAGGCGGTCGAGCATCGTAGAGAAGGCAGCAAGGCCCAGCACGGCGCCGGCTACGAACACGAGGAGGGTGCCCAGCTCGCGATCGTTCACGGCCGCCAACACCGCCTCGTACATGCCCAGCATGAGCAGGATGAACGAGCCGGAGATCCCCGGCAGGATCATGGCCGTGATCGCAACCGCTCCCACGGCGAGGAACGCCAGCGCCGGCGGATCGCCGGCGTCGCCCGACCGCAACCCAAGAAGTAGGAACGCCGCAACGGCGGCGATGGCCGTCGACACCCGGAGCGCGTCGCTCCACTCCCTGACGCGGCCCCAGGCGATAGCGATGGAAGCGACGATGAGTCCGAAGAACAGGCCTGCCATGGCCTGGGGGTGGTCATCGAGGAGGTTGCCGAGCAGGCGAGCCAGTGTCACGATGGCGATCAAGATGCCCGCCAGCAGGGTCAACAGGAAGCCCCACTCGATCTCCTCCCATCGTTCTTTGACCTCGCCGAAACGGCCACGGAGCACCGCTCCGAGAACTCCTGCCCCAGTTCGCAGGTTGTGGACCAGTCGCTCATAGATTCCGAGCAGCAGCGCGATGGTGCCGCCGGATACTCCGGGGACGATGTCGGCCGACCCCATCAAGAAACCGCGCAGGACGTTGGTGAGGTAAGGCACTTCGGCGACGAGGCTACAGACACCACCGGACATACCATCGACCAATGGAGATCCGGCCCGTCGTTACTGCCTTGTCAGGCGCTCTCACACAATGAAGGTCGTCGCCCAGCGGGTGACCGAGGCGTCGGTTGTCGTTGGCGGAAACACCGTTGCGGAGATCGGCCAGGGCCTGCTCGTCCTTGTCGGCGTCGCTCCCAACGACTCGGAAGCCGACGCCGTTGCTGTCGCCAGCAAACTTGCGGACCTTCGAGTGTTCATGGACGCCGATGACAAGATGAACCTCTCGGTGGCCGATATTGACGGCCAGATGCTCATCGTCAGCCAGTTCACGCTGCTGGCGAACGTGCGCAAGGGCCGTCGACCGTCGTTCGTGGGAGCAGCGCAGCCGGACCATGCGGCTCCGCTGGTGCAGAGAGTGGCCGAAGCGGTTGCCGAAAAGGGAATCGGCGTCGCCACCGGAGTCTTCGGCGCTGCTATGAGTGTGAGTCTCACTAACGACGGCCCTGTCACCATCGTTCTCGAGTCAGACGCCGGCTCGATTCGTTGAAAACTCGTCAAAGCCAGCAAAACAAGGGGATTGCAACCGCGAAGTCCAATGACTGCGGTACTATGGCACCGTGTACACGCCCTGAACCGCTGGTGTTCGGGGGTACGAGCAAGGAGTTGGTATGAATAAGTCGGAGATGGCTGAGAAGCTGGCCAATAAGGCAGAGCTTTCCAAGTCCCGAGCTGAGGAGATCATTGATCTCATTTTCTCCTCGACGCCGGGTGAAGGCATCATCGCTGTCGAGCTTGACGCTGGCCGCGACGTGTCTGTCTACGGTTTCGGGAGCTTCGGTACCAAGTACCGCGGTCCCCGCAAAGGTCGCAACCCGGCCACC
>CAXMQS010000015.1:0-20806 GCA_964195995.1 uncultured Acidimicrobiia bacterium
GGCGGATGGCTACGCGGTCATCGGCCCGACGCTTCGCGACGACGCCGTCGTTCTCGGCGAGGTGACCTCGCCGGACGACCTCCCTGTCGGATGGACAGACAGCCAAGACGGCGGCAGCTATCGACTCGAGCGGCGGTCGGATGAGGCGCTGTTCGGGTACTCCGTTGGCCCGCACTCTCCGAAGCGCTACCTGTTCCCACCGCGAACTGCCCTGTTCGATCTCGACCGCAGCAACGGATCATTGACCTTCACCCAGCGCGAGGTCTCCGCCACCAAGTACGCGTTCATCGGTCTTCGGGCGTGTGAACTCGCAGCGATAGCGATCCAGGACCGCGTCTTCACCGGTTCGGGCGTAGTCGACCGAACCTACGCCGGCACCAGGGACGGCATGTTGGTGGTTGCCGTCAACTGCGCCGTCGCGGGCGGCACTTGTTTCTGTGAGTCGATGGGAACCGGACCCCGCTGCGAGGAAGGATTCGACCTGGTGCTGACCGAGCTCATCGACGGCGATGGCCACCGCTTCGTCTTCGAGTCTGGCAGCGACGAAGGTGATCGATTGTTGGAAGGCATGCCGAGCCGCCCGGCGGGGCCGCGCGACATCGAGCGCGTCGATGAGACCATCGCGGCAACCTCAGCCGCGATGGGCCGGGCTCTTGACACCGACGGCATACGGGAGCTACTCGAGGAGAATCGCGAGCATCCCCGTTGGGACAAGGTGGCGCAGCGCTGTCTCGCTTGCACCAACTGCACCCTCGTCTGCCCAACCTGTTTCTGCTCGACGACAGAGGACGTCGCTGCTCTCGATGGCAGTGGCGGCACGAGGAGCCGTCGCTGGGACTCGTGCTTCGCCATGGAATTCTCGACGCTGCACGGCAGATCGGTGCGCACGACGACGCGCGCTCGCTACCGGCAGTGGATGACTCACAAGCTGGCAAGTTGGTACGACCAGTTCGGAAGCTCGGGGTGCGTCGGGTGCGGACGGTGCATCACCTGGTGCCCAGTCGGCATCGACATCACGAAGGAAGCTGCACTGATCAGATTGGAGAGATCATGAGCCTTGACGCTGTGCGTAACTCGGAGCTGCTGGTTGACCTCACCGACGAAGAGATGGAACCCCTCGTCGCCGCCTCCTCTGAGGTGAGCTTCGCCGCGGGCGATGTGATATTCGACGAGGACGGCGTTGCCGAGACCTTCTATCTGATCGTGCATGGCAAGGTCGGCTTGGAGTTGACGAGTCCCGGGGGAGCTCCGCTGGTCATCCAGACGCTGCGCGACGGCGAGATGGTCGGCGTCAGTTGGTTCTTCCCGCCATATGTCTGGGAGTGGCGCGCTCGGGCCATCACCGAAACTTCTGCCATTGCATTCGACGCCGAGCAAGTCCGCGAGCAGTGCAAGGAACGATGCGAGTTGGAGCGTCAGCTGCTACGAAGCATCGCCAAGGCGGCCGCGGTGCGCCTGCACAACTCGCGAACGCAGTTGCTCGATCTCTATGGAAGCAGGAGATGACCACAACAGCAGCTCCCGAGTTCGCCGCCGAGGCGATGCTTCCTCGACCGTTTCGGGTTGTCAGCCGCCGCCAGGAGACCGGCGACACCTTCACCCTCGAGTTCGAGCCCGAAGACGGTGTGCCAATCACCTATGACCCGGGGCAATTCACCATGCTGTACGCCTTCGGCGTCGGGGAGGTGCCCATCTCGATCGCCGGAGGACGCCCTGGCGAGCCGTTGATGCACACGGTGCGAGCGGTCGGCGCCGTCACCGACGCCATCTGCAACCTTCCCGAAGGTGGGCTGGTCGGAGTGCGCGGGCCCTACGGGAAGGGCTGGCCGCTGCAGAGGGCGGTGGGCAAGGACCTGGTCATCGCCGCCGGCGGGATCGGACTGGCGCCTCTGCGGTCGGTGGTGGTCCACGCCTTCGAATACCGTGACCAGTTCGGCTCGGTGTCGCTGATCTATGGAACCCGCTCGCCAAGTGAGCTTCTCTACGAGGAGGAGCTGCGCAGGTGGAGGAGTCGCTTCTCCATCGAGGTCGAGGTGACGGTCGATCGGGCCGACGCCGCGTGGTATGGCGACGTCGGGGTCGTCACCAACCTGCTGCCACGCATCACTTTCGACCCGGCCAACACCGTGGCGATGGTGTGCGGCCCCGAGATCATGATGAAGGTCGTCGCCAGAGAGCTAGGAGCGCGCGGCGTGGACTCCGACGAGGTCTTCGTCAGCCTCGAGCGCAACATGAAGTGTGGCATCGGGCTGTGCGGCCACTGCCAGTTCGGCGCCGACTTCGTGTGTCGAGACGGACCCGTCGTGCCTTTCGCCAGTGTCATGAATCGGATGACGGTCGAGGAGCTATGAGCAAGCCCCGACTTGCCGTGTGGAAGTTCGCCTCATGCGACGGTTGCCAGCTAACGCTGCTCGACTGCGAAGACCAGCTACTCGACGTGGCAGACGCCATCGACATCGCCTACTTCCCTGAAGCCACCAAGGGAGAGATCGCCGGCCCCTATGACCTGTCTCTGGTCGAGGGCTCGGTCACGACGGCGCACGACGCGGCGCGCGTCCACGAAGTCAGGAGGCTGTCGAACAAGCTGGTGACCATCGGCGCCTGCGCCACCGCGGGGGGAGTGCAGGCGCTGCGCAACTGGGCCAACGTCGACGACTTCGTATCCGTGGTGTACGCCCACCCCGAGTACATCGAAACCCTCGAGACCTCGACTCCGATCTCCCAACATGTCGAGGTCGACTTCGAGCTGCGGGGTTGTCCCATCTCCAAGCGTCAGTTGCTCGAGGTGATCAATGCTTTCGTCCACGATCGCAAGCCAGACATACCGCCGGACAGCGTCTGCGTCGAGTGCAAGATGCGAGGGACTCCCTGTGTGATGGTGGCAAAGGGAACGCCGTGTCTGGGCCCCATAACGCACGCCGGGTGCTGGGCCCTGTGCCCTGCCTATGACCGTGGTTGCTACGGATGCTTTGGCCCCGCCACCACGCCGAATGTCGCGGCGCTCGGCTCGTGGTGGCGAGGGCTGGGCGCCTCGAACAACGACCTGGTGCTGGCGTTGCGTACGTTCAATGGGTACGCCCCCGAATTCCGAGAAGCGAGTGAGACCTATGAGCACTGATCGTGAGATAGCGGTCGACTACCTGGCGAGGGTTGAGGGCGAGGGCGCCATGTATCTGAAGCTCAGGGGAGAAGAGGTGCTCGACCTCCAGTTCAAGATATTCGAGCCCCCTCGCTTCTTCGAGGCCTTCCTGCGCGGGCGCAGGTTCAGCGAGGCACCCGACATCACGGCCCGCATCTGCGGCATCTGTCCCGTCGCCTACCAGACCAGCGCCTGCAACGCCATGGAGTTCGCCGGCGGCATCCGTCTGGACGGCCCGCGGCGTGATCTACGACGCCTCCTGTATCTCGGCGAATGGATAGAGAGCCACGTTCTGCACGTCTTCTTTCTCCACGCCCCCGACTTCCTTGGCTATGACAACGCCATCGCCATGGCGCAGGATCATCCCGAGGCCGTCGCCACGGCGCTGCGGCTGAAGAAACTTGGCAACTCGATGATGACGCTGCTCGGTGGCAGGGAGATTCACCCCATCAACGTTCGGGTCGGCGGCTTCTACAGAACGCCAACCAGGGCAGAGCTGGAGGCCGTCGTCCCCGAGCTGGAGTGGGGTCTGGCGGCCGCGATCGAGGCCACGGCGTTCGTCGCCGGCCTGCCGTTTCCCGACTTCGAGCGCGACTACGAGTTCGTCGCTCTGCGCCATCCTGATGAATACGCCATCACCGACGGTCGGATCGTCTCGAGCAGTGGTCTCGACATCGCAGTCGAGGAGTGGCCAGAGCACTTCGAGGAGTCTCATGTCGAGTGGTCGAACGCGCTCCACGCCGCGTTGAAGTCGGGCGGCTCCTATCACGTTGGGCCTATGGCTCGCTACAGCCTCAACTCGAGCCAGCTCACTCCGGCGGCCGCCATTGCAGCATCCGACGCCGGCCTCGGCCCGATCTGCACCAACCCGTTCCAGAGCATCATCGTCCGCTCCGTCGAGATCGTGTTCGCGCTCGAGGAGGCGCTGCGGCTCATCGACGGTTACCGGCAACCCGCTACGCCTGCTGTCGAAGTTGTTCCACACGGTGGCATCGGCCACGGTGCGTCGGAGGCGCCGCGCGGACTCCTGTATCACCGCTACGAGATCGACCCCGATGGGAGCATCGCCGACGCCCTCATCGTGCCGCCGACGTCGCAGAACCAGCGCAGCATCGAAGAGGACCTGCGGGCCTACGTGACGGGCCGGGCCCAGCTCCCCGACGACGAGTTGCAGTGGCAGCTCGAACAGGCGATCCGTAACTACGACCCGTGCATTTCGTGCGCGACCCACTTCCTCGACCTCACCGTTGACCGAGTCGCCGGATGAAGCGGATCCTCATCGGGCTTGGCAACTCGTTCCGTGGCGACGACGGCGCCGGGCTCGAAGTGGCGTCCCGGGTGCGATCGATCGAGTCTCGCCAATGTGAGCTGGGTGCGTACGAGCTGATGGACCTGTGGGAGGGGGCAGACGAGGTGATAGTGGTCGACGCCATGGTGTCGGGCGCCCGGCCTGGAACCGTGCGACGCTTCGACCCCCATCTCGAGGCGCTGCCTTCACGGAGCTTCGCCTCGACCCACGCCATCGGTGTCGCCGAGACAGTCGAAATGGCCAAGCTCCTTGGCAGGCTCCCGGAGAGGATGACCGTCTACGGGATCGAAGCTGCAGATGTGACTGCGGGGACCGAGTTGTCACCCGCCGTGGAGGAGGCTGTGGCAAGCGTGAGCGCGGAGATCGACGATGCATGAGATGGGCCTGGTGCGCGATCTGTTGTCACGGGCCGAGGCAGCGGCCGACGGTGGGACCATCAAGTGTCTGCGAATCCGAGTGGGGGCACTGGCCGGAGCCGACCCCGCCTATCTGCTCGAGTATCTCGACCGCGAGGCGACGGAGCGATGGGGGTCGTGCCCCGCCATCGAGATCGAGTTATCCGAGGACGCCACCAACGCCGAGGCGCTTGGGGTGGTCTTGGTTTCGCTGGAGGTCTAGGAGCAATGTGCGTTGCAGTCCCGGCTCGTATCACCTGGATAGGGGAGAAGACTTCGGCCACCATTCCTGGACGCGTCGTAAGCGACGGTGGCAGCGGCACGATCGATCTAGTGATGGTCCCCGACGCCAGGGTTGGCGACTTCGTCACCATGCACTCCGGGTACGCCATCCGCGTTCTCGCCGAGAGCGAGGTCGCCGACACCCTGCGGCTGTTCGAATCCGGATGACTCGTCGGCGGCCGGCCCAGGACGACAGAGGCTAGACGTCAGCATGCCGACGATCCCGCTGCGAAGACATATCGCGATCTCGTGGCACTTCTGGCATTCCCAATGAACATGTGTGTTCCAACTGGTGGTACGGCCGACCTCGTCGTAGGTGTACGTCGTCTTCAGGGTCGGGCGGTGGCCTTTGGCGACGGCACTTGACCACTCTGAGTTACGACGACCGTACCTCCATCTGTAGAAGCGGGCGGCCAGCCAACGTACCAACGTCGGCTCAGGCATTCCCGAGCCGTCGTGTTGGTAGACGTAGGGACTGAACGGCTCTTCTCCGCGATGTGGATGCTTGTCTCTCACCGACTACACCCCCTCTCACCACACACAAGAGTACACCACTTAGAGTGGTCGCAGGTGACTATAGAAGGGCTAGTTCACTCGTTGGGTCAGAGTGGTGGGCAAGGGCTAGTCACCTAAGCCATTGGCAACGGTCGCACGAGATGTTGGGGCACAATGGTTGTGTACCCCTCCACCTCCGGAGCCGATGTCCGACACCGTTGATACCCGGTCTCAACAAGCGGCCTTCGCGGCCTTCTCGTTCTTGTGGGCGGTTGCCAACATCGCTCACCTGTGGATCCAGACGGGAGGCTCGCTCGATCAGCCTGCCGCGGTCCTGAACATGGCGGCGGCGGCCTGGGTCCTGGCAGACCCTCGATCCGTTGGTCGACTGGTGCTGCTGGCGGCCACCCAACTCTTGGACACGGCCTGGGTCATGCCGTTCGCACCCGACCACCAGATGCTGGCCGCCAGCGTCAACATCGTCATCCTGGCGGTGGGGCTGACGATGTTGTTCGGCCGAGACCGCCAGCCAGACCCGGCTCGCTTCTACGCCTCTTTCTCTCGCGCCGCCAGGATCCTGCTGCTCGTTGGCTATTCGGCAGCGGCGCTCGCCAAGTACAACAGCGCCTTCTTCGACCCCGCCATCAGCTGTGCAGTGTTCCTGGCCAACACCGCGACCTATGGGCTGACGGAGGCCGTCTCCGGGCTCGACTGGTTCCACATCGTCGTCGCGACCACGTCGGAGACGCTGATTCCGATCATGCTCGTCATCCCGGCGACCCGGCGGTTCGGAGTCCGCTTCGGCATGCTGTTCCACTTCCTGGTGAGCCTCAGCCCTGCCATCACAGTCTCCGACTTCACGACGACTCTGTTCGCCCTATTCCTGTTGTTCCTGGCCCCAGAGGAGATCGCAGCCATCTTCTCCGATATGCACCGTCGCTTCCGCCAGTCGCTGCTTGGAAGGACACTGCTGACCTTCGGCAGGGTTCCCCTGGTGATCACGCTGGCCCTGGCGGCGTCGGTCAGTGGATACCTCGTTCCATCGATAGACATCATCTACCTGTGGGCCTTCGCCACCTTGTTCGGCGTCATCCTGCTGTCGTCCGCCGCTTGGACGTTCTCGATGCGCGTATCTCCACAGCCGATCGCTGTGCGCATCCCGTTGCCGCATCTCGCCGTTATCGGCCTCTTGGCGTTGTGGGCCCTCAACCCCTACCTCGGCTATCGGACGACCAGCTCCTTCACCATGTTCTCCAACCTCATTACCGAGGGTCAAGGAACCAACCACTTCTTCCTGCCAAGCGTCCACTACGTCGACTACCAGAACGACCTGCTCGAGTCGACCTCTTCGACCAGCGAGCGTCTTGACGAGTTGGCCACCGATGGCCAGCTGGTGACGGTCTTCGAGGCGCAGCGTCTCTTGGACGAGGACCCTGGAGCGACGGTGCTAGCTCGTCGCAACGGTGGGCCCGAACTCACCTTCTCGCTCGATGATCTCGGCGACGCGCCAAGCCCATTCCTTACGAAGGTGTGGTTCTACCGGTGGATTCCGGGCAGCGGTGAGCCGCAGTGCACCAACTGAGTCGCTAGGCCTAACCCTGGGGTGGCGGTGTCGCTCGGTTGGCGACGACCGCGTGCTCTAGGAATCGAGCGACCCCGGCCGAGGAAGCAGCGGACCGCCGTGATACGAAGTAGTCGAAGCCGTGAGTCGCCCCGGGTATCTCGGCGTATGCCACGGCGGCCCCTGCTCGGCGCAGTGCCTCGACGAATCGGCTCGACTCGCTGGCTCTCACGGCAGAGTCGTGTCCGCCGTGGAGAACGAAGAACGGTGGGGCGTCGGGTCGGGCCAGGTTCACCGGAGATGCAGAGTGCCACGCATCGGGGTCGTCGAGGGGGGACGACTTCATCACGTAGCGGTCGATGAAGGGCCATTTCCCCCGGCTGCCGTCGCGACTCGTTAGCTCGTAGATTCCGTAGAACGGAGCACACGCCTGAACGCTGGTGTCGGCGTCCGCGAACTCCACCTGGTACCTCGGCTCGTTTGGAGTCAGCGCTGCCATCGCCGCCAGATGGGCACCGGCCGACCCTCCGGTCGCGGCGAGGAAGCCACTGGTCGCGCCGAGAGCGGGGCCTTCGGCCCGTAGCCATGCGATGGCCCTCTTGACGTCGATGAGGTGATCGGGGAAGGTTGCCTCGGGGCTGACGCGGTATGACATCGAAGCCACCAGCCACCCGTTGGCGGCCATCGAATACATGAGCGGCCGGGCGTGGCGTTCCCGCTTGCCCCGGATCCAGCTGCCTCCATGGATCTGGAGCAACATGTGGCCGTTTGGTCGCGGTGGGAGGTAGAGGTCGAGCCGTTGGCGCTCGTGTTCGCCATAGGGAACGGCCGCCTGCATCGCCACGGTCTCGGGGAGCCGGGGCCGGGCGCGGGCAAGTGCCAGCAGTGAGGGTCGCTTGACCTCGGGGACGATGCCAACCGTTTCGCTGAGGGCTGTGGCGATGACCCTCTTGGCTTGCCCGCCTTGCACGAACAGCCATACGAGTCCGATCCACGACGCAACAGTTACCCCCAGAGCGACCCAGCCCGGCCACGAGTCGAGAGCGCCTGCCCAGATGAAGAGAGCGGTGGCGATTCCCTGCCAGGCGATCTGGTGCAAGGCCAGCTCTCCCGTTAGCAGTGCCGGGAGCCACAGCGGACCAACTCGCCCGGCGTGCGGCGGACGCTTGGCATTCCAGGTGCGCCAGGCACCCATGAGCGAACCGATCAGGAACAGGATGGCGATCAAGATGCAACGATATTCGCAGCAGAGGCATATCGATGTGGCTTCCCTACCGTTGCCCGATGCGGCACCTCGCAATGGCATTCCTGATCGTCGGAGCGGCATGCTCGAACGCTGCCGAAACGACCACCACCGTGCCGTCGGCCGAGGCCAATCGGTTGGTCGTGCTGGCGGGACCGGGGTCTCTGCTGACCATGAACCCGGATGGATCCGATCCCGTCACGCTCGTAGACGGCTCCGATCGCCTGGTCATCCAACCGACCTGGTCACCCGGTGGGGAGAGGCTGGCGTGGACTGAAGTGGTGTCGGCAGGCTCCTCACAGCCGATCGTCGTGGTAACGGCTCTTCCCGACGGCTCGGACCGAACTCGCACCCCGGTCGGCAACCCACCCTTCTACCTGTCGTGGAACCCCTCAGGGGATGGCCTCGTCCTGCTTCGCAATGGCGCAACTCGACTGGAGGCGGGCTACATCGACGTGACGGCCGGCGGCGGCGTCGAGTCGATAGTCGCCTCGGGCCAGCCCTTCTACTTCGCGTGGGATCCGACGGGATCCGAGATCCTGGCCAACATCGGAGTAGGCAGCCGCCTCGAGATCATCCAGGTCGTGCCGCTCGAACCGGAACCGGGGGACGATGGGTCTTCTCTCGGCGTCGACCCCGGGCTCTTCCAGGCCCCTGCCTGGGTGGGCGATCAACTCTTCTGGGTGCGACAGGTAGAGAGCGACCTCCAGGAGTTGGTGGTCTCGGGTCCTATGGGCACAGCGCCGCGGGTTCTCGCCTCATACGAGGGATTCGTCCACTTCGTCGTCAGCCCGGATGGCGAGCGCCTGGCCTATCGGATCCTCGACCAGGCGCCGCCTGCGGTAACGGTCGCCTTCGAGGCGCAGTCGGGGGTTTCCTCCCCTGGGGCGATCGCCGTGGTCGATGTGGAGAGCGGCGACTCGACCGTGATCGACGAGTCCAACGCCGTGACCTTCTTCTGGTCGCCGGACTCGCAGAAGCTGCTCTTCCTCTCGTCCGCGTCCGTCGGCTTCGCGTGGAGCGTCTGGGATGGCGAGGCCACGACTGAGTTCGAGCCCTTCGTTCCCAGCGCAACTCTGGGGCGCGACTACTTGCCTTTCTTCGATCAGTTCGCCCAGAGCATCGAGTTCTGGGCTCGGGACAGTGAGTCGTTCGTCTACGCCGGTACGGTCGATGACCAAGACGTTGGCATCTGGGTGCAGCCCCTTGATGGGCCGGCACGGCGCGTGGCGGACGGCGTCTTCGCTGCCTTCATTCCGGACGCATAGGCTCGCGGCATGCGACCACGGGCCATCCTCTTCGGAGAGGCGTTGATCGACGAGTATCCCGATCGACGCATGGTCGCCGGGGCGCCACTGCACGTTGCCGTCCATCTCGCTGCCCTCGATTGGGAGACCTACCTCGTCTCCCGGCTCGGTAGTGACAACGATGGCGAGTGGATACTCGAAACTCTGTCCGAACACGGCGTTGCAGACGACATGGTGGAGATGGACAACGAACTTCCTACGGGAACGGTCGAGGTTGTGTTCGCCGAGGATGGGAGCCATGACTTCACGATCCGCGGTCCAGCAGCATGGGACGCCATCGTTGGCCCCGAGTCACTTCCCGACCACGACGTATTCGTCTCCAGCGGGCTGGCGGCCAGAGATGCCCGTAGCGCCGGCGCGCTGTGGCGGCTCCTCGGGTTGTCCGACGCTCGTATCAAGGTGTTCGATGCCACCATGCGTCCCCCGGATGTGGTCTCCGCCGTGATCACCCGAGGACTCGCCGGATCGACCCTGCTGAAGGTGAACGATGAAGAGGCCTCGGCGGTGGCAGACATCGTCGGGATGGCCGACCCGACGGAGTGGATGACGGCCAATCCATCGCTGAACTGGGTTTGCGTCACCCACGGTGAAGACGGAGCGGATCTCTACTCGGCGGGCGGCGACCACGCCTCGGTGCCGGGGGTTTCGGTGAAGATCGTCGACACCGTTGGTGCCGGGGATACCTTCAATGCGGGACTGATCGACGCTCTGGCGAGAGGCGAAGACTCCGAGAGAGCCCTGGTCAAAGCGCAGGCCCTGGCAGCGACGACGCTCAACCAGCGTGGGGGCCTGCCGAGAAGCAGTCGGTGAGGCGACAGGAGTCAATGAGGGGTCTATACTGAATGGATACTCAGAGTTACGCTCTGAATACATTCAGTGTGTGTGTGTTGACGAAGGAGAGGAAGGGCGATGGCACTACGACTATGGCTGATGTTGGTGGTGATGGTTGTGGCCGTTGCCTCCCTGCTGCCCGGATCTGTCTTCGCGCAGGACAACGAGGAGCCATACTCCGGCGGCACGGTGCCTGCGACCACTCTGGCGCCCCCAACCACTCCCCCAACCACCGACCCCGGTGGCGACCAAGCAACCACCATCGGTACGTCAGCCGTATTGGGCAACACATCGGGTAGAGGCGGCGAACAACTTCCAAACACTGGTGGCTTCCAGTCGGGCTGGCTCGCAGCCGGTGGATTGCTTCTGATCACTGTTGGCATCTCTCTGGTGTGGATCGTTCGGTCGCGGTCCGACGCCTGACCTCGGTCTCAGTCGACGTCCAGTTAGCTAGCTGCATCCCGCGATGACTCGGCGTCGGCTAATCCTGCTAACCGTGGTGGTGGCGGGCATGGTGTGGGGATGGCTGGCCTACCGCGATCTGGACTCCGCCCGAAGCCACGGCGAGGCCGCTGCCGACCTCGGGGATGAGGCAGTTGACCTGGCTGTCGCCGGCGATCTGTCCGGGGCACGTCTAACGCTTCAGCAAGCCGTGGTCGAGTTGGATGCTGTCGACAGCCGCATCGACGGATTGACTCTCTTTCCGATACGCCTCTTGCCTTTCGCCGGGACCGAACTCCGTGCGTCAGATGCCGGGGTGGCCGCAGCCCGCGGGACGTCGCTTGCTGCACTGGAAGTACTCGACTTCCTCGATGCCGACCGGCCAGCACTCCTCGATGGCACCACTATCGACCCGGCTGTGTTCGAGTCTCTCCGCCAATCGTTACACCGTGCTCGCGGCCACAGCGAGAAAGCTCAACAGGTGGTCGACGACGCGCCGCGGCCACGTTCTGGCGCCATCCGCCGACGGCTGGATCGGATCACGGAACTGAACGATTCGCTCGTTGAGGGATTGAGCGCTGCCACCCAGGTTGCAGATCGGTTGACGAGTGCCATTGATGGCGACGAGCCTTACCGGGTGCTCGTTCTGTTCGAGAACGGTGCCGAGCTGAGAGCCACTTCTGGTCTGATGGGGTTCGTAGCGTTGTTGGCGATAGACGGCGGCGAGCTCGCTCTCGAGCAAGCCAGGGATGTTCATGTTCTAAGAGACAAAGATGCTGCCGGCGACTTCCTGGCAGTCGACGCCCCTGAGGACTACCTCAATCGTTACGGGGAGTTCCTGGCCAACACGACCCTGTGGCTCAACGTCAACCTTTCTCCCCATTTCCCAACCGTCGCAGAGGTGGCCGGTCGTCTCTACGAGTTGACGACCGGGATCGCACCTGACGCCATCGTTCGCGTGGACCTGGTTGGAGTCGGGTACATACTGGAGTCGTTCTCGACGATCACCGTTGGGGGCGATCCTCTGGACCCGGCCCAACTCTCCACCAGCTTCCTCGTGGATTCATATCGCCGGTTCCCCATCCCAGAACTCCACAACGCCTACCTGGCATCTGTATTCGGGGAGATCTTCGACCAGTTGCTCGGAGGGATCAAGGGGGACACCGGAGCGTTGATCGGCGCATTGCGACGCTCGTTCTCCGAGAGCCGACTCGGCCTCTTCACCGGCGATCCCGTTGTTGACGAGGCGTTGCACAACGCTGGAGTAGACGGTTCCATGCTTCCCGGTGATCCTGGTGACCTCGAGGTGAGCGTGCAGAACTTCGGTGCCAACAAGGTGGACCTGTTCACGAGAACGGCGATTGACATCACGACGACCATCGAGGGGTGCACGCTGCACGGCCGCGTCTCGGCCACCCTCACCAATGAGCTGCCCGATGACATCGACTTCCTACCGGCAGGCCCTGGGGGTCGTCGGGGCGTGTGGTGGACCAGCTTCTTCGTACCTCGGGACGCTACGGTCGTCGAGTTGGCGGTCGACGGCGAGTCAGCTCTAGGAGGGCTCGAAACCGAGCAAGGAAGACCGGTTGCTGCCGTGTCGGTCGAAGCCGTTGCCGGCACGTCCGTAACGGCCACCGTGGAGTGGACTGAGCAGCTGGTGTCACCCGATTACCAACTGAGGATCGCTGCTCAGCCGCACATCAGGGCGGCAACGTTGTCGATCAATGGCGAGGATCTGGGCCAGTTCACCCAACAGCGCACACACGACGTCCCCACCGACTGCGTACCGGCCGGCTGAGCCTGTCTCGCCAATGAAGTCCCTTTGGGCGTTCATCCGTCTCAGCCGGCCGCACTTCCTACTCGGCGGCCTGCTGATGTTCGCTGTTGGCGCTGCCACGACTGAAGCCATCGACTGGGTCCACTATGCAGTGGCACAGCTCATGGTGAGCGCTACCCAGATCACTGCCCACTACGTCAATGAGTACGCCGACGTCGACGCCGACCGCCTTGTCGAGAATCGAACTCTGTTCTCTGGTGGGAGCGGGGTTCTCGGAGAGGGACTTCTCCGCCCGGCCGTTGCCTTGCGTTCGGCTGCGGTTGCTACCGCGGTTGCGCTCGGTGTCGCAGTTGCCGTGGCCAACTACAGCCTGCCGGCAGCCGCCGTCGGGCTCGCCGCGCTAGGGGTGTCGTGGTCGTATTCGATGCCGCCGGCGCGCCTGGTCGCCTCTGGCTGGGGAGAGATCACTGTGTCGCTGGTCGTGGCGGGTGCCGTGCCCCTTGTCGGCGCGCTGGTGCAGGGGGGAACTCCGTTGGCTGCGCTGTGGTGGTCGATGGCGGTTCTGGTTCCGATCCACTTCGCCATGATCTTGAGTTTCGAGTTACCGGATGTCGCATCGGATGCCGCCGCGGGCAAGCAAGTCTTAGCAGTTCGCGTCGGCCGAAGCGCTGCCGTTCGCCTGATGTGGTGGGCCTTAGCGTTAGCAGGCGCTGCCGCCGCGGTCGGGGGCGTCAGCGGCGGTCTGTCGACGCTGGCCGCTTCAGCTGCGGCGGCGGGTTTGGTCCCAATGACCCTCCTGGGCGTGGGACTGCGAAGGAGTCGATACGCCCTGCTGACAACCTCAGCCGTGGCCACCCTGGTGGTCGTCGGGATTGGACTAGCGGTGGGATCGCAACTGCAAATAGGCTGAAGAGGCCATGCCGGCCAACGTCTCCCCCGATTACAAGAAGGCGGAAGCTGCCTATCGACGGGCTAGAGATCCAGAGGAACGGCTCGATCTGTTGCGTGAGATGATGCGCACCATCCCTAAGCACAAGGGGACGGAACACCTCCAGGCGGACATCAAGTCCCGCATCAAGGAGCTCGGCGACCAGCTGGCCGGGCCGTCGAAGGCAGGTGCTCGCACCGGACCGCCGACCGCCGTCCGACCGGAGGGTGCCGCCCAACTGGTGCTGCTGGGACCGCCCAACACAGGAAAGTCGGCGCTGCATGCTGCCCTCACCGGCTCAAACGCACAGGTGGCGCCCCACCCCTTCACCACCCAGTGGCCCCTGCCGGGCATGCTCGGCGTAGACGACGTCTCTCTCCAGCTGATAGATCTGCCGCCGATCACGGATGCCCATGAGTTCCCGTGGATCGCCAACGCCATGCAGCAGGCAGACGGTGCGCTGCTGGTTGTCGACCTCGGCCATGCCGGGTGCGTCGAAGAACTCGTTGTTCTGCATGATGTCTTGGCCGCTCGCAAGGTCAGGCTCTCTGCCGTATGGCCCGCTTCCGCCCCGAAGGCTCCAACTATCGACGACGATCCCTTCGCGGTCTCGCTGCCGACAGTCGTCATCGCCAACTTCGCCGATGAGATCCCAGAGGTTGACGAGCAACTGACCGTTCTCCGCGAGCTCACCGGCTACGCCTACCCAACGGTGACGGCCTCGGCGGTGACCGGCGAGGGGCTCGATGAGATCGGGAACTGGCTCTTCCGACAGCTCGGCATCGTGCGCGTCTATACGAAGATCCCTCACGAGCCACCGGACATGGGACGGCCCTACACGGTTCGCTCAGGAGAGACCGTGCTCGACGTGGCGCGTCTGGTACATCGTGACTTCGCCGAGTCACTCCAATTCGCCCGCCTCTGGGGCGGAGGCGACTTCGAGGGGCAGCAGGTCGGTGCCGACCACACTGTGGCCGACGGCGACATCATCGAGCTGCACGCCTAGGGGTGTGCCCCGCTGCGACGAGGCTCAGCCGGTGACTTCGATCAGGCCGGCCGGGAACACCCGATCGGTGTCGTCCGGTGCAGTGTTGGTCGATACGAGCCAGGTGCCCTCCGTTAGCGTGAACTCCGTCTCGACCACTTCATCCGGAGTGACGAAGACGATGTGGAAGCGGCCGGCCCAAGCGGGAACCGACCGGGCTGAGTTGGCGGTGGCGTATGCCTCGATGTCCGCCAGGGTCATCGCCTCGTCGGTGATCTCGGTCACTACGAACGCCACCTCGGTGTTGTAGTCAGTGGCGTCGAAGGTGAAAGTGATGGCTCCGGCTTCGAAGCTGCTGGGGCCGCTGTAGGTGGCCCTCTCCCCGTCGAAAGTTGCCTTCGGCACGTCATCGCCGGCGAGTACGAACCACAGCCCAACTCCGACGATCGCCACCACGGCGATCAAGGTCAGTATCCACAAGAGACGCGATCGGTTTCCGGAATCAGTCACATATGACCCGGCCTTCTTGGCCGAGCGTTCAGGTGTAAGCACAGACATATGAACCCCCTTTCCTCTTCCGACAGCTTGGACCTCTCACCTGGGATGGCAAGGGCCATCGGTCCCATAGAGGCGTGTCAGCTGCGCATGGAGTCCTTTGGCCCTACATAGACGCCTCTGTGGCCGCCACTTTGGGCGTTAGATAACCCCGGGGAGCAAATGCGCGAGTACATCGACGGATCCACAGCCATTGTGCGCGGCGCCCTTGACGCCGGCTGCGACTTCTTCGCCGGCTACCCGATAACGCCGGCTTCGGCCATCCTCATGTCGATGATGCGCGAGCTCCCCAAGGCCGGGGGAGTGGCCATCCAGGCTGAGGACGAGATCGCGTCTATCGGCATGTGCATCGGTGCCGCCGTGTCCGGCGCCCGCACGATGACCGCTACCAGCGGCCCCGGCATCAGCCTCTACAGCGAGAACATCGGCCTGGCCGTCATGGGCGAGGTGCCGATGGTCATCGTCGACGTACAACGGCTCGGGCCGTCGACGGGTGGAGCCACCACCGTCTCTCAGGGCGACGTCCAGTTCGTGCGCTGGGGCACCGCCGGTGGCTACCCGATCATCGCACTCTCGCCCTCGACCGTGACCGAGGCCTACTGGCTGACCGCCAAGGCCTTCGACCTCGCCGAGCGCTTCCGGTGCCCTGTGTTCCTACTCACCGACAAGGACCTGGCGATGACGCTGACGACGGTCGACCTGTCGTCGTACCCAGAGATAGTGGTCCGTTCACGAGAGACCAGTTCGGTCGGCCCGCCCAATCGCTATGACCCCCCCGACGATGTGTTCCCGCTGCACGAGTTCGGTGATAAGGAGACGGTCCGCTTCACGGGATCGACACACGACGAAGAGGGCTACATCACCAAGCACACGCCAACCATCGACGCCCTCAACCGCCACCTCGCCGAAAAGATCGAGATGCACCGCGACGAGATCGAGCTGGTCGACATCGACCTTCAGGCGAGAGCGTCGACGCTGCTGCTCGGCTACGGGGCCACCGGGAGCGCCGTTCGTGCCGCGGTGGCTCAGGCCCGAGCGGGTGGGGTCAGAGTCTCCGGGATGGTGGTGCACAGCCTGTGGCCGGTGCCCGAGACCGCCATCGACGAGGCCCTCGTCGGTATCCATCGGGTGATCGTTCCCGAGCTCAACCTCGGCCTCTATCGCCGAGAGATCGAGCGCCTGGCCGGGGGTCGCCGGGTGATCGGGGTCAACAGGGTCGATGGCGAGATGATCGCCCCCGCCGACATCCTCGGGGCGATGACATGACGGACACGACGATCACCCCCCTCAGCACCTATCGCAACGAGACCCCCTATCCCTTCTGCCCGGGGTGCGGTCACGGCAGCATTCTCGACGAGCTCAACACGGCGCTGTCGGACCTGGAACTCGACCCGGCCCAGGTGGTCATCGTCAGCGACATCGGATGCGCCGGCCTGTCAGACCAGTACTTCACCACAAGCGCCTTCCACGGCCTGCACGGTCGCAGCGTCACATACGCCAGCGGCATCAAGCTGGCGCGGCCGGACCTCACCGTGATCGTGATCATGGGTGACGGCGGCACCGGCATCGGCGGCGCCCACCTCGTCAACGCGGCCCGGCGCAACGTTGGGATAACGGTGTTGGTGTTCAACAACTTCAACTTCGGCATGACGGGAGGCCAACACTCGACCACCACACCCGAGGGGGCGGTGACGTCGACTACGCCTGGGGGCAATCTGGAGCACCCTCTCGACATCTGCGGCACCGTTGGGGTCAACGGGGCCAGCTACGTGTATCGCGGCACCAGCTTCGACAAGGAGCTGGCGGAGCGGATCCGAGATGGGATCACCCATCCCGGCTTCGCCCTCTTGGACATCTGGGAGCTGTGCAGCGCCTACTTCGTGCCGGCCAACAAGTTCGGGCGCAAGGCGCTCGATGCGACCATGGACCAGCTCGGCTTCGAATCGGGCCTCCTCTACAGCAGGGATGTTGCCGAGTACTCCGCCGCCTATCGGGCGGCCGCGGTGCCGGGCGCTCGGACGGCCCCGATAGCCATCGAAACAACCTTCGAGTCAGGGCTGACAACGGACCTTGCGCTGACCGTGGCCGGTTCTGCCGGAGCCAAGGTGCGATCGGCGGCTCGGCTCTTCGGCGACGCTGCCATTCGGTCCGGCTTGTGGGCAAGCCAGCGCGACGATTACCCAGTCACGGTCAAGACGGGTCACAGCGTTTCGCAGATTGTTCTCAGCCCCAATTCGGCTCCGGTCGGCGGTGGTGGGGTCCCCGACGTGCTCGTCATCCTCTCCGAAGACGGCCTCCGCAAGATACGCCCGCTGTTGGAAGAGATGCCCTCCTCGAGCATCGTCTTCGTGTCGCCAGAGTTCGCCGATGTCACCACAGAGGCCAAGGTCGAGGTGATCGATCCGAGCGAGAGCCCAACTCGCGTCGCCAAGGCACAGATGGCTCTCGTCATGCTGACGGCCGTAGCGGCGCGGCTTGGTCTCTTTCCTGTCGACGCCCTCCGTTGCTCCGCTGAGGGCAACCTCTTCGCCGACAAGAACTTGGAGTCGATCGAGGCCGGGGCGGTCCTGGCGGGCTAGGAAGGGAAGGTGACGCCGCAGAGACCTCGATTCTGTGAGCGCGTGCACTGACTCAAAGGTGCCCTTGGCCTCTGTACACAGAGCCTTTCGCGACGCCCAATAGCGGCACAGGGGGGAAGGGGGCGTCGTGAGACGCTTCGCTGTCTTGACAGCAGCATTGTTTCTGCCTGCCTTCTTTTGCCGGCGAACTTCTCATGCCTGCTCAGGACTCGCCACGGAAGGAGTCACATTCTCGGTGTCGCGTGCGTCTATTGGGTTGAAAGGCGAGGGCAAATCGTGATCGAAGCCGTCCAGCGAACCGACCGGGAGGAGTGGCGGATTGTCGACGAGCTCTACCCCTCGCTCCGTAGTTTCGCCGCAGTGACGGCTCCGCGGGACATGGAACCAGACGACCTGCTGCAAGAAGCCCTGGTGCGAGTGCTCCGCAAGAAGCCGCTGAGCGAGCTTGACCACCCCGCCGCCTACCTGCGGCGCACCATGCTCAACCTGGCCAAGAGCCACAACCGTCGTATGGGCACCCTGCGCCGAAAAATGGCCGTGGTCGGCGGGGGCGGTGACAAAGCGGCCCCGCCCGACTACCCCTCGGACCTGTCGCAACTGCTGGAGCTGCCGCCCGCGGAACGGGCGGCGCTCTACCTGGCCGAGGTCGAGGGTTACCACTTCGATGAGATTGCCCGGATGCTGGATTGCAGCGAAGCCGCCGCCCGCAAACGTGCGTCGCGGGCCCGCAAGCACCTCAAGCTTGAATTGGAGGTCCAGCGATGATCGACCTGCATGGCGCCCTCGTTGCCCTCGCCGATCGCGGTACCCCCACAGGCAGCCAGCTGCTGCGGGAGCGAGTGGCCGTCGACCTGGCAGGCGACCGGCGCCGCCAGTGGCCTGCTCCCCCACCGCGCGGTTTGCGCCTGGCCGTAGGCGCCGCCATCGCCGTCATCGTCATCCTCGGCGGGGCCCTCTTGCTGTCTCAGCTCACTTCCAACGACACTGTCACCGAGCCCACCGTCGTCACGACGGCGCCTTCGCCGGATACGACGCAGCCGACTCCCGACGCAGGACCTCTCCCCGGCTTCACCCCCGGAGCCTGGGGCCGGGTCGGCGCAGACACCATGCAGCCGGTGGTAGGCCTGTTCGACATGACAGTCGTCGGGTCGCGCATGGTCGGCATCGGCTTCGACCCCGGAGAGAACTTCCGTCAGGACGGCGTGATCTTCGCTTCCGACGACGGAGAGACCTGGACCCGCCTCGCTGAGGACGATCCGGCGCTTACTCTGGGAGCGGTGCTGATGTACGGCGTCACCGAGGGGGGCCCGGGGATCGTGGCGGTGGGGATGGGATGCGAGAACGAAGAGGAAGGATGCGGTCCCTACATGACTGCCTGGACCTCTGTCGACGGCACCTCGTGGACGCGCAGCCCCTTCGACCCCGAGGTGTTCGGTGATCCCGCTAGCCAGTCGAGCGCCGCCTTCGCCGCCACCACGACGACCGACGGTCTCATCGTCGCCGTCGGCAGCATGGAGGACTGGGTGCTCACCGACGAGGGAGAGGTCGAGTCCATCACCGCCCGCCCGGTGGTATGGACTTCGACCGACGGCCTCGCCTGGGAGCGGAACTGGGAAGGGAACGACGTCACGATGACGATGGACCAGTACCTCGAAGCCAGCCCGGTGATGCAAGCCGTCGCCAGCGGGCCCGATGGGCTCCTGGTGGGAGTTGGCTCGGCTGTAGACGACGGTGTGTCGGTGGCCGCGGTGTGGACATCATCAGACGGCTCGACCTGGCAGAGGGTGCCCCACGATCCGGCGACCTTCGCCGGTGCCGAGGGTGAGGGGGCGTGGGTGCTGGATGTCGCCGCCGGCGACTCAGGGCTCGCAGCCGTCGGGAGCGCCGCTGGCACGCCGGCGGTGTGGACCTCGCCAGACGGGTTGTCGTGGGCGCGCGTCGCCTCCGTCGATGATGAGTTTGACGGGTCCTTCAGCTCAGTTGCGGCACTTGGCACGGGCTTTGTGGCAGCGGGGCCGCACGGCTTCGCCGACATGGGCGAGGCGCCCTTGACGCTGTGGACGTCGCCGGACGGACTCGAGTGGAACCGGGTCCTGGTGTTGGGGCAGGGTTACGCCCAGGCCATCGTGGCGACAGAAACCGGCGTCGCGGTAGCCGGAGGCCTTCCCGAGGACGACGACTTCCACGCCGGGGTGTGGACCGGGCTGGCGTTCGATCCGCTGACCCCACCGGCGCCTCCGGGACTGCCGCCACCGACAACGCTTCCGGCGCCGACAGTCGAGGGCGCCGCCGGGGTCGGAGACCTCGCTGAAGGTGTGGCGTGTGCCGACCTCGCCGCCGACGGCTTCAACTATGCCGCAGCCGTCGCCTACTGGGCCCGCTGGGACAACCCCGTCGACCTGGACCCCGATGGCAACGGTGTGCCGTGCGAGGATGACTACTCGCCGTCCGATGTGAGCGAGGTCTATGGGCCCGCCGAGGCGCTGGCCGTTGAGTTCGTCTCGGATTCCTCGACCATGACCTTCACCGCCAGCGGGCCCGCGGTAGAAGCCGGCATGGTGTGCGCCAGTTGGACAGCCGAGTACCTCACCGACGGCCCGCCCTACTACGGGGGAGCCGTCTACCGCTGGGAAGACCAATACACCTGCGATGACGGCAGCGGCACCTTCGTTATTGCAACCGACATGTTCATCGAGACGCAGGTCGCGGGGGTTGCGGTGTGGACTGTCCTACCAGGCACTGGCAAGTACGAGTCAGTGCGTGGGGGTGGCGCCTTCCAAAGCGACTGGGTCGAGGGCATCGACACGCTTACGGGCCGCATCATCATCGACGCCGGCGAGTAGTTGCGTCTGGCGCTCGGAGACACTCTCAATGAGCGGTCACAAATGAGTGGCTTCATACGTCTTATGGGTTGACAAAGCGTCTTATGGGAGGAACGCGATGAGAAGATTGATCACCCTGCTGGCGGTTGCCCTCAGC
>CAXMQS010000016.1:0-3840 GCA_964195995.1 uncultured Acidimicrobiia bacterium
GAGATCCTTCTCATCCGTGAGGAGGAGATTCGTCGCTTCGACGGGAACAAGGCCTGGCGACGCAAGGGCTGGGTGGTCGAGGAGCGTCGGTTGATCGAGGTCGTCGACCGGCTCGTTGTCGACTCCCCGGCGGACCTGGCCTCACTCCTGCCAGACGGGCTGGCCGCGGAGTTCACGACGGCAGACCTCGGCGAAGCGCTGCAGCGGCCCCGCCGCCTGGCGCAGCAGATGACCTACTGCCTGCGGGCCATCGACATCATCGAGATCGTGGGCAAAGAAGGAAATGCCATCGTCTACTCCCGCGCCGCCTCGTAGCGCCCAACGCCCTTCAGAGGCCGTTTCAGCGCTGAACCTCAAGGAAGAGGGCGACCCCCAAGGGGCATCAGGCCCAGCGACGATAGCTGACGCGAAGGGACCCCCGCCGGGCGTGGTAGGACCCAACCGAGCGCTCCGACCCCCAACTTGAAGGTAGGAGGTCGGACGGCTCGGATACGCGATTTGGGCAACAAAGGATTTGCTAAAGCAAGCCCATCTCGCTGTTTGAATTGGTACAGCCCATCCCCCTGAGTGGGAAGAGCCGAAGGTCACTTCGTGCCCTTGAAACTCTTCACGGAGCAACCGCCGTGTATCCAGAGTTGGTGTCGGCTCGCCCTCAGGCGAGGCCACCCCTGGTGTGCGCGTGCATCGGCAACGACACGGTGGAGCCGATAATCGGCGAGTTCGCAGAGTGGCTCGACTTCGACAACGACGGCACCGTCGACGACGGCGAGTACGTCATGGAGCCGGATCCCACTCAGGTTCATCCGTTGGCGTTGCAGGTGCTCACCCGAGGGCTCAAGTCAGGCTCCGTCAAGGTGTGCGTCGACCTGCCGCCAACCGGCGATTTCACAGACTGCTAGCACCTGAAATCGGTGCCGGGGGCAGAATCGAACTGCCGACCTTCGGTTCTTCAGTCTGACGGCGTACGTCCCGGCTGATCCCTCCTGGTCCCTTTCTGTCCCTTCGTGTTGGGGATTCTCGGTCTGGCGTCCCCTCCTCTAACTCCTCGTCCCGGCTGATCCCTGGGCGTTTGTGATCAGTTGGTGATCAGAGAAGCGCGCAGCTCAAGCATCAGGAGCCGCAATTTGAGGCGATCCGTGTCATAAGAACGCCGCCCTCTGACCTCTAATAGGGTGAGAGGCGTCGGAGGCGCATGTGGTGGTTACACACCAGAAGCCGAAGGAAGCGTTCACATCGTTCTTCGCGGACGTAGAACCCAGGCTGCGCCACGCCCTGGTGGCGTCCCGCGGGCCGGAGGCGGGACGCGAAGCCGCCGCCGACGCTCTTGCTTACGCCTGGGAGCACTGGGATCGGATTTCGAAGATGAACAACCCCGCCGGCTACCTGTATCGGGTCGGCTGCAGCGCCGCCAAGCGGTACCGCGGTCATTCTGTGGGGCTGCCCGAACTGAATGACACTGATCAACCATGGGTGGAGCCGGGCTTGGACGGGGCGCTCCAACGCCTCTCCAGTAAGCAGCGAACCGCCGTCGTGTTGATGCACAGCTTCGGGTGGACTCACGCCGAGGTGGCCGATCTCCTCGGGGTGACCGTATCCACCGTCCAGAAGCACGCCAAGCGCGGCCTAACGAAGCTTCGCGAAGCCCTGGAGGTGAAGATTGACTCCTGACGTTGTCACCCAACTCGAACGCTACGGCGAGCATGCCGATCAAGTCGCTCCACCGCTCACCGTGAGCGAGGTGATGGAACGGCGAGCCCCCGACATGGCGCTTCAAGCGCGGCCTCGGCATCCCCACACAGCCTGGGCCGTCGCTATCGCCGCTGCGGTCATCACAACGCTCATCATCGCCGTTCCGCTCCTCCTGCTGGGCGGGGGCGCCGACGATGCTCCGGCGGTGACCCAGCCCACCCCGGAACCCACGGTCGCCACCACGGTGCCTCCTCCGGCTACCACCGTCCCGCCGACCCCTACTACGGAGGTCGTCCCCCCAGCTTCCGTCCCTCCAGCGCTGCCGCCCAGTCTGGATTCGGTGGGGTCCTGGCAGCGGGTGGGAGACGACGTCATGGAACCGAGCGGTGGACTGTTCGACATCACCAGGGCCGGACAGCGGCTGGTGGCCGTCGGGGATTACGGCGGGGAGGACGGCCGCCCGGATGGGGTGATCTTCGTATCCGACGACGGCTTCACCTGGACCCGGGTAGCCGAGGACGATGCGGCGCTCGCCACCGGCGCCGTCCTCATGTACGCAATCACCGAGGGCGGGCCGGGTCTCGTGGCGGTGGGCGGCGGCTGCGACGATCCAGAGGAAGCGTGCGCCATCCGTGCCACCGCGTGGACGTCTGTCGATGGCACCGCATGGACCCGCACGCCTTACGACATCGAGGTATTCGGCCCGGGGGGCTCGCTGATGGAAGAGGTCTTGGTCACCGAGCATGGGATCGTCGCAGTGGGTAGGACCGGGGAAGTGACCGACGAAGCTCTCCTGCTGCGCCCGGCGGTATGGATCTCGGCTGACGGCATTGAGTGGGCACGAGCCTGGGAGGGCGCGGGGATGGCCAGAGGCCTGCCTGCGATTGACCCTCCTGAGACCGGCGCATTCGTCCTAAGTCCGATGCAGGCGATCACCGTTGGACCTGACGGAACCCTCGTCGCTGTCGGAACCGCCGTGGACGAGTTGGGCGTTGGCGTCGCCGCCGTGTGGACCTCGGGCGACGGTCAGAACTGGGAGCGGGTTCCCCACGACCCTGGGGTGTTCGCAGGCTCCACCGGCATGGATGTGGTCATGCTCGACGTGACTGCCGGAGAGTCCGGTTTCGTCGCGGTGGGCAGTGAACGCGACCATCAAGGGGCAGGCCTGTGGTGGATGGGCGGTGTGCGGCCTGCGGTCTGGACCTCGGCGGATGGCACCGCATGGGAGCGCATCACCCTCGACGATCAAGCGTTTGAAGCGTTCGCCACCACCAGGTCGATCAGCACCGTGGCCGCCTCCCCAACGGGCTTCGTCACCGCAGGCCCGATCGCCGCAGATAGCGGACCCGTGACGATATGGACCTCGGCGGATGGGACCAGATGGCAGGTCGTTGCCAGCTTCGGAGCCGGCTACGCGTCCTCCGTTATCGAGGCCGGGCCTGCCATGGCCGCCGCCGGCGGAATGGACCACGCCGCGGTGTGGGTGGGGCCGCCCGGTACGTAGCAGGCAGAGCTTTGCTCGTTCCGACAGGATGCTGAAGTCTTGGTCAGGCACGTGAGTCGATCTCACGAAGAGCCAACAACTAGCTGACGAACATCCGGTGGCCAGGGGCAGAATCGAACTGCCGACCTTCGGTGTTTCAGACTGCTTCCGCACAGTTCGCTGACCTGGGCATTCGCGGCTTTGGCTATGCAGCCGTTGGCCTTTCAGCCTTCACTGGTTGTCGAGACTTCGCGGCGTTTCTCGGCCTTATGTGGACAGAATGTGGACAGCCCATTGGAGTGCTTCGGGCGATGACGTCGAGGCGGTCTTGTCGTTCCTAGAGCCTTATGCGAAGGGACCCCCGCCGGAGCAGGGGTCCCTTAGATACTCGCTTGGTATAGGGGTCGCCCGATTGCGAGCCCCGACCATCGCCCGCTCGATCATGGTGCGAAGATCGCAACCTGGCGCCAGTTCGGGGGCGGAACGGGGTTCTGGATATCGCCGGGCAGGGTGACGTCACTGACGTGCCCGTGATCGGCTATCACGATGTGGAACTCGGCGCCCATTGGGTCGTCGAAATCTCCGCCGGCGGCGAGATGCCCGTTGAAGCTAGCGATCCCGGAGCCACCGACGATGTGTCCCGCCAGCTTGACAGGCGGCAAGAAGCC
>CAXMQS010000017.1:0-2218 GCA_964195995.1 uncultured Acidimicrobiia bacterium
GGCGACGCCGCCCTCTACGTGGACGGCTTCAAGAACGGAGCCGAGGCCGGCGGCGCCACGGTCAACGTCAACTACATCGGTTCGTTCGGTGACGTTGCTCTTGCCGCCGCGGCCGCCGAGGCCCACATCGCGGCGGGCGCCGACGTCATGTCCGGCACAGCTCAAATGGTCGTTGGGGCCATCGGTGTTGCCGATCGTGAAGGAGTCCTGTGGTTCGGCACCCAGGCCAACCAGACTGAGCTGGCGTCGAATATCGTCGTGGCGTCTCAGGTATACAAGTGGGAGGTCGTCCTCCAGGACATCATCGATTCGATCCAGGACGGGACGCTGGGTGGCCAGAACTTCGTCATCAACCTGGACAACGGCGGCGAGGTCATCGAGTACAACGACGCTTATGACCTGCCAAGTGACGTGAAGAGCCTTGCCGACGACGCAATCGACGGCATCAAGGATGGCTCCATAACGCCGGTCGGCTAGGACGCAACCGGCTTGACACAGATGAACGAAACCGGCGGGCCGGCGCAATCGGCGCCGGCCCGCGGTCTCGACCTGGAGATGCGCGGGATCACCAAGCGGTTCCCTGGCGTGTTGGCCAACGACGCCGTCGACTTCGACGTCACGCGCGGCGAGGTGCACACCCTTCTCGGAGAGAACGGTGCCGGCAAGAGCACCCTGATGAAGGTGCTGTACGGCCTTTACACCGCCGAGGAAGGCGAGATCCTGATCGACGGGTCAGCCGTCGCCATCCATTCGCCGAACGATGCCATCGAAGCCGGCATAGGCATGATCCACCAGCACTTCATGCTGGTGCCAACACTGACGGTCGCGGAGAACGTCGCCCTGGGGATGCCCTCGAACCGCGGACTTCGCATGGACCTCGATCGGGTCACGGAACGCATCAACAAGCTCGCCGAGAGGTACAGCCTTCAGGTATCGCCCGAGGCATACGTGTGGCAGCTCGCAGTCGGCGAGCAGCAGCGCGTCGAGATCATCAAGGCCCTCTATCGGGACGCCGAGCTGCTCGTGCTCGACGAGCCCACCGCGGTGCTGACGCCGCAGGAGGTTGACGACCTGTTCGTCACCTTCAAGCGCATGGCCGCCGAAGGACACAGTCTCATCTTCATCTCGCACAAGCTGGGGGAGGTGCTCGATATCAGCGATCGCATCACGGTGTTACGAGACGGCAAGCTCGTTGGCTCGGTGCCGCGAGAAGGCGCCACCAAGGAGAGCCTGGCTCGCATGATGGTTGGTCGCGATGTTGTGCTCATCAGGCACAAGGAACCCGTCGACATCGGAGATGTGTTGCTATCGGTTAGCGACCTGCGGGCAATGGGCGACCGGGGCACGGAGGCGCTAGACCACGTCTCCTTCGAGGTGCGTGGCGGCGAGATCCTCGGCATCGCCGGCGTCTCCGGAAACGGCCAGCGGGAGTTGGCCGAAGTCATCTCGGGGCTGCGCCCGGCAACATCGGGCACAATCGACATCGCAGGCACCGATGTCAGCAAGCTGCCACCGGGAGCGCGACGCCGCACTGGCCTCTCCTACATCCCGGAGGAACGCATGCGGGACGGGGCGATCAAGAACTTCTCCGTCGCCGAGAATGCCATCCTCCACGACCACGGCTCGGAGCCGTACGCCAAGAAGGGCTTCCTCGACTTCGGGGCCATCGAGACCAGGACCGCCGAGCTCATCGAGGCGTTCAACGTAAAGACCCCATCACAGACGACCCCGCTCAAGAACCTCTCGGGCGGTAACATCCAAAAACTCATCCTGGCGCGGGAGCTGTCCTCGGGTCCCAAGGTGCTGCTGGCGAGCCAGCCGACGCGCGGCGTGGACATTGGGGCTACCGAGTACATCCACCAGCGCCTTCTGGACCAGCGAACCGAGGGCACCGCCATTCTGTTGGTGTCTGAAGACCTCGACGAGGTCCTGGCACTGTCCGACCGCATCGCGGTCATGTACGAAGGCGAGATCGTCGGCATCGTCGATCGAGCAGATGCCACAGTCGAGGAACTCGGCTTGATGATGGCTGGCGTACGCTCCGGCGCCTGACCACCACTCGCAACTACCACTGGCCACAGCTTCTCGGCATCTCTCTCTCGGTCACCGTCGCCTTCGGCGCCCTCCTCTATGCGCTGTCGGTGCTGCTCACCGAAGAGGCCGCAGGGGCCGTGTTCTCGACGACCACCCTGTCGGTCGCCTACGGCGGCTCGGTGCT
>CAXMQS010000018.1:0-12664 GCA_964195995.1 uncultured Acidimicrobiia bacterium
GAGCAACGGCAACGCGGCAAAGATGAGGATGAAACAAACGGCCAGACGGACGCGTCTCGAAGACACGGTGGGCACTCCTTGTGGTCGGAGATAGCGACCATACCACGAAATAGGGCTTCTAGCTATGCGTTTAGTGGAGCGCCTCGATTTCGCGAATGCTCACCGTGGTGAACATCGCACCCGGTGACGGGCGTGTCCTGGCCTGAGGCGCTAAGGCCAGCCTCACTCTGCGATGTATTCGACCAGCCACGAAGGAGGACCATTGACGGCCGAATGCTAGGCGCGACCCCGAATCCACCCCGTTTCCACCCCGTCACAACGGCCAGTAGCGATCACTCCTGGGCACTCGGCCCCCAGGTACCGAACTGTTAATCCGTAAAGTTGTGGGTTCGAATCCCACCCCCGGAGCGTGAGACTGCCGAGCACTCGTCAGACGTTCAACGAGCCGCAACGGGGAGGTTGTAGGCCCTTCGGCCGGCGCCGTTGAGGATCAACCGGCGAGCACCAGCAAGCAGTCTCGGAACGGGTGTGGCATTACCCGCATGCTTTGTCCGTAGACCTGGGTGAGCAGGTCGGCGTCGAGGACTGCCTCGGGAGCACCATCGGCTCGCACTCCGCCTGCATCCATCAACACGAGACGATCGGCATGCGCTGCTGCGGCGTTGAGATCGTGAAGCGCCATGATGACGGTGCGACCACTGGCAGCCGCGTTAACGAGCAGCTCCATCGTGCGGACTTCATGGGCCACATCCAGGCTGGCTGTGGGTTCATCCAAGAGGATGAGCGGGGTGTCCTGGGCGAGGACGCGAGCAAGGCTCACCCGGGCCTGCTCGCCGCCGGAGAGCGTGGCGACGATCCGGTCGGCGAGATGCGAGGTAGATGTCGCTGCCATCGCGGCATCGATGAGCTCCTGATCGCGTTGTGCCCCTGACTCAGGGGCATTGCGATGTGGGTGGCGGCCGAGGCCGACAACAGCATGAGCGGTGAACGGGATGTCACGATCCACGTGCTGGGGGAGCACGGCGCGCATTCGGGCCAGCTCGTCGGGTGTCAGGGAGAGGAGTGACTGATCGAAGATCCGGATCGCACCAGACGTCGGCCGTAGGTCCCCTGCTAGCAACCGGAGTAGCGTCGACTTCCCTGCTCCGTTGGGCCCAATGATCGCGATGAGCTGGCCGGATTCTGCGATGAGTTGCACGTCGCTGAGCAGCTTCGCGCCCCGCACCTCGAACGAGAGTCCCTCTGCTGCCAGCGGTGTCATGTGACCACCTTGCGCCGGGAGATAAGCCACAGGAAGAACGAACCGCCAACCGCTGCAGTAAGCAAACCGACCGGGATCTCGCTGGGTTTGGCCAGGGTGCGCGCACCGATGTCGGCGAAAACCACCGTGATGGCGCCGGTCAGGAGGCTGGCAACGAGGAGAGGTCCGTGGCGCGGGCCGATTAGCCGACGGGCGATGTGGGGGGCAATGAGGCCAACGAACGAGATCACCCCAACCGCGCCTACGCCTGCCCCGGTGGTTATTCCTACCCCCATCAGCAAGACCGTGGTCGCCAACTCCACATCAACGCCCAGATGCCTCGCCTCGGCGATCCCCAGGGTGAGCAGATCCAGAACCCGGCCTGCCCCCAGCAGGGCGAGTGACGCCCCACCCCCGATGGCCGCCGCCGTGCCGAGCGCTCGCCAGGTCGAACCGGTGAGGCTCCCCAGCAGCCAGAATTCGATCGGAGGAATGCGACTCTGATCGGAGACGAAGACGATGAACCCAACGATTGCGCTGAGAGCAGCTCCTAGCGCAACGCCAGAGAGAACGAACCGAGTGGGGTCGAGGGTGGTGACACCTCGGGACAACCGGCGAACTACGAGTGCGGTGAGGATGCCAGTCGCCACCCCTCCTGCGATCGCTCCCTGGACGCCCCCGGCTAGGGCGCCGAGCGCAGCACCGATGGCGGCGCCGGGCCCTATGCCGAGGAGGTGCGGGTCTGCCAGAGGGTTGCGCAGCGATCCCTGGAGCACGACTCCGGCGACGCCGAGGCCACCCCCGGCCACCATGCCCAGCAGGGTTCGGGGAAGCCGAATGTTCCACACTACGGAGTCGACCCGCCGGGCGGGCTCGTCGCCGATGGACATCCCGAGACGGCGGGCCACCGCGGTCCACACCTCGCCGAGGTCGAGCGTCACCGCTCCAACGCTCAGGCTGATCCCAAGCCCGACAAGGAGGATTGCCACGAGGGCGGCGAGCACCACCCTTGTGCGCAACGGAGACGTCCTGCCTCCGACTGAGACAAGACGTGATGTCACTGCGCCAGGTTGGGGTACAAGTCTTTGACGAACTCCAGCAATGCCTTGCCGACGCGCGGGCCCAGGTTGAAGAAATAGGCCTCGTCGTAGATCAGGTAGCGGTCGGTGTCGGCGGCGGGCGTGTCGGCAACACCGGGGATCTGCTCGAAGGCCTCGATCCCACCGAGGGCCGCCAACCCGGCCTCGGGCAGCACGATCACATCGGGGGCCGCAGCGACCAGGGCCTCTGGCGTGAGCGGGGCGGGCCCGCCGAGGAGCTCGGCGCCGACATCCACTGCCTTGGCGCCTTCGATCATCGCCTGGGTCGGCATGCCGGCTCCGAAAAGAAAGATGGTCTCAGGGCCGCGGACGTAGATGTATACCACTCGTGGGGCGGTCTCGGCTCCGGCGGCCAGCGTGGTGGCTGCCTCGATATCCGCTGCGACCTCAGCAGCGAGCGTCGCTCCCTCCTCCGGGACGCCGAGCAGCTCGGCGACCGTGGTGATCTTCTGCAGCACCCCGTCCAACGTCGGAGGGCTGTCGATGATCACGACTTCCACTCCGGCGTCCCGCAATTGGTCGAGGGCCTCGGGAGGCTGGATGGTCTGATCACCGATCACGAGGGTTGGCTCGAAGGCAAGCACCGGCTCGGCGGCGAGCATCTGGCCGAATCCGACCTGTGGGAGGTCGGTGGCTTCTGGCGGGAAAGTAGTCGTCACATCGACCCCAACGACACTGTCGCCGCGACCGAGCGCGAACACGATCTCGGTGAGATCGCCGGTCAGTGTGATGATTCGGTCGTCGGCTGCCGCGGTTGTCGTTGTTTCGGCCGGCGCCGTCTCGGTGACTGTGGTCGTGGCCTGGCCGTTGATGGCAACGGCATCCGTGGCGAGCGTGGTCTCGGACCCGCTATCGCCACAAGCCGCGGCCAACGTCCCTAGAACGGCGATGAGCAGTATGAAGCGCTTCATGTTTCCTTTCCTACGATGGCGTATGCCCGCTGTGGGGCGTGAATCGAAACTGTCCGATCAGCCGTGATGGCCCGATACCCGGCCCAGATCAAGGACAGGCCGATGAGCTCCATCACGTAGAGCACCTCGACGTGCCCAAGGCGGGTGAACACCCCCCCGATGCCGGGCAGGATCGCGCCGACCGCGATCAGGGCGTTGCCAACCACCCGGCTGCGGGGGCGGTCGGCACGTCGCGAGTACAGGACTGCAGACCAGATCGCTCCGCCCACCAGAAAGACAACGGCGTACAGGTTGATGAGTGGAGAGAACAGACGGACGAACCCCCACTGCATAGAGTCGCCGTCGAGGCGGCCATCAGCCGGTGAGATCACAGGTGTGGCGATCACGAAGGTCGCGGCGATAGCGATGTATGTGACCAGTACAACGGTAAGGCGGTCGGCTTTGCGCCGATCCATCAGCAGGTAGACCGAACCCTGTGCGAGCGGTGCGCCTCCGAGCAGGGCTCCGGCGATGTACCAGGCGCGAAAGACCGGCTCATTCCAACCCGCCAGCGTTGTGGTGGCCTCGGTGAATGTTCCTAGTCCGAACAGGGCAGCACCGATCATCCACCACAGGAGGTGGCGGGCCTGCGGATTTCGGCGCCAATGGCGATACAACACGGTGGTGAACCCAGCAGCGACAATCGTCGACACGATCGGCAGATAGTCAATCGGACCGGCGTCGCTCGCGGCGAGCAATATGGGCCTCAAGCCCGAAACGCTACCCAATCGGATATCGAACCGAAGTCGAATCCAAGCCGACGCCACGTCGGGAACAAGCAGGGCCAGAGACCACAGCCATGTAGCCAGGATCCGTACGATCGACACTGCGATCGCACCAGTGTTGGACTGAGGTTCCAGGCCACCTTCGGCATCGTGATCGACATGTCTCTGGCGACGGTTCGACTGAGTCGTGGCGCAATCGCGGGTTCGAAGCCCACACCGCGGCGACATCTCGTGTCCCGCGCGAAGAGCGACCCCATGGAGGGCACGCTCCCTTATTGCTGCGGCCGTCCTGGCCTCGTGCCCCGGTCTGCCTGCGCGCTCGGTCGGTTAGCCACCCCGTTTCCACCCCGTCAGCACGGCCAGTAGCGGTCACTCCTGGTCACTCGGCAGCGTCGCCGTCTGGGCCGGGCGAGGAGAAAGGGGTGAGGGAGGACTCATGCACGCCTTCCCATTCACAGTCGAGGCCCTGGTTCACATTGACCCCAGCGGCGAGCCCGAGGCCCACAACCTCACCGCCCACCACAACTGACCTCGGACCCAAACCGCATGCCCCGTGGACGTCATGTCACCCGGACTGCAGGTGAGGTAGGTTTGTCAGACGGCGGCGGGCGCGAAGCTCAATAGGGGGTATTCGGAGTCGCGTTTGGACTGATGCCTCCCTGACAAGTTGCCTGTCGGCAGTGCCCATCTCGATCAGTCGATCAGATTAAGGCGTAACCCTGTCGCCACAGCTTCCGCCCGCCCGGAAACACCGAGGCGCTCATACAGGGTGCGGATCCGAGTGCGCAGCATGCTCTCCGACCAGCCCGTGGTCTCGCTGATCGTTCGATTGTCTGCCCCGGACGCGAGCAGGCGAAGCAGGCGCATCCCATCGTCGTCGAGCTCCGTCGGGCGGTCGACAGGTTCAGGTCTAGCCAGATCCACAAGTGCCTGCCCGAGATACGGATCGACGTGGGCTCCTCCGGAGGCGACGGCCTTTATCGCCTTGAGGAGCTCGGCGCGCCCGGACCTCTTCAGCACGAATCCCCGAGCTCCGAGTTCAATTGCCCGGCGCAGGTAGCTGGGGTCGTCGTGCATGGTCAGCACGACGGTTGCCGGCGACACCTGCATGCGGCCTAGACGTTCGAGTACCTCGAGGCCTCCCATTCCCTCCATCCGTAGATCGAGAAGTACAACATCCACATCGACCTCTTTGAGTAGGTCGAGAAGTGATTGACCGTCTTGCAGCGCGGCGACTACTTCGATCGACTCGTCGTTTGCGATCATGAGCTCGATGCCCTCGCGAACGATGGCGTGGTCGTCGACGATGACGAGCCTCATGATGTCTCCTTGCTCAGCGGCACTCGGGCTACGAGCGTGGTTCCGGCGCTATTCGATCGAATGTCAAGGTCACCGTCGACCGAGTCGAGCATGCTGCGAACAGTGGCGATACCCAGTCCCTTGGGCCCATTCTGCCACTGACCATCATCGACCACACTGAGTTCCGCTGCATGGCCGAGGTCGCGAAGCCGCACCTCGATCGTTGTGGCTCCCGAGTGCTTCACGGCGTTAGCGACTCCCTCCCGCGCAGCTCTGTAAAGCGCCTCCTCGACCACGAATCCGAGCGACCGATCCATGTCGGTGTCGACGTCTATCACGGGTGGAGACTCCCCGCTGGACGCCAGGCCTAGCAACGAGGTTCTGAGTCCTTGCTGGTCGACTGGTGACGTCTGGAGCCGTTGCATCTCGTCGCGGAGGGTGACGTCGAGTTGGCGCGCCAGATCGCCGAGGCGCTGTGTCTCATTCGCCGCTGCCTCCGTATCAAGTTGCGAGTCCTTGAGCGCCTCCAGTCCGTAGAGCAGTCGATAGACGACTTGGCCCACATCATCGTGGAGCGCCGTGGCCAGGCGAACCCTCTCGGTTTCACGCACCTCGAGGCTGCGGCGAAGCAGCATTTCGCTCTCCTGTCTGCGCCGCTCCGCTCCACGAAGGGTCGCCAGTGTGAGCGCTCCCATGAACAATGTCAGGAGCCCGAGCCCAGACCCGATCCTGATCCAGGTGCTGGCCTTGACTCCGGCGAGGGTCTCATCGAGCGGATCGAGGCGTTGGTACACCTCGAATACGGCCGCGATCTCCCCGTCGCCTCCGACAACGGGGATGTAGAACTCCATGAGCGGGCCGAACCCTCGTTCGAATTCGTTTTCCAGGTCGGTCAGGTCAGCTTGCTCGACCGAGACCTCTCCAGCGAAAGCCTGCCTCACGTCGCTGCGGAGATTGAACCGTCGGTCGATGAGGCGGTCTTCATCTGACCACAGGATTCGGCCCGAGCGGTCCCACAGCTTGACCCGAACAGTGTCGCCTCCGAGAAGGCGAAGCCGGGCTGCGGCTGCGAAGGCAGAGAGCTCGGTATCTACCGTGAACTCGGTGGTGCCAGAGGACTCGACCACGGCATCCACGGCGCGCTGCAACTCGTGGACGCGGGCAGTGACCAGGTGGTCGCGAACGGCTGAGGGGATGAGAAACCCCAGCAAAACGGCCACGATTCCGGATACGACGATGCCCAGGAAGCCGATGCGACCGAGCCGACCCAGCTCGTGCCAGACAGTGCCGAGACCTCGTCGCGTTGGTCGCCCACTCATATCTACGAGCGTTTCGATCGCGATGGTGGCTCACTAGGGCCGAAGTGCCCTAAGGGAGGTCGTGAACGCGCAGTCATGGCAGGGTCGAAGGGCCCGACATCGAGGCCCCCCAAGCTGCGGCCGGAAGACGACTTCCAGCCCTCTCGGCGGTTAGCCATCAAGGCTTACGTTGATGTTGCTCGAGAAAGGAGCACGCGATGCGCAAGCTGTCGATAATTCTCCTGGTACTGATGGCCCTTGGACTCGCAGCATGCGGGAGCGACGACGGAGCTCCTGCATCTGATGTCACATTCGATGTAGAGGTGATCGAGATCAAAGGCGCCACAGACGGCATAGACCCACCGTCTGTGGATCCGACCTCCCTGTCGGACGGCTACGGCTACAAGGCTCCGGGCGAATATGACGCCGACACCCCGAACAAGTGGCAGGTGGCGACGTACTTGTTTAGCCCTGGCGCTCTGTCTGTAGTCAAGGGGGACGATGTGACGCTCCGGTTCTTCGGTGTCAATGGCGACTCCCACACAATGTGGGTGGAAGCACCAGATGGCACGAAGGTGACCGATGTCGTGGAACTCAACCGCGGACGCGAGTTGACACTCGACTTCACCGCGACCGAACTCGGCCATTACAAGATCTTCTGTGCGAACCACGCACCGACGATGACAGCCGACATCCTGTCGATCAGCGGCTAAGAGGGTTGTCTCGGAGATTGCTGCAGTCAGGAGGTTCAGCCTCCTGACTGCCTCCGCGAACATTTCCTGGGAACCCGGCCACGGCCGAGCTTCTGCCGATTCTTACCAGCCGATCGAAGACAAGATTCGAGAGGTCCTCTACGAAACGATCCTGGAGGCTGGGTAAAGGTGGCTGTCGCGACCACATCGCTCCCACATCAGAGGCTTCCCAAGGCTCAATGCATCGGCGATGGCACCACACGACCGCCAGTCGGATGCCAAGATGAGGCCGATTGACTCTGTCGACGGTGTTCTCCGTCGGCTGCAATGCGTAGATTCGCGGTTTTTCGACTCGAGGGAGCTATGAACAAGGTTCTCTATACGGCGGCTCTGCTGCTGCTCCCTGTTGTGTGGCTCATCCTCGCGCTACCGGTCGGATCGGCGCTCGAGCCGAGGTCCCTGACGGCGAGACCGATTGCGTCCCCCCTCGAGTGCGGTGTGCACCTCGATGAGTCGGCCAATGACAGCGTGGCGTTGGCGCGCTCGGTGCGGGTCGCTCTGGCGTTCGACGAGGAGTGGGAGCAGGTACTTGGGGAATCTGCCTCCGTCGCAGCCCGCGGCATCCTTGTAGACGCCGCGGGCTTCTTTAGAGGACTCCACATTCACCTCCTGCCGATCCGAGTGTCCTCATGGGAGTCACCCGACGAGCTGACCTCGATTGCAGAGGTGGTCGGTGCTGCCCAGGATGCCATCCCGCTCGATGGCGCCGACGTCGTGGTCGTGTTCTCGGCCCAGCGGGTGGATGATGAGGACGATGGCGATGCCGAGGTCGGTGGCCGTTATGCGGGGGTTGTGCACCACCCGGGACACCCCGAGCGCGACCTCCAAGTTGTCGCCCACGAGATCAGCCATCTCTTCGGAGCCCACCACGGATGTGACGTGCCGGGGTTCCCGGGGCTGATGGCGAGTGCCGGGTTTGATGACCCGAGCGTTATATGCCCGTGCACCCGGCGCATACTCGAGGCGAACGCGCATCGCTTTCACTTAGGTTCGCAATGAGAAAGTCAGGCCGGGACACGCCCCTGCGGAGCCTTGGCGGTCGCCTTGGCACGCCGCGTCTTCGGGTAGCCGGAATACTGCTCGCGGCGGTACTCGTGGCGGCCATTCCTTCCGTGTGGTGGGCCGGTCAGCTGGTCGACGATGCCACGGCAGAGATAGAAGGCGGCAGGCTGCGGCTTGCCCAGCTGGCCGCATCTCAAGCCGATCGCCTCGTCACCGAAGCCTTCTTTGAGATCGAGCTCATGGCGTCAGCGCTGGAGCCGGACAGCAACGAGGCACCCGACGACGTGTCGTTCCACATCATCCATGGGCATTCCTCAAGCTTCAGCGCTGGTGTGATGGTGCTGGACGAGGACGTCCAGCCGACCTTCTTCGATGTTCCCTCTGAGTTGACCGGGCCCGAGGTGACCGACGTTCTCGCTGCAGCAGCACAAGCTGACGATCGAACCGTCTCCCGCCCATGGCTGGACGCCGCATCGGGGCGTGTCCTTACCGCCCTCGGCGTCCCGGTATATGACGATTTGGGCGACCGGGCGGCGACTCTGATCGGCCTGTTCGATCTAACCGATCCCTTGGTGGCGGACCTCATCCAACCAGCGGCGAGACTCGGAACCACAGGCCACGCCGATCTGGTCGATGAGCGAGGACTCGTCCTTGCCTCCACTGATCCCGGCCATGTGATGTCTCCGGGTGATCATCCAGCGTTCTATGAGGCCGTTGCCGAAACCCGGATGCCCACCGTTGCTCGCGTACCGCACAACCCTGAGCCAGGCAGCCTTGACCGGTCGGAACGCCACATTATGGCCTACGCCCCTCTGCAGATGGCCCCGTGGGGAGTCGCCATGGGGACGAACATTGAGGAGACGTTTGCCACGGTCAACAGCATGCGGCACCGCCTGTATGTCCTCGGCCTCGCATCGATAGCGACGCTTCTCGCGGGCGGCGGGCTCGCGTTGCTGTACGTTCCCAAGGAGTGAATCTCGGCCGGCGCGGGCTTAAAGGGCGATGATGCTTTACTGATCTCATGGACGTAGCCCGCGAGCCTGCGCTCCGGCGCTTGCGCCGGGCAACACTCACGGAGTGGCGCGAGCTGGGATGGATCGGACGCCTGGCTCTGTTCGGCATTCTGCTGTCGCTGGGCGTAGCCATTGCACTCGGCTTTTCTATCCCTGCCTCTGCAGAGCGCCACCTTCTTGACGCCCAGGCGGAGAACATCGCAACCATCGCCTCAGAGTTCGTCGAAGACATTCCGCCTGCAACACTTTCGGATACAGGGGTCCTGGACAGCTTCGACCAAGAGTTGCGGCTCCGTCTCCTGGGAGGCGACACGGCTCGGGTGAAGGTGTGGTCTCCGGATGGCACCATCATCTACTCCGATGCGGGTGAGCTCGTTGGCCAAAGGTTCCAGCTGACCGAACCCGCCGCCGCAGCGTTGGCTGGCGAATCCACCTACAAGGTGTCCGATCTCAGCGATCCAGCACATGAAATCGATCGCGACCTCGGCGAGCTCATTGAGTTCTACCTGCCCATCACGACTGCTGGCGGAGCGGTTATCGGTGCCCTCGAGGTTGAGCAACGGTCGGATTCCCTGCGTTCGACCCTGGGTCACATCAGCCGCAATGTGTGGATCAGCATCACAGTGGGCCTTGGGCTTTTGACCGTGTTCATGGTGAGCTTGGCGTTGGCCGGAGCGCGAGGCATCAATAGGCGGCGCCGTCGAGCCGAGGAGCTGCTGGGTGATGTGATCGCAGCGCAGGAGTCCGAACGCAAGCGCATTGTCGGCTCCCTGCATGGCGACATCGGCCAACCTCTCTACCGCCTCCTCTATGGCCTCGAAGGGTCCCGGGGCAAGGTGAGCGAGCCAGCAGTCGCCGAGGAGCTTGTGCGCCTCGAAGGCCTCGTGAGGGAAATCGACGGCACCCTGCGGGCCGAACTGCGCCTCTTGCACCACAGCGAGGTCGAGGACGTTGGTCTCGAGCCTGCGCTCCAAGAGTTGGCTGCGACGACCCGCACGGAGACTGGCCTCGATGTCGATGTCGAGGTCGAGGTCGAGGTCGAGCTCAACGGTGGACTCACATCGACCCAGAGTGCTGCTCTCTTCTGGGCCGCCGAAGAGGGCCTCATCAATGCTCGCAAACACGCTGCCGCTTCGAAGGTCACCCTCCGGTTGCGACAAGAGACCATCGGGACCGTGCTCGAGGTCGCCGACGACGGCTCGGGAGTTGTAGGACGTGAGGGAATCGGCCTCACCACCACCAGAGAGCGTCTCGACGCAATCGGCGGCGGTCTCAATATCACCTCGCGTCGCGGCGGCGGAACGATTCTCCGGGCGTGGGTGCCAATAGGAGATGACGCGCCGTGATCCGGATCATCATCGCAGACGACCACCGAGTGGTGCGCGAAGGGCTGCGCTGGATGCTCGATGGTGAGTCCGAGATCGAAGTCGTTGGCGAGGCGTCCGATGGCGACGAGCTCCTCGAACTCGTGGCTTCTGTCCCCGCGGACGTGGTGCTTCTGGATGTGAGCATGCCTGGAATGGGCGGGCTGGATGCGCTGGAGCAGCTGTCGTCTTCAGCTCCGCAGGTGCGGGTTGTGATGCTGTCGATGCACGACAAGCCGGTGTACGTGAGGCGAGCCGTAGAGCTCGGCGCGGCTGGGTACCTCTTGAAGAGCGCAGGCCGCGATGAGCTCATGCGGGCCCTTGTGGCCGTCGCCGCAGGCAACGCCTATATCCAAGGGGAGGTAACTGGGCCACTGCTTGAGGCCGTGGCGTCGACCGAGCCTGACGAGGGCAAGCTGTCGCCTCGAGAGCTAGAGGTGCTGGCACTGGTGGCCGCTGGCAAAGAGAACAAGCAGGTGGCCCGAGAGCTCGAGTTGTCCGAAGCCACCGTCAAGTCGTACCTGAAGTCCGCCTATGAGCGACTCGGGGTAAGCGGCAGGGCAGAGGCGGTCGCTGTTGCCCTACGACGTGGCCTGATCGACTAGGGCCGAAGGACCCCTTACCCCCCCCATCCGTATGGGGGAGGCCTGCTGGCTGCATGGGCGGATGGCACAGATTCTTGCGTTGCCGTACTTTTGTGAAATGAATCACAAGGCGGCTTTCTCCCGCAGAATCACTGTCCGAAGTGCTGGCTGTGATGAGCGACCGCACTTCTCTTCTGGTTCCCTGAAGGAGACACGATGAAACGACTTCTCCCCATCTTGTTCGGCTTGATGTTGGTGACGGCGGCGTGCGCCGAGGCCACGCCCCAGGCTGTCGACGCTCCACTCACAACCGAACCTTCCGCGACGACCTGGCCTCCCGAGGCCGCCCACAACGATGAGGCCGCCCACGACGATGAGGCCGCCCACGACGATGAGGCCGCCCACGACGATGATGAGGCCGCCCACGACGAGGCAATGGGTGAGTTCGATCGCGCGATCGAGATCGTCATGACCGACTTCGCTTTTGAGCCGTCCTCGTTCGAAGTCAGCGCTGGCGAGACAGTGCACTTTGTGGTGGCAAACCAGGGCATCATCGAGCATGAGTTCCGGATCACCACCATGCACGCCGTTGATGAGCACATCGCTTCTGGCCACGCCGATCACCAGGAAGGCGCCGAGGCGGGTCACCACGAGGAGACCATGTTGATGGTCGCCCCCGGCACCACCGGAATGCTGCAGGTCACTTTCAATGCCGACTTTGAGGCCGACATCGTCGCCTGCCTCATCCCCGGCCACTTCGAAGCGGGCATGCTGGCGCCGCTTACCGTGTCGAGCTGACCTCGGTTGCCTCCGTGCTTGCGGGAGCGCGGCTCGTCGCATCGGCAATCCCCGTCGTTTCCCCAGGGAATCGTGGCCAGCCTGAGCCAGGAACGACTGCAATCCAAACTGCAACCCAACACCGTGTAACTGGACGACACGGAGCGGCACGGAACGTCACGAACATCGCAGGTTGGCCCTGCAGGACCGTACGAAACGGCACCAGGTGACACCAGCCGTCATGGCACCAGTCTGACTCATAACCCGATGATCTCGTTTGGTCTCAACCCAACGAGCACAACCACCCCGTTTCCACCCCGTCATAGCGGCCAGTAGCGATCACTCTTGGGCACTTGGCGCGTCTAGGTCTTCACGGTGGTTCCGGCACCGGCTGGAGCGACCATCCCTCTGGTGAGGTGACCCTGGCACACCGGAGTGTGGCCTCGCCTGAGGTCGAAGGAGGCGGTGCCAGAAGCCGCTCAGAATGCCGGATCTCGCGCGGGTTCGGCCCAGTCAGGTTCACTCGGGGCCGTGTGATGTGTGCGGCCGGGCACGCCTGA
>CAXMQS010000019.1:0-1588 GCA_964195995.1 uncultured Acidimicrobiia bacterium
GGACCATCGCTGCCGGCTTCCTCTCGGAGCATCGAGAAGTATGCCCCCAGGTGTTCGAGACCGCCGTCGCCGGCCATTGCTTCGGCGAACATCGCGGAGCGCATCTCCATGTAGCGCTCGAGGACGCGGGCAAACACCTCGTCCTTGGAGCCGAACGTGTTGTAGAGCGACGACTTGTTGAGGCCCGCAGTCTCGACGATGTCGCAGAGTGACGCCGCCTCGAAGCCTTTCTCCCAGAAGAGGCCAACGAGCGCGTCGAGCACCTCGTCCTCGTCGAATGCACGAGGACGACCCCGGCCTCGAGTGGCCTTGTTGGCAGGGGGGTTGGTAGGGGCTTCGGTGGCGGTCTCAGGTGCCATGAAGCCCACGATAAACCATCTCCACCGATTTGTGAACCCATTGGTTCGAAAAAGTCCTTGACAATTTCGTACCGGTCAGTCCAGAGTGAAGATCCTTACTGGACCAATCGGTACGAATATCGAAAAGGAACCCGATGACCACCAACGGAACCATCGCCCAGACACCCACCGGAGCAGAGTCTCCACCCGATCCGCGGCGATGGTGGGTGCTGGCGGTGATGTCGATCGGCACGCTGATCGTGTTCCTCGACCTGACCGTCGTGAACACCGCCCTCCCTGCCATCTCGCAGGATCTCAAAGCGACCACGTCCGATCTCCAATGGGTGGTCGACTCCTACGTCCTGGTGCTCGCCGGTCTGCTGATCCTCGCCGGATCGATCGGTGACCGCTTCGGGCGCAAACGGTGGATGACCGCCGGCCTTATCTTCTTCGCCCTCGGTTCGGCCATCGGCGGCCTCGCCAATTCGATACCGACGCTGATCGCCGGAAGGGCCGTTCAGGGTCTCGGTGCCGCGTTCGTGCTGCCCGCTACCTTGAGCATCGTCACCAACGCGTTCCCCCGTGAAGAACGAGGCAAGGCGATCGCCGTGTGGACCGCAGTCGGCGGCATAGGCATCGGTCTCGGCCCCGCGATCGGCGGCTACCTGGTGGACCGCTGGGACTGGTCCGCGGCCTTCTGGATCCATATGCCGATCATCGCCATTGCGCTTGTCGGCCAGCGTGTGGTCGCAGAGAGTCGTGATGGCCGCCAGGTCGGCCTCGATTTTCCGGGCGCATTCACTGCAACGTTCGGCATCTCCGCTCTGGTCTTCGGAGTCATTCAGGGCACTGAAGAGGGATGGACCTCCCCGCTGATCCTCGGCAGCTTCGCCGCATCCGCGATGCTGCTCGCCGCCTTTGTCGCCATCGAGCTCCGCACCGAATACCCGATGCTCCCGCTTCACTTCTTCAAGCGCCGCGACTTCACAGGCTCCGTGCTGATCATCGGCCTGTTGTTCTTCGCCGGCCCTGCGGTGTTCTTCTTCATGACGCAGTTCTTCCAGATCGTCCAGGGGCGCGACCCGTTCGAGGCGGGGCTCCTGATCCTGCCCAATGCGTTCGCGATCGTCGCTGCGTCCGCGCTCGCTCCTCGCCTCGGCCGAAGTCTCGGCCTGCGCCGCACGGTCGTGCTGAGCACGTCGATCATGGCCGCTTCACTGCTGCTGTTCGCCGGCATCGACGCCGACTGG
>CAXMQS010000020.1:0-1895 GCA_964195995.1 uncultured Acidimicrobiia bacterium
CTCGGCGTCGGCGGTCAGAACGAGGTCATCCCCACTGGCCGAACCATCGGCCTCGATGATGACAGCCGAGCTCTCCTCGTCGGAATGCTCGACCTCCTCGCCGGGGGGTGCGCCTTCGAATTCGAAGTTGTCGCGGTGGTCAATCCAGGCGAAGCCAGTGATGACCGCAAGGGCAAAGGCCAGGCCGACTGCCGCGATGCCGACTTCGGCGCCCTTCTTCGGCATGCGCTTGCCGAAGAACAGAATCAGGACAAACGAGATCGCGGGAAGCAGCGGGATGATCCATGCGTTCTCGAGAAACCAGTTGGCCTCGCTGACCACGGTGGAAACCTCAGACGGACCCTCGGCAAACAAGGGGGATACGGAGGCGAGCAGAGAGTTCATGATCTATCTCAGCCCTTCATGAGATCGGCTTCGGAGAAGTCGATGCTGCGGCGGTTGCGGTACATGAGCAAGACGATCGCGAGGCCGACACCGACTTCGGCGGCGGCCACCGCAATCGTGAAAAGGGCGAATACTTCGCCACCGACGTCATCAGTCAACGAACCGAAGGCGACGAGGTTGATGTTGACGGCGTTGAGAATGATCTCGATCGACATCAACACGAGGATGCCGTTCTTGCGAACGATCACTCCGTAGACGCCGATGCAGAACAGTGCGGCGGCAAGGAGCAGGAATTGGTTGATCAGCATGTCGGCCGCCCCTCAGTCTTTCCGGGCCACGACGATGGCACCGATCAGCGCCGCGAGCAGCAGCACCGATACAGCTTCGAACGGGACGATGTATTGCGAGAAGATCGAGTCGCTGACTTCCTGCACCCTCTGCGGCTGATCGATGACGAGGCGATCGTCGCCCCATGTGTCGATGAGTGCCATCGCCATGACGGAGAACAGCAACACGCCTGTGATTGCGGCGATCGAGCGCTTCTCCTCGCGAGCGGTCTCATCGTCGCCCAGCGAGGCCCGGGTGAGCATCACGCCGAAAAGAAACAGGACCACAACAGCACCGATGTAGACGAGCACCTGGGTGACCGCGACGAACTCGGCGCCGAGCAGGATGAACTGGGCGGCCACGCCGGCGAGGACCACCACGAGCCACAGCGCCGCATGGACGATGTTGATCGTGGTGACAACCCGGAACGCGGAGAACAACATCGCCGCGGCGATGACACCGAAGAAGACGTTTTGCGCGACGAAGAGGTCCGAGTCCTGGGAAATCGCAGCGAGCGTTCCCACGAGCGAAGCCAGGCTCATGTGGGCGGCACCTTCAGTTTCTTCGCTTCCGAACCGGCCTCGTAGTCCTCGAAGTCGGGAACCGTTTCCATCCACTCCGACAGACGCGACTTGTCGTGGAGCAGATCGGCGATGCGGGGTTCGGAGTATTCGTATTCCGGGGTCCAGAAGAGCGCCTCGAACGGGCAGACCTCGACGCAGATGCCGCAGTACATGCAGAGCGCGTAGTCGATGTCGAAACGATCGAGGATGTTCTGCTGGCGGACCTTGCCACCGGCGCGGCGCGGCGGCGCCTTCTCCTTGTGGCCCTCGATGTAGATGCACCAGTCGGGGCATTCACGGGCGCACAACATGCACGAGGTGCAGTTCTCCTCGTGCAGCGCGATGACGCCACGGGCACGGGTGGGGGGCGCCTCTTTTTCGTGCGGGTACTGCACGGTCTCGGCACCACGCGACGGTGCCGGAATCGGCTTCTTGAGACCGTCGGGGAAGACGGTGCGCAGAATGGTGCCACCGGTGACACCGAGGCCTTTTATGAGTCCTGGTACGAGGCCCATGTGATCAGATCCAGACCTTGAAGACCGCTGTCACCACGATGTTGGCGAGAGAGATGGGGATGAGGAACTTCCACGCCAACCGCTGGAGTTGGTCCTCGCGGAAGCG
>CAXMQS010000021.1:0-8399 GCA_964195995.1 uncultured Acidimicrobiia bacterium
CCGTATACCGCACGGCTGAGGAAATCTCGGTCGCGCTTGCTCGCCTCGAGCGACTCGCCGCAGTTCACCCAGACGTCGGTCGGCGTGCCGTCGACGAGCCCACGGCGACACGCCTGGTCGAATCCCTCGCCCCGGGCACCCTTCTGGTAGTGGGCGCTCCGGGAGGATCGTGGCTTCAGCGCCAGCTCTTCGGTACCGGGCATCGCCTCCTCGTGACCGCGCCGAGCGGTGCCATCGTGGTTCGCTCCGCGCCCCGCCGCTGCTACCAGGACGCCGACGACGCAGCCGGCATTGCCATCGGTGGCCACCTCACGGTGAAGGACGCTCTTGCGCTCATGAGATACCCCGTTGTACCGGTCTGCGAAGGCGGACGCCTTGTTGGGACCGCACGCATTGAGACCCTCGTCGAAACGGAACCGACAATGCGGGTCGCCGACGTGATGGAACCCCCAGTTGCTGTTGCCGATGTCGAACCCGCGGCGGCGGCGGCTGACCTCGATGAGTTCTTCGACAACTCCCCGATTCCCGTCGTTGACAGTGACGGATACCTGATCGGTACGATCTTCGACCCACCACCCCAGAGCCTGGTTGAGTTCGAGATTCCCTCTTCGTGAGCACAGAGTCGACAAGCCGCTCATGGAGCAATCTCGCGCCAGAGGCCAGAGCCCGACCCGTTACCCCAAGAGCTACACACCTTGGACTTCGGTCGAGATGATGACACCTACGGCGGCGCCCGCCCACGATGCCATGGCCAAGCTCAACCGAGTTGCACTCCGGCTTGAGTACGGAACCATCGGATGGAATGTCGGCGAGGCAGTGCTTACGATCGCATTGGGTGCGGCGGCGTCATCGCTGGCCTTGATCGGATTCGGGACCGTGTCGATCGTCGAGGTCTTCGCCTCAGGCGTCGTTGTCTGGCACCTGCTGCCCGGGCATGCGGTCTCCAGCCCCGAGCGAACCGCCCGAGCTCATCGACTTGTCGCCGTCGCTTTTGCCGCCCTCACGGCCGCTCTGACGGTCGCCGGGCTTCGGGACCTCGTGACCGGAAGGCGCCCCGACGAGTCAATGTGGGGAATCATCTACCTGGCGATCACCGCCTTAGTTATGTTCGGCTTAGCGGCCGCGAAACAAAGGATCGCCATTCGGCTCGGTTCGAGTCCGCTCCGCTCGGAAGCTTCGATGACATTCCTCGACGGAGTGCTATCCACGGCAACGATGTCGGGGCTGCTCCTGAACGCTGTCGTCGGCTGGTGGTGGGCCGACCCGGCGGCCGCACTGATGGTCGGGCTGATGGCCGCCAAAGAAGCCAAGGAGAACTGGGCGGAAGGCACCGACCAGGGCGAGTTGTAGCCAGGAGGTCCCAACATCGTGGTGGGCCGCCGCGCCGAGCCGGCTCCTACGGATCCGCAGGTGACGCGCCACCCAGGGCGTTAGAGAACAAATCGAGGAGCAAGCCAATCTCGACGCCGTGCTCATTGGGATGGCGGAGCGTCTCGCTGGTCTTGATCCTGTAATGGTTGCGCCGACCGATCCGATCGTGGCTCAGATAGCCGGCTGCTTCCAGGTCCGCAACGATTCGCTGGGTGGAGCGTTCGGTGAGGCCGGTCACAGCCGCGATGTCGCGCGCACGAATATCGGGGGTCTGAGAGATCAGGATCAATACCCGCGCATGGCTTGTGAGGAAAGTCCAGGATCGACGGTCGTAATCGGTCATCGCCGCCCCTTCGTCGTCCTACTTCAACACGTGCCGTAGATGTCATGATATGTCCGGCGCTTGCTCCGGAGGGTGCTCCCCACATCCTCGGGGTAAGGTCGAACGGCCCTAGTCATGCCATCATTGTCGTGTTATTTGTAGCGTGTTGGAAAGGGGAGTATCCCCACACGAGCGCAGTCGTCAACACGGCCTCAAGGCCCGGCGGCGCAGGCCCACTTCACGGGCGGGAGAGACCTTCACAACGGAAGTGATGTGTTTCTCAACTGTCCCTGGAGAATGCAATGACAACTGCAGCTACGCGGTTCGCCCCGAAGACCCTCGCCGACCTGACCGACCTCCTGCAGGTCCGTCGCGCATCGGCAGCACAATGTGCCGAGGCGTTGCGCAGCGAGGTCACCGAGGCGCTGATGAGCCGGGATCTCAGCGATCTGTTCGATCAAAGGCACCCGTCGGTCGATGCCGATGCAACAACAGCCCTGATGCTTGTGGACCGAGCTGAGCTACGCCTGTGGGAGGTGGAGGAGGCGCTGGCTCGGGTCGCCGCCGGCACCTACGGGGATTGCCTCGACTGCGGCACCCCCATTCCGCTCGAACGGCTTCGGGCATTGCCAGCCGCCGCTAGGTGTGTCGAATGCAGCCGCATGCTCGGTGGCGGGACCCATGGATTCGTCGATCGCGACCAGCCCCGACCCGACGAGGCCCAATCGCTGGCCGAAGTCGTCGCATCAGCGCACGGCGGGGAAGAGCGATGAGATCGCATTCGACCCTCCAGCGGCGTTCGCAGCGCCGACTCCGGGACAAACCGGTGCGGTCCGGAGATGACATCGAAGCGGAGATCCGCTCGCGCGTGATCGGCAAGGTCCTCGGCGACAACCCTGGTGATATCGCGGTCTCTGTGAGCCACGGCGTTGTCAGGATGACCGGCGTTGTTGCCGAACGGCGGGAGGCGGTCCGGCTGGAACGCTTGGCGTCCAAAGTCCCGGGTGTGAGCCGGGTCGAGAGCTCGGTGACCTGGGAAGCCGACACCACGTACCCGGGGCGACGGCCGCGGTTCGCCTACCCCGCCAGACGCCGCCGACAATTGGCGACCGTTGTTCGCCGGAGACGACTCGTCAAGGGCATCATGGAGATGTACAGACGATCACGGTGAAGCGACTTGAGGGTTCCCCTTGCTTGCGCGGGTGTCACCGATGCTCATTGCCCATTTTCCGAGAACCGAATGCTGTTGTTCGCTGATGACAGCGGGACGTTCTACTTCTCCGACTTCCTGTTCATCGAATGTGGCGCATTCGTTATTGCTGATCAACGGTCCGGGGAACTCGGCGAGTTTGGATTCGAGCCAAGCGATGAAGGGGGCGACTAGGTCCTGTCAATATGACTGATGGTGACGCGATCGCCGACCGCAAGAACCGCACGGTCGACGCACGACAGTTTGCACCTGAGCAAGCTCGGCAGCGACAGGCAGACGTGAGATACATCACACGGTCGGCAGCTCATCATGACTGATGAGCTGCCGCTAGTCGCCATCTTCGTTATGGCGTTCGCCGCCGCGGTGTTCCTCGCAGCTGCCGAGACGGCCCTGCTTCGTATCAGTGTCGATCGGGCTGCAAGCCTCGCTGAGAGTCAGGGCAAACGTGGTAGGCGCCTCGCGCTGTTGGTTGCCGATCTACCGCGTGTCCTTAGCACAGTTCTCCTTGCGGCCTTGCTTGCGCAGATCACCGCGGCGACCATCACGGGTGTCCTCGCCGCTGACTGGTTTGGATCCCTGGGCGTGACCATCGCCTCGGTGGTGCTGACGATTCTCCTCTTCGTCTATGCCGAGGCGATGCCCAAGACCTACGCGGTGCGGCACGCCGATCGCGTCGCTCTCGCTCTCACCGGCGCCTTGGCTGCTCTGGAACTGGTTTTGCGTCCCGTTGTCTCGATACTCCTACGGGCGGCCGACCTACAGGCGCCCGGCCACGGGATCTCGACCCCGCCCACCGTCACCGAGGACGAGCTGCTGCGACTTGCCGGTCGTGCCGCGGCCGAGGGTGAAATCGAGGTCTCCGACCACGAGCTGATCGAGCGGGCCTTCCGGTTCGGGGATCGCCAGACCGACGACATCATGGTCCCTCGCGCCGACGTCGTTGGTGTTGCCTTCGACGTCACCGTCGAGAGTGCGATCGACCTAGCCCTTGAGGCAGGGCATCGGCGACTCGTCGTCTATGGCGAGACCCTCGACGAGATACGAGGCGTGGTGTCGCTTCGTGAGCTCATCGCCGTGTCTTCCGAGAGCCGCCGGATGCCTGCGGGACACCTTGCTTTGGAGCCGCTTGTCACTCCGAAATCCAAGCGGATAGTCACTCTGCTGCGAGAGATGCAAGCGAGTGGGAGCCATCTGGCGATCGTGGTCGACGAGCACGGCGGGACGGCCGGACTGGTAACTGTCGAGGACATCGTTGAAGAGCTCCTCGGATCCGTTACGGAAGACGACGACGAGCTCGACCTGGTGCGCGTCGACGACAGCACCTGGTCGGTGGCCGGATTGCTGCCGGTCGAGGACCTCGAGGCTGACTTGGGAATCCGGCTGCCCGATGGCGACTGGAACACCGTAGCCGGACTCACCGTGGGTCTCCTCGGCCGACTTCCAGCTGTGGGCGACGAGGCGTCCGCGAGAGGGCACGGATTCCGCGTGACCTCAGTCCGCGGTCGCCGGATCTATCGCCTCGAGGTGTGGCGGTTGGACGCTTAGCGACGGGGGCGGCGGAACGCCGCGGCCCAGCGTTGGTACCGCTGCTAGTGGATGGCGATGTCTCGTGGTTCGCACTGGCCTGGGAGGCCACCATCGTGGAGGTTCGTGCTGGCCCGGCGACGGGCATCACGACTCTCGTCGTTGGGGCTACTGGTGGGCTTGGAAGTATGTCGCTCGCGGCGCTGTCGACAATCGCAACCAAGGCATTGAGCTTGAGAACAAGATTCGTCATCACCTCGGCCTTCCAAAACATGCACCGAAGCCATATTTGCGGATGATTGCCCACGGTTGGCCCCCGCTCATCACCTTGGTGTTGGGACTCGGTACAGGTTTCGTGCTAACAGCATGAGCTAACCACGACGGCGGAAAGCTCGTTTGGTACACGAAAGTGCTCCTCCGCCGCTACCCAACTGCTACCGAACGCCCCATAACCACCCGTCACAGGACCACACAGGCTGGACGCCATCTGCCAGAGACCCAGACAGGACGGGACTAACCGACACCCAACGACACTGGCTGGACCCCTAGCACCGAACTTTTAATCCGAAGGTCGAGGGTTCGATCCCCTCCCGGCCCACAGCTCAGTAGGCAGCCCACTTCCGCCCTAGCTCACCCGCCCCGCACCGCCGCCGGCTGCCACGCCGCGGGCGGCCGGTGCTGGGTTGCATCCGCGTCGCAGCTCAAAGGAATAGAGCGCCGGCCTCCAAAGCCGTTTTCATAGGTTCTCGGTGGGCCCGTAGCCACTGGCGATTCCGAGATTCACCAGGTAGTCACTGCCGTTTCGGCAGACCGCTGCTAACCACGAGTGACCGTGCTGACGGGGTGGAAACGGGGTGGCTGCGCTCGGCCGACCAGCATCCCTATCTGACATATCAGCGGCAGAAGTTGCTCCCATCGCGCCTGTCTTGCAGCCTACGAAGGACTTGGCGAGTGGCCAGAGGTGAGAAACGAGCACCCCCAGGTTGAACGATCGCGACTCGAGGGTGTCATGCGGTTGGGCAAGTGGCGGAAAGCTGACACTCTTTCGGTCAGGATGCCGCCATTAGGGCCGTTAGGCCCTGATCGATATCGGGTTCCGGGGCGTTCCACCCCTACGACGTCAACAGAGGAGCACCCAATGCGAGTCGGAAGGTTGACGGCACTTCTGGCCGTCTTGTTCGTGGTGGCAGCCGCCTGCAGTGAAAAGACGCCGATCGCCGGAGGCGACATCGCTGACTCCGCTATAACGGTCGAGCCTGAAGCGCCTGACACCCCTGCTCCTGCCACCGATTCAAGAGTGTCCGGGTTGACAGCGGGACTCTCTGACTTCGATATCCAGGCCGTGGCGTGGAACGGTTACTGGTACTCGCGCTACAACCTCGGCAACCTTGTCATGATGTCGGGAATGGGGGTTCCATTCGAGCCCCCGATGGAAGCCGTCATGGGTATGGCGGCGATGGTGGACCTGGGGTCAGCAGATGGCGAACACGTGATGATGCCTGAGAACGCGGCCCTGCTGAGCGCGGTGTTTGCCGGCGGCGATCCCGAGTTCCTCAACACCTTCAACGGCACAGCGGGGGACTTTACGAATTGGCGATGGGATCCCTCTCAAATGGACACCCGGCTTCTGCCGGCCGCACAAGCCCAAACGATCATCAAGGAGATCGAATGGGCGAAGCTCTTCAACAACGGAGGCTGGGCCGGCGGCCTCACTGACGACTTTGGAGCCATGGACCGGTTCAAGGGCATGGCCATGTTCGCGGGTGCCAGGATGCAGTCGCTGTTCGCACTCGACAATCTCCGCAACGAGGATGGATTCTTCGTTGCTTCATCCAGATTCGTCGACGGTGCTGTCGTCCACGAGGACCCGAGCGTCGATCTCGCAGACCAATACCAGATGCTCCAGGCGCTGAGCGACCTCCGCTTGGTGCTCCAAGACCCAGGTAGCTTCAACGGCGTGTACGAGGACGGTGCGTCTCTCGCCATCCTCGCCCCGGCGGTTGATGACTTCTTCACAAGGGTGGCGCCGCTGGAGGCAACGACCATCCAGGACCTAAGTCTTGGCGCCCAAGCCTTCACCTGGTTCGCCGTCGCTACCGACGACGAGGCGCTACGGACGATGGCCCTCGATCGACTAAGTGACTTCGGTGACGCACTCGTGACGACGCCGAGGGAGGGCGTGATCGATCGATCCCAAGCAATCCGCGGCCTCATGGAATCGGCCAGAGTGCTCGGTGACGTCGCACACCTCGAGGCGGCCGCGGCGGACTTCGACGATCTAGTTTCCTCCTACGACGGTGCAACGGGGTCCTTCGCTGGTATCTCGACCCTCACTACGTGGGAAGTAGGCGACATCATCGGGGCACTCAATACGCTCCGCCTCAACGGCCAGCCTGCCGTGTCACGAGAGAGGGTCGAAGCGGTGCTAGTTGGCTTCTTCGAGGCCACCATCAACAGAGGTGGTCTCATGCGAGCAGTCATCCCCAAGGAAATGGAGGCAAGCCCCTTTGAGCTAGCTCGGCTCGACAACGACATCTACTTCGCCTATCCCGGCATCCCGACGCCCGACCAGGCGGGTGGCCCCAACGGGTCGGCAGCGGTCGACGTCGCAGAGATCCGATTCGACAGCGGCACAAGCAGCTGGAAAGTGGCGGATGCAGGATTCGTGACCGCGGCAACCATGCATGCCTCTAACGAGATGTTCTGGGTGTGGGGCTTCCAAGATGGTTTCCCGAAGGTGCCCGGCACAACTGGACTCCTATCAGACAACGGTCAGCAGCAAGACGCGTCCGGACTGGTTGTCGAGGTCAGCGCGGCCGAGTTCGCCTTCAGTCCGGCAGAGCTCAACTTGGCCCCGGGAACGGAAGTCACTCTCAGGCTCCGCAACGATGGCGTGATCGTCCACAACATCGACATCGCCGAATGGGAGGTCTTCGTCGAAGCTGGCCCAGGAGAGATGGCCGACGTTACCTTCACTGTTCCCGACGCCGTTGCGCCCGTATTCTTCTGCAACATCCCCGGCCATCGGGAAGCAGGTATGGAGGGGTCACTCACCCTTACCGAAGGGTGACGCGGTTAGAGGCGCGAGCGACGACCGAGCGCTAGTTGCTGGTAGCCAGCTACTTCTCGAACAGCCTCTACAAAGCCGAACTGGTCTACGGACCCGAACAAGGACCATGGAAGACGGTCGCCGACCTGGAGCTCGCCACCCTGGGGTGGGTGCACTGGTTCAACAACCAGCGCCTCCACGGCTATCTCGGCGACATCCCACCCGCCGAATACGAAGACACCTACCATGCCGAAAGGAGCATCAAACAGCCGGTTGGAAACCGGTGGTCCGGTTCGATCGGATCGGACTCGGTGACGCTGACGTGGAATTCGATCTTCAACCGGTGGTCCGGGACGGGCCCCAGGTCTGCCGCAGCTCTGATCCCCATTCTTGAGATTCCTTAGCTACCGCCACTTGGACGGCTCGCTGTTAATGCCGCCACACTCTCACCCAGGGTTGCCTGTGGCAGGTGACTTCGGGCTGGGCTAAACAGGCTGCTCCGGCGGGGGTCTCTTCGCGTCTAGCTATCGTCGCTGGGCCTGATGCCCCTTGGGGGTTGGCCCTCCCCCGGGTTCGGTGCAGAAACGGCCTCTGAGGGGCGTTGGGCACTACGAGGCGGTGCGGGAGTAGACGATGGCGTTTCCTTCTTTGCCAACGATCTCGATGATGTCGATGGCGCGCAGGCAGTAGGTCATCTGCTGCGCCAGGCGGCGGGGCCGCTGCAGCGCTTCGCCGAGGTCTGCCGTCGTGAACTCCGTGGCCAGCCCGTCCGGCAGGAGTTCGGCCAGGTCCGCCGGGGAGTCGACAACGAGCCGGTCGACGACCTCGATCAACCGACGCTCCTCGACCACCCAGCCCTTGCGTCGCCAGGCCTTGTTCCCGTCGAAGCGACGAATCTCCTCCTCACGGATGAGAAGGATCTC
>CAXMQS010000022.1:0-1565 GCA_964195995.1 uncultured Acidimicrobiia bacterium
TCATCGCGACGGGGTGGCTCATGGAGGTGAGTGGTCCGACCTGCCGTCCCCCACGCACTGGGGGACGTGGGACACTCACGCCTTCAGGTCACAAGGCGATGAGTGGAGCGGGTTGAGAGGGTTCGTGTGACGTGACAAGATGAACCTTGGAGGCGTTCTCGAGGGGAGGACGCCATCGGAGCGATACATGGGAGGGCGGAACGATGACCGGTAGTAGCCGTTTCACATTGGACGAGGCGAAGGCATACGGTGAAGCCATTGGCATCGATTGGGGTACGGCACCTTTCGACGTATCCCAGTTCCTGAAAGGCATGCACGTCGAACTTGAGCACGGTGCCGCGGACCCTGCCACCGATGTGACGGGGAACGATCCGCTGGTGACAGCCAAGATTGCCCTCGCTCATCTCAACGAATTCCCCGACTACTACACCCGACTCGACAAGCTCGAGAGAGAGGCCGAGGACTACTGGTCGGAGCGCTAGAAGCCTGCAACCAGAGAGCAACGCAACCGCCCATATTGTCAGCGGTTTCGGGCGGCCATCGCAGTGTCCAAGGGCACTCACGCGAACCTTCCGGAACGGCGACTGGTCTTCCGGACTACGGAGCCCGCGCGGCGACCGATCGAATGCTCGACGCCTTGACCGGTGTGAGCGATCGTGAACGCGAGCCGCCGGGTCGACGCGGTGCCGAGGACGCGACCTGAATGGGACCGCCCAGATCTCCGGCCGTGAGCAATCTGATGTCGACGAGCCGACCCTGCCTCGGACTGGCAATCCCCGATTTGATGACCGTTGCCGGGGGCACAAATGACGTGCGTATCACGAACGTTCCCACACGTCGTGAACCCACCTGGATCGTGTCGCCGCCGAGGCAGCACCTGGCATCCTGGTCCCGCCCACCAACTGCTGTGACAGGCGACCGAGGATGACACCCTCGATGAAGTCACCGTGGCCTACGGCGGAGCCGTCCTCTTCGGAGGTGATCTCAACGTCCTCTGAGCCGCCGCTCCCGTCTCAAACGACTCAGGCGGCGGACCGGCCCGCGTTGGCCCACCCGGCGGCAAGTGCAGCCACCAGGCTGAACACGAAGAACCCGGCGGCGAACGGCGTTACCGTCGATTCGATCGCCGAATCGACGAACGGCGACAGCAACGCACCACCCACCAGGCTGATGACTCCGATCGTGGAGGCAGCCGTCCCGGCGGCGTGACCGACCTCGTCCAACGCACCGGACGTCAGGAGCGGCGAGAGCGACGTCTGGAGGGAAATCATCAGGGTCGTTGCCAGGAAGAAGAACGCGAACGCTGGGACGCCGTCCGAAACAGTCGTGACCAGGAGGTTCAGCGCCGCTGCCACAACGAGCATGATGAACACGCCGGCCATCGTGCGACGTGCACCGATCAACCGGACCAACCACGCGGAGACAAGCGTGAAGCCCGCCATCACGATTGCGCTGCTGGCAAAGAACAGGAAGAACGTGTCACCGTGGTCGTAGATCTCCCCGTACATGCGCTCCGACGACCCGAGGTAGGGAAGGAATGCCGCGCTCATGACCATCAGCGCGAT
>CAXMQS010000023.1:0-1595 GCA_964195995.1 uncultured Acidimicrobiia bacterium
GGCACGACGATGCCGATACCCCCAACGCCGACCGCGAGCAGACCGAGGCTTGTCCAGCCGACGCGCGCCAACAGACCCGGTCGCGGGGCTGTGGCCGGGCCCTCCATCATGCGGTCAGGCGATAGGCGTGTCTCATGTCGCAATGAGCATGCCCGCCGGAGGGCCGAGGTGCCACGAGCGCCGCCGACGAATCGATCATCGGGCGGTCGTGTGGTAATCCGTGAACCAGAGGGAGCACCAACAATGAGCGAGACAACGACCGAGAAGATGCCGTGGCCGGCCGACGAGTTCCGGAGCCCTGAACAGGAGCAGGCGGAGAACGGCGCTGATGTTCCCGCCGCGCGTGACCTTCCCCTCGAGGAGATCAACCCGCTGAATGCGCATCTGTTCAGCGAGCACCGCTGGCAGGACCATTTCGAGCGCCTGCGCAACGAAGACCCTGTCCACTTCAACGAGATCGAGACCGCCGGGCGCTACTGGTCGCTCACGAAGTATGACGACATCAGGCAGGTCGACGGCGACTGGGAGACCTTCTCATCGGCCCGCGGCATGACGCTGGGCCCGCCGGTCAGCCGCGAGATACCGGAGGGAATGGTGCGGATGACGCCGTTCATCTCGATGGATCCTCCCGAGCACGGCAAACAGCGCAAGACGGTGCAGCCCGTGTCCGCCCCCAGCAACCTCCGCAACATGGAGCCACTGATTAGGGAGCGGGCAATTCAGGTGCTGGACTCCCTGCCCGAAGGAGAGACCTTCGACTGGGTCGACACCGTCTCCATCGAGCTGACCACGATGATGCTGGCGACCCTCTTCGACTTTCCGTTCGAGGATCGCCGAAAGCTGACGAGGTGGTCAGACATCGTCTTCGCGATCCCTCAGCCCGGCGGCATCGTCGAGTCGATGGCGCAGAAGCGCGAGGAACTGTTCGAGTGTCTCCAGTACTTCGAGCGGCTCTGGGAGATTCGCAAGGAGCAGCCCGGCGGCGACCTGGTCTCGATGCTGGCGCACGGGGAAGCCACCAAGGACATGCCCGCCGCCGAGCACCTGGGCAACGTGCTGCTCCTCATCGTCGGTGGCAATGACACCACCCGCAACACCATGACGGGAAGCGTCTACGGGCTCAACAAGTTCCCCGAGCAGTACGACAAGCTGATCGCCGACCCGGATCTCATCCCGAAGATGGTGCCCGAGATCATTCGCTGGCAGACCCCGCTCTCATACATGAGGAGAACGGCAACTCGTGACTGCGAGATCCGCGGGAAACAGATCCGCAAGGACGACCAGGTACTGATGTGGTACGTGTCCGGCAACCGCGACGAAGAGGTGTTCGAGAACGCGAGCGACATCGACATCGAACGCCACAACGCCGACCGGCATCTCGCTTTCGGCTACGGAATCCACTTCTGTATGGGCAGCCGCCTCGCCGAACTGCAACTACGGATCCTGTGGGAGGAGATCCTGCCGCGCTTCGAGAGGATCGAGGTGCAGGACGAGCCAGGCCGCACCTTCTCGTCGTTCGTCAACGGCTACACGAATCTGCCGGTCCAAGTCACCCGTAAGTGAGGTAGCTGAGCAGGACTCGCACCGAGCCGCCA
>CAXMQS010000024.1:0-1960 GCA_964195995.1 uncultured Acidimicrobiia bacterium
CGGACTGGGCTCGCCAACTGTTGGACGGTCCCGAACCTCGGGTGCTCGGTCTCGACGATCAGACCCCTGGCCTCGGTGTGGGGGTCGGCCAGCGCCTCGGGGACCGACTGGACGGGCCCGCTGGGGACTCCGGCTGCACCCAGCAGCCTCATCCAGTGTTCGACGGTGCCAGTAGCGAAGACCTCGTCGAGGATCTCGATGAGCGCTGCGGCATTGAGACGACGCCCTTCGAATCCCACGAACCGCTCGTCGTCAAGCAGGTCTTGGCGCTCGATTGCCTTGGCGAGCTGCACCCAGAACTTCTCCTTAGGACACCCAACGATGAACCACCCGTCGCTGCCGGCGAAGGCCTGGAAGGGAACCAGCGAGGGGTGGGCAGATCGAGCGGCTCGGCTCGGCTCCAAGCCACCATTCAGATACCAGGTGGCCGGGTAGGTCAACATGGACAGCGCGGTGTCGTAGAGGCTCACATCGCAATCACTGCCGACACCGTCGCGCCGTGCGGCATGGAGTGCTGCCAGCAGGCTGAGGGCAGCGACGAAACCGCCGGAGTAGTCGACAACCGACATGCCGCTCTTAGCCGGTGGGCCGTCTGGCTCACCAGTGAGGCTCATCCAGCCACTAAGAGCCTGCAAGATGTAGTCGTAACCAGGATCCTTGCGGCGCGGACCGGTCATACCAAAGCCCGATAGCGAGACGCAGACGATCTTGGGGTTGAGGTGCTTGAGGTCGTCGTAGCGCAGGCCAAGGGTCTCTGGCACATCGCCGCGCAGGTTGGAATAGACGGCGTCGGACACCCGCACCAGGTCTTCGAAGACTCCACGGGCAGCAGGCAGTGAGAGATCGAGGCTGATGCTGCGCTTGTTGCGATTGAAGGTCTCGAAGAAGAGGCTGTCCTCTTCCTCCTGGAAAGGCGGGATGTAACGCCCGACATCGCCACCGAAACGGGGATCTTCGACCTTGATGACGTCTGCCCCGAGGTCCGCGAGGTGCATCGAGCCGAACGGTCCTGCCCCGTACTGCTCGACGGCGACTATCCGAACGTCCTCGAGCGGTCTCACCTACGCAGCCAGTCTGTCATGCGGTGAGTCTAGAGATCGGGCGAGTCGGCGGCCCGATAGGCTCAACTTCGGAGGACGACCATGGGAATCAAGGCGGGTTGGAACGGCCGGTATCTCGAGGACTTCGAGGTCGGAGACGTCTACCAACACCCCCAGGGCCGCACTATCACCGAGGCGGACAACATCTGGTTCACTCTGCTCACCCAGAACACCAACCAGATCCACTTCAACAACCAGTACGCCGAGCGCTCCACCTTCGAGAAGCCTCTCGTGAACTCTGCGTTGACGCTGGCGATGGTGGTCGGCCAGTCGGTCACGGACACCAGCCAGAACGCCATCGCCAACCTGGGCTGGAACAACATCCGCCTTCCCCACCCCGTATTCGTTGGCGACACCCTGTACTCGGAGAGCAAGGTCCTGGAGACCCGGGAGTCGAAGTCGCGGCCCTACGCCGGCATCGTCAAGGTGCAGACCCGGGGACTCAACCAGAATGGCGACGTTTGCCTTACCTATGAGCGCTCGTTCATGGTTTACAAGCGGGACGCTCCCCAGGACAAAGGCCACTTCCCCGAGACCGACGAGGCCTGGCCGGAGTTGGGCGAGTAGTTCCATCCTCCCCCTTCAGGGGGAGGTGTCGAACAAAGCGAGGTCGGAGGGGGGCTTTGTTTCCTCCCCTTTAGGGGGAGGTGGCCGAGCGAAGCGAGGTCGGAGGGGGCTTCCTGTCTTCAGCTCGGCTGGCCTGTGTCACGCGCCCGCTCGGAAGCCCCCCTCCCCGCCTTCGGCGGTACTCCCCCCTAAGGGGGGAGAGATGGTCGCTGGAGCCTCCACCGGGGGAGGTGCCGAGCGAAGCGAGGCAGAGGGGACTTCCGTTTCCTCCCCTCTAGGGGGAGAAAACGAGC
>CAXMQS010000025.1:0-7470 GCA_964195995.1 uncultured Acidimicrobiia bacterium
TGCAAGTATCGTGGCGACTTGGAGAGGTGGCCGAGCGGTCGAAGGCGCTCGCCTGCTAAGCGAGTAAGGGGTTTTTAGCCTCTTCGAGGGTTCAAATCCCTCCCTCTCCGCCATTGGAATTCCACCTCACCGCGCTCGCGAAAGGACCTCCGAGAAGGCATTGCCTTGGCCGAGCGGACGGACCTCCCGGCTAGTTGTCCTGGGACAGCCTGTAGGCACCGATCCCCAGCAGTGCCGCACCTACGTACAACCCAAGCTGGTAGGGCATAGAGCCGCCCTCGAAGAGGTAGTCGCCGTCGATGGCGTCGATGACCTCACGAATGCCGAGGGCTGCTGCGGAGTAGCCGAGCACCATCATCGTCCAGCGGAACGGAATCGGCATCGACTTGCCCGCGATCCGGTGGAAGTAGATCGCGGCCAGCACACCCAGTGCCACGATCCAGATCGTATAGCTGATCGAATACTCGTCAGCGAAGACGTCCCCAATCAGGTCGACCAGCAGAAGGATGAGGAGGGCTCCCGCGCCCATCAGTTGCTCGCCTACTACGAGGTCCCCGAATCCCCTCTTCTGCGCCTCTGCCGAGCCGCCGTTGCCAGCGTCGCCTGTACTCATCCTCATCCCTTCGTCGTTGGTAGGAGCAACCCTAATCGCGGAGAACGGGACCGAACCCGGCTGCGGTCGAACGGTCTCTAGCTGCTAGCCGTTCAGAACTCGGCGCACTCGACTTCGGCGTATGCGCTCAGTCGGTCGACGGCATCGTTGAACTCGTCGGTATCGATTGAGTCGGCTAGGTCTCCGAACGCCTGCTGCTGTTCCTCAGTCAAGGCGGCGAAAGACGCCGGATCAGTTAGGTCAACACCGAGATCCGCGAGTCCGTCCGAATACGCCTGTGCCCCGGCGATGAGTAGTGCCGCGTCAGCCTGGAGGCCACCCGGCAGGTCGCCGATCGCATCGAGGTTGATGTCGGGAACGTCGCCACCGAGGAAGATACCTGAGAAGCCCAGGAACACGTTGGCGAGAGCCTGGCAATCGTCGCTGAGGCCGGGAATGTTGCCGATGGTCAATGGCAAGGTGCCACCGCTGGTTGCCGGCGGAGCTGTATCACCGCTCGTTGCTGCGGTGGTATCGCCGCTCGCGCTGGTGTTGGACGGCGATGTGTCGCCGGCAGTCGGGTCATCGGTAGCTGTTGTCCCACTATCGCCGCAGGCCGCGGCGACAAGAACGAGTACGGCAACGATGGCCAAGAAACGAAGCTTCAACATTGTTTTCCCCTATTGCGATTGCTGATTATGGCGCGTTTAGAACTGGAGGGCGGCCGCGGCCCAATGGAACCCTGCGCCGAATGCCGTCAACATGACCAGGTCGCCAGGGTGGATTCTCCCCAGCTCATGGGCCTCCCATAGCGCCAGCGGCACCGATGCCGACCCCGTGTTGCCGTAGCGATCAACGTTGACGTAGACCTTGGACTCGTCGATCCCCAGGTGGTTGCCCACCGCGTCGATGATCCTCTTATTGGCCTGGTGGGGGACAACCAGAGCAACATCGTCGACGGTCTTACCGACGCGCTCCAAGACCTCTGAGGTGATGCCGCTCATTCGGCGCACCGCCTGCTTGAACACCTCACGGCCGTTCATCGTGAGTTGGTTATAGGAGCCGCTGGCAACGGCCTCTGCATTGAACGGATTGCGGGTGCCACCAGTGTCGAGCGTCAGGATCTCGGCCATGCTGCCATCGGTGCCTGTGGCGACATCGAGAATGGTGGCTTTGCCACCCTCAGGTCCCATCACGACGGCGCCGGCGCCGTCTCCGAACAAGACGCTGGTGGCGCGGTCCTCCCAGGAGATGAGGCGGGAGATGAGCTCCACGCCAACGACCAGCATCGTCTTGGGTTCGAAGGCGATCCGCGACCTGGCGACGTCGACGGCTTGAACGAAGCCGGCGCAGCCGCTGCCGCCGAGGTCGTACGTTGGCACCTCTCGACAACCCAGTCGGTGCTGCAATAAGGAAGCGGTGTCCGGCGTGTAGACCTCGGGGGTGTCTGTGGCGACCACGATCTCGTCGATGTCATCAGCGGAGATCCCGGCGTCTGCCATTGCCTTGGTTGCTGCCTCGGCGGCGAGATCGAGCGTGGACTCGTCGTCTGCTGCGAAGCGCCGTTCCTTGATGCCGGTACGGGTGGTGATCCACTCGTCGGTGGTGTCGATCAGCTTCGACCAGTCGTCATTGGTCATTACCCGTTCCGGGACGTATCCGCCGAAGCCAAGGATCGCTGTCACTGGTGCCTCCGAGGCCGAGGCTACATAGATCAGCTGATGGTCAGGTCGTGTTTAGGGCGTGGAGCCAAGGCTGCGGGATCTGAACCGTCGGCGTACTCGGCCCAGGTCAGCGGCGAGTACTCCGTTTGCTGTTCGACCATCGTGATGCATCCAGGTACGGGGCACACCAGGTGGCACAGGTTGCATCCAACGCAGTCATCCTCCTTGATCCACACCCGGGTGCGGCCGTCCTCGGATGGCTCGGCGCCGATTGCCTGGTGGGCGCCGTCGTTGCAGGCGATGTAGCAAAGGGCACACCCGATGCAAGTGGACTGATCGACGTTGGCCTTGATGATGTAATTGAGGTCGAGGTGCTGCCAGTCCGTGATGCGATCGACGCTGAGGCCTCGCAGCTCGTTGACGCTTGCCATCCCAAGGTGGTCGAGGTAGTTGCTTAGGCCGTCGATCATGCCTTCGACCAGCCGGAACCCGTAGTGCATCACTCCTGTCGCCACCTGGATAGTGGTTGCCCCGAGCAGGATGTATTCGGCAGCGTCGCGCCACGTTGTGATGCCGCCGATGCCGCTGATGGGGAGGCCCTTGGTCTCGGGGTCTGCTGCGATCGAGTACACCATGTTGAGAGCGATGGGCTTCACTGCCGGACCGCAGTAGCCGCCGTGGCTGGAGAGGTTGCCAACCGACGGCCGCGGCGTGAAGGTGTCGAGATCGACGCTGGTGACGCTGTTGATCGTGTTGATCAGACTCACCGCGTCGGCGCCGCCCTTGTGGGCGGCTCGGGAGGCCATGCGGATGTCGGTGATGTTGGGCGTCAGCTTCACGAAGACCGGCGTCGTCGCCACTTCCTTGGCCCATTCGGTGATCTGTGCGCAGTACTCCGGCACCTGCCCTATGGCGCTTCCCATGCCTCGCTCGGACATGCCGTGAGGACAGCCGAAGTTGAGCTCGATGCCGTCGGCGCCCGCATCCTCCGTCTGCTTGATGATCTCGTGCCACGCCTCGCGCTTCGACTCGACCATGAGGCTCACGACGACGGCGTGCTTGGGGTAGCGCTTCTTGACGGCCGCGACTTCTTTGAGGTTGACGTCGAGAGGGCGATCTGTGATGAGCTCGATGTTGTTGAGACCCATCATGCGTTGGCCTTCCCAGTCGACCGAGCTGTAACGCGACCAGGTGTTCTCGATGGGCTCGCCGAGTGTCTTCCACACCGCGCCTCCCCAGCCGGCGTCGAATGCTCTTGCGACCTGATCCCCGGTGTTCGTTGGTGGCGCCGAGGCCAGCCAGAACGGGTTCGGTGACTCGACCCCGGCCATGTTCACTGATAGGTCGGCCATGCGTCTACCTCCCGGTGTTGCTTCGCAGGTTCGTGTCGATGTCGTCGGCAGCCGCCTTGCCGTGAGCCACCGCGTTGACGACCTCCTGGCCGCCGTTGACGCAGTCTCCGCCGGCCCACACGTTGGGGTTGGCGGTGCGGAAGTTCTCGTTCACCACGACGCGCCCTCCGCCCTCCAACTCGAGGTCGGGGACTTGCCCGAGGAAACCGCGTCGCTTGGCCTGGCCCGTTGCTCGGAACACCCGCGTGACGTCGATCGAGAAGTCGGAATCCTCAACGAGCGCGGGGCTGCCATCGCGCATCTCAGTGCGTTGGCAGCGAAGGGCGGTGACGGCGTCTGTCCCCTCGATGGCAACCGGCGCCGACCAAAAGAGGAACTCGACGCCGTCCGACTTGGCCTTCTCGATCTCGTGGTCGTATGCCCTCATCTGGTCACGACCCCGCCGATAGACGAGGAACACCTTGTCGGCGCCGAGCCTGACGGACTGGGTGACGGCATCTATAGCCGTGTTGCCGCCGCCTATGACCGCAACGCGCTCGCCCTCGAGGGACATCTGGTCACGGGGCAATGCCTTGAGTCGAGCGATGAACTTAAGGGCGTCCACAGACCCGGCCAGCTCCTCACCGGGGATACCCAGCGGAGGGATGTCACCGAGTCCGACGCCCAGGAACACCGCGTCGTAGGTGTTGAGCAGGTCCGCGACGGTCACCTCGTTTCCTACTGTGACTCCCGAGCGGATCTCGACGCCCAGCTGGGAGATCCATGCGATTTCGGCGAGCGAGGTCGCCTTAGTCATCTTGTAGTCGGCAACCCCATGGGTGTTGAGGCCGCCCGGGGTCTCGGCAGCATCGAGGATGACGACCTCGTGCCCAAGCTGTGCCAGCTCGCCGGCGCAGCTCAGACCCGCCGGTCCCGCACCAACGATGCCGACACGGTGGCCGCTGGGCTCACCTTTGGTGAACAACTGGTGGCCACCGAGCACGATGGGATCCGTCGAGTACGCCTGCAGCCGCCCGATCTCTATGGGTCGGTCGTGGAGGTCGTTGAGAACGCAGGCACCCTCGCAAAGCACTTCGGTCGGACATACCCGAGCGCACGAGGATCCCAGGATGTTGGCACTGAGGATGGTGCGGGCAGATCCAAGATCGTCACCCGTCGCGATCCGCTTGATGAACCCCGGTACGTCGATGGAGGTCGGACATGCTCGCGTGCATGGTGCGTCCCAGCACATCAAGCAGCGGTTGGCCTCAGCCAGAGCTTCCTGGCGGGACAGAGTCGGTGGCGGTTCCAGTCCAGCGAAATCGAGCGTCATGCGACAGCCTTGCTGCCGCAAGGCCCTGGGCACCACGGCCAAAAGACCCCAATCTGAGCGCTAACCCCGTTGTGTCACCCAGTCGTCGACGAGGCGCCCCAGCACGGGCAGAGTCAGCGGTCCCGACCCCAGAACGACATCGTGGAACGCCTTGATGTCGAAGCTGTCGCCAAGACGCTGTTCGGCATCGGCGCGCAAGCGGTCGATCTCTAGGCGGCCGGCCATGTAGGACAGCGCCTGACCGAAGTAGCCGATGTAGCGGTCGACCTCGTTCTCGATGTTGTTGGGCTGTTGGGGCGAGTGTGCGGCCAGGTAGTCGATGGCTTGCTGGCGGCTCCAGCCCATGGCGTGCATCCCGGTGTCGACCACCAGCCTGCCGGCGCGCCACGAGTCGAACGACAGCATGCCCATGCGGGCCAGGTCATTCGAATACAGGCCCATCTCGTCGGCGAGGCGCTCGGTGTACAGACCCCACCCTTCGACATAGGCGTGAAGAAGCCCGAACTTGCGGAACTCAGGAAGTCCCTCGATCTCCTGGGCGATGGCGATCTGGAAGTGGTGGCCGGGCACGCCTTCGTGGAAAGCCAGTGCTTCGGACTCGTAGCGGGTGACATTGCCCGGCTCGGCAGCATTGATGTAGAAGGCCCCGGGACGCGACCCGTCACCTGCGGGCGGCATGTAGTAGGCGAGGGGCGCTTCCTTGGCCTCCAGCTCGGGGATGGCCTTGACGACGCACTGTTGGCGGGGGAGAACTCCGAACCACTCGGGGGCGGCCGCCTCGGCGTCCGAGACTGCTCGCTCGGCGTCGGCCACAACCACCGCTGAGTCGGAGTACCTGAGCTCGGGGTCGTCGCGGAGTCGGGAGTAGATCGTCTCGAGGTCGCTGGTGCCGAGCGCCGCGGCCCCGAGCTCGCGGTACTCGTCCTCGAGTTCCGCGATCAGGTCGAGGCCGATCTGGTGGATCTCCTCGGGCTCGCGCTCGAGCGATGTGTACTTGGCGACGGCCTTGCGGTAGAGCTCGGGACCGCCGGGGATGAACCCAACGCCGGGGTTCTCGTCGCTGCGCGCCGCCGGCGCCACAACTTCTCGAACTACATCGCGATAGCGCTCGAGAGCCGGTCTGACGACGCTGGCAACGTTGTCGGCGAGCCCCTGACGCCACTCGGCTTCCTCTTGGTCCGAGAACGCCTGCGGCGCCATCGGCATGGTGAACGGATCCTGCTCGAGAGGGCTGGCTAGGTATCGCTCAAGCTGGGCCAACGACTTCTCGACGAGCTTGGCCGGCGGGGTCCGGCCACTGGCGACGCCCTGACGATGTCGCTCAGCCAACTGATCGAAGAAGGTGCCGAGCTTGGTCCAGCGCTCGGTGATGTCGTGTGCGTGCTGGGGCTCGGTGATAGAGGCCTGGGGGGCGTATGCGGGTAGCAATACATGTGGGCCCAGCATGGGGTCGACAAGGAACTCGGCAGTTCGGCCTTCGAGGTCGAGGAGAGCTCCTTCGGCCTCGTGCACAAGGAGTTGCAGTGTGATGCGATCCTGCGACTCGAGGCCATCGGTTGGAAAAGCGGTGGCCTCGTCGACCAGCGATCGAAGGGCCAAGATGTTGCGGTCCTCGGTTTCGAGACTGACATCCTCCATTTCTGAGTCGAACCGATGATCGCCATAGAGATTGGCGCCAGTGGGCATCACTGAGAGGCTGGTCTCCCAGAAGCGATCTGCGAGGTCGGCGACTTGGGGGTTCATGAGAGCTCCTGGGGGGATGGGTGCGTCTAGAAGCTAGAAGCTATCCGCCGCAGGCGGCCTCGCAGCCGACTCCTGGTCATCGCTTCTCAGCTCACCCGCCGGAAGAGATGGGCGAAGGGCGACTCCGCGTCGGCCGCGAATTGTCCGGTCCGGCGGGGCGCAACCGGGCACGGCCTAGCGTTGTCGGCATGGACCATTATCCCGCGGATCAACTAGAACGCGACCTGAACGCCGCAGCAGCGATGTATCGCCAGTGGCTCGACAACCAGGACGAGTGGGAGGGCTTCGACAATGACGAACGGCGTAGCCGGCTACGCAAGCTGGCCAGTGGGGTCGCTGAGGTGGTCCAGGAGCTGACGGAGGCCCTGGAGCAGGAGATCGAAGATGAGTTCGGTGGGAAGGTGGAGACGGTGGATGGCACCGTCTTCGAGACATTCGCGTACTTCGAGGGAGGCCAGTTCGTTGTCGCGGACGACGATGACGAAGAGTGGGTTGTGAATCTTGCTGATGTCAGCAGGCATAAGAGAAATCCAGGAGTCCTGTTCCCGGACAACGACGGGTCAAATGTGCGGTTCATTCCCAGCGATCCCGAAGCCTTCTACGAGGCGCTGGAGGCGCGGAAGGGTTGAAGGGCCACAGAGAACGCGACGAAGCCCCCGCAGCAAAGGGGGCTTCTCGCACGCCCGGAGGGATTCGAACCCCCGGCCTCCTGATCCGTAGTCAGGCGCTCTATCCGGACTGAGCTACGGGCGCTTGAAGGCCGAAAGGTAGTGCTCAACGGTTGGCGGCGGAACCCGTCAGCTAGCC
>CAXMQS010000026.1:0-3287 GCA_964195995.1 uncultured Acidimicrobiia bacterium
AGCTCTGCATCGAAGTGAGCGCGGTCCGCCGGGGCGAACCCGGCGAGGCCGATGTGGCCGAGATCGTCGTCCACCGCTGAGGTCTCGGGTAGGCGCCGCCTGGCGCGAGCCTCGCGGATGCTGCGCACGATCTCGTTGACCGCACCGTTGGGGTTGCGGCCCAGGCTGATGCCGGCGAGAGCAGGACCGATCGTGAGCAAGTCCTTCAGTCGGGGGTACACGTCGGGGATGATGAGGAAAGTGAGCGCATAGGCGATGCCGCCGAACAGGGCGCCGCCCACCGCGGCGATCCCGCCGACCACGGCCAGCAAGACGACCGGGAGGCTCTGCAGGAACTGGAATGTCGGAGGCGACACGCTGCGGAGCTGGGCGCCGTAAAGGGCGCCACCAAAGCCGGCGATCGAGGCCGAGAGAATGAACACCTGGAGCTTCGTGACTGTCAGATTGACGCCCAGCGTCACGCACGCCGCGTCGCTCGACTTCATCGCAAGGAGGCGCCGCCCGAACTCCTGGTGGCGGAGCCATGCGAGCCCGGCAGCCACCAGGCCGAACACAACCCCGAGCAGCACGAGATGGGCCCGCTCGTCGTCGAAGGAGAACCCGAACAGATCCAATCGGGGCACCTGGACATTGCCGTTGGGAAGAAACAGTGTCTGGTTGAAGAACACGAGATCCATGAACACGGCGAAAGAGGCGGTGGCGAGCGCGAGGTAGAGACCTCGGAGCCTCAGAGCGGGAAGCGCGACGAGGGCGCCCACCGCACCAGGAATGAGCGTGGCTGCCACGAGCCCCTCGAGGGTGCCCTCACCGCCCCAGTGGCTCATCACGACCGCCCCGATCCCGGCGAATGCCATCGGCGCCAGCGAGATCTGGCCGGCCCAGCCGATCAGAGGGACGAGCGACAGCATGATGATGCCCAGTGCGAGCCCTTGGCCCATCTGGAAGGTCCGCACGCCCGGGTACCAGGTGGCATAACCGAACGAGATCAACCCGAGCGCCACTGCCCCGATCAGCCACCGCACCATCGAAGGGGCCGGAATGATCTCCCGGGACTTGCGCAGCCCCGCCGCGACCACCCGCTGGCGAGGCAAGAACAACAGCACCAGGAACAAGGCGATGATCGGGATTGCCGGACGGATGCCGCTGAGCGACAGCGGCGGATCGATGTCGAGAATGAAGACCGAGTGCAGCGAAGTGTTGAGGGACAGGTAGCCGATCCCGTACGACTGCAATAGGCCGAGGACCACCGCACCGACAAACGTCCGGGACAGGCTCTCGAGGCGACCGAACATCGCCGCCGCGTAGGCATTGATGACGAGCAGGGTCAGCGGCACGTGGCCGAGGACTCCTTGACTGCCGGCCAAGAGGATGCCGGCAAGCGCGGCAAGCGACGTACCGAGTGACCACGACAGCATCGACGATCGGTCCGGCCGCGCCCCGTTGAGCTGGGTGAGATCCCGATCATCGACGACGCCCCGCATTGCCAGGCCGGTTCTCGTCGAATACAGCAGAAACCGCAGCACAATCGCGGTGACGATGGCGGCAAGGATCGTGGCGGCGTCGTGCCAGGCGAGGTTGATGAAGCCGAGATCGAAGGTGTTGCCCGCGTAGAACCCGGGAAGTCGTCGGCTCTCGGTGGGCGGAAACAGGATGATCGCGCCCTGGAAGACGCCGAACAGGAGGCTGACCGAGACGACCAGCTTGGTGACCTCGGAGACGTTCTGGAGCCCCCGCATGATCACGCGCTCGACGAGGGCGCCGAAGGCCGGAGCCAGCACGAGCAGCACCGCGATCAGCGCGACAGGGGCCGGCCAGTGCCACGCCACCCGCATCTGCCAATAGGTGAAGGCTGCGAACATGCCGATGGCACCGTGTGCGAAGTTGAAGATCCCGCTGGTCGTGTATGTGACGACCAGGCCGCTGGCCGCCACGGCATAGAGCGCGCCGGTGACCAGCCCGATGATCGTGAAGGTGAGAAACTCCTCCATCGGACCTAACCGGCGGTCTCGATCGGGGTGACGTAGGCGGGATCACAGGCGTAGCCGCCGTCACCGCCGTCGACCTCCGGTGCCCACCGGACGAACTCACCGTTCTCGATCCGAAGCACGATCGTGCAGCGGGCCCCCTGATTGGTTGCCGGGCTGGAGGCAGCGTGGAGTCCCCCGCCCTCCCACGCGGTCACTTGTGAGGCACGCTCGAGGATGCAGCTGCGACTCAGGTCGTTCTCCAGGTCGCATTCCTTGGCCAACGTTGCGAAGAGCAGCCATGCAGACATGGACTGGACGCCGAGGGTGGCGATCTTGCCGCCTTGTGCTTCCAGGATGTCCAGGTAGGCCCGGGTGGCCGGGTTGCGATCGGCCTCCTCGAACGGCCAGAACACCGTGCGGATGTAGTCACCCTCGACTGCGTCGCCGCCGGCCGTGATGTAGTTCGGGTCGTAGAAGTTCGTCTCCTGGAGAGTGACGGCCGGCGAGTACCCGATCTCGGCGAGCGCCAGCTTCAGTTGCGCACCGTTGTCGGGCTCGCCGATGAGCCGCAAGAACTTCACTCCGGCGGCTCGGATCGACGCGGCGAACGGCGTCCAGTTGTCCTCCCCGAGGATGTTGTAGACGTCGGTGTGAATAATCACGTGGCCGACTTCTTCGAAACCGGCCCGCTCCTTTTCGTACTGGTTGACCAGCGTCTGGAAGTCCGCGTAGATGAGACCGGTGCTCGCCGCGGTATCAGGGAACTCCTCCTGCAGGATCACGTTCGCTCCGACGGCGACTTCGTCGGCCGGGTTCGGCACCGGCTGCACTTGGCGGGTACTCACCGGATCGTCGCCGGCCTGCCCGGCCTTCTCGGCGGTCACGGAGAATCCGGCGATGTCGATCAGACCGCAGGCCCGGCCCACATCAGCCCAGAGGTTGTCCTGCACCGCGCCGTCACCGACGACGGCGAAGTCTTCCGTGCACGCCTGTTCCAACACGGGTTGGTAGTTCGTGAGCTTGGCATCGCGCAGTGTGAGATCGATCTGCTTGCCGTTGATCCCTCCTGCCTCGTTGCACCACTCGGCGAACGCTTCACCGGCATCGAAGATCTCCTGGTTCAGACCCGGCGAGCCCTGGAAACCGGGGTCGGCGATCGTTGCGAGCTTGATGGTGTCCGCCGAGAGTCCCTGGACCTCGTCGTCACCCAGATCGGGGATCTCGCCGCCGGCTTCGTTGGGGCCGCACACCGCGACCAGTGATCCGAAATCGCCCGGCCCGGGACCCGGATCGGCAGGGGGTGCGGTCGTTTCAACGACG
>CAXMQS010000027.1:0-51060 GCA_964195995.1 uncultured Acidimicrobiia bacterium
CTCGGTTTCACCGGCTACATTCCGAGCGATTACGGACCGATAGGGGATAGGTGGGAACTGCAATCGCCATCATGCTGACGACAGCGCTGAGCCTCTTTCCGGCTGGGGAGGGACCACCGCTGGACACCGAGGCCGTTGGTCTCGGTGAGATCGTGAGCCTGGGCCGTGGCGACCACGGGCCCCTTGTTGAGTTCCTCCAGATCCGCCTAGCCAACGCCGGCTTCCGGCCGGGCGAAGTCGACGGAACCTACGGTCGCGCTACTTATCAGGCGGTTCTCGCTTTCGAGAAGCTTCACGACCTCGAGCGTGACGGCATCTTCGAGCAGCGGGATTGGAAGCTGCTCGACACGAACCCTTCGGTGAGGCTGCGCTCTGAGCCAAATCGAATCGAGATCGATCTTGGAAAGCAGCTTCTGTATCTGGTGAAGGATGACGCCGTCGAGGTGGTCGTCGGCATCTCGTCGGGAAGCGGGGGGACCTTCGTTAACTACACGGGACGGAACGTCACGGCGCAGACGCCGGAGGGTCAATACGGCTTCTACATGGAGCGGAACTACAACCACACCTCGTATCTCGGCTCGATGTACAAGCCCTACTACTTCAACGGTGGCTACGCCATCCACGGTTCACCATCGGTGCCGGGCTACCCCGCATCTCACGGCTGCGTCCGCGTTACCAACGACGACATGGACTTCCTACGGACAGAGCTCGAACTGGGAATGACCGTCTATCTCTACGGACAGCGGACGGATAATCCACGCGGCATCAGCGGCCGACCGCTCAGCGGCCCAATTGCTGCCTGACCGTAGACTCCGCCGATGGCTTTCGACATCACGCTGAGTCCCAGGGCGGTGCGCTACGTCGGCCGCAAGGGCGGCGTGGCAGCTCTCGACTTCGTTCCGCCCATCAGTTGAGGGGGTAACCCGCAGGTGTCGGTCGACACCTACCTCAAGGGCAAGAAGATCGACAACAGGTATCGACGCCACAAACTCGACGGCGTAGAGATCCTCGTGGCCAACACGCTCTCCAACTGGGCCGAATCTGTGGCCGTCGACGTCAAACGATTCCTGTTGTGGAGCCGGCTCAAGCCGGTGGTCAACCACAAGCACCGTCCCACCTGAAGCCACTAACCAGGTGCCCCGGTGGGGCGCCCTAATCTCGGAAGTTGACGTACTGCAGGGGGAGATGGAAGTCGAGACCCTTCAACACCGCGATGGCCTCCTGCAGATCGTCTCGCTTCTTGCCGCTGATACGAACTGAGTCACCCTGGATCGCCGACTGCACCTTGAGCTTGGTGGCTTTGATCTCCTTGACGAGCTCTTTCGCGGCGTCCTGGGCGATGCCCTGATTGAGCTTGAAGACGGCTCGCCACCTGCTGCCTCCGACCTCCTCGGGTGTTCCTCCAGAGATCGCTTTCTGGGAGATCTTGCGCCGAGCCAGCTTCTCACGGACGACGACCACGGCTGCTTCCAATCGCTGGTCCGTCGATGACTCGACGGCTACATCGTTCTCGGTGAGGCGGGCCACACTGTCCGTACCCTTGAAGTCGTAGCGGGTGATCAGTTCCCGGTTGGCCTGGTCGACGGCGTTACGGACCTCTTGGAGATCCACCTCTGAAACAACATCGAAAGAAGGCATGCCGACAAGTTACCGGTTTCACATTGTCACCCACGACCGTGACCGGTGACCCTCGGCGGAAGGCAGAGGTAGCCTCTGGCGGTGGGAATTAACGGAATAGGTCACATCTACGCCGAAACCACTCAGTGGGAGACCAGCGTTGGATTCTGGGAGGGGCTCGGCTTCTCATTCGCTGAGCAGTGGGGGAGCGAGGGTCACCGCGCCGGCCGGCTCGTCAACGCAGGTGCCGCAGTCGTTCTCGCCGAGGCGGATGAGTTGCCTGCCTTCAACGTCTTCTTCGATGTCTCTGGTGCCGACGACCTGGTCCTGGGAGAGCTGGTCGCGGTGGCGACGCCCCTTGAAGACACCCACTGGGGCAGCCGTTGGATCAGGGTGACCGATCCCGACGGGCGGACTTTCGCTCTCGAAGAGAGTCCCTGATGCGTGTCACCACGACGATGCTGGCCGACTCGGCACAGATGCAGAATGGCAAGCTCTACATCCTCGGTGGCGGCATCTCGACCATAACCACCCGGAGAATCCCGGCGCGGCACCCCCAACTCTCGCTGGTGCTTCTGGTCGAAGTCGAGCCCCACGAATGGGACCAAAGCCTCGACCTGCGGATACAACTCATCGATGAAGATGGAGTCAACATGGGCATCGACGCCAGGGGAAGCCTGCGGGTCCACCCGACGTCGAGCGGCAAGCCGGGCCAGCCGTCACTGGTGCCGATGGTCTCGAACTTCGTCAACCTGGGATTCCCTGAGGCCAAGGGATACGCCTTCGCCGTCGATCACGACGGCACCGAACTAACGAGAGTCGGGTTTCGCGTCCAGCTAGCCCAAGAGCGTTCGTGAACGTATTCACCATCCCCAACCTGATCTCGACGATCAGGATCGCCCTGGTGCCGGTGATGCTGTGGCTCCTCATCGGTCGCGACAACCCCATCGGCGCCGGGTGGATGCTGGGCCTGATCGGCTCCACGGACTGGATCGACGGCTACCTCGCTCGCAGGCTTGACCAGGTCTCGAAGGTGGGGGAGTTCCTTGATCCGCTCGCCGACCGACTCGCCGTCGGAGCTGCCCTGATCGGAGGACTCATCACCGACGATATCCCGCGCTGGTTCGCGGTTGCCGTTCTGGCGCGAGAGGTACTAGTCGCAGTCGCCGGCCTCTACCTTGGTCTGAGGTATCGGCGCAAGATCACGGTGCGCCGACTCGGCAAACTGGCGACGGTCGGCATCTACACGTCTATTGGCTGGTTTCTCATCGGGGTTAACACCGGCTGGCTGCAGGTCGCGGCCTGGACGATCGGCATCCCCGCGCTGATCATCTACTACGTGGTCGCGTACCAGTACACCGGAGACCTCAGGCAGCAGGTGGCGTCGGCTTCGTGAGCTAATCTCGCGTCCAATCGAGAGGAGAGCAAATGGAGGTCCCGAGCGACCGCCGCTACACCAAGGAGCACGAGTGGGTTGTTGCCACCGATGATGGCAAACACCGCATCGGCATTACCGACTATGCCCAGGATGCGCTGGGGGATGTCGTCTTCGTAGAGCTTCCCGAGGCAGGCGCCAGCTACGACGTGAACGCTGTGATGGCCGAGGTCGAGTCCACCAAATCGGTAGCCGAGATATACGCGCCGATGGCAGGGTCCATCGCCGAGACCAACGCCGCCCTCGTCGAGAGCCCCGACCTGATCAACCGTGAGCCCTACGGCGAGGGGTGGTTCGTGGTGATGGAGATCTCGGATCCGGCAGCGTTCGAGGACCTTCTCGATGCCGACGCCTACAAGGCGCTTACTGAGTAAGTCTTAACCTTTGGTGGAGGGTCTCCGCTACCATCAACTGATGGACACCGACGAACCCATGAGGGATCACGATCCAACGATCGCCTACCAGCCGGAGTTGGTCGACCAAGACCAGCAACCTCGGGTGGCCGGAGCCTTCACCTTTGCACTCGTGATCGAGCGAGGACCGCGGGCGGGACTTGCCTACATCCTGGCGCCCGGCAAGACCACCATTGGTCGCTCCACGGACGCCAACATCTTCCTCGACGACGTCACCGTCTCGAGGCGGCACGCCAGCGTCATCGCAGACGGCGATTCGCTGGTTGTCGAGGACGAAGGCTCGCTGAACGGCACCTACGTCAATGGGGAGCGCGTCGACCGGTTGGACATCAAGCCTGGTGACGAACTGATAGTCGGCAAATACCACCTCGCTGTGGCGGCCGGGGATGGCTGAGACCCACTCGATTGGGGCAGTCATCACGTTGCTACGAGAAGAGTTCCCCGACGTCACCGTCTCCAAATTGCGGTTCCTCGAGGGTCAGAATCTCATCAGACCTTCCCGCACCAAAGCTGGCTATCGGCAGTTCAGCGACGCCGACCTGGAACGCATCCGCTACATCCTGCGCCAACAACGCGACCACTACTTGCCTCTCAAGGTCATCAAGTCGAAGCTGACAGCATGGGAGCGAGGCGAGGATTCCGCCACACTTCCCGAGGGTCCGCCGCCCGAAACCTATTTTGCCGACAGTGGTGTCTCCATGTCCGCCAGCGAGTTGGCCAAGGCCGCCGGTCTCGGCAGGCGGCAGCTCGCCACGCTCATCGAGCATGGCCTGCTGACACCGATGAAGCTCGACGGTGGCAAAGAGGTATTCCGGGACGATGATCTCGTAATAGCGCGGGCGGCTGCCAGGTTGCTGCGGCATGGCCTCGAGGGTCGTCACATCCGATCATTCCGGTTGTCGGTCGATCGCGAGGTTGACCTGCTGCGACAGCTGACGGAGCCGATGCTGCGTCACCGCAACCCGGACAACCGCCGCCGTGCAGCAGAGATTCTGGCCGACTCCGCTCAGGCCGGAAGGGAACTCTCGGAGGCGTTACTCCGCGGCGAGCTCCGCGACCTGCTGGGCAAGTGATCTCGTCCATCGCCGTCGCTGTCACCTTGGTGGCGTCGCTGCCGACGCCGCACCTTCCTATCGATGCGTTCACGCAGAACTCTCCACCGGCCATCGAGGCCGCGTCGTACGCCCTGCTCGACGTCACCGGCGATCTGATGCTTCTGTCCCACGAAGCAAACGAGCAGCGTCCGATGGCCTCTGTTACGAAGCTGATGACGGCCCTCGTCGTGCTGGAGAACACCGAGCTCGGGGGCCCTGTCGTCATCTCCTCGCGCGCTGCCGCTACCGGTGAGGCCGAGGTCGGATTGGTCGAGGGCGAGACGTGGACGGTGTGGGAACTGCTCAACGCCATCATCGTGCGTTCCGGAAACGACGCCGCCACGGCGTTGGCCGAGCATGTCGGCGGAAGCGTTGCCGGATTCGCCGACCTCATGAACGCCAAAGCAGCGGAGCTCGGAATGACCAATTCTCACTTCGTCAACCCCCACGGGCTCGACGCGGACGGCCACTACAGCTCGGCAAACGACCTGCTGATGCTGGGCCGAGCAGCCCTCGAAGACCCGGTCCTGGCGCGCCTGGCACGTACCCGGGTAGTCAAGTTCCGGACGGCGCCTAATGGGGCCGTGAGACGCGCCGTCAACACCAATGCGCTTCTCGGAGCCTTCGAAGGCGTCGCCGGGCTCAAGACCGGATTCACAGGAAAAGCCGGACGAGTGCTCGTGTCAACGGCGTCGCGAGATGGCCGTACCCTGCTGGCCGTAGTAATGGGAACTGAAGACCACTTCGCAGATACCAGGGAACTCCTCGACTATGGCTTCGACATGTTCGGGGTCGTCGATCGCCTGCTGGCGCCGCTTGCCGGGGAACAGGGTGGTGGTGTTCCTGCCACCATCGACGCGACCGAGGCAGCTCGTTTGCGGCTGATTCCTGAGCTTCCCATCGCCGACACGACAGCCCCCCGCCTTCGAACCCCGCTCGAGGAACGTATCTACCAGGCGCTTTTCTCCCTGGTGCCGCCGATCGTTGGCACACCATGAGCGACGAGCTATTCATGGAGGTGATCGACGCCGCAACGATTCAGCGACGAGTTAGCGAACTCGCCACTGAAATCTCCGAGGCGTATCACGATCGGGAGCCGACGTTCGTCGGTGTTCTCACCGGGTCTGTGCCGTTCCTTGCCGACCTGGTACGGCAAATGAGGGGGTCGATGAAGGTCGAGTTCATAGCCCTCACGAGATTCGGCGAGGAGGGCAAAGTGTCGATCGCGATGGACAGCCTGCAGCCCCTCGAAGGCGGTCACATCATTCTGGTCGAAGACATCGTCGACACGGGGCTCACCCTCTCGACCGTGAGAAAGATGCTCGAGACAAGACACATCGAGTCGCTTGAGGTGGTCACCCTGCTGGACAAGGTGACGCGCCGCATCGTTGACGTTCCTCTCGAATACCGAGGATTCGAGGTGGGCGACGAGTTCTTGCTTGGCTATGGCCTCGACTACGAGGGGAAGTACCGCAATCTTCGCTCGCTGTGGGCGGTCATGGATCTCCCAACGTTCCGGGAGGATCCGGCGTCGCTTGGTCGGCATGTCTACGCTTCGGATAGGCTGACCGCGTGACAGATCCCGTTGCTCTCGAGCTGCTGGGAGTCCGTATTGAGCTCCCGACCAACCAGCCAATCGTCCTGCTCCGGGAGATCGGTGGGACCCGGTACTTGCCGATCTGGATCGGCGCCGTCGAGGCGACCGCGATCGCATTCGCTCTTGAAGGCGTGGAGCCGGACCGGCCGTTGACCCACGACCTACTGCGTCTCGTAACTGATTCGCTTGATGTCACCGTCAGCTCGGTCACCGTGACGGAGCTTCGCGATGGCATATTTTACGCCGATCTCGTCCTGTCCAGGCCCCAGGAAGATGACGTCGTCATCTCATCCCGTCCCTCGGACGCCATCGCTCTGGCCGCCAGAACGAAGGCGCCACTGTTCGCAGCGGCCGATGTGTTGGAACAGGTGGGGGTCGAGATCCGCGATGAGGGCGAAGAGGACGAGGTTGAGCGATTCCGTGCCTTCCTCGAGGACATAACTCCCGAGGACTTCGACATAGCCAAGTCGTGACAACGGCCAAGGCCTTCCGGGCAGGGGTCTTCGTCCTGGCGGCGGTGACGGCTGTGGGGACAATCGGGTTCCTCATCCTCGAGGACATCGACATCTTCGAGGCCTTCTACACAACAGTCATCACGATTAGCACCGTCGGCTTCAATGAGATCGAGGGTGGGTTCTCCACCGCAGGGCGAGTGCTTACGATTCTCGTCGTTATCGGAGGCGTCGGGTCTGCTCTGTACACGGCGACCTCCGGCCTGGAGCTAGCGTTGGAGCGCCTGATCGGCGGCGAGCGCCAAACGAGGAGGACCAAGCGCATGGTGGATGCACTATCCGATCACATCATCCTGTGTGGCTACGGCCGGGTCGGGCGCGCCGTTGCCGAGGACCTCAATCGTCGCGGTACCGACGTGGTTGTCGTCGAGATCGATCAGGAGCGCGTCGATCGAGCCGTGGGCGATGGCGAGACCGTCGTATTCGGGGACGCCACTCACAACGCCGCCCTCGAGCAGGCCGGGATCGCTCGAGCGAGGGGAGTGGTGGCGGCTGTTCGCCACGACTCGGACAATCTGGTTATCACCCTTTCGGCGAAGGCGCTGAATCCGAGCGTGGTTGTGGTCGCCCGGTCCGACAACGTCGAGAACTCTGAGAAGACCCTTCTCGCCGGCGCCGACCAGGTCGTAGCGCCGCAGGTCGTTGGTGCGCGGCGCTTGGCGGCGCTGGTAGACCGGCCGCAACTCGTGGAGTTCATGGATCTCGTGGTCGGTAGCCAGGTGGTCCAGGTCGAGATCGAGAAGTGTGTTGTTGCCCAAGAGGGACAGCTTGCCGGTACCAGCTTGCGGGCTGCCGAGGTACGCGCTCGCACTGGCGCGCTGGTACTGGGGATCGAGGACGTCGATTCCGGCTTGAGCCTCAATCCCGATCCCGACGCCGTCGTCCGCCCCGGCAGCGTGATCCTCGCCCTCGGCAATGAAGAGCAGCTGCGGATCCTGCACGAGCTGGCATCGGGAACTAAAGCCGACTAATCCACAGTTCCGGGTCAGTTGTCCCCGGAATTGCCCCCACACGCAACGCAGCGATCTCAGGCCTCTAACGCTCTTATCCACAACGGTTGTTGATAAGTCCGGTCTGAGAGTCTACTTTCACTCCCGTAGTTCGCCCTTGGGAATTACATTGGTGTAAGATGCCTGACACGCGAGGAGGGTCCGTGACAGATCAGGGTTACCGCGCACCGCAGGTGTGCAAGTTGGTGGGCATCACGTACCGCCAGCTCGACTATTGGGCCAGGACCGGTTTGCTGACGCCGTCGATCCAATCGGCGGCGGGCTCCGGCTCGCAGCGCCGCTACTCCTTCGGCGACATCGTTCAGCTGAAGGTCGTCAAGCGCTTGCTCGACGCCGGGATGAGTCTCAAGAAGATTCGTCAAGCGATGGACATTCTTCGAACAGAACTGGAGAGCGAACAGCCGCTCGCGGACGTCACGCTGCTCTCGGACGGTGTCTCCATCTATGCCGCCCACAGTGCCACCGAGGTCGTCGATGTGTTCCGCGGGGGACAGGGCGTCTTCGGCATCGCTGTTGGGCCTGTGCAAGCGGAGCTCCAGGGCGATATTCACGAACTGTTCACCGACGAGGCCGAAGAAACCGCAGTCACATCGGAGGTCGTAGGAACCTGAGCACCGGCTACGACCTCGAGGTCACCGACGCCGATCTCATAGATTTCGCCCACGCCAGTGAGCGGCAGTTCGCCCGACTCCTGGAGTTCTACGGCCTCAAATGGCAGTACGAGCCGCACACGTTTCCCATCGAGTTCGACTCGATGGGAAACCCGTCCAGGTACTTCCGTCCGGACTTCTTCCTTCCCGAGGAGGATCTCCACATCGAGATCACGACGATGAACCAGAAGCTCGTCACCAAGAAGAACCGCAAGGTGCGGCTCCTTCGTCAGCATCATCCGGAAGTGAAGTGCAAGATCTTCTATCAGCGTGACTTCCTGCATCTGCTCGTGAAGTACGGCCTCGAAGAGCCGCCCGGAGGAGACCTGCCGTCGGCCCCTACCCGGGTTCCGGGCCCGCCCGAGATCGTCGATCTCGGAGTCGTGCTCACCTAGATCGCTGTCCCGGCTAGCCAGAGGGCTCGTTAGTCTCGATCACATGAGCGCTGGCCGCACTCCGCTGCATGAGACTCACGCCGCCCTTGGCGGTCGTTTCGTGGAATTCGCCGGCTGGGATATGCCCGTCCAGTACGAGGGAGTCATCGCCGAGCACAACGCCGTGCGGACAGGTGTCGGCATCTTTGACGTCTCGCATCTCGGTCGGTTCACACTCGAGGGCGCGGGCTCGACCGACCTCCTGCTGCGGCTGCTGTGTAACAACATCACCCACATCGATCCCGGCAGGGCGCAGTACACCATGGCCTTGACGTCGGAGGGAGGCGTCGTCGATGACATCATCGTGTGGCGCTTCGATGAGGAGCGCTACTGGGTCGTTCCCAACGGAGCCAACCAGGATGATGTTCTCGATCTGTTCGTCGGCGAAGCTCCTGCCTCCATTGCGATCGAGTCGAAGCGACACGACACCGTTCTCGTCGCTGTGCAGGGTCCACATGCCCCCGCTGTCATCTCGAGCGTCATCGACGACGTCCCGAAGCGCTTCAGGGTCTTGGAGTCATCTTTCGAGGGTGCGGCCATCCGCATGGCTGGTACTGGATACACCGGAGAAAGGGGTGCCGAACTCGTCATCGATTCCGACCACGCCGAGTCCCTGTGGTCGTCGCTGACGGCCGCGGGCGCCGTTCCGTGCGGGCTGGGATCTCGGGACACACTGCGTCTCGAGATGGGCTATCCGCTGTGGGGTCAGGACCTCGACCGTGACACGAGCCCGTTGCAGGCAGGTCTGGGATGGGTAGTCGAATTCGATCACGACTTCGTTGGTAAAGAAGCCCTCCAGCAGCAACAGGCGGATGGGCTCGGCAAGCGACTCATCGCCTTCCGGATGGAAGGACGCCACATCGCTCGCCACGGGTACCCGGTCCGCTCCAACGGGTCGGCCGGTGAGGTGGCGTCTGGGAACTTCAGCCCCACGCTCGACGGTGGCATCGGCATGGCCTACCTGGCACCCGATCCGGGAGACATCACCACGGTCGAGATCGAGGTGCGGGGAGAGTGGCAGCCCGCAACCGTGCAAGGGACACCTTTCATCTAATGGACTTCACCCCGCATACTCCCGCCGACGAGGCTCGCCTTCTTGCGGCAGTGGGCCTCAAGTCGCCTTCCGACCTGTTTTCGCACCTTCCTGATGAGGTGCGTGTCAAGGGTTCCCTTGACCTGCCGGAACCACTCTCCGAGCCCCAGGTCATGTCGCTCATCGGCGATCTCGGTGCCAAGAACCGAGGCGACCTGGTCTGTTTCGCTGGGGGAGGGATCTACGACCACTTCCTCCCCTCGGTGGTGCGAGCTTTGACGATGAGACCGGAGTTCGTGACGGCGTACACGCCGTACCAACCCGAGGTGAGCCAGGGAGTTCTCCAGGCCCTATTCGAGTACCAGTCGATGATCTGTTCCATCACCGGTCTTCCAGTCGCCAATGCTTCGATCTATGACGGCGCTACATCAGCGATGGAAGCGCTCAACTTGGCGGTGGCGGCGACCAAACGCAACGCAGTGTGGATCAGCAGGGGACTGCCTCCACACACCAAGGAAGTCTTGCGGACCTTTGCCGCCGCCAGGGGAATCGAGATCGTCGAGCACCCCATGGTTGGCGGTCGAACCGCCTGGGCCGCCGACGCCGGGTCGGAGCCGGCCGCTGTCTTCGTAGCCCAGCCCAACTACCTCGGAGTCATCGAGGACTACACCGATGCGGCCGCTGTGGCCAAGGCCGCAGGTGCCCTTCTGGTCGCCCAGGTCGATCCGATGAGCCTTGGCGTCTTGCGGACCCCGGGTTCTGCCGGTGCCGATGTTGCTGTGGCCGAAGGCCAGGGACTTGGTAACCCGATGTCGTACGGCGGGCCGGTGCTCGGCATCTTCGCGACGACCACCGAGCAGATGCGGCGTCTGCCGGGCCGTCTCGTCGGCAAGACGGTCGACACCGCGGAGCGCACCGCCTATGTCATGACACTGCGCACGAGGGAGCAGGACATCAGGCGGGAGAAGGCGTCGTCCAACATCTGCACCAATCAGACGCTGAACGCGCTCGCCGCAGCCACCTACATGGGCTGGGTTGGGCCGCAGGGCCTGGCGACGGTTGGCCAGCAGTCGTCACAAAAGGCTCATTACCTCGCAGACAAGCTGGCGCAGCTTCCCGGCGTCTCCATGGCCAACGACTCGCCCTTCCTTCGAGAGTTCTCCGTCATGTTGCCCATCGACCCCAATCAAGCTCTGCTGGCCATGGCCGAGCATGGATTCCTCGCCGGCATCGTCTTGTCGGACGACTTCCCCGAGCTACCAGGAGGTCTGCTGATCGCCGCCACCGAGCAGCGGACCAAAGACCAACTGGACGCCTACGTCGAGGCCCTGCGGGAGGTGATCACTGATGTCTGAGAGTGGGGGAAGAGCCTCATCTGCACCGGTCGCCGGCGGCGAAGCCGAGCCCCTGCTGATCGAGCTCTCTGCAACGGGAAGGTCTGCCGCTGACTTCGGCACCCTCGACGTCCCCCAGAAGCGGCTCGATCTTCCCGAGACCGCGGACGCGCCGCCACCGCTTCCAGAGGTCGCCGAACGCGACCTCGTTGCGCATTTCACTCGGCTCGCCCACCGCAATTTTGCCGTAGACGTCGGTGCCTATCCACTTGGCTCGTGCACCATGAAGTACAACCCGAAGATCTGCGACTGGGCGGCTGAGGGTGCCGGTTTCCGAGATCTCCATCCCTCGGCGCCCGCAGAACTAACCCAAGGAGTCCTCGAAGTCATCGTCGCCACCGAACAGATCCTGTGCGAACTGACCGGCATGTCACGAGCCACCTTCCAGCCGTCCGCCGGGGCAGCTGGAGAGCTCACGGGCCTCTTAGTGATGCGGGCGTACCACGATGCCAAGGGCAACAGTCCGTCCAAGGTGCTCATCCCTGATTCTGCGCACGGCACCAATCCAGCCTCGGCCTCTCTAGCCGGCTATGAGGCGGTGCCGGTACCGTCGAATGAGCACGGGCTTGTCGATGTCGACGCCTTGAGGGAAGCGATGACGAGCGATGTCGCCGGCCTCATGCTGACCAACCCGAACACCCTCGGCTTGTTCGAGGAGGACATCGTCGAGATGGCCGAGATCGTCCATAGCCAGGGAGGGCTCGTCTACTACGACGGCGCCAACCTCAATGCGATCCTCGGACAGGCGAGACCGGGAGACATGGGTTTCGACATCGTGCACTCAAATCTTCATAAGACCTTCGCAACGCCTCATGGGGGCGGGGGCCCGGGGTCGGGGCCCATCGCAGTGACCGCCGAGCTAGTCCGATTCCTTCCCGGGCCACTTCCCGAGCGCGGGCCAGATGGGTCTTTCTCCTGGGTGACTCCCGCCGACTCCATCGGACGCGTACACGGCAACCACGGCAACTTCCTGGTTGTCCTGCGGGCTTACACCTACATGCGGGCTCTCGGAGGGGACGGACTGCGCCGAGTTGCCGAGCGATCGGTGCTGAACGCCCGCTACCTGGCTTCGCTGTTGCAGGAGACGTACCAGTTCCCATTCCCCAAGCCCTGTATGCACGAGTTCGTCGCATCTGCCGCTCATCTCAAGAGGGAGTTCGGCGTGCGTGCGTTCGACATCGCCAAGGCTCTGCCAGATCACGGCTTCCACGCGCCGACGATGTACTTCCCTCTCATCGTTGAGGAGGCCCTGATGATCGAACCGACGGAGACTGAGTCTCCCGAGACTGTGGAGGCGCTGGCAGAGGCGCTCATCGACATCGCCGGCGTCGCGGCGACTGATCCCGACTCCCTGCACGAGGCTCCCCACCGCACGCCGATCGGGCGGCCGGACGAAGCTCTGGCAGCCAGACATCCTGTTCTCAACTGGTCGACATGAACGAGATCCTTGGGATCGACATCGGCGGCTCAGGCGCCAAGGGTGCCGTCGTAGACACCCACACCGGGGCGTTGCTCACGGAGCGATACAAGATTCCGACTCCGGACCCGGTGCCGCCAGAGCGGCTGGGCGAGATGGTCGGCGAGATCGTCTCTTATCACAACTGGAATGGACCTGCCGGCATCGCGGTGCCGGCGATCGTTCGCAACGGCATCCTCGCCTCCGCGGCGAATATCCATCCTGATTGGATGGGAGTCGATGGGGTGTCGCTCTTCGAACGTCATGTTCTCGACAGGGTCGTCTTGCTGAACGATGCCGACGCTGCCGGCATTGCCGAAAGCCGTCTCGGCGCGGGCAAAGGCGTGTCCGGCCTCGTCGTGCTGCTGACTCTGGGGACCGGGATCGGTAGCGGTTTCGTCCTTGATGGCGATTTGCTCCCGAACACCGAACTAGGGCATCTCGAGTTCCACGGCGCAGACGCCGAGGTGTATGCGGCCGCCAGTGCCCGCGAGCGAGACGATCTCTCGTGGGAGGAGTGGGCCGCCCAGGTGAACGAGTTCCTCGCTCATGTCGTCTTCATCTTCAGCCCCCAGCTCATCGTGCTCGGTGGTGGTATCGCCAAGAAAGAGGAGTCCGGGAGCTGGTTCCCCCTCATCAAGGTCGAGCACTGCCGTGTCGCCCTCACGGAGTTCCGCAATCACGCAGGCATTGTCGGCGCCGCTTTGGCTGCCGCCGACGCCTAGACCGGATTACCGCCAGATCGGCGGTCCAGTGCGTACGCTCGCCTCCGTGGAGCCGCAGATCTACTCAGAGGGCTGGCTTAAGGGAATGCCGCGCTGGGCCCCCCGTCTCGTGTTCCTGGTAGCAATCGTCGTTGCCGGGATGTTCTTCGGTCTCGGTGTCTTGAGGCAGCTACGGAGTTTCCTCGTGCTGATACTCATCGCGGCATTCCTTTCTGTGGCTCTCGAGCCCGGGGTTGCCTTCCTGGCGTCCAAAGGATGGAAGCGGGGCTTGGGCACCGCACTGATGTTCGGGCTTGTTGTCGTTGGCGGCGGCACCTTCATCGCGTTGATGATCCCGCTGATCGTTGACCAGGTCATCCAGCTGATCGACAGGGCACCCGGCTATATAGACGATCTCAGCTCGTTGGCCGACCGATTCGGCCTCGACCTGTCGCCGGATAGGGTGCGTGAAGCGCTGATCGACGTTGACGCCGACTTGCAGACGTACGCCGCAGACATCGCAGGATCTGTATTCGGAGTTGGCACCAGGCTGTTGACGACCTTCTTTCAGGGCCTAACAATTGCCCTATTCACCTTCTACTTCACGGCGGAAGCCCCCAAGATCCGTCGTGGAGTTGCCTCGCTGTTACCGGAGCATCGGCAACGCGAGGTCATCAGGGTGTGGGATATCGCTATCGAGAAAACCGGTGGCTACTTCTACTCGAGAGCCTTGCTTGCCTTGGCGGCGGCCCTCGTCACCTGGCTGGTGCTGTCGATCATCGGACTGCCGTACCCGCTGGCCCTCGGGTTGTGGGTGGGGATCCTGTCGCAGTTCGTGCCAGTTGTCGGAACCTATATCGGTGGGGCTCTACCGGTCCTGATCGCCGTCCTGGAGAGCCCAGCCAAGGCCGTCTGGGTAGTCATCTACATCGTCGCCTACCAGCAACTCGAGAACTACGTTCTCAGCCCTCGCCTAACCGCGCGCACGATGTCCTTGCATCCCGCCCTTTCCTTCGGATCTGCGATTGTCGGAGGAACGCTGATGGGTCCTGCTGGAGCCATCATGGCCCTCCCGGTGGCTGCGACTCTGCAGGCGTTCATATCGGCATACGTGCACCGCTACGAAGTGATCGCCGACCTCACCCCCGAACCGGAAGCGGTACCGGGCCAGTAGCTAGCCTTCGCAACATGGCTCATCCAATACTCGAGTTCGGAGATCGTCTAACCGACGAGTACGCCGCGCTGCATCCGGTAACGGCCACCTTCGACGGCGTCGTCGGCTTCGAGGACAAGCTCGACGACTACAGCCCCGGGGGGGTGGAACAATCTACGAACCTCCTCCGAGGTTGGCTTGATGAGATCGCGGCCATGCCCGCCACGACGGACTATTGGGAAAGCTTGGCCGTCCGAGCCATCTCAGAGAGGCTCGGGCACGAGCTGTCCGCCAACGAGACGGGAGAGCCGTACCGCGACCTCAACTCGCTGGCTTCGCCCCCGCAGGACCTCGGAATGGTGTTCGAGGTGATGGACCGCGAGGGTGCAGACTCTTGGGAAAAGATCATCGCTCGCCTCGACGGGGTGGATGGCGCTCTCGCCGCCTATGTAGCCACTCTCGAGGAGGGTCGGACGAGGGGACTGGTTGCGGCGCAGCGCCAGGTGACGTCCGTCATTAAGGAGGCGAAGGACCACGCCGAGGGCAAGTCGGGTCTAACCCGCCTCGCCAAGAGCTTCGAAGAAGCAGGGTCCCCGGGGGGCAACGCCGCGGCCGGAGCGTTGGGGAGGGCAATCGCCACCGCCCGTGCCGGTTTCGGAGAGTTGTCGACCTATCTGACCCATACCTACATGGCAGACGCCGCCTCTGCTGACCCCGTAGGGGAGGAGCGCTATCTCGACTCCGCTGCGCGCTTCTTGGGTGCCGACCTTGACGCCCCGGAGGTATACGAGTGGGGATGGACGGAGGTGACACGTCTTCGCGAAGAGATGACGGCGGCGGCCGGACAGATCAAGGAGGGCGCCAATATCGCCGAGGCCGTCGAGTTTCTGGACGCCGACCCCAGCCGAGCGTCGCGAGATCGCGACAACTTCATAGAGATCATGACGGAGCTGCAGCTGAAGGCCCTGGCCGATCTTGATGGCTCAGCCTTTCGGATCCCCGAGGAGGCCCGCGAGATCACCGTCAACATCTCACCGCCGGGAACCGCTCTTGGGGCCCAATACATCAACCCCAGCGAGGACTTCAAGCGGCCGGGGAGTGTTTGGTACGGGCTCGATGACTCCGAGCACCAGATACCGATATATCACCACATAAGCACTAACTATCACGAGGGCTTTCCGGGACATCACCTTCAGGTCGTCTACCAGGCGGCCAACGCCGCCAGGCTGACGCGCTTCCATCGCACCTTCGTGTGGTACTCGGGATCAGGCGAGGGATGGGCCCTCTACTCCGAGAGGCTGATGAACGAGCTTGGCTACTTCGATCGACCTGAGTACGTGCTGAACACGCACGCCGAGTCGATGCTCCGGGCTTGTCGGGTCGTCATCGACATCGGGTCGCACATGGGCTACCAGATTCCCGAGGGCCAGCCGTTCCATCCCGGCGAGGACTGGACCTTCGAGACGGCTACCGAGATGCTCGAAGGTTACGCGCTACAGAAGAAGTCGTACGCCGAGTCGGAAGTAACTCGGTACCTGGGATGGCCCGGCCAGGCCATCACCTACAAGATGGGGGAGAGGCAGATCCTCGATATGCGGGAGACGCAGCGAGCACGCGACGACTTCGATCTCATCGAATTCCACGACAAGGTCCTCACCCCCGGAGCCATCGGCCTCGGCCACCTTCGAGACCTGGTCGTCGGCTAGAGGTCGCCATTCTCGGCCCGGGCCGCGAGCTGCTGGGCGTAGTAGTCGGGCCACGCCGCATCCGGGGCCTCTCGAGATCGCTGCCGTTCCATGTCGATCAGGTGGAACACCAACTGGCTCTGTGTGACGCGGCGCCCCAGTGTCTTGCTGAGATCGTCGACGAGGAAGGCGGCGTACCACAGTGGCCACTCCGGATCGTCTCCGTCTGTTTCGATGTAGGCCTGATGGTGGGCAGGGCCGGCGGCCGCCAGCAGTTGCTCAAGTCGACCTTTGTCCATGACATTGAGAGTAGCTGTGTGGCCTAGCCTCGAACCATGGACATCTTCAGCGATCCGCTCACAGCGCGGCAGGCGCGGCTATGAGTCTCGGCAGTCGCTTCTCCGACGCTCAGCGAACCGGCGGTCGGCGTCCTTCCGTCTCTGTGCGGCGCGGCGTTCCGCTTCTCGCCGATTTGGCCCATCCCGGCGCTCGGGGTCGGCTCCTTGATCGCGGGAACGGCGCTCCCGCTCACGGCGCTCCCTCTCACGTCTCTCGTCCTGGCGTCTGTCGGCATCGGTTCTTCGGTCGCTCATGATGGGTGATTCTGCCACGGGTTTACCGTCAACGCACGCTGGGGCGCTGCTGGTCGCAGGGCCATCCCTCCTCGACCCCAACTTCGCTCGCAGCGTCGTCCTGCTGTGCGAGGTCAATGAGGAGGGCGCCCTCGGACTGATGCTGAACAGACCATCGCAGTCACCTGTTGCCGATTTCCTCCCGCAGTGGCAGCCGGAGCCGCCGAGTGTCGTCTTCGTTGGAGGGCCCGTTCAGCCCGAGATCGCCGTTGGGCTGGGCCGTCGTAGCGGTGGGGAACCCATCGGGTTCACTGAGATCCGCGACGACATCGGTCTCTTCGACCTGGCAACCCCTCCGGAGTTGGTTGTTGGCGCCCTTTCGCAACTGCGCGTCTTCAGCGGCTATGCAGGGTGGGGAGAAGGTCAACTCGAGGCGGAGCTGATCTCTGGCGACTGGATCGTCGTCGAGCCTTCTGAAGGCGACGCCTTCAGTAGCGAACCCGACGACCTGTGGGCCGCGGTGTTACGTCGTCAGGGTGGTGACCTGGCGATGTGGGCCGCTTACCCACAGGACCCCAGCCTCAACTGACAGCCTCAAGTGAGGGCCGACAGAGCTTCGATCTCGCCGTCGTGGACTCGACCAGTGTCGACGAACCCCAGCTTGGCATAGAAGAGGGCGACCATTTCCTCCTGGGGTGCGGCCACATTGAGGGCGATCACATCCTCGAGATTGTCCTCCGTCACCTCCCGCAGCGTGACGGCGCTCGTTCGGCGGCGATGAGGTCGTCGACAACCGCACCGAGAGTGCCGAGTGGCATCGACCCGAATTGCAGCACGGCCTCGTGGAAGTCCTTGATGTCGAAGCGATCGCCGAGTGCCTCAGACGCTCTTTGTCGCAGGGCCATGATCTCGAGCCTGCCGAGCATGTAGCTAAGGGCCTGCCCCGCCAGACCGAGGTAGCGATCGACCTCATCGGCCGCCCTTCCCGGGGTCATCGGAGAGTTGTCGACCATGTAATCGATGGCTCGCTGCCGACTCCAACCCAGCGCGTGAAGGCCGGTGTCGACGACAAGACGGGTGGCGCGCAGCGAGTCGTTCGAGAGCATTCCGAGGCGGTCGAGGTCGCTGCTGTAGAGACCCATCTCGTCGGCGAGGCGCTCTGTGTAGAGGGCCCAACCCTCGCTGAAGGCGGCGATCGGCGCCCCATGGCGTAGCTCCGGCACCCCCTGGCGCTCCTGAGCAAGCGAGCGCTCGAAATGGTGTCCGGGAACGGCCTCGTGGAAAGTGAGCCCTTCGACCTCGAACGTGCCCCAGGCTCCCGGATCTGCGGTGTTGATGAAGAACGTCCCTGGGCGCGAGCCATCTGGAGATGGCATCTGATAGAAGGCGGCGGCGCCGATGTCCGTCTCCTGGACAACGCAGGGCGCTTGCGGCCTCTTGGAGAAGGCTGGCTCCATCGCTGCGGTGGCGCGTTCGACTGCTCTCTCGGCGTCGGCGACGATGGCGGGGCCGGATTGGTAACGGAGAGCCTGGTCCTCCCGCAGGCGCTTGTAGATCTCGGCCAGGTCGTCTGTTCCCAGCGCCGACTTGCCGATGGTTCGGTACTCGTCGTCAAGCTGGGCGACGATGTCGAGGCCGGTTTGGTGTATCTCCTCGGGGGTTCGTTGCAGCGTCGTGTGGGCAACGATGCGTTCCGCGTAGTGCTCGGCGCCACCGGGAATGAAGCTGAGCCCCGGCTCGTCGTCGGGTCGGGCGGATGGAAGGACGGCCTCAGCCAACACATCGCGGTAGCGGGCGAAGGCTGGTCGCACCGACTGGGCCACCGCGTCGGCAAGGCTCTGGCGCCAGGCCGCAGCCTGCGCCTCGTCCAGGTCCTTGGGGTCGGCGACCGTCAGCAGCCGATCCTCGGTCAATGGTGTCGCCAGATAGGCGTCGAGTTGGGCCACCGTGTGCTCAGCCGTGTAGGCGTGCGGAGTGACGCCGCGGGCAGCGCTGTCCTGGAGTCGGTCGCACAGCTGATCGACCATGACGCCGATGGCGTGGTGGCGGGCGATGGCGTTGTCGGCATGCTCGGGCGTGGTGTAGGCCTGACGCGGCATGCTGTTGAAGAGAATCGAGTGCAGGCCCATGGTGTGGTTGGGGAAGTACAGCTCCTCACGCCATCCCAGCCACCCGGCGCGAGCGGTTGCAGTCTGGGCAACGACGTCGCGAGTGACCCGGTCATCGAGCGACTCGGGAGCCGCTGCCGTCGCCTCAGCAGCGAAGGCCCCGAGAGCGGACTGGCGGTCGGCGATGCCTTCGGGAGAGATGTCCTCCATCTCGTCGCCATAGTCGAGATAGCCGCGCTGCAGGTTGAAGATGGCGTTGGTTTGCTTCCAGTACTCCCAATAGCGATCAGCGAGTTCGTTCATACCCCGACGCTAGCTGGCATGGTGGTCCACTGACCAAGAACCCCTGGGGCCGCTACTCGGTCGCAACCAGGAAGTAGTCGGTACCGATGGTGCGCAGCGCGGCCCGCACCGCAGATGGAACATGAGCCACTGCGTCGCTGGCGTCGACGATCTCGAGGCCCGTCAGGTGAATGAGCGTTCGCTGGTATTCGAGCCAGAACTCGCCCGATGCCATGACGTTCTCGACCCAGTCGGCACCCGGACCGTAGGTGAGGGCTATGCGATAGGTCGTGTCGTCGACGAAGACCGTTACCGGGGTACGGCGCTCCTTGCCGCTCTTACGACCGATGTGGACGACCATGGCGAACGGCCCGTGGTTCCCGGCGACCTTGGAAGCGACCGGATTCACCAGCCGACGGTTGAGCCGGGCTAGCCAGCGCGAGAAGACCATCAGCTATCGCCGAATATCTGGATGGTTCCCGAGTAATTCGCCACCCACACGCTCGAGGTATCCGTGTCGTAGGTGATGCCGATGGGGTGGTGGTTGGTAGGGAGCTCGTCCGTTTCCACCATGTCGGACGTCCTCACCTTGCTTACGGTGTTCGAGTTGTAGTTGACGACGTACAGCGATTGCCCGTCCGCCGCGATGTCCATCGACCGCGGCGCCGAACCGGTCGCGACGCTGCCGACGACCTTCCACGTGTCTAGATCGATCTTGATCACCTGCCCGGACCCGTTGAGGGTTGCGTACAGGTAGTGACCGCCTGGGTCCAGAACGAGGTGACGAGGACTGGCTCCAACGTTGCGTATGTATTCGACCGGGTACGGTTCGCCCAGCCACACAACTGCGATGTCCCGGCCGCCCATAACGGCGACGTACGCCACCCTGGAGTCGGCTGTGATGGCAACCCCGCGCGGGTGGCGGCCTATACCGACCCTGGCTATCTCCTCGCCAAGGTCGGTATCAATGATCGAGACGTCGTGGCTGCACCAGTTGGAAACGACGACGTGTCGATCGTCGGGTGACACCGCAAGGAACTTCGGGACCGCTCCGACGGCGATCACCTCGGTGATCTCGAGGGTCGCGGCATCGATGCCGTAGAGGAAGCTCTCGTCCCAGTCGGCCACACCGCAACCGTCACCGCCTGGTCGGCTGAACCCGTCGCCATACATCTCGTAGTTGGAGACATAGGCGTGGCTGCCATCCGATGTGAAGTCGACCTCGACCGGAGCGCCTCGGTAGCTGCCTTCATATTCGGTGAAGCCGTAATCAGACAGCACCACCTCGTCCGGGATCGTCGCTAGGAGCTCGCCGGCTTCGTCGTACACCGTGATCGTGTGGTTGTACATCATGTTCTGGGCGAAGAAGAGGCCGGTGCCAGATGACACGACGCTCTTGGGGCTGATCGTTCCCGACACCGTGTGGGTGAGCTCGAAGGTGGCCCCGGTGGAATCGGGAAGGGTCGTGGTCGTGGTCGACGTGGTTGTGGTACTGGGCGGGGGAGCGGTCGTAATGGTGGTGGTGGTGGTCGTGGTGGTGGTGGTCAGTGGTCGGGTAGTCGCAGAAGTAGGTGCCGTTGTGGCGACGGTCTCGGACGACGCCGCCGAACAGGCAGACACCGCGAGGAGAAGGGGAACAAGGAACCGCATGGGAAGCTCGCAGATTCTACGAGCCAGTTCAGTTCTGTTGGCGCAGTATCCGAGAGGCCACTTGGCGCCGCAGCTCAGTGAAGCGAGGGCTCGACCGGGTGTCTACTTGGTCCCTGGGACGAGGTAGGTCGATGGCGTACTCGGCGGTGACGCGACCCGGTGACTCCGACAGCACAAGCACGCGATCCGCGAGGTAGACGCTCTCATCGATGTCGTGGGTCACGATCAACGAGGTGAAGCCGAGTTCGCCATGGAGTCTGCCAACTAGGTCCTCGAGATCGGCCCTCGTCTGAGCGTCAACTGACCCGAACGGCTCGTCCATCAAGAGCAATTCGGGGCCGGAGGCAAGCGCCCTTGCGATCGCTACCCGCTGCTGCATGCCGCCCGAGAGCTCCCATGGGTAGCGACCTGCCTTTGTCTCGAGGCCAACGGAAGCCAGCGCTCGCATCGATCGATCGCGGCGTTCAGTGCTCGGCATTGATTTGGGCAGCCCGAACTCGACGTTGCCGAGAACGCGCAGCCAAGGAAACAGTGAACGGCCGTAATCCTGAAAGACCATTCCCAAGTTGGGGGCAACACCGGTGAGTTCGCTGCCGCCGAAGCGAACCGTGCCGTTCGTTGGGACGATCAGACCGGCGGCAGCACGCAGCAGCGTGCTCTTTCCCGAACCCGAGGGGCCGACGATCACCGCCAGTTCGTGAACTGCGACGTCGAAGTCAACGGCGGTCACAGCGACGGCCCCTGAGGGGTAGGTGTGACCAACACCACGGAAACTGAGCAGGCTCTCAGGCACTGAGCTGACCCTTCTCTCCTCGATGCCAGGCCAAGGCCCGGCGTTCGGTGAGTAGCAATACAACGTTCATGGTGAGCCCCAGGATGGCAAGAACCAGCAGCGACGCCCACATGTCGACGAGATCAAAGCTCCTAAGCGCTCGGATGAGAGCAAAGCCCAGACCATCGCTGGCGCCGACGAACTCAGTCAACACCATGAGAATCAGCCCTATCGACAGACTCACCTTCATGCCGGCGACGATCTGCGGCGAGATCGATGGCAGGGTCACTCGACGAATGATGGTTGACCGCGACTTGCCGAATGCCCGCGCAGTGTCGATGGCCGCGGGGTGCACCGCAGCGGTGGCCGCCATCGTGTTGAAAAGGACAGGCCACACCGAGCCGAAGGCTATGAGGAACACCTTCGGGGCATCACTGGTTCCGAACAGGATCAAGAACGCTCCCAGAACCAGCGGCGGGGGAATGGCGCGCCCGAATTGCATCAACGGGTTGACGAAGGCGCGGGCGACGGGGACCAGGCCCAGCAAGAGACCGAGTCCGATGCCGGTGGCCACAGCGAGCCACCACCCCCGGGCGAATCGCCACAGACTCGGCAGGAGGTCCTCGGTGATGCCAGACCCTGTGATGTAACGATCCCAGGCGGCTTCGATGACCTCCGAAGGCTGGGGGAAGAAGATGGAGTCTGAGAGGAATCGAGTCCACAGCTCCCCAACAACAAGCAGTAACACGATCGCCGAGATCCACTGGGCGGCGCGGATGCGAACGGCTACATCCACGGGAACAGCCGCCTTTCGCTCGCCGCCAGGCCGATGTCGGTTGCCATTCCGAGGATGCCGGCCACAACGAGTGTGCCGTACACGGTTGGAAGGTCTCCGGCACCGGCACTTTCTCGCAAGACGAATCCTCCGAGCCCGGTTCCGTCTGGGAACAGGAACTCAACGCCGACGGCGACGATCAGCGCTATTCCCGAAGCGACCCGCAGCCCTGTGAAGACGAACGGCGCTACCGAAGGCAGGGACACTCTCCGCACGACCTCTGGCTTGCTGAGTCCGAAGGCACGTCCGGTCTCAGTGGCGACAGGGTCGAGCGAGCGCATGCCGGACATGGCGTTGTAGAGGATGGGCCACATAGCCGCGAAAGCGACGGTCGAGGCCCGCATTGGGATACCTCTCCCATAGAGGACGAGGAGGAGCGGGGCGATGGCGATGGCGGGCATTGGTCTTATGAACTCGAGAGGTCCCTGGATGGTGTGGCGCAGCGACGGGAAGTAGCCCATGAGGAGTCCGAACCCGCCCCCAATGACAAGAGCCGCCGCCAAGCCAACGGCCCAGGTCGTGAGGGTGGAACCAACTTGGCGGAGAAAGTCAGTTTCAGTGAGGAGCTCCATCGTCCGTCGTGCTACAGAGCTCGGCGGTGGAAATGACCCACTGTTGCTGCTGCGAACCCAGACTTCTGCCAATAGACCGAACGTGGCAATCCCGGCGAGTCCGGCCAGGGCGGTGCGGGTGCGGCTCACTAGCCGTTGATGACGTACTGGCTCATATCGAGCTCGCTATCGAGGTAGCCGAGCTGGAACATGAGGTCGGCAGCGCGCTGCAGGTCGAGGTTACGCAAGGTGTCTTGGTACTCCGGTAGCACCAATGCCGCTGCCGCTTCTTCGGAAACCGACGAGTACTGGGGAATGAAGCTGCGAACCAGGTCCTCGTCTGCAGCTAGTTCCTTTGTGGCCTTCTCGATAGCCCTTCTAAAGGCGGCGATGCTGTTGGGGTTGGACTCGGCGAAGTCCTTGGTGGAGACGTAGCCGGCGATGGGAAGATTCTCTGCCGAGCCGGTGTAGGGGTCGGCTACCGAGCGCAAGCCACCGAGCCGGCCGAAGGTCGTGAATGGTTCTGTGAGGAAGCCGGCGTCCACCGCTCCACTCTGGATCGCCGGGATGATCTCGGGAAAGGACACCTCGACGTACTGGATGTTGATGTCCAGACCCTCATCGGCGACGAGAGCTTCAACGGTGATGTCCCCAACGTTTCCGATGGTGTTGGTGGCAACGGTCTTGCCGTCGAGGTCGGCTAGCGATTGGACGGTCGAGTCCGGGTTGACGAAGACCCCTCCCTGGCCGTCTCCCAGGTAGGTCCCGTTCGCCACCACCACGAGGGGCGCTCCGTTGGCGATGGCAGCGGAAACGCTCAACCAGTTGTTGAAGCTCACCTGGATGTCGCCGGCCAAGAGCAGTTGAGCTGCCACCGGTCCGCCCTGTACCACTTCGACGGTTACGTCGAGCCCCTCATCGGCGAAGTAGCCCTGGGTATCGGCGTAGAAGAGGGGGGCAAAGTCGACGAGGGGCAACGCCCCTGCCGTCAGGGTCGTCGTCTCGAGTTCAGATGAGCTGCTGTCTCCACAGGAGGCTCCAACCAGAGCTAGGACGGCGAGAATTGCTGCGATGCGATAGGTCACAGTAGACCAAGCTAGCCCGGCCGCTAGCTCGTCGCACTGTCGACTTCCCTAGGCCGGCTCCCACATCTCGAAGCGATTGCCCTCGGGGTCGAACGCCCAACCGAACTTGCCGAAGGGGTACTCCTGGGTCAGCTCGTCGACGTCGGCGCCGATGCTCCGCAGGTGATCGCGGAGACCGTCTAGATCGTCGACACGGAAGTTGATCATCGAATGGTTGCCGCCGAAGTAGTCCGTCGATTCGGGAAAGGCGGCCCACACAGTCGCTCCCGTGGCGTCGCCCGCCCAGTGGAACACGACCGTCCCGTCCTCCTCCTGGGGGAGCGCCAGGTGCCTCGACGTACCACGCCTGTAGCGCTTCTGGGTCTTGAGCCTTGAAGAACGATCCGCCAATGCCGGTTGCTTTTGCCATGGCCCTATTCCAGCACATCGAGGACGCAACTCCTCTTCGGCTTCGCCACGGCGGCAGGCTCATCCCTTGGCTTGACTACCACCGAACCGCTGTTCAGCTTCGACCTCTACGCCATCGCGACCCCCCGCCGGTATCTATCGGAGGAAGTTGTCTGCTATCCGCTTCACGGTGCGCGTCGAGCGCTGAGTCGTCGTCATGCCCAGTGTGTTCACGACGCGTGCTTCACTGTGCTCAGACTCGTTGCGCGGCCCCGAGTGGCCCCAGTAGACCTCTCGGCCGATGACGGCTAGTTGGTCGGCACCGGTGGCAGTCGCCTTGAGTTCCCGGGCGTTCTCGGGGTCTGGCTCAGTCTTCAGAAATGACACCTCAACCTCGTCGAGGTCAGGGAATGGATTAGCGTCGGCGACCTCGATGACCTCCGCGGCCGTCCTCAAGAACGTAGGGACCTCAAACCCCAATGCCTCCTGTAGGGCCGACTCGATCCGCGCGGCCATGGCCTGGTCATCGTCTGAATCGAAGATCACATTCCCCGACGCGATGAAGGTCGCCACTTCGTCGAAGCCAAGCGACTCGAACACCGCCCGAAGGTCAATCATCTTGACATGGCGCGGCGGAGTATTGATGGCTCTGAGGAATGCGACGTAACGAGTCATTTCAATGGGGGAGCGATCGACGATCGACTCGCGCTCAACGCTAGTCACGGGATGTCTTGAGACGCAGGTCAGGTACTCACCCGAGGCTTCAGAGGTAGAGCTGGACGTCGGCTTCGGCCATGATCGGCATGAACGTCAGATATGCGATTACCGGAAGATCGTCGAATATCAGATCGTTCTTCGCAACCTTGAAGTGATCCATCGACCCTCCGCACATGTAGAGCTTGGCACCGAGGCTGCGCAGCTGGTGTAGTTTCGCCTGTGCCGGGATGTGCCCTGATTTCGTCATGGCGGACGCCGCGAAGCGGCTGAATGGTCGGCCCCAGCCGCTGAGCTTCGGGCGGAACCGCTTGGCCAAAACGTGGACCGCCGGGCCCTGGAAGTAGAGATGCACATCGATGCCCTCCAGCGCGGCGCCGAGAGCGAAACCCAGAGGCGATAGCAACTCCTCGAGCCCATCGACAGAGATAATCATCGCCAGGCTCTTACCGGTTTTGGCCTTAGCCCCCTTCTCGATCAGGAAGCGACGCCCGTGCTCGGTCGCTTCCGAGACGACCAGTCGGTGTCCGGTAACTCGGGACCAAGCAGCAATATCTCGTTCCAAGGGCTCGATGTCGTCGGTGAGAATCTCCAGTACCTCTCCCTCGTTCATGCCCCCGAGCTCGCCAGCGATGTCAAACGCGACGAATGTCGAGATGCTCTTCCCCCTGCGATCAATGAGATTCGGTCCGATGGCGGTAGTCATGGCTCTGCCTTCCTCTCTCCGTCGTCTATGGGAACAGACCTGTTGGAGGTGGGGTAGGGCCATTGGTTCCAAAGTAGTGGGAACACCTGTAGCCGGGACCATCGGCTCTATCGCTCTTCGACAGCTCCGGGAACCATGGAGCGGTTCTCGAGAACGGAGTCGCTCGGTTGAACATCATCTGGGGCCTCGTGGTCGTGATATTCGCTCTGATTGCCTGGGGCGGCCAAACCATCTCCCTGTTCTCTCCGGCTCTTGCCGCAGGGTGGGGCCTGACGGAGGACGAAGAAGAGGTGGAGGCCACCTATTGGGCCGACGTTCGTGCCGAAGCCCGTTGGGACTTCCTAACGCTGTGGACCCTCCTCGTCGCCGGTGTGTTGCTCGTTGTCGACGCCGCGGCCTGGCCCTACTTCGGGTTGGTCGGGGGAGGCATCTACGTGTACTTCGCCGGCAGGGGAGTGCTCGCCCGCCTCGAAATGCAACGCCGCGGTTTTCGCATCGGAGCGCCGGCGAATGTGCGAGCCGCCTACTTCTTCCTCCCGATGTTGGGGGCCGTAGGCGCTGTCACCATCGCCGCCGCCGCCATTGCGCTGTCATCGTGACTGCCACCGTGGAGGAAGGAAGGAGAGCATGGAAGTAACAGCCTTCACCTGGATTGTTGCCGTCCTTGGGCTTCTGCTCATCGCCATCCTCAGCGGGGTGCAGCTGGCAGCCGTCGTCGATCCCCGCAGCGAGTGGACCATAAAGAACGTATACGGCGGCAGTCCTGCCACCACCTACTTCGCTTACAACCAGGGGTACGCCTGGGCCGATCCGTTCTTCTGGGCTCCGCTCCAGGTCCTAGGGAGCATCGGCATGCTTCTCGGTCACCGATGGGGGTTCCTATTGGCGCTGATGGCGTCTGTGCCCTTCTGGTACACCGCTATAACGATCTTCATCTGGGATCGCGATATGGGATTTCGACAGAACACTCTCTCCTACTGGGTGTTCGTCTGGGCCATGTGGCCTGCCTTCGGGGTAATCAGGGCGTCTACTGCTTCTGGCGATTGGTCGACTAGACCGCCTGCAAGCGCTTCCCGGGCTTTTGGAGCGAAATGCTCCCCGAGCCGTAGCCGCTAAGCGTCGCGACTGAGACAATCCCGAGACACCAGTCGACCACCTTGGCGGTGTGATTGTTCTCGGAACCATGCGAGCCGACAACGCGGGTTCCGCGTGTAACAACCTCAAGGTGGCGATCCGGAGAATGCCGAATCCCCAGGAGTGCCCGAGCAGCCTGACGACCAACCGAGCGAAGCGGAATTCCGCGCCGGCAGATCAGAAGCCGGAGGCGACAACAAACCTCGTAGGAGGTCACGTTGCGATTCCTGAAACGCCTGGCCGTCTCACTCGGCAGCGTGACTTCAACCATGCTCGCCGGAGTATCTAACTTCCGAATCGGCTAACTGAACGGAGGGGTTGCTCGGGCATCCTGGTGCTCGGTCTCTAACTCTGTTGTGGCTCGGGGCTCATCACGACACCGGTGGAGAAGGCGGCCAGAACCTCGGCAGCCTGTGGTTCGATAGGGACGACGTAGGAAACGCCCCCTTCGTTGGAGATCTTCACCGGCAGCGTGGCGGCATCGATTCCGCCGTTCCGCAGCACCGCCCACCCCAGCTTGGCCAGGTCGCCCGTCGACACCCCTTCATCGGCTCTCAGGCTGTTGCCGAGACCAGCGGCGAGCCAAGGGGCGGTCAGGAGACTGCGTGGTGATTTGGCACTGTCCATGAGCTTGCTCAACACCAACTGCTGGCGGCCAATGCGACCGATGTCGCTCTGGTCGACACCGACCCACGAACCGTCCTGGAGCTCCTCGTAGCTCCGGGAGCGCACAAAGGCGACGGCGGCCGGCCCTGCCAAATGGGTGGTTCCTGCATCGACAGAGAGTCCGGACTTGTCGTCCTTGGCGGCGTATGGGAATTCGATGTCGACGCCCCCGAGCGTGTCAACCACGTTGGCGAAGTCGCCGAACCCGACCTCCACGTAATGATGGATTGGCATGTCTAAGTAACTCTTGACGGTTTGCACCAAGAGGTCGGGACCTCCAAAGGCGAAAGCGGCGTTGACCCTGTTGGTGCCATGACCGGGAATCTCGACTTTGAGATCTCGAGGGAGGCTGAGGAGTTGCAGGCGCCCATCTGCGACGTGAGCGACCATGATCACGTCGGTTCGCTGACCCCCGAAGTCCCCGAAGAAGCCTCCAAGCTCCTCTGGCAGGTTCTCCCGGCTGTCACTACCAATGAGCAGATAGTTGACAGGCCCCGGTGCTGCCGAGTCCAGGCTCGGGAGGTCCTCACTCGCAATACGATCGATGCCGTGGCTCAGTAGCCACGCCGACAGCGCCAACCAGCCGGCTCCCATCACCACGAGCACGACGAAGCCCAACAGCAGGCGACGCCACCAGCGACGCTTCCCCGGCGGAGCCTCCACGGGAGGGTCGACGGGAGGCGCCTCATCGGCGTACATGCGGGGAGGTGATTTCGGCACCTTGACAGGAACCTGAGTCAGCTCATGGGTGTCCAAGTTCATCCTGGTCGCGAAGCGACGGCCGAAGTACGACCGTCGTCGAGAGGGTACCGCGGCCGGGTGTCTGACAGGAGCCGGGCGAGACCTGAGGGCCTTGTGCTGGCCCTCGGAGCCCTGGCACCTCACCTGCCCCGATACCAGCGCTCTCTGGTCAAACTATGCAGAATGCTGGGGAATAGGCCTAATCCTCCTTGGAGTCGCCGGAGGGAGGCGGCGTACTCGGGACCTTTGGCCCTGGGGTCACGAGCAGCAGGTAGCACAAGCTGCCTAGAGCTACTGACCGATCACACGGAGGACCAAGTGACACACGAGGACCCGGCTCTCGAGCGGGCCAAGAGGCGCGTCAAGGACCTGAGCGACTTCTACTACCACCTGATGACATATGTACTCGTCAACGCCCTCTTGGTGTTCCTCGATCGGCGGGTCGACGGAGGGCAGGAGGTACTGGGCCTCGATTGGGCCTATTGGGTGATTTTCGGTTGGGGGTTCGGCATCGTTGGCCACGCCATCTACACGTTCTTCGGCGAGCACAAGGTCCACCAGTTGTACGAGCGGGAGAAGGACCGGGAGGACGTGAGAGGCTGAGGCGGTGAGTCGGTAGGGGAGTGAGTAGCCAGCCCGCCGAAATAGCCTGAGACACGATGCCAGTTCCAAGACTCATGGCCCTTGTCAACAAGCGACTGTTCAACAGGCTCGAGCTCAGGAGGGGTGTCAGGCCCGTCCTGAGCCATGTAGGCAGGTCGTCGGGGAAGACGTTCCGAACACCTCTCGACGCCCACCCTGTCGAGGGCGGCTACATCTTCATCTTGATGTATGGCGCGGACTCGGATTGGGTCAAGAACATCTTGGCCGCCGGGACGGCTCGCCTCACCATCGGCGACGAGGAGATCGACTTGGTTTCGCCGCGGTTGGTGTCCAAGGACGTCGCGTGGCCGCAGATGGCCGAGGTTACGAAGGAGCCGCCGAAGTTCTTGCGGATAACCGAGTTCCTGCAGATGGATAGCCGCACCTAATCGGCATCTAGAGCCGCAACCGATCCTTGGCGAGATTCCGCGCTCTCGGCGCAGCCCACTCCGGTGCACGATACGTGATCCAGCTCAGGCGATAGCTGACCGCTGCGATTCCCACCACTCGATCGTGCTTCGAAGACCATCCTTGAGTTCGACCTGTGCTTCGAAGCCCAACAGGTCACGAGCTCGCGTTGTGTCGAGTGCGCGCCGCGGCTGACCGTCCGGCCGCGACGTGTCCCAGCTGATATCGCCGTCGAATGCGGTAAGTTCGGCAATCAGTGCGACCAGATCCCTGATCGTGATCTCCTTGCCGGAGCCAATGTTCACGGGATCGCTGCCGCTGTAGCTCTCGGTGGCCATGACGATCGCCTTGGCAGCGTCGTCGACATAGAGAAACTCGCGACTGGCGCTCCCGGAGCCCCACACTTCGACATACTCCCTTTCTTCAGCTCGAGCTGTTACGAACTTGCGGATGAGCGCCGGAATTACGTGGCTGTTATCGAGGTCGAAGTTGTCGTTGGGACCGTAGAGGTTGACGGGGAGGAGGTAGATGCCGTTGAAGTCATATTGAGCCCGATAACTCTGGAGCATCACAAGAAGGGCCTTCTTGGCGATCCCATAAGGGGCGTTCGTCTCCTCTGGATAGCCGTCCCACAGCGCCTCCTCCTTGAACGGAACTGGGGTGTGTTTGGGGTACGCGCAAACCGTTCCGGCCTGAACGAACTTCTCGACGCCGTGGAGCCGCGCAGCCTCAATGGCGTGCAAGCCCATAGCCATGTTGGCAAAGAAGTATCGGCCTGGATTGCTTTGGTTCGCGCCTATCCCGCCAACTTCGGCGGCCAAGTGGATGACAATCTCGGGCTTGGCAGCGTCGAAAAGGCGTGTGACGTCGTTCTGGTGTGTGAGATCGGTGTCGGCTCTGCGAGGAACATTGAGGATCGCCCCACGGTTCGCAAGCAGCTCACACACGACCCTCCCAAGAAAGCCGCCGCCCCCCGTAACCATGATCCGCTTGCCTTCGAGTGTCTTCAATTTCGGCGATCCGGCGCGATGTCTTTCAACCCTGCATCTACCAGCGTCCGCTCCTGGCGAGCGAGGACGATATCCCGCTCGATCATCATGGCTACTAGGTCGTCGAAGTCCACAGTCGGCACCCAGCCGAGCTCTTTCTTCGCCTTCGACGCGTCACCTTGGAGAATGTCAACCTCTGAAGGTCGGTAGTAGAGCTCATCGACCTCGACATGGTCCTGCCAATCGAGCCCAACTAGTTCAAAGGCAAGTTCGCATAGTTGCCGAACGGATTTGCGCACGCCTGTGGCGATAACGAAGTCGTCGGCCTCGTCAGCCTGCAGCATCAGCCACATCGCTTCAACAAAGTCTCCGGCGAATCCCCAATCCCGTTCTGCATCCAGATTGCCGAGATAGAGCTTCTCCTGGAGCCCGAGGCTGATTCGAGTGGCAGCGCGGGTGACTTTGCGGGTTACGAAGGTTTCTCCACGCCTTGGGGATTCATGGTTGAAGAGAATGCCGTTCGAGATGAACATCCCGTACGCCTCTCGATAGTTCACCGCTTGCCAATACGAATAGACCTTGGCGACTCCGTAGGGGCTTCTGGGGTGGAAAGGAGTGAGCTCGGTCTGGGGAACCTCCTTCACAAGTCCGAACATCTCGGACGACGATGCCTGGTAGAAGCGGGCGTCGGAATCAAGTTGGCGAACGGCTTCCAGCAAGCGCAGCGTCCCGAGAGCGTCGACGTCTGCTGTGTAAATCGGATTCTGGAACGAGACCGCGACGTGTGACTGGGCACCGAGGTTGTAGATCTCCGTCGGCTGTATTCGATGCAGGAGACGGGTGAGCGAGTTGCCATCAGTGAGGTCCCCGTAGTGGAGAAAGAGGCGTGCCTCCGAATCGTGCGGATCCACGTAGAGATGGTCAATCCGTTCGGTAGAGAACGTCGACGAGCGTCGTGTCAGACCATGAACGCTATACCCCTTTTCCAACAGAAGCTCCGCAAGGTAGGAGCCGTCCTGGCCTGTGATTCCTGTGATGAGAGCGACTGGATTCATGGCATTTGATAGTAGGACGGTGGGGGGGAGGAGCGGAGGAAGTTGCCACCAGCGGACACCCCGGTCTTCGGCCGATGCGATGCGGCCCCATCCGGTCCGACGGCGTGCCGGCTACATCTTCATCATGATGTATGGCGTGGACTCGGATTGGGTCAAGAGCATCTCGGCCGCCGGGACGGCTCGCCTCACCATCGACGACGAGGAGATCGCCTTGGTCTCGCCGCGATTGGTATCCAGGGACGTCGCCTGGCAGCAAATGGCCGCGGCTACGAAGGAGCCGCCGAAGTTCTTGCGGGTAACCGAGTTCCTGCAGATGGACAGCCTCAGCTAGTCGGCACTCAGGCGCCCGGCATCTCGTGATCGGCCACACGACCGGTGGCGAAGAATGGGGCGACCTTGCGGGCCCAAGCCTGGGCCGCCTCTAGGTCATCGGCGTTGATGATGTAGAACCCGCGATGTGCGCCTCCGATTTCGCAAACGGGCCGTCAGTCACGGTTGGGTCGCCAACGCCGACAACGCCCGCTGCGTCTGGCCCCTGAAGAGCGCCCCCGAAGACGAAAGTACCGCTCGCATCCATCTCCGCCTCCAGGGCGATGACCCGCCCCATGAATGCCTGCATCTCCTCGGGCGAACTCGGGGAGCCAGGAACGGCAGCCTCGACGGCGTAGGTCGACAACAGATCCTGACTCATGCGGGCTCCTCTAGTGGAATCGAGACAGCCTGATGTTAGATGTCGCTGAAAGTGCGGGACGCGGCGCTCGATCATCCAGCCCTTGGCATCGGTGCATGTGGCCATGGCAGGCGATCATGGCCGGCGAAGACCTCACCCCCTCCGGCCGGAGGGGGACCGCAGCTGTTTCCTGGTACTTAGGCTAACTTGACATAACGTGGATTATGGGCGCAACAGATACCGGCCCTGCACCGGGCGTTGAGGTACCGCTATCAGTCGGGAACGGCTTCTCCCTCAAGTGGGTAGCCGGCAGCCTGCCAATCGCTGAGGCCTCCGGAATAGCGTCGCACCCGGTCATAGCCCTTGGCGCGCAGTGCCTTGTAGGCGTACTGGCTGGCGACACAGGCCTCATCTGAGCAGTAGACGACTATCTCCTGCTCTGGAGCCAGTGCCGCGAACGCCTCCTCCACCGTGTGATAGTGCAGGGATCCCGGAATGTGGGCGGCCCGGTAGGCGAAGTCATGGAGGGTCATAACCAGAGCGAAATCGTCTCCGCGGTCCAGCTTCTCTTTGAGCTCGTCTCGATCGATGGTCTCGATGTCCATGGCTACCTCCGGCGGTGACCTTAACCAGTCCTTCGGTCTCGGTGCTGTGGTGACGGTCAGTAGTGTTCGCCGTCGTGAATACCCCCAAGATCGCCTGCTTTGGCGCTGCCCACATCGACCGGCGAGCTCACTCGATAGCTCCGATCGCGCGAGGAACCTCGAATCCCGTGAAGGTCACGGAGTCACCCGGAGGCGTCGCTCGGAACGTTGCTGAGGTGTTGGCCCGACTGGGAGACGATGTCTCCCTCATCAGCGTCCTAGGACGGGATAGGCATGGCCAGGAAGTGGCCTCGCAGGCGACGGAGGCCGGCATCGACCTGACGGCCTTGATCCGCTCGGACGGCCACCCTACCGCCACCTACAACGCCCTGGTTGAGCCGGATGGCCATCTCTACGTCGGCTTCGCCGATATGGCCATCTACGCCACGCTGACACCGAAGGTCCTTGAGGAGGCGGCTGAGGAGAACTCCACGGCTGATGCCTGGTTCCTCGACACCAATCTCGCGCCGGAGAGCGTGACCTGGCTGGCGGCGCGCTCCCCCGGGCTGCTCGCGGCCAATACCGTCTCGGTGCCTAAGGCGACCCGCCTCCGCTCCATCATCGACCGTCTCGATCTCCTTGTTGCCAACAAGGAGGAGGCGAACACACTCCTGCCCGACGCCGGCAGCGTCGACGACACGGCGCTAGGCCTTCACAATGCAGGTGCCAAGGTTGTGGCGATCACGGTCCACGAGGAGGGCGTTGTCATCGTCGCAGACGGTGAGGTGACCAGATTGGGTGCCCTCGAGGCTGATGCCCGCGATGTCACCGGTGCCGGCGACGCCTTCACCGCCACGATGATTCATGCACTACTGCGCGGGCGAAGCCCGGTAACGGCCGCTCACGTCGCTCTGGGAGCAGCCGCCATCACGGTCGAGGCCGATGCCTCGGTCGCGACGGAGCTGACCGAGCGGGCAGCTCGCTCCCGCGCCGGGTTGTCAGTCGAATCGTGAGCATCAGTGTCGCGCCGTCTGTTGCCGATGCCTTGGCCAGGGGTGAGGCTGTTGTTGCTCTGGAGTCGACGATCATCGCTCATGGATTCCCCCGACCTCGCAACCTGGCGCTCGCTCGCGAACTCGAGTCCCTTGTCGCTGAGGCCGGAGCCATTCCGGCAACGGTTGGGGTCCTCGATGGGAGGCTCATCGTCGGTCTGGAACCGGCCGAGCTCGAGCGAATCGCCACCGAAGATGTTGCCAAGCTCAACGTTTCCAACATGGCGGCGACGATCGCTGCCGGTTCGAGCGGCGCAACCACCGTCTCGGCAACGCTACGGGCGGCACGGATCGCGGGTATCGGCGTCATGGCGACTGGGGGAATCGGCGGCGTGCATCGCGGGGCCGGCACCGACATCTCATCCGACCTCCGCGAGATGGCGACCTCTCCGATCGGGGTGGTCTCCTCTGGTGCCAAGGCGTTCCTCGATCTCGCGGCGACGCTCGATTACCTCGAGACAATCGGTGTTGCAGTCCTTGGCTATCGAACCAGCGACTTCCCCGCCTTCTACTCGTCCAGCAGCGGGCTCGGGCTCTCCGACAGGGTCGACTCCCCCGCCGCCGCCGCCGGAATCATCAGGGTCGCTCGTGAGCTGGGCGATGCCGCCGTCCTCGTGGCCAATCCGGTTCCAAACGAGTTCGCCATCGCTCTCGATGAGGTGGAGGGCTGGACTGCCGAAGCGACCTCCCAGGCGGATGAGGCGGGAATAACGGGTCCGGCGCGATCCCCATACGTACTCAGTCGCCTCGTGGAAATCTCCGGCGGCAGGGTCGTTGAGACCAACGCTGCTCTGGCCCAGTCCAACGCCAAGCTCGCAGCAGAGATCGCCCTCGAGCTCTAGGTAGCACGCCGGGTGGACACGCCCGGAACGTACGTTGCGCTAAGGCGCACTTCGATGCCCGGGCTGACCCCTCGCCCGACGAGCATGAGCGATCGCAGGAGATCGACCGCCTCGGCCCCCGCCTGAGCGACGGGCTCCTCGACCGCCGATATGCGCATGTTGTGAATGACCGGGCTGCTGGCGAGCGCGACGATCGACAACTCGTGCGGTATCAGGTATCCGAGAGCCCGCGCCTGATTGAACGTGGCGAGCGCCAATAGCGGATTCGCCGCGACGACCGCAGTGGGCGCCTTCCGGCCGCCGAGAGCGACTGCCAGGTTGTCGAGCTGTCGGAGAGACCTGGTGAGCCGGAGGCCGTTCATGCCGAACATCAGCCGCAGGTCGGCCACCGCTGTGTTCGCTAACTCGCCGTCATCAAAGAGCGTTGCAGAGCTGTGACCCGTTGCCGCAAGGTGAGCAGCGACGGCCCTGATGGCAGGTATGCGGTCGATCACGACCCTGCTGACGCTGAGATCGCCCGGACCGGTTGCGACCAAGGGCACGCCCGATTCCACAACCGCTCGACAGATCGCTGGATCGCTCAGTTGCTCGGCTACCACTCCCCCGACGCGACCGATGATGCTCAGCAAGGCTTCACTGCTGTCAGAAGCGGCCTCGACCAGCGCGACCTCCAGTCCTTCCTCCGATAGCCGCGATGCCACGGGAACGACCAAGGGCGACCCGATCGATGTGGCGACGATGGCAACGGCGGTGTTGCGACCGAGAGAGAGGTCTCGAGCGAGAGCGCTTGGTCGATAGTGGAGGGCTTCAATGGCCCGCTGCACGCGGCCGTGGGTTTCGGGGCTTACGGTTGCGGTGGCGTTCATGACCCGCGAGACAGTTGCCCTGCTCACCTCGGCCCTGGCTGCGACCTGCCCAATCGTCGCCACCGAATCTCCCTTCGGGGTTCGGGCACGCTACCACCTCAACAATGAACTCCAGTCGCTCGCTAGATTTCCCCAGTGAAACGCGCACACGACGAGACCGAGATCACGCCGCCAGCGCCACCTTGGGATGCCGCCATCCCCGAGGGGGCGGAGGTGATCGCAGTTGGCGTTGATGGCTATCTCGGCGTTACGTCTGCGACCGCCAACCTGTTCGCTAACACCGTGGCACCGCCCCCCGACCTCTCTCCGGACCAGCTCGAGGAACTCGTCAATGCTCTGATGGCAACTGGCAGCAGCCACTTCGTCCTCAGCGGTTGGAGCCCTTCTCGGATAGAACTCGCACACCGACTCTCCAAGCTCGGAGCCAGAGTCGATGGCGTCTGGCACGGCAACTACCTGCAGACGCGAGAGGATTACGGGTGGGACATGTTCCAGCAGCTCATAGCGGCGGAGCGGGCAGGCATCATCACCAAGGTTGGTGTAGTCAAGGCTGGGATGGAGGTCTGGCTCGACAGCCTCGGCGTGAAATCCGGGCTGTTGCTCAACTATGTGCCGAAGATTCCCGACGGCCCAAGCGCACCCGAGCAAGGTGGCCCCCACATCGGTATGTGGTTGGCGGCCGAGGGCTATCGCAAGCTTCCCTACGCCATGATCGCCGCCGCCGGCATGATTCCCGATGTGACCATGGCCGGGTCGGGTGTTTCACAGCGGGCTTTGGAATTCGCACACTTCGTTGGCCTCGATACGACGCGCCTCCTGCGTAGCGCCCTGTCTCATGACGACGTGCAGCTTGCCATGTCCCGAACTCACCTCTCGATGTATGTCACGCAGTCCGAGTGCGGTCCGATGTTGCCGATGGAGAGTCTCAGTCTCGGCGTGCCTTGCCTGATAGGGCCGACCAGTCATGTCTTCGCTGATGACGACTTCTTGGCCGCGACTCTGATCGTTCCGTACCCGGAACACGCCGAGGTGATTCTCCGGTACGCCCTCAACGCCCTCAAGAAGCGGGCTGAGATCGTCGAGGCCTACAGGGAGTATGCCCCCGGATACATCGAACGGGCGCGACACAGCGTCGCAGAATTCCTCGCCTAGTAACTTCGAGACATGAAGCTTCCATACACCGACAACGACGCGGCCAACCAGCTCCTCGAGGACGAACCGTTGGCGTTCCTCATTGGGATGCTGCTGGATCAACAGATCAAGATCGAGCAGGCCTTCCTCGGCCCCTACCTCCTGAAGGAGCGCCTCGGCGGCGCTCTCGTGGCGAAGGACATCGCCTCAATGGACATTGAAGACCTCGTCGAGCTCTTCAGGGAGAAGCCAGCGCTGCATCGCTACCCGGCCAACATGGCCAAGCGGACCCAGATCTTCTGCGAGACGATCGCCTCCGAATACGGAGGCGACGCCGCCCGAGTCTGGAAAGAGGCTGCGGACGGAGCCGATCTCAACAGAAGACTGCTCGCACTTCCCGGGTTCGGCAAAGGGAAGGTGTCGTCGAGCATCGCCATACTCGGCAAACGCCTCGGGGTTGCGCCGAGTGGGTGGGAAGCCTTTGCCCCAGATCACATGACGCTGGCAGACGTCACCAGCTTCGACGACATCCTCACCTACCGGGAGCACAAACGTGCCTTGAAGGCGGTCGCCAAAGCCAAGGGCTAGGCCTTCAAGTGAGCGGCTACAGGCCTACGACTGTTTCCTCTATGAGCCAATCGACGACGTCGTTCATGGCCTGGCGATTATCGGCTCCCTTCGCCAGGGCGTCGTCGTAGATCGACACTTGCCGGTCAGCCGAGGTTCCCCGCAGCAGGATGTTGCGCACATTGTCGAGCTCGGCTTCTGTTCCAAGGGCCTCAGCATCCTGGGCCAGCAGCGTCAGCAGCTCGCTGGTGAGCGTCTCAAATGGAACCAGTTCGCCCCTCCCGTAGTCCATCAAGCCCTCTGACCCGCCGTAGCGCTGAGCGCGCCATCGATTTTCCTGAACCAACATGTTGGCGTATGTACGCCACCGCTGGTTGTTGCGACGCCTGCGGTACAGCATGTGGAGTAATGCCTGATACAGCGCTGCGATCGTGATGGTGTCCTCGACTCGCGTCGCGATGTCGGAAACGCGCATCTCGAGCGTCGGATAGCGCGCGGATGGCCTGATGTCCCACCAGATCTTGGTGGCGTCCTCGATCAACCCCGCTTCTATGAGCACGTTGACATGTCGTTCGTATTCACCCCAGCTCGAGAAGTCCTCAGGCAAGCCGGTGCGAGGCAGGCTGTCGAAGACAGACAGCCGATAGCTCTTCAGGCCCGTGTTGAGGCCGTGCCAGAAAGGGGACGAGGTGCTGAGGGACAGCAGGTGTGGAAGGAAGTACGCCATCTGTGACATGAAATCGATGCGCATGTCGTTGTCGTCGATGCCTACATGGACGTGCATGCCGCATATGAGGAGCCGGCGAACCACAGTCTGTAGGTCCTCTGCCAGAGCGTTGTAGCGGTCGGCGTCTGTCGTCTTCTGTTGCGCCCACTCGGCAAAGGGGTGAGTGGAGGCTGCGATGATGGCATAGCCATACTTGTCGGCTGTCTCGGCGACGGCCGAGCGCAAGCCCCTGAGATCGGCTCCTGCCTCGGCAACGGAGGCTCCAACTTTCGTGCCAACCTCGACTTGCGCTCGCATGAACTCTGGGGACACCTGGGCGTCGAGCAGGTCGCGATAGTCACGCATCAGATCGGGATGGGGGTCGGCAACCAGATCGCGCGTATCTCTATCGACGAGGAAGTACTCCTCCTCGATCCCGACCGTCAAGGGTGGTTGGGGTATCGCCATGAACACAAGATAGACGCTGCCTAACGAAGGCAGCTAGTTTCAGAGCCGTGTCCCTACCCGATTTCGTAGCGGCAGCGCTCGACGCCGCCACCACACCCTTTGAGCTGATCGATTGTGATCCCGACTTCGCCGACACGGCGGCGTTCTGCGAGCGATACGGATATCCGCTCTCCAAGTCCGCCAACACTCTGGTTGTCGCGTCACGGCGCGGCCCAGACGTAGTCGCAGCTTGCGTCGTGGCCGCAGACACCAGGCTTGACGTGAATCAGACTGTTCGACGGACGCTCGGCGTACCCAAGATGTCGTTTGCCGATCCTGATGAAACCAAGACCCTGACCGGCATGGAGCTTGGCGGAGTGACTGTGTTCGGTCTGCCTTCTGCCATCCCGCTTCTTGTGGACGAGAGCCTGCTGGATCTCGACTACATCATTCTCGGGGCCGGTTCCAGGTCGGCGAAGGTCAAGGCAGCGCCGTCCATTCTCACGGAGTTGCCCAACGTCCGCATCGTCGCCGGTCTGGCTAGACCGATCTCGGCCTAGACCATCGACGGAAGTTGGCGGCGGAGCAGGGCGCCGAAGCCGATGATGACGATGCCGATGAAGCTGAACCACTGGATGGCGTAGAGCAGATGATTCCCCTCACCCAACGAGGCCGGCAGTGGTGGCAACGGTGCGGGTTGCGATGGCGGCTCCTCTGAGACGAGATCAAGCACAACATCCGCGATCGGGATGTCGCCAAGGTCGGCGACGAGACTCGGGTCGCGCCGTGACACGCTGGGACGCCCGCCTTCGGTGCCGCCGGTTGCTCGCCCGGATTCGGCTGAGCGCACCGTCGCCGTGATTCTGACATCGCCCGACGCCGCGGGATAGGAATCCACTTCGTCAAGTGGCACCCACCCCCGGTCGACCAGCGCGGTGCCCGACTCAGTCACCAGGGGCGTCAACAAGTGGACTCCTGCTGCTCCGTTGAAGGTCTGTAAGGGAAGCGCCACCTCGGCGTCGGAGGCCCAGGTGCCTGCAGCCGTCACTGTGGTGAACTCCGGCAACGGCAGAGCGTCGAACCCGAGAGGAGCGGACTCGGCGGCCCGCGCCAACTCGATCTGCGCGTTGAGCTCGCGTCTATCTTCGAGGCGGCCCAATTGCCAAAAGCCGGCGGCGGCAAACCCAACGGCAGCCGCCACTACGACTACAAAACCGGCTGCCCATCGAGGTTGCCTCAACAATGAGAGCGTTTCTTTCAACCGGCGAACGCGATTCCGCCCGTCCTGCGCGGGTCGGCGCTGGCGACTAAGCCACCAACTTGGTCCCAGGCAGCAGCCTGCACTCCACCGAAGTACATCGACGGTCCCGAGAACGGACGCAGTGACAGGCCCTCGATGACGCTCGTGTCGATGCCAGGCTCGTAGGCAAGAGTCCGCTCGCCCTCGAACGTCTCAACATGGATCCTCGGGTGTGCCACTGCAGCGTCGAGGGGCATTCCCAAGCGCAGGTAGTTGAAAACGGTCTCTGAAACTGCGCTCGTAATGCGATCGGCACCGGGCGATCCGACGGCGATAACCGACCCGTCCGGATGCCTGGCTATCGACGGCGCCATGTTGGAAGAGAGCCGGGTACCGGGAGCCAACGTGTGCAGCCCGGCCCGATTCAGCTCGACCTCGCCGAGCGAGTTGTTGAGCATGATCCCGGTGCCGGGAATCATGGCTCCTGAGCCATAGCCGGCGGACGAGGTGATGGCACAGGCCAATCCGTCGGTGTCCACTGCCGACACGTGAACGGTCGACGGGGAGGTGATCACCGACGAAGGGTCACCGCCGGCAGAACCGGCCATCAGGCTGGCGATCTCTCTCACGATGTCGGAGGCCTGATCCAGCCTGTCGCGGCGAAACCCCAGCACAACGTCTAGCGCCTCGGCGATGCGCCTGACGTCGGCCGCGTCCCAGGAGTCGACATCGCGAATGAGTTGCAGGACCGCGGCCACGGTCGCCCCGCCGATCGCGGGAGCCGGGTTGGTGGCGAACCCCCACTCCCCCATCGGCACCCGCAAAGGTTCTCTCACGACCGCCCGATACTCGCTGAGGTCGTCGACGCCGACGAGTCCGCCATTGGAGCTGATCGCTTCCGCCATCGCGTAGCCAATGTCCCCTGTGTAGAAGCTGTCCGGTCCGTTGACGGCGATATGGCGAAGACTGTCTGCCATGCCATCGATGTGAACGATCTCGCCCTCTTTCAGGTACGAGCCGTCTGCATGATGAAGGGCCTTGCTGGTCTCGGGGTGCCAGCCGTAGATCACGTCGTGGGAGTAGGTCATGTACTCGGCAGCTGCCCCCGACAGAGGGAACCCTTGTTCTGCCAGATAAACCGTTGGCTCGACGAGCTCTGCCCAGTCGACGGTGCCAAAGAGTCGCGAGGCCTCGCCGAAGCCCCTGACGGAACCCGGCGTGGCGATGGATCCGTACCCGACAATGGAGGTCATCCCACCGCCGTAGGCCATCTCGATCTGCTGGGCACCGGAGCCGAATCGGTCCGGCGGCGCCGAGCGACCGGGCATCTCGGCATAGGCATCGAGAACCACAGGGTCGCCATCGGCAGGCCATACCGTGATGAACGAGCCTGCACCCAACGAGATGACTCCAGGATCTGTGGACATGGACGCGATCGAGCCGGCGATGGCGGCATCCACTGCATTGCCTCCGTTGGCAGCGGCGGACGCGCCGGCGTCGGCGGCGATCTGGGATCCGGCAGCGATGGCGACTCGTGCCATTAGCTGCACAGGCTAGTGAGCGACCGTGGACTCCTCTTGGGGATGGAGACACACCTCGTCGGCGACGATCTCGAGTCGAGAGCGCCTGCCATCGGACTCGCTCCAGAAGCGTCGTTGTGCGGTCCCTGCGACCCACAGTGGGGTTCCGGGTGCGATGTCCTCCACCGCCAATTCCGGCGGCGGGTCCCACAAGGTCACGGGTAGTACGTCAACTCGGCGCCGGGGCTCTTGTGTCCGACATGTGACGAGGTAGCGAACAAGCTTCGAGCCGCTGTCGAATGTTCGAAGCTCAGGTGGAGCGGCCAACCGGCCGCTGAGGACCACGAGGTTGAGGTCCATAGATGCTCCTTGATGAGGTGTAGGCAACGTATGACACCGGTGTGACATGCGGCCGGCGACCCGACTAACTATCGACCACCAACTGATGGAGGTCCTTGCGATGGATGTCTGGAACGACGCAGTCAGGCGACGGATAGCCGATCGGGAATAGCACGAACGGACGCTCGTTCTCTGGACGTTCCAGGAGTTTGGAGAGAAACCTCATCGGGCTTGGGGTGTGGGTCAGCGTTGCCAGCCCCATGTTGTGCAGAGCTGCGATGAACAAGCCGCAGGCCATACCGACGCTCTCCTTGACGTAGTAGTTGTGCTGCTTGTCGCCATCGGTGCCAATGCCATATCGCTGTTCGAACACCACCACCAGCCAAGGTGCGGTCTCCAGGAACGGCTTGCGCCAATCGGTGCCGAGTGGGGCTAGCGCTTCCAGCCAGTCATCGGGCAGGCGGCCTCCCTCGTAATTCTGTTTCTCCTCGGCCTCGGCGGCCTCACGGATCTTGGCTTTGATCTCGGGGGCGCCGACGACGACGAACGTCCATGGTTGCCTGTGTGCACCGCTCGGCGCCGATGATGCTGTAGCTATGGCGAGATCGATGAGCTGGCGTGGCACGGCATCTCTGCTGAAGTCTCGAACGCTGCGTCGCCCCTCCATCAGCCGATGGAACGTCAAGGCTCGCTCTCTCATCTCAGACGGCGTTCGTCGCAGTGGTCGGTAAGGGATGGTGGGATAGTCCATGTGTCCTCCTGAGATGGCGACGAGCCTATCTAGGCTCGTCGCATGGAGTTGAAAACAACCGATCTCGGTGACGGGCTGTACCAGATCGACGCCGGGATGCAGGGACAACCCGAGCGTCTCGCCTGCTACCTCTTCGACGGGCCCGAACGCGTTCTGGTCGAGTGCGGACCATCGGTGACGATGCACCACGTGCTGGACGGGCTCGCTGACCTGGGTGTGGATGATCTTGCGACCATCGTCGTCACCCACATCCACCTCGACCACGCAGGGGCAGCAGGCCAGATGGCACAGCGCTTCCCGGAGGCGAAGATCGGCGTCCACTCCGCAGGGGCTCGCCATCTGGTCGACCCAACACGACTGTGGGACTCGGCAACCCGCATCTGGGGCGAAAAGGGAATTCGGACCCTGTGGGGACCAATGGAGCCGGTTGCCGAAGAGCGGCTCCTGATCCTTGACGATGGCTCTCGGGTCGCTCTCGGGGCCGGCCGCTTTCTTGATGTGCTGTACACGCCCGGTCACGCCAAGCATCACATCGTCTTCTATGACCAAGTCTCTGGAGGATGCTTCGTCGGCGATGCAGTCGGTATCGCCTTCCCCCACGGCCACTTCACCCAGCCGGTGACTCCCCCACCCGACTTCGATCCCGGCCTCGTCATCGGCCAACTCCACCGGTTGGCGGAGCTCGAGCCAACATTCCTGGGTTTCGCTCACTTTGGCCGTGACCCAGACGTCGTGGCCCGGTTGGCGGAAGCAGAAGAACGCATCGACGCCTGGGTGTCCAAAGTGGAAAGTCTCGACTCCGATGAATCAGCGATCAACGTCTTCCGCGACTGGGTGCTCGACGGCTACCGCTCCCAGGGTTACGACGAGGGCGTGATCGCCACCTATGACGCCAACACCTTCTGGCCCATGCAGGTTGCCGGTATCCGGCGGTGGCTCGACATCACCGGAGCCTCCTAGCCACCCGGTGAGCGTCTGCTACGGTCCGTTGCCATGAGCACCTTGAGGATTCGGCTCCTCGGCGGCTTCTCCCTCGAGCACGAGGGTGTTGTCCTGTCGCCTCTGGCCACCCGAGCGGCCCGGTCCTTGCTTGCTCTCTTGGTCATTCAGCGAGATCTGCCGCATTCGCGCGATCTGCTGGCGGGGACTTTCTGGCCGGACCTACCAGAAGCGAGGGCCCGGCGGCGACTGAGCCATGCACTGTGGCAGCTACAGCAACTGCTCAAGGAGATTCATGGGCTCGCCCCGTTCGTAGTGGTCGACGCCGATACCGTCGAATTCAATTCCGATGCCGACTTCTGGCTGGATGTAGACGAGTTCGAGCGCCTCGGCAAGGGATCTCTCTCGGAAATAGTGCAGGCGATCGAGCTCTATCGAGGCGATCTCCTGGCGGGCTCGTACGACGACTGGGCGCTCCTCGATCGGCAGGAACTGCGGCGCCAATACGCCGACCTACTGCGCCGCGCCACTGACGGATACAAGAGTCTCGGAGAGATCAAGAAGGCTCTGAGCTTCGCCCGACGTCTGGTGGCACACAATCCTCTCGCCGAGGAAGCACAACGAGACGTGATGCGTCTGAGTTTCCTTCTCGGGGACTTCAACGACGCCATCCAGCAGTACGAGTTCTGCGCGTCGATACTCGAGGAGGAGCTGGGAGCTCGTCCGGCAGCAGAGACGGAAGCTCTGTACGCGATGATCGTGACGCAGCGGACCAAGGGAGATCGACCCTTCGTGCCGGATCCGCGTTCTCCCCTCTTCGCGCCTGGCGATGTGCCGATGGTTGGCCGGATTGACGAACGAGGGGCCGTACTCGAAAGGATGGCAGGTGCATTCGCGGGGCGGGGCGGCGTGGCCCTGGTGGAGGGGTCACCCGGGGTCGGCGTTAGTCGGTTCCTGGCAGGCCTGGCAGAGGATGCCCATTGGAGAGGACTCGGGGTGCTCCAGGCGACCGCTCGGAGCACCGGAACGCCTTATGAGCTCTGCAGGTCGGCCCTCGGCGAGGCGCTCTCGGCATTGCGCATTGAGCAGCTGACCACGATGGTGAGCCCCGTGTGGCTGAACACGGCGTCCGCCATCTTTGCCTCCCTGGCACCACAGGGCAGCGTCCCGGAACGGCTCAACCCCGAGGATGAGGGCGGTCGCATGGCGCAGGCCCTCACTGAGCTAGTCCTGGGATTTGGCACGATCAGCCCTCACGTTGTGATCATGGACGACGTCCATCTCGCTGACCCAGAGACTCTGGCATTCCTGTGCCAGGCAGCACGACGGTTGCACTCGAGCAATGTGTTGGTCATCTTGGGCTATCACTCCGCCGAGGCACGGCTGTCCGAGCCGGTTTGGGAAGCCCTGCAGGACATCGATGCTCAGCGCGGTACAGACCGGCTCACACTCAACGACCTCGATCGAGTCGAAACCGCAGAGCTGGCACGGCTGGCCTCGGCTGGTCCGATCGATGACGCCCTATTGGATGCTTTGTTCGTTGAGACGGGTGGCAACCCGCTACTGGTTCTCGAGGGCCTACGCGACGCGGCGCGGAGGGACGATTCTGCTGCGGCGCCGACCCTCACGGACGTTGCGTCGGACCTCCTCAAGCGACGCCTGCGCTCGGCTCCGCCACTGACCCTGCGCACGCTGCAGGGAGCAGCGATCTACGGCGGTCCCATCTCTCCCGGGGGCATCGCCAGGGTGACCGGGTTGTCCAGGCATGACGTCCTTGCCGGGGTTGGCGACGGGATCGCCAAGGCCTTCCTGATCGATTTGGGAGGCGAGGTCGAGTTCGCTCATGCCCAGCTGCGAACGGCGACCCGCTCCACCATCGACAGCCCCGAACTCGCTCCTATGCACGCTGCGGCTGCGTCATGGCTCGAGTCAAGCAAACCCGAGAGGCACGAAGAATTGGCACACCATCTCCTGGCATCGGGCGCACCGGAGCGAGCTGTTGCCCCGTTCCGAACTGCCGCCAGACAGGCAGCCCATCTATTCGCCCTCGACACGGCATCCAAGCACCTCAAGAGCGCTATCGCCGCAGCTCACGACGCCATGATTCTCGATGCCGACGTGGTGGAGATGCTCCTTGATCTAGAGGTTCTGGCGGACCAACAGGGGCATCGCGAGGAGCAAGCCGGGATTCTCGAGCGCCTCCTGGCGATGGATGTGGGCCCTGAGACGAGACTCGAGGCGATGCGACGACGTGTCGTCCTCCTTGGGAACACCAACCGCTACGACGAGGCCGACGCTGTGGCCGTGGAGGCTCTGGCATTCGGAAAGGAAGCCGGACTGCCCACCACAGGCGTGTTGGCCGCACGAGGTCTGGCTCTGTCGTGGTCGGGTCGACCTGGAGACGCCCTACCGCACCTCAGAAGGGTCGCCAGCGAGTCGAACCTCGACGCCGCGTCGGAGGCAGAAACCAGATACGCCCTCGGCATGGCGCTGAGCTCGTTGGACGATCCGTTTGCCAACGAAGAACTCGACAGATCACTCCAGCTCTTCGCGGAAGCGGGCCAGCCACGTCGCGTCGCCGACGTTATGGGGTTGATGGCAACGAACGACGGTTCCCGAGGCGAGGTCGCTGTCGCCGAGGCCAGGTTCCGTCAGGCCTTTGATATCTGTCGGCGAATCGGTTTCACGCTGGGTGCAGGGCTCCATCTCACCAATCTGGCCTCGTTGCACTACCTCGAAGGGCGGCCAGCTGAGGCATTGCGAGGTTTCGAAGCCGCCCTCGAGTTGCTGTCGATCGTCCCCGACAACCGCCACGAGGCCATGACACTCAACAACACGGCGTTCGTCCGCCACAGGATTGTTGGCGATGACGCTGGAGCTAGCAAAGCAGCTCGACGTGCCCTCGACTATTACCGGTCCGTCGACAACTCGCGAGGCGCCGCACAGGCCTGCGCCATCCTCGCGAGCATCGAGGCGCGCCGCGACCCAGAGGCTGCGCTCCAACTGTTCGCCGAAGAGTTCGACGACGTCGATGCCTATGGACCGTGGACCGCGGCGCATCTTCGATTGCGACAGGCTGAGGTGCACCTCGCCTCCGGAAGGCTTGACTCCGCTCGCCACTGTTGCGATGAGGCCAGGCTGTGGACGGAACGCGGGGATCTCAGCGACATTCTCTCTTCGGTTGAGAGGGTCTCGGCAAGCATCGCCCTGGCTGCTGGGGATCGAGATGAAGCACTCTTTGCAGCACGACGTTCGATCGATCTGTTGGGACGCGGGGTTCCACAGCCCTATTTGCACCACTTCGGCCTCTATCTAGCGGCAAGGGAGCACGCTGAGAGTGAAGCCGCCCTCTCCGCGGCGTACTCGAGCCTGAAGACGACGCTGGCCGGCTTCTCCCCCACCGAGCAAGACCAAGCAGCGGCAGTGCCAGTGCATGCGGACATCATCGAGGCTTGGGCTGCTCGCCACCCGGTCACCCGAACCATCGTGCTCAAGGAAGCAGCCGGACACGGCACCGTCGAAGCAACCCTGACGGTGGACGAGCCAGAAGATCGGGCGATCGCTGGAAAGCGTCCGCGCCGCCTTCACCGAATCAAGCGCATCCTCGATGAAGCCTCCGATCAGGGCATCGCTCTCTCTTCGCAGGATCTGGCATCGCTGCTGGGTGTGTCACCGGCGACCATCCGACGTGACCTAGCGACGATTGGCACCGAACGCAGCTGACACGCCCACAGTGGGTGTCTTCTGGCCGAGGAATGAGCGCGTCGACCCCTGCCAGACCCTTCCACATCGAGACATCTCCGAGATAGCGCTGGCGCACTCTTGGCGTGGAAGCGGTATCGAACCCAAGGAGAGACCATGTTCCGACGAGCGATGACGATCTTGACCTCAGTAAGCATCCTGTTGCTGGTAACGGTGGCGCCGGCACTGGCCGACATCGGATGGGCGCGGTAGGGAGCTACCGCTAGGGACATCTCGATGCCAACGATCAACGATGTCGCCACCAAAGCCGGGGTCAGCCCGGCAACTGTGTCGCGGGTACTCAGTGGAAAGCCCCAGGTAGCCGCCAGCACCCGTGTCCGCGTGCTGGCGGCCGCGGACGAACTCGGATACTCCCCCAGCAAGGCGGCTCAATCGTTGGCCCTCGGTCGTTCTTCATCGATCGGTGTCGTCGCCCCTCTCGCCAACAACCCTGCGACAGCGGAGCGGTTGGATGGCTTCGCGGCGCGCTTGGCAGCGTCCGACTACGACATATCACTCTTCGATGTCCACGGGGCAGGCGAGCGGACAGATCTCCTCAGGAAGCTTGCCGACCGAGAGCGCATCGGGGCGGTCGTCCTCATCTCTCTCCCCCCAACTCCCGAAGAGGTCGAGGCCCTGGCGGCAGCACATGTGCCCGTAGTCGTCATCGACGCCAATGTTCCTGATGTGGATTGTGTCTACGTGGACGACGGCGAAGGCGGGCGACTGGCGGCTCGGGTTCTGCTGGCGGCTGGGCACCGACGCATCGCCTTCGTGGGAGACGCCGCTGAGAGCGAGTTCGGCTTTGCCAAGAGCGAAGAGCGTCGCATCGCCTTCGAGGATGTGTTGGCGACAGCGGGCGTACACATTCCCGACGACTACCTCAAGCCAAGGCCCCACGTCTCCGGCGAGGCAAAACGCGCGACGCTGGAGCTCTTGGATCTCACCGAACCTCCAACGGCCATCTTCGCGGCCTCGGACGCCCAGGCCATCGGAGTCCTCGAGGCTGCACATCAACGTGGCGCCGACGTCCCACGCGATCTGTCCGTTATCGGGTTCGATGACATCCAATCGGCTCGTGGCATGGGATTGACAACGATCCGGCAGCCGCTCGAGGAGTCCGGTGCCTACGGAGCCAAGCTTGTATTGGAGGCGATCGAGCACAGGCCGATAGGGATGTCAATCGAGCTGCCGCTCTCCGTCGTCAACAGACGGTCGACAGGCCCCCCGCCGCTGACTAGCGGCTAATCAGCCGCGCCTTCCAGACTTCCTCGATCGGCCACTTGGCTCCCCACTCAGCAGAGGCCCACGGGTAACTTGTTTTGGACCCCGGCGGCACTTGGACCTCGATGAGGTCCTCAACTTCGAACGAGTTCGCTCGCAGCAGTCGGATCCAGTCGCCGTGGTTGAGGTGGAACTCGACCCCGTCGTCGTCTGACCACTCGATCCGGTGCATGCCGAAATAGGGGCGCTTCAGGGTCGCGTCGACGGCTACTTCCTCATCGTCGTAGGCGCACATGGGGACGAACACCGAGTTCGTCAACAACACAAGCTCTCCGCCCGGGCGAAGGACTCGAGCCGCCTCAGGTATCCAGCGATAGGGGTCTGACCACAGGGCTGCCCCGTACTCGGAGATGACTATGTCGAAGAGCTCGTCTGCGAACGGCATCGCCTCGGCGGTGCCCCACACCAACGGGAACCGGGGTCCAAAACGACTCTGGAACTTGACGGCGTTGGCGAGCTGTCTACTGGAGTTGTCCAGCCCTACCGGCCGCGCCCCGCGTTGAGCCATCCATGCCGATACATACGCGGTCCCGCAGCCCGCCTCGAGCACGACCTTGCCGTCGAGATCCGGCGGCATGATGCCCAGCGAGGCATCGCTGATCCCGTAGATCCCCCACTTCGCTTCCCCCTGCCAGCTTGTCTCACCTGCCGCCTCATATTCATCGGCGGCGTTGTCCCAGTCGGCCCTATTGCGAGCTATGTAGTCGTCCATCACCAGGCCTTTATCGGCATCACTTCGAGACGCGGACCGTACTTCGGCGGTGACTCTCCCCCCGCCTTGAGGAGTCGAACCACACGTGCTCTATGTCCTCGGTACGGCTCGAGCAGCTCCAGCATCCGATCATCGTCGCCACGGGGCTCGCCGGCGAGGCTCCACGCGACAACGTTTGGGAGCTTGTAGTCCCCAACGACAACGGCATCGGGATCACCAAGGGCTGACTGCACGGTTTGGGATGCCGTCCACACTCCGATACCTGGAAAGGCCGTCAGGCGACTCATCGCGTCTGCCGGCTTCATCGCCGCAGCCTCTTCGAGTCGAGAGGCCCTGTGGGCCGCTCGACGAATGGTGTCGGCTCGCTTGCGCTCGATGCCAAGAGGATGGAACTGTTCGTAGGTCATCGAGGCCAGCACGGCGGGCGTCGGTTGCAGCCACAGCGGTCTGGGGCCCGGAGCAGGCTCTCCGTAACGGCGCAACAGCATCCGATATGACTGATTGGCGGCCTTGACGGGGACGCGCTGGCCGATGATGGCGTTGAGTACCGGCTCGAAGACCGATCGGGTCCGACCGAACCTCATCCCCGGCATCCTGGCCCAAAGACGGCCTACGAGGCCGTCTGGATCGAAGCCGGCAGCGGTGTCATCCGCAGCCACGAGCTCACCTAGATGCTCCAGTGCCCAACCACCACCGGGGCCCCAGGCCTCGGCATGCACTTGATAGCCCCCTCCAGTCACATGGAGAGACACAGGGCCTACTGGAGTCCTGGTCGACCGCCACACCGCACCGTTCTCAACGACGTGGGCGCGCTTGCCGTGAGCTAGTGGGCCCAGCGTCAGCCGGAGGTCGACCGGCACGGTGGTAGTGATCGACCTGCGCACGCATGCACTCTAAACGCGACGAAGGCCTCTCTGGGGCGACCGGGCTTCCGCCCACCCGACAATCTCATCTGGCAATCGGCTTGCCGATCTCACGGGCTCCAAGCCTCGAGCCGCAGCTCGCTTGCTGCCCACGACGGCCTTGCTCTAGGGTTGCACATCTAGGCCCGACCGGAACCGCTGGTCGCCCGATCGCAGAGGAGGCCACCACAATGGCCGTCGGAATATATTTTGGCGATAGCGCATCCTTCACGATGGCGCTCTATGACGAAGCAGTCGCTCGGCTCGACGCAGCGGGTGCGGGCTCCCCAGCCGGCAGGACCTACCACGTCGCCATGGTGAGCGGCGACCTTGTCAATGTGTTCGATGTATGGGACTCCATGGAGTCGTTCGAGGCCTTCGGAGCAACCCTGATGCCCCTCTTGGCGGAACTCGGCGCCGAATCGGCTGAACCGATGGTTCTCCCAGTTCACAACGTCATCGCGGGCTGAGTCCCGGTGAGGCTCAACGCAGCTCCAGAAGCGCCAACTGCCGCGACTTTGCCTAGGTGCTCGATCGCACGCTCGTCTGCAGCTGCTCCGCTGTGAAGTCAATCGAACGACGCCTTGCGATCTTCAGGCGCCCGACTGGACTCAAGACGCGACGAAGGCCGCCCAATGGGCGACCTTCGTCTAACAAACTCGGCGGCGACCTACTCTCCCGGGGGCCTGCGCCCCAAGTACCATCGGCGCAGACGGGCTTAACTTCCGTGTTCGGAATGGGAACGGGTGGTTCCCCGCCGCTATCGCCGCCGTGACCTTATGAACCTGTCAATAGTCCTTTGAGGACTCCATAGCGAGCACGAAGTAAAGGATTCAAAACAAGCCCTCGACCGATTAGTACCGGTCAGCTGCACGCATTGCTGCGCTTCCACTTCCGGCCTATCAACCTGGTGTTCTGCCAGGGGTCTTACTCCCCCGAGGGGGATGGGAGATCTCATCTTGAAGTCGGTTTCGCACTTAGATGCCTTCAGCGCTTATCCGTTCCGTACGTAGCTAACCAGCCGTGCCCTTGGCAGGACAACTGGCACACCAGAGGTACGTCCATCCCGGTCCTCTCGTACTAGGGATAGATCTCCTCAAATCTCCTGCGGCTGCAACGGATAGGGACCGAACTGTCTCACGACGTTCTAAACCCAGCTCGCGTGCCTCTTTAACGGGCGAACAGCCCGACCCTTGGGACCTGCTTCAGCCCCAGGATGAGACGAGCCGACATCGAGGTGCCAACCCCCGCCGTCGATATGGACTCTTGGGCGGGATGAGCCT
>CAXMQS010000028.1:0-3297 GCA_964195995.1 uncultured Acidimicrobiia bacterium
GGCGGTCTTGGTGTCGGACTCCGGAGGCGTCCAGGAGGAGGCGTCCATCATCAAGCGCCCGGTGGCTGTGGTGCGACGGTCGACCGAGCGCCCGGAGGTCCAAGGCACATTCGCCCAACTCGTCGAGAGGTCGATCGGCGATGCCATCGCCCCCTGGCTCGAGGACCCGGCGGCGACCCGGGACCGCCTGGCCGAGCTGCCCAGTCCCTACGGGGACGGCTCAGCTTCGCAGCGATCAGTCGAGGCCTTGGCGAATCTCATCGCTTAGCAGCGGGGCCGTGGCGCGTACCTTGCCGACGGCCAGAGCGTGATCCGTTCGCATGTAGCCACCGGAGCTGGGGTGGACCCGATGCGCCGCCAGCGGACGAGGTACCAGCCCGACACGCCCACCGGCCGCGACGACCTTGGACCAGACCTCCCAGTCCTCGCAGTAGAGAAAGGCCATGTCCGGCGAGAAGCGGATGCCGGCGTCCCGAGATTCCGCAGCGAGCAGAGCCGCCGTACCCACGATGGCGTTCTCCCGCAGTCCAACGCGCCGGTCGAACGGCGGCTTCGCTTCAACGCCCTCGTACCCGCCGAAGAACCTCGTCCAAGTCGCCACCGCCCAGGCTTTGGCATCACCTCGCAACCCGTTGGCGGCTGCCTCTATGAACGACGGATCGAGAACATCGTCGGCGTCGACGAACAAGAAAGCGTCGCCGATCATCTCCTGCCACGCGGTGTTGCGAGCAGCGCACACGCCCCGATTCGGCTGCTCGAGCAGCCTGATGACGTCTGGTCTCTTGGCAACCATCGCCTCCAACACGGCCGTGACCGCTGGCGACGAGGAGCCGTCGTCAACGAGGAGTATCTCCACAGGTGCCTGAGTCTGACCAAGTATCGAATCAACGCACTCTTCGAGGAAGCGCGTGTCGCCGAAAACGGGGACCGCCACCGATACCTGCTGCGCCCGCTCGGCGTTCCACGACGGGGCATCGAGCTCAATCGTCGGTCGCGGCGCCGTTGCCTGTGAGCTGATCGATGAGCCCGCGACGAGCGCTGCCAGGTCGTCTGCCTCTCGCCAGGTATCCGCCTCGGGCCAGCGTTCCGCCAGCGCTCCCGCCTCGGGAACGATCAGCCTGGCCGTTGCTCGCATCGCGCGCAGGTCATCGTCGGGCAGCCGGAACGGGTCGCCGATGATCACCGTGGCCGGATCGTTCGGTGCGCCCCGGTGAAGCCGGTCCCCGTAGGTCTCCCGCAACCCGGACAAGGCGTCCCACGTGGTGCCGAGGAAGATCCCATCGGGGTGATCGCCGTCAGCCACGAACACCTGGCCCGACGTGACGCTGCTCAGCCCCCGCAGCACCTCTCCCGTACGCGCCAACCGGGAGGGAGGATCGGCTACAAGAATGTCCTCATCCCGTGGCGGTGGCGGCGGCGCTGGGGCGACCGAATCGGCGGCGGCCACAACGGACGCCTCCACATCGAAACCTCCAAGAAGAGTGGCGGCGAAGCGAGAGGTCGCCAACACCGCATCGGCATAGCGATAGGCGACCACCTCCCAATCGATGGCGTGTGCCACATCGACTTCGACTCCGTCGATGGTGCCTGAGCTGACCAAGCGCCGCAGTGCCTCGCCGTCGCCTGCCGCCACCAGCAGCCTCCGCCGCTCTCCCGGCTCCCGCGACACCTGGTCGAGGGCAAAGAGGCCGGCGCCGGCAGACGCCGTTTCCGGCACCAGCACGACATCACCCGGCTCGGTAAGCGCTTCGAGGTGCCGAGCCGCCCTCCAACCCTCGACGAGGACGGCGGGGGTTGCGACGAAGTAGGGTGCCGCCTCGGCGTGTCGCGGCAATCCGCGGGCAGGAACCTCCACGTGACGGAGCTCACTCCCCTGCTCGGCGAGGGCAGCGGCGACCGCAGAGAGAGACTTCTCGATCCGTTCTCCCCAAGGGCCATGGACGACGATGACGGTGCCGGCGATCACGAAGCCGAATCCTGCAGTTGAGCGATCGCCTTCTCCAGGCCCGGCCGGTAGTGGGGCAGCCCACCAACCCCGAGGGCCGCAAGGCGTTCCGAGTCAAGGACCGAGTTGGCCGGACGCGGCGCCAGCCGCGGGAAGTCTTCCGTCAGGCAGGGCGCGACGGCTGACGCATCGAGGCCGGCGATCTCGGCACATTCGAGGGCGAGCTGATACCAGGTGAGGGTTCCCTGGTTGGCGAGATGGAGCACTCCGTCGACCCCTTTCTCGAGGCCCTCGACGACAGCCGGCGCCAGGTCGTCGACCAGGGTTGGATGGCCGCGCTGATCGTCGACGACCTGCACCGGGCCCTCGCCGATCAGCCGCAACATGGTCGCCGCGAAGTTGCCGTGGGTGCCCGAAAGCACCCAAGAGGTGCGGACCACGAGTGCTTCGGGATGGTTCTCCCGAGCGAGCCGTTCGCCTTCGAGCTTGGTGCGCCCGTATACGCCAAGGGGACTCGGGCTATCACCCTCGACATACGGCCCGACCTTGGTGCCATCGAAGACGTAGTCGGTTGAGAACGTCACGAACCGCTTGCCGGTCTCCCGACAGGCTGTCGCCAGCTCGCCGACCGCCCTGGCGTTGATGGCAAAGGCCCCCAACTCGTCCTCTTCAGCTTGGTCGACAGCGGTGTACGCGGCGCAATTGATGACGGCACCGACCGGAAGGGACCCGATGATGGGACCGATCGCCGCGACATCAGACAGATCGAGCTCCGACCTTGTCAACGGAACGGAATCCGATCCCAAGAGAGCGCAGAATGCGGTCCCCAGCTGACCCGCAGCCCCGACGACTGCGATCATCAGATGCCCTGGGGGCTGGCCATTACCTGTTCGAGGTACTCCCGGTAGCCCGATTGAGGCAGCTCAGATACGGTCTTTGCGAAGAAGTCCCAGTCGATGTACCCCCGCCGGTAGGCGATCTCCTCCAGGCAGGCGATCTTGAGTCCTTGGCGACGCTCGATCGTGGCGATGAAATTGGCGGCCTCGAGCAGGCTGTCGTGAGTGCCGCTATCCAGCCAGGCAATACCGCGACCGAGGCGGATCACCCGCAAATCGCCACGATCCAGATACGCCTGGTTGACATCGGTTATCTCGAACTCCCCGCGGCCGGAAGGGGCAAGGTTCTTGGCGATGTCTACGACATCGCTGTCGTAGAGGTAAAAGCCAGGGACGGCCAGGTTGGAACGGGGGGTTGCGGGTTTCTCTTCGAGGGAGAGCGCGACTCCTGCATCATCCATCTCGACCACGCCGTATCGAGCCGGATCGCTCACCGGATACCCGAAGACGACGGCC
>CAXMQS010000029.1:0-1714 GCA_964195995.1 uncultured Acidimicrobiia bacterium
CTGGCCAGCGTGGTTGCCATGCTCGCCAGCGATGACGGTGCCTACATCAACGGTGCCGAGGTACGCGCTGACGGCGGCGGGCTGTCCTGATGCGAACCATGGTCATCGGCGGGACCGGCCTGCTCGGGTATCACTCCGTCAACCATCTCCTCGCCAACGGACACGACGTCACCGTGCTCTCATTGCCACCCAAGCCCGAGGGCATGTTCCCCGACTCTGTGGGAATCGAGCTTGGGAACCTGGGGGAGATGAGCGACAGCGACCTCGAAGCGGTGATGGCCGGACACGATTGGCTCGTGTTCGCAGCAGGGACTGACCCGCCGCCGATGCCCAAGGACGACCTCGAGCCGTTCCTCGAGTCGATCAACGTCACGATGACCCAACGCTCGCTCGCAGGAGCCCGCGCCGCCGGTGTGTCTCGGGCGGTAGTGCTCGGTTCGTATTTCGCCTACTTCGACCGGATCTGGCCCAGCCTGCGGATAGCGGAACGGCTCCCGTATGTCGGCAGCCGACTCCGCCAGACCCAGGCCGCGTTCGACCTCATCACAGACGACTTCGGCGTCGTCGCCCTCGAGCTCCCCTATATCTGGGGCACGATGCCGAACCGCTCGCCCCAGTGGGAGGAGCTGATCGGTACTTTGCGAGGTGACGGTGGCCCGATCCACTACGCACCGGGCGGGACGATGATGACCAGCGTCGTCCACATTGCCGAGGCGGTGCTCGGTGGTCTCGAACGAGGAGTCTCTGGTCACCGCTATCCGATCGGTGACCAGAACGTGACTTGGGCCGAGCTAATCGCCAAGATCGCCAGCATCGACGGCGTCGAGCGAGAAGTCGTCACCGTTGGGCATGCCCGGCTGCGCGCCGCGGCGAGAGAGACAGCGCAACAACTCGAAGGGGCAGGCCTCGACGTCGGCATCCGACCCGTCCCCTATGTCGACATCCAATGCGCCAACACCTTCTTCGATCCCGAACCGTCACGTATCGCGCTCGGCCTCACATCCGGCGGCCTCGACGACGCCATCCGTGAACAGGTCGAAATGCGCCCGATTGATGTAACCCAGGTCGACTCGAACGCCCTGTGAACGAGTCGCTTCAGAACGGACACCACGGACTGCGGAAGTGGCTCCCGATGATGGTGCTCGGTACCGCCATGCTCGTGACCGTCTTCGATGCCACATTGCTTGGTGTGGCGATGGCGCAGCTGACCGAGGACTTCGACACGGACATAAGAACAGTCCAACTGATAGTCACAATGTATGCGCTCACGGTCGGAGCGTTCATGCTCGCCTCAGGCAAGGTCGGCGACACGATCGGTCGCAGGAAGGCGTATGCCGTCGGGGCTGTCATCTACGCTGCCGGCTCAGCACTCACGATCGTGGCCGGCAACGTGTGGGTGGCGCTGCTGGGCTGGGCCATCCTCAAGGGCATCGCCGCGTCGCTGATGCTGCCGCAAATCGAGGCCCTCATCCCCTTCAACTACAAGGGCAAAGACCGCGCGCTCGCCTTCGCCATGATCGGCGGTATCGGCGGCGCCGGTTCTGCGATCGGCCTTATCGGAGGCGGCTGGGTCACCAGCGCCCTCTCCTGGCGCTACGTCCACGCCTTCCAGCTCGTGTTGATCATCGGCGCCATCTTCGGTCTGCGCTACGTCGCGGACTCGCCGCCGGGTGAGCGCCAACGGATCGATGTCGTCGGTGCTCTCCTGAGCATC
>CAXMQS010000030.1:0-98492 GCA_964195995.1 uncultured Acidimicrobiia bacterium
ACAACACCGAGATGGAGGTCGAGCTCATCGCTCCCATCGCCATGGATGAGGGCTTGCGCTTTGCCATCCGTGAGGGTGGACGCACTGTCGGCGCCGGTCGTGTGACGAAGATCCTCGAGTAGGAACAGAAAGCAGTACAGATGGCCGAAGAGCAGAAGATCAGGATCCGCCTCAAGGCGTACGACCACGAAGTGGTCGACGAGTCCGCGCGCAAGATCGCTGAGACGGTCGTGCGGACCCAGGCCAAGATCAAGGGCCCGATTCCCCTGCCGACCAAGATCCATCGCTATTGCGTGATCCGCTCTCCGCACAAGGACAAGGACTCGCGGGAGCACTTCGAGATGCGGATTCACAAGCGCCTCATCGACATCCTCGAGCCGACCCCCAAGACAGTGGATTCGCTCATGCGGCTGGACCTGCCCGCAGGGGTGGAAGTGGAGATCAAGCTGTGATCAAGGCGTTGATGGCAGAGAAGCTGGGGATGACCCAGATCTTCGTGGACGACCGGGCCATCCCGGTCACGGTGCTGCGCGCCGGTCCTTGCCATGTCAGTCAGGTCAAGACGATGGAGCGCGACGGCTACACCGCCGTGCAGATGTCGTTCGGTGAGATAAAGGCCAAATCCGTATCGAACCCGGCTGCCGGTCACTTCGCCAAGGCCGGCGTTCCAGCCGCACGCCACGTAACCGAGATCCGCCTGGATGACATCTCCGAGGTCGAGGCCGGCCAGGAGATCACAGTCGGGCAGGTGTTCGAAGCCGGCATGACGGCAGATGTCACGGGGATAACCAAGGGCAAGGGTTTCTCGGGAGTGATGAAGCGCCACAACTTCAAAGGTCAGCTAGCCAGCCACGGTGTTCACCGAGTGCATCGCAAGGGTGGATCTATCGGCGCCGCCTCAACGCCCGGGCGCGTCTTCAAGGGAATGCCTATGGCGGGACGCCTGGGTAATGACCGCCAGACGGTGCTCAATCTCGAGGTCGTTGAGGTCGACCTCAACGAAGGCCTGATCATGCTCAAGGGACCCGTTCCCGGCCGTGCCGGATCTGTCGTCATGTTGCGCCACGCTGTCAAGAAGCTTGACCAGGGCTTGCCAACTCCGCCCGTGGAGGAAGAGGTCGCCGAGGACGCCCCCGTGCCGGCCGAAGAGGCCGAGATGGTTGAGGAGGCGGCCGAGACCGAGGTCGCTGCAGAGGCTCCAGCTCCAGAGGCCAGTGAAGAGAAGCCTGAGCCGGCCCCTGAGGCCAGTAGCGAAGAGCCAGCCGAAGAGCCAGCTGCTGATGAGGAGCCATCTGATGGCTGAGAAGAAGCTGACCGCTCCTCTTTATGACGTCTCCGGTGCTACCAAGGGAACCGTCGATCTCGACGCCTCGATCTTCGGCATCGAGCCGAATCCCGACGTTATGCACCAGGTGGTGACGGCCCAGCTCGGCGCCGCTCGCTCCGGTACTGCCAAGACCAAGACCCGATCCGAGGTCCGCGGTGGCGGTCGCAAGCCGTGGCGTCAAAAGGGTTTGGGCAGGGCACGACACGGGTCGATTCGCTCTCCCCAGTGGCGTGGCGGCGGCGTCACCTTTGGCCCGACGCCACGCAGCTACGCCGAGAGGACACCGAAGAAGATGAAGCGTTTGGCGCTTCGCAGCTCATTGTCCGCACGGGCCGCAGAGGACCAGGTGAGGGTCATCGAAGCTTTCGATTGGGCGGAACCCAAGACCAAGGCGGCGCGGGCGCTGTTGAGAGCCGTCGACTGTGGAGCGAAAGCCCTGGTCGTGCTCGGTCAACGTGACGCCGTGGCGGCCAAGTCATTCCGGAACCTTCCCACGGTCAATGTGCTCCTGTCCGGCCAACTCAATACGTACGACGTGCTGTGGGCGGACACCGTTGTGTTCGACAAGGGCGCACTCCAGGCGCTGAGCGGCACCGCCTACGAAGTGACGAAGAGCGACTTCGTCAAAGAGGGGGATGAGGAAGAATGAAGACCAAAGACCCGCGCGACATCATCTTTGCACCTGTTGTGTCTGAGAAGTCCTACGACCTCATCGAGGACGCCAATACCTACACCTTCCTCGTCGATCCTCGTTCCAACAAGACAGAGATCAAGCAGGCCATCGCTGAGATCTTCGATGTGAAAGTCGTCAACGTCAACGTCCAGACCCGCAAGGGCAAGGTCAAGAGAACTGGCTGGGTCACCGGCACCCGTAAGAGCGTCAAGAGGGCGCTGGTCAAGTTGGCCACGGGCGACTCAATCGACATTTTCGGAGTGTGAGGTAGATGCCAGTACGCAAGCGCAAACCGACGTCTCCGGGCCGCCGTTTCCAAACGGTGGCCGACTTCAGCGAGATCACGAAGGCAAAGCCCGAGAAGTCGCTGACGAGCGGTAAGACGCGATCGAGCGGGCGCAATAACCACGGGCGCATCACATCTCGCCATCGAGGTGGCGGGCACAAGCGCCTCTATCGCGAGATCGATTTCCGTCGCAACAAGGACGGCATCCCCGCCAAGGTGGCGAGCATCGAGTACGACCCCAATCGGAACTCCCGCATCGCCCTCCTCAACTATGCCGACGGTGAGAAGCGCTACATCATCGCACCCCTCGGCGTGAAGGTCGGCGACCAGCTGATGTCCGGCTCGTCTTCGGATATCCGACCGGGGAACGCCCTTCCCCTTCGCAACATACCTGCGGGCACGATGGTGCACGGAGTTGAGCTGCGCCCCGGCGGCGGAGCCAAGATGGGCCGCTCTGCCGGCACCGCCATTCAGCTCATGTCGAAAGAGAGCGGCAATGCACTGTTGCGTCTGCCATCAGGCGAGATGCGGTTGGTCGCCCTCGACTGTCGAGCGACGATCGGCCAGGTCGGCAATCCCGAGGCAGAGCTCATCAAGGTGGGCAAGGCCGGCCGCAGTCGCTGGCAGGGCAAGCGCCCGCAGAGCCGCGGCGTCGCCATGAACCCCGTTGACCACCCACTTGGTGGCGGCGAGGGCAAGAGTTCAGGCGGTCGCCACCCCGTCAGTCCGTGGGGCAAACCCGAGGGCCGGACCCGCCGCAAGAACAAGGCGAGCGACAAGATGATCGTCCGTCGCCGCACCAAGAAGGGCAGGTAGTCATGGGCCGTAGCCTCAAGAAGGGTCCGTTCGTGGACGAACACCTGCTCAAGAAGGTCGACGCTGCCCAGAAATCTGGGGACAAGCGAGTCATCAAGACCTGGAGTCGGCGCTCGACCGTAATCCCGGAGATGGTTGGGTTGACGCTCGCCGTGCACGACGGTCGCAAGCACGTTCCGGTCTACATCACCGAGTCCATGGTCGGACACAAGCTGGGCGAATTCGCAGGGACCCGGACATTCCGCGGTCATGCCGGCGGGGAAAGGGCTGCACGCAGGACATGAACGTTCACGCCAAAGCTCGTTTCGTTCGCCAGTCGCCATCAAAGGTTCGCCAGGTGCTCGACCTCGTACGAGGTCGTCACGTGCCTGAGGCCCTGACGGTGCTCGATTTCGCCAACCGGCGCGCCGCCGATCCGGTGCGGAAACTGCTCGAGTCGGCTGTCGCCAACGCTGAGCACAATTTCGCACTCAGCGCCAGCGAGCTAACCGTCCAAAAAGCCTTCGCCGACGAGGGCCCGACCCTCAAGCGCTTTCGCCCCCGCGCTCGTGGCCGCGCCGGATCGATTCATAAGCAGACCAGTCACATAACGATCGTGCTTAGCGATGGGCGAGAAGCCATCGAGCCAGGAGAGGAGGCCTGATGGGCCAGAAGATCCACCCCTACGGGTTGCGCCTCGGCATCGTCACGGACTGGAAGTCTCGTTGGTACAGCGAAAAGGACTACGCCGACAACGTGGTCTCGGATGCCCACGTTCGTGACTTCCTGAACGGCGAGCTGGAGCGAGGAGCCATCAGCCGCATCGATATCGAGCGGATCGGCGACAAGAAGATCCAGATCGACGTGCACACCGCGCGACCCGGAGTTGTCATCGGGCGAAGTGGCACCGAGGCCGAGCGACTGCGCACGGCTCTCGAGATCATCACAGATCGCCAGGTCAAGTTCAACGTCATCGAGGTGAAGAACGCCGAGACAGACGCTCAGTTGCTGGCGAGGGGTATCGCAGATCAGTTGCAGGGGCGGGTCTCGTTCCGGCGAGCCATGAAGCGTGCCATTCAGACAGCCATGAAGGCCGGCGCTCAAGGCGTACGCGTGCAATGCTCGGGCCGTCTCGGCGGTTCCGACATGGGCCGACGAGAGTGGTATCGCGAGGGCAGAGTGCCCCTGCACACTCTGCGCGCCGATGTCGACTACGGCGCCGCCACGGCTCGCACGACCGTCGGCGCCATCGGGGTCAAGGTTTGGGTCTACAAGGGCGACGTGCTGCCATCGCTGGCCGCAACCCGCGAGAAGATCGCCGCCGAAGCCGCACTTGCTACCGGTGGGCCTTCGGGACGCACTTTGCCTGCCAAGGCCAGGGTTGAAGCCAAAGCGGGGGAGACGCCCGGGAAGCGCCTCATCGAGGCTGGTGGCGGTAAGCGGCTCGTCGAAGCCGGCGGCGGTAAGCGCCTCGTCGAGGCCGGAGGCGGCCGCAAGATGACCGCTGGTGAAGCCAAGAGCGAGTTCGTTGCGGCTCGGGAGGAGATGACGGCAGAGGAGAAGGCTGCGGCTGATCTGAAGGCGGCGGAGGCCACCGACGCTTCCGACGCGGTCACCCCAGAAAACGAAGCCAACACCGAGACTCCGACCGCCGCTGAGCCTGAAGCCGCAGAGACCGAAGCCACAGAGACAGCTGAAGCAGCCACGACGGACACTGACGACGCTGGAAGTGAGAGTTAGCCCGCCATGTTGATGCCGAAGCGCACCAAGTATCGCCGTGTTCATCGCGGACGCCGCAAGGGATATGCCAAGGGTGGCACCCGCGTGTCCTTCGGTGACTATGGCCTGCAGTCGATTGAGCCTGGATGGATCACCGCCCGCCAGATAGAAGCCGCTCGTGTCGCCATGACCCGCCACATCAAGCGTGGCGGCAAGGTGTGGATCAACATCTTTCCCGACAAACCCGTCACCGAGAAGCCGGCCGAGACCCGAATGGGGTCCGGCAAGGGCACCCCGGAGTACTGGGTCGCCGTTGTCAAGCCCGGCCGCGTGATGTTCGAAATGTCAGGCGTTACCGAAGATCTGGCCCGAGAGGCGCTACGCCTGGCGGCCAACAAGCTCCCGGTTCAGACGAAGTTCGTTGCCAGGGAGGAAGCATGAAAGCTGCCGAGCTCACAGGCTTGCGATATCGCGAACTCGAGGATCGCCTGGCGGAGACGAAGGAGGAGTACTTCAACCTTCGCTTCCAGATGGCGACCAATCAGCTCGACAACACTGCGAGGCTGCGAGATCTACGTCGCGACATCGCTCGTATCAACACCGTGATGCGAGCACAAGAGATCGATGCCTTCTACCGCGAAGCGAAGGATGAGGGATGACTGACCGAGCTAAACGCAAAGAACGAACCGGGGTCGTGACTTCCGACGCCCGCGACAAGACGATCACGATTCAGGTGACGGCGTCGAAGAAGCATCCCCGTTACGACAAGGTCGTGCCGTCGCGGACCCGTCTCCATGTTCATGACGAGAACAACGATGCCAAGCGGGGCGACCTCGTTCGGGTCGCTGAAACGCGACCCCTGTCGAAGACCAAGAAGTGGCGGCTCGTCGAAGTAGTGGAGCGTGCCAGATGATCCAACAGGAGAGCCGGCTCAAGGTGGCCGACAACTCGGGAGCCCGCGAGGTGCTGTGCATCAACGTGCTCGGAGGGTCTGGCCGCCGCTACGCCTACGTTGGAGACGTCATCGTCGCTGCCGTTAAGGACGCCGTGCCCGGTGGCACCGTCAAGAAGGGCGAGGTTGTCAGGGCCGTCGTCGTCAGAACTCGCAAGGAGAGTCGCCGAGTCGACGGCAGCTACATCCGTTTCGATGACAACGCCTGCGTCATCATCAACGATCAGCAGCAGCCACGAGGCACCCGCATCTTCGGGCCCGTCGGCCGTGAGCTCCGAGAGAAGAAGTTCATGCGCATCGTTTCGCTGGCGCCGGAGGTCTTGTGATGCGTCTCAAGACCGGAGACAACGTGATGGTCATCGCCGGCAAGGACGCCGGCAAGGAAGGCCGCGTCGCCCGCGTTCTGAACAAGAAGGGCAAGATCATCGTCGAGGGAGTGAACACCGCGAAGCGTCACCAGGCTCCTTCTGGCCAGACGATGCAGGGTGGGATCATCGACAAGGACATGCCGATCGATGCGTCCAACGTCATGTTGATGTGCGAGACAGACGGGCCGGTGCGGTCCCGCGCTGAGATCGATGCCGATGGTGTCAAGCGGCGAGTGTGCGTCAAGTGTGGAGCAGACCTATGAGTGACATGCCCCGTTTGAAGAAGCAGTACCACGACAAGATCCGTGACAAGCTGCGTACCGAGCTCGGTCTCACCAACGACATGTTGATCCCGCGACTCGAAAAGATCGTCGTCAACATGGGCGTTGGCGATGCGGTCGCTGATGCCAAGTTGGTAGACGCCGCCGTAGTCGACCTTGCCACCATCACCGGCCAGAAGCCAAAGGTCAACCGAGCTCGCAAGTCCATCGCCAACTTCAAGCTGCGAGAAGGAATGCCAATCGGCGCCTCCGTTACAATGCGGGGCGACCGGATGTGGGAGTTCTTCGATCGTCTGGTCGCAATCGCCATTCCCCGTGTGCGTGACTTCCGCGGTCTCAACCCGAAGTCCTTCGACGGGCGTGGCAACTACACCTTCGGGGTAACGGAGCAGTTGATCTTCCCCGAGGTTGACTTCGACTCGGTAGTGAAGGTGCGCGGCATGGACATCACGATTTGCACAACGGCGAACGACGACGACGGAGGAAGGGCGCTGCTTACGGCGTTTGGATTCCCCTTCCGTCGACAGGAAGCAGGAGTCTGACATGGCCAAGAAGTCGCTGATCGCCAAGGCCAACCGCAAGCCCAAGTACGCAGTGCGGGCCTACAACCGCTGCCGGCGTTGTGGCCGCCCCCGCGCCTACATGCGAAAGTTCGGTATGTGCCGTCTCTGCATGCGCCAGCTCGCCCATCGCGGCGAACTGCCGGGTGTCCGAAAGGCTTCGTGGTAATCATGATGACCGACCCCATCGCCGACATGCTCACCCGCATCCGCAACGCTGTCGCGGTCGTCAAGCCCGATGTCACCATGCCGAGCTCGAAGATGCGAGTCAGCCTCGCCAAGATCCTCGCCGACGAGGGCTACCTCGACGGCTATGAGGTGATCGAGGACGGCAGCCATTCCGCCCTCAAGGTGGATCTGCGTTACACGCCGGAGCGAACAACCGTCATCCAGGGCCTACGCCGGATCTCGACTCCTGGCGGTCGCGTCTATCGCTCGTCGACCGAGCTACCGCGCGTGCAGGGCGGACTGGGTGTTGCCATCATTTCGACCTCCAAGGGTCTCATGGCGGACCGCGATGCTCGTCGCGAGGGCATCGGCGGAGAGATCATCTGTGAGGTGTGGTAATGAGTCGAGTCGGGGATGCCCCGATCACCGTTCCTAGCGGCGTCGAGCTCAAGCTCGATGGCCTCGACGTGGCCGTCAAGGGATCCAAGGGGACCCTGGAGTGGACGCTGCCAGAGGTGATCGGCCTCGAAGTCGCTGACGGCGAGGCCAAGGTCACCCGCGCCGACGACGAGCGCGAGTCCAAGGCTCTTCACGGCCTCTCGAGAGCCTTGATCAACAACATGGTCATCGGTGTCAGCGAGGGCTACACCAAGGAGCTGGAGCTGGTAGGCGTTGGCTATCGAGCTGCAGCAAAGGGGAAGGGCCTCGAGCTTCAGGTTGGATTCTCCCATTCGGTCTCTGTGGACGCCCCGGACGGTGTGACCTTCGAAGTGCCCGAGCCCACCAAGATCATCGTCAGCGGCATCGATAAGCAGGCAGTTGGGCAGATGGCCGCCGTCATTCGCAAGGTCCGACCCCCCGAGCCATACAAGGGCAAGGGCATCCGTTACGTCGGCGAGCATGTTCGTCGCAAGGCAGGAAAGGCAGGTCTCGGCGCCTTATGAGAGGTAGTAGAGCTGACGCCCGTAAGCGCCGTCATCGCCGGGTCCGCAAGACGCTGCAGGGGACGATCGACAGGCCGCGCCTCGCAGTGTTCCGGTCTAACCGCTACATCTACGCCCAGGTCATCGACGACGTGGCGGGCTCCACTCTTGCCGCCGCTTCTTCGCAGGAGCCCGACATGCGTAGCCGCACGCTCACCGTCGACACCGCAGGCGAGGTCGGGAAGCTGGTGGCGTCGCGGGCCAAGGAGGCTGGGGTCTCGGCCGTCGTCTTCGACCGCGGGGGATTCGCATATCACGGCCGGATCAAGGCCCTTGCCGACGCTGCCCGCGAGGGCGGACTGGAGTTCTGATGGATAGAAGGCGTCGCGACAACAGGGATTCCGAAGGGCCGCAGTTCGACGAGCGCGTCATCGCTATCAACCGTGTCGCCAAGGTGGTCAAGGGTGGCCGCCGCTTCAGCTTCACCGCTCTGGTCGCCGTCGGCGACAACAAGGGCCGGGTTGGCATCGGCTACGGCAAGGCCAAAGAGGTCCCGACAGCGATCCAAAAGGGGATCGAGACTGCGCGCAAGGAGATGAAGCCTGTTCCCATGTCCGGGGGCACCATCATCCACAAGATTGTCGGCAAGCAGAACGCCTCCAAGGTTCTGTTGAAACCGGCGGCGCCCGGTACGGGTGTCATCGCCGGCGGTGCCGTCAGGCAGATACTCGAGGCTGCAGGTATCAAGGACGTCCTCGCCAAGTCGCTCGGCTCGCCGACCCACGTCAACGTCGCCAAGGCGACCATGAACGCTCTCATGGGCCAGCGTCGCCCAGATGTCGTGGCTGCGGGTCGCGGCAAGACATCCGAGGAAGTAACGCCGCCGCCGCTTCTGGCCGGCTACCGCTCGGCAGAGATTGCCCGCACCAAGGTGGGCGAGTGACATGGCGAATCTGAGGATCACCTTGCGGCACAGCACCATTGGCCAGAAGCCGAAGACGAGAGCAACCGTGCGCAGCCTCGGTCTGCGCAAGATCCGTCAATCCACGGTGCGGCCGGACACGCCAGATGTCCGCGGCATGATCAATCGTGTAGCGCACCTCGTCGAAGTCGAGGAGACGAAGTGAAGCTCCACCACCTCCGTCCTGCTGCCGGATCGAAGCAAACCAAGCGTCGCGTCGGTCGCGGCGAGGCCGGTCGCCGTGGCAAGACAGCCGGTCGCGGCACCAAGGGCCAAAAGGCCCGCGGCAGCGTCCCCGCCCATTTCGAGGGTGGACAGATGCCCCTTTATCGTCGTACGCGCAAGCTCCGGGGTTTCCGCAACCCCAACAAGGAATACTTCGCGTTGGTGAATGTCGAGCGCCTCGCTGACTTTCCAGCGAACTCCACGGTGACGCCTGAGGAGCTCAAGACGCGCGGCATGGTCAAGAAGCGTGGTCGGGTCAAGGTTCTCGGTGAGGGTGAACTCGACAGAGCCCTCACGGTGAAGGCCCACGCCTTCAGCCTGGGCGCCGTCGAGAAGATCAAGGCGGCCGGTGGCACGACAGAGGTAATCGAGTGACTAGCTCCGGCTCGGCGGTAGTCTCGCAACGCCTTCTCTCGGAGCACGCCTAGATGCTTTCCGTCTATCGGAACATGTTCCGGATCAAGGACCTCCGGTCCAAGATCCTCTTCACGCTTCTCATCTTTGCCGTGTACAGGCTCGGCGCCGCCATCCCCGTCCCCGGAGTTGACTTGGCGGCTGTTGAGGCTGCTGCAGCCGAGAGCGAGGCGTCCGGCATCGTTGGCTTGCTCAACCTCTTCTCGGGCGGCGCACTCGAGCAGCTGTCCGTGCTGGCGCTGGGGATCATGCCGTACATCACTTCGTCGATCATCATGCAGCTGCTAACGGTCGTCATCCCTCGGCTCCAGAAGCTTCAGGACGAGGGAGAAACCGGGCGCAAGGTCATCACCCAGTGGACCCGCTACGGCACCGTCGTCCTGGCCGTGCTGCAGTCGGCGGGCCTGACATGGATCTTCCATAACCCAGGAAATACCGGGGGAGGGCATGGAGGCATCTCGTTCGGGCGGGACCTGATCCCCAACTACACCCCGGGCCGGGTTGCTCTGATCGTGCTCACGTTCACGGCAGGCACGGCGTTCGTCATGTGGCTGGGCGAGCTCATAACGCAACGCGGCGTTGGCAACGGCATGTCGCTGATCATCTTCATCAACATCATCAGCTCCCTACCGTCACAGCTCACCCTCATCCGTGAAGACCCCAATTCGACCAGCTTCCGTTTCATGGCCATCATCGCCCTGTTCCTGGTGCTGATAGTCGGCATCGTCTATATGGATCAAGGCCAGCGGCGGATTCCTATTCAATTCTCGAAACGGGTACGCGGGCGACGCGTCCTTGGCGGCCAGAGCACCTACATCCCGCTGAAGGTCAACACCGCAGGTGTCATCCCGGTCATCTTCGCCTCCTCGGTCCTGTTCTTCCCTGCCCTGGTGTCGACCTCAATCCCTTGGGAAGGGCTGCAACGCTGGGTGAACAACAACATCCTCAACACGACCAGTCTGTGGTACATAATCATCTTCTTCCTGCTCATCGTGTTCTTCACCTATTTCTATACGGCGATCCAGTTCGATCCGGTACGTCAGGCAGAGCAGATCCAGCGCCAGGGTGGCTTCGTTCCCGGCATCCGCCCGGGCCGCCAGACGGCGGAGTACATCCAGGGAATCCTGTCACGCATCACCCTCCCTGGCTCGTTATACCTGGCGACCGTCGCGGTCTTACCGTCGATACTCGCTGCCTTCTGGGATATGCAGATCGGCTTCAGCGGGATCTCGCTGCTCATCGTCGTCGGCGTTGCGCTCGAGACCATGAAGCAGATCGAGAGCCAGCTCATGATGCGAAACTACGAGGGCTTCCTAGCTTGATGGGCAGGCGGCTCCTCCTTGTCGGGCCTCCTGGAGCCGGCAAGGGAACCCAGGCGGAGCGCTTGGCCAAAGCGCTGGGCATCCCGCACATCTCAACAGGCGAGATGCTTCGTGACCACGTGGTGAGGGGTACCACCCTCGGAGCAGAGGCCAAACGGATCATGGACACGGGTGCCCTCGTGCCCGACGAAGTGGTCGTGGCCATGGTCGCCGAGAGGCTGGCGGAGGATGACGCTCAATGCGGATACCTGCTCGACGGCTTCCCGCGCAACGATGCCCAGGCAGACGCCCTGGCCGCGGCCGTTGGCGAAGAGGCCATCGAAACAGTCCTCTACCTGAGCGTCCCCGAGGACGAACTGGTGCAGCGTCTATTGACACGAGGCCGCAGCGACGACACCGAAGACTCCATCCGAACCCGGCTTGCCGTGTATAGGGACGAGACCGAGCCGTTGATCGCCCGGTACCAGCAAGTAGGCACCCTGAAAGAGGTTGACGGCCTGGGAACAGTGGAAGACATCTCAGCGCGCATCTTCGACATCCTGGCGTCGTGATCACCTACAAGCAGCCCGATGACTTCGCGGCGATGGAGGTCGCAGGTGCGGCCGTCGCCGCGGTGCTGGCCGAGGTGCGCAGCGCAGCCGTCCCGGGGGTGTCTCTGGTTGAGTTGGATCGAGTTGCCGCCACCATCATCCGCGACAGGGACTGCACGCCGTCCTTCCTCGGATACCACGGGTTTCCCGCCTCGATCTGCGCCTCGCCCAACAGCGCCATCGTCCATGGCATCCCCGGCGATTATCGGATCGTCGATGGAGACATCCTGTCGATCGACGCCGGTGCTATCTACAAAGGATGGCACGGCGATGCTGCTGTTACTTTCGCGGTCGGCGGGGTACCGAATGCAGTGGCGAAGCTGATCGCGACCACCGCCGAAGCCTTGGATGCCGGAATAGCCCAAGCCAGGCACGGCAGTCGTGTGGGTGACATCGGTGCCGCCATAGCGGGGGTGGCCACTCCCCATGGGTATGGAGTGGTTAGGGAGTACGTCGGCCACGGCATAGGCCAACAGATGCATGAGGAGCCGCAGATCCCCAACTACGGCGTTCCCGGAAGAGGCCTGAAGCTCAAGGCGGGGATGGCCGTCGCCATCGAGCCGATGTTCAACATGGGTGGGCCTGAGACCGCCGTTCTCGATGATGATTGGACCGTCGTAACTGCCGACGGGTCGCTCTCCGCCCACTTCGAGCACACCGTTGCTATCACCCCCGACGGGCCCAAGGTGCTGACGGCTTGAACGAAAGACCGGTTGGGCCAATCGGCAGGCGTTCACTACCATTCCCCCTCGGCCCAGGGGTGGGCCGTTCTTTTGCTTGGCCGCATTCGGTCACGCAGTCGAAATCCGTCGGACCTTGGTTGGTTCGACCTCGGAGAGGATCACCAGTGAAGGTACGACCTTCCGCCAAGACGATGTGCGAGAAATGCCGAATCATCAAGCGGCATCGGCGCGTCTGGGTGATCTGTCCCAACCCACGACACAAGCAAAGGCAAGGCTAAATTGGCACGAATCTCCGGCGTAGATCTTCCTCGCGAGAAGCGACTTGAGATCGGGCTGACCTACATCTTTGGAATCGGCAGCACCAGGGCCGGCATCATCTGCGAACACACCAAGGTTGACCCGAACACCAAGGTGGCTGACCTGACGGACGATGAAGTTCTCAACATCCGCAACTTCATCCAGGCCAATTTCGAGGTCGAAGGCGATCTGCGGCGCGACGTAACCCAGAACATCAAGCGCAAGGTCGAGATCGGCAGCTATCAGGGCATTCGCCACCGCAAAGGCTTGCCCGTCCGTGGCCAGCGCACCCATACCAATGCACGCTCACGCAAGGGCAAGCGCCGCGCTGTTGCCGGTTCTAAGAAGGTGACCAAGTGACCGACGAGCAAACCCCCGAAGAGCCACAGGCCCCGGCAGAGACCCCCGAGGTCGTCACCGAGGCTGCAGAGGAGACTGCTGAGGCACCGGAGGCTGCTGCTGAGGCACCGGCCGCTGCGGCTCCGCGAGACGAGCCAGCTGCGCCGGATGCGGAGTCGCCGGAAGCCCCGCCCGCCGAGGGCAACCAGCCCGCCGCCGCAGCCCCTGCTGCGGACACCCCATCCGCCGCTGATGGCGAGGCCGCACCCGCCGACGATGCCGAGCCGGTCGCCGCAGAGGCTGTCACCGCCCGGCGCCGCGGCCGTCGCGATGTTGCCCATGGCCAGGCTCACATCCGGGCCAGCTTCAACAACACGATCATCTCCATAACCGACCAACAGGGCAACTCGTTGGCCTGGACCTCCGGCGGCTCCGTCGGTTTCAAGGGTTCTCGCAAGTCGACGCCATACGCCGCTCAGGTTGCGGCCGAGCAGGCAGCACGTCGCGCCGGCGAGTTCGGTGTCCGCAAGCTCGACGTCATCGTTCGTGGCTCCGGCGCCGGCCGCGAGACGGCAGTTCGCACGCTGCAGAACATGGGCATGGAAGTCACCGGCATCATCGACATCACGCCGACTCCGCACAACGGCTGTCGCCCCAAGAAGAAGAGAAGGAACTGATGCACCGACCCACAGCGTTTGCCGCGCTCACGACGGACAGGACCGCCTCCAGCTGCGTCCTCGGCCTCGACGCACTCACAGTTCGCCTTCGTCCTGCGTCCTTGCTGGCGACGCGCCTGCCTCGCCCTGAGCATCACCAACACTGCGGGACGGTGCACTAGTGGCCCGCTACACAGGATCGGTTTGCAAGCTGTGCCGCCGCGAGCGCGAGAAGCTGTACCTCAAGGGCAACCGCTGCTCGTCTTCGAAGTGCTCGGTGGACAAACGCCCGTATCCCCCTGGCGAGCACGGTCGCGGCCGCATCCGGGAGACGCAGTACATGATCCAGCTGCGTGAGAAGCAGAAGACTCGGCGCATCTACGGCGTTCTGGAGAAGCAGTTCCGTCGCTACTACCGAGAGGCTGCGCAGGCCAAGGGGATCACCGGTGAGAGGCTCTTGCAGATCCTCGAAAGCCGCCTCGACAACGTTGTCTTCAGGTCCAAGCTCGCCAATTCTCGGTCGCAAGCCCGGCAACTGGTCAGCCACGGCCACTTCAAAGTCAATGGCCGCAAGGTCAATGTCCCCTCGTACCGGGTGCGCCCTGGCGACGTTGTTGAGCTCAAGGAGCGGTCCCGCAACCTTGTCGCCGTCCAACATGCCCTGGACACCTCGGGAGACCGTATGTCGCCCGACTGGCTCGATCTCAACCAAGAGGATCGTGCCATCACTGTCAGCGACCTGCCGTCGAGGGCCCAGATCGATATCCAAGTCCAAGAGCAGCTCATTGTTGAGCTCTACTCGAAGTAGGTATGAACGAATGCTGATAGTCCAACGTCCAGAGATCGAAGAAACCCCAAACGGCGACAACAGGTCTGAGTTCGTCGTGGAGCCACTTGAACCGGGCTTCGGACACACGCTCGGAAACACCCTCCGCCGCACCCTGCTGTCCCGCATACCGGGTGCCGCAGTTACGTCGGTGCGAATCCAGGGAGTGCAGCACGAGTTCACGACCCTGCCGGGGGCCGTTGAGGACGTTGTCGACCTCATCCTCAACCTCAAGAAGCTCGTACTCCGCACTGAGGCGGCCGAGCCGCAGACGCTGCACCTTGCCGCCAAGGGCAAGAAGGAAGTAACGGCAGCGGACTTCGAAGTGCCAACAGGTGTTGAGATCGTCAATCCTGAGCTCCACTTAGTGACACTGTCATCGTCGGGCAAGATCGACATGGAAGTCACCGTCGAGCGCGGCGTCGGTTACCGCAGTGCAGACAAGAACAAGCAGGGAGACGCCATCGGCATCATCCCCATCGACTCCTTCTTCTCTCCGGTCCGCAAGGTCGCCTACCACGTCGGTAACACTCAGGTTGGCCAGATGACCGACTTCGACAAGCTGATCGTCGACGTCGAGACGGACGGTTCGGTTACTCCAAAGGAGGCCGTTTCATCCTCAGGCAAGACGTTACGCGAGCTGCTCGGCCTCTTCGCCGACTTCGGCGAGGGCGTCGGCCTCGAGCTCGGCGATGTCGTTGAGGCGGAGTCATCGTCTCCTGATCTCGACCTGCCCATCGAAGCCCTCGACCTCTCCGAGAGGCCTCGCAACTGCCTGCGGCGTGCTCAGGTGCAGACCGTTGGCGAGCTCGTCACCTTCAGTGAAGAGGACCTCCTCAACATCACCAACTTCGGCCAGAAGAGCCTCGAAGAGGTCACGGCCAAGCTCGATGACCTTGGGCTATCGCTGCGGACTGCCGGCGACGAAGAGCAGCACGCCATGGCCAGCGGTGCCATCGATGCCTAGGCCACGCAAAGGACCGCGACTCGGCTCAGGGCCGTCCCATCAGCGGCTGATGCTTCCGACCCTGGCGGCCTCTCTCATCACTGAGGAACGCATCACGACGACCATCACCAAAGCTAAGGTGCTGCGGCCGTACGTCGAGAAGATCATCACTATGGCCGGAAAGGGCACCCTGGCTGCCCGTCGCCAGATCCTCAAGGACATCGGTGACACCGAGGTCGTTACCAAGCTCTTCGACGACGTAGGGCCTCGTTATGTCGAGCGTCCCGGCGGCTACACCCGCATCGTGAGAGTCGGACCGCGACGTGGCGACGCTGCCGAGATGGCGATCATCGAGCTCGTCTAGTCCTTCGAAAGGCTGGGAGTTCGGGCACACTCCGGTACGGTTGCCAGCGACGCGCCAAAAGGTGGCGCCAGACAATAGGGGGCACATGAACACCTCGGATTCCGCGAGCCGGAGTAATGCGTATTGGCTGGCTTCGCTCTTCGTCGCTGTGAGCATGATCGCAGCGGTTCTTGCTGTGCCAGCCCCGGCATCGCCTCAGGAGTCGACCAAAGTCGAAGAGCCCCAGAGCCACGCCGAAGCTGTCGAGACACCCACCCTGGTCGAACCCTTCGCCGGCGCCACGCCTCGTGCTAGCGGAGGTCCCGACGTCTTCGGTTACGAGTTCGTCGACAGCGCTGAGGCCGGCGGCCCTGTTTTCACAGCGGCCGATATCTCGACAACCGGTGCCCTGGTCGCAACCGGTGACGATGTGACGGGTCCAGTTGTCCTTGGAGCGCCGTTTCGGTTCTACGGCACCGTCTACACAACGCTGCACCCCACCACCAATGGCATGATCTCGACGGCGAGCGATTCCGCCCCCGACTTCAGCAACGACTGCACCCTTCCGGCGACACCCAGCACAGGGACGGGTGCCCGCATCTATCCGCTCCATGACGACTACTTCAGTGACGTTTACTACCAGTATTTCGCCACCAGCCCGGTTGCCAATCCCAACGGGCTGTCGATGGGTGCCAGCGTGTTCCAATGGGACGCTGAGCACTGGGGAACAGAGGACGGGATACGGGACTTCACATTTTGGGCGGTGCTGTTCGACAACGACGACATGGTGTATCAGGTAGGAGCCGGGAACACCGAAACAGGTTCGGGAAGTACGACCGGAATCCAGAACACCTCCGCCACGGACGCCCTCACAGTGGCCTGCAACACATCGGACTCCGTCCCCGACAACTACGCGGTTTGGGTTACTACCAATCCCACCAATTGCACGTTGACCGACGGTATCAGCAACGGCAGTTTCGAGACCGGTGATTTCTCCGGCTGGTGCATCGACTCGGGGGCTCCGGGCGCGCCCCACAGCGTCGTTGCGACAGGCTCCCCGAATTCATTCGGGTTCCCAACCGCCGCTCCGACCGACGGAGGTTTTCTGGCACGTCACGGGAACTACATCAACAGCGGGCCAAGCCTGGTGACGCTGCGTCAACAGGTGTCGATTCCGACCGGCGTGGCAGTCGCTGACCTGACCTTCGATTACCGGGGTGCCTGGGACTTCACCGTTGGGGCGCCTCCACCGACGATGGATGTGAAGTTCGACGTGGTGGTGGAGCCGCCCGGCGGTGGGACCCCGTTGGCGACCACCAATTTGCTCACGAGCGATTTCGCGGTCTCGCAGACGGTTCTGGACGCCGGTCAAGCAAGCGCCAGCGTTGACCTTTTGGCCTATGCCGGCAGCAGCGTCGTCGTCAATCTCCAGCTGACAATTCCTGAACCGGCGGTCGGCCCGGTGCAGATGGACGTCGATAACGCGAAGCTGGACATCAAGTTCCCCGACACTGTCGGTCTCGTCGATATCAGCCAGGGAAAGTGGTACCTGACCAACTCGAGCGGGGTCGTGACGTCGTTCTTCTACGGCAACCCCGGCGACCTCCCCATCAGCGGGGACTGGGACGGTAATGGGACGTCCACCCCAGGGCTCTATCGCCAGTCGGATGGCTTCTTCTACGCCCGCAACTCCAACAGCGTCGGCGTGGCGGACGACGAGTGCTTCGCGGGTGACCCCTCCGACATTCCGATCGTTGGCGACTGGGATGGCGATGGCGATGACAATCTCGGTATCTATCGGCCATCCGAGCAGATGTTCTATCTGTTCACCATTACTTGCACCGGTTCTCCTATGGGAGCAGCTCAGATCTCGCTTGGCTTCGGCAACCCCGGAGACAAGCCGGTTGCTGGGGATTGGGACGGTGACGGCATCGATGAAATCGGTCTCCATCGTGAGTCGACTGGGCTCTTCTATTGGAGGAACTCCCTCGATACCGGCGTCGCGGACGGTTCGATCATCTACGGCGACCCCAACGATCGTTTCGTTGCGGGAGACTGGGGTGTTGTCGACGTCGTAGGCACTCCCGCGATCTTCCGGCCGAGTGATCTCACTTTCTATTTCCGGCACACCCTGACGCAGGGCAACGCCGACAGCTCCTTCCTGTTCCCAGGCTCTGGTACCGGCTGGCTGCCAGTGGCTGGCAAGTTCGGACTCGGATAGCGGTCTAGTTCAGCAACAGTGCGGCGATGCGGCGCGAGGCGATGCGGAGGCCGACGAGGCCCATCACGACCAGGAACAAGACGTGACCGGCGATGCTCCAGTCGAACTGGCCGAGGGTCAGCGCTCGTTCCAGCTCCACGCCGTGGTACAGCGGTGAGAAGCGAGCGACCGCCTGCAACCATCCTGGATAGACGTTGAGTGGGTAGAACGTCGCCGAGAACAGGAACAGCGGCAGAGTTGCCAGCGTCACCAGGTCGAGGTCCTGCCAACTCCGCATGAACGTCGTCGCTGCCATGCCGGTGGCGGCGAAGGCGAATCCGATGAGCAGCGCTGCCGGCAGCGCCAGCAGGCCCCACAGGCTGTGCACGAAGCCCATGGCGACCATGACCAGTATGAATGCGGCCGAGTAGATGCCCCCGCGGATGAGGGACCAGCCGATCTCGCCGACGGCGATGTCACCGGGTCCGATGGGCGTAGCCAGCATTGCGTCGTAGACCTTGCCGAACTTCAGTTTGAAGAAGATGTTCATGGTCGATTCGAATATGGCGCCGTTCATGGCCGAGGCAGCAAGCAGGGCGGGAGCTGCGTATGCCGCGTAGCGGATGGTCTCACCCCCGACGGTGAAGCCTTCGCCGACGAGCTTTTCGATTCCGATGCTTATCGAGAACAGATAGAACACCGGCTCGAAGAATCCACTGAAGACGATGACCCATAATTGGCGGTAGACGCGCACGTTGCGCTCCAGCAGATGGATCGCCTTGCGGCTGCCGAGAGCAACCGGCGGCGCAACCCGGGCGGTGAGGGTGCCGCCCGTCATATCACCATCCGCTTTCTGAGAAAACGCACCGCCAGGAAGGTCCCCACGGCGGCGAAGGCGACGAGATACGCGGCATGAGCGAGCGGCGCCCAGGCGGTGGGCGTATCGAGGGCGACGCCACGGGTTAGCTCAACTCCGTGCCACAACGGGGTGAGGAAGGCAACGGGCTGGAGCCATCCGGGCAGCTGCTCGACCGGAAAGAATGTGCCGGAGAACAGGAACATCGGGATGATCCCGAAGCGGAACAGGGTCGAGATGCCTTGTGGGTGCTCCTGCGTCGATGTGAATGCCATAACGGGCGGGCCGAACGCCATGCCGGTGAGGATGGCGGGGGCCAGCGCCAGAGCTCCGCGAAACCAGTCGATCGCCCCAAAGAGCGCCGCGATGACCACGAAGACAACGGAAGTGAACGTCAGTCGGGCTGCGACCCACGACAGGTGCCCGAACACGAGGTCTTTGGTCCGCATCGGTGTCGCCAGCGCCGCCTCATAAGAACGCACCCACTTGATGCCGGCCATCACGGGAAAGGACGAGTCGCCGGTCGCCGTCTGCATCGCTGTTGCGGCGAGCAGCCCCGGGGCGAGGAACTCGAGGTAGGGGATCGCCTCTAGTGCAGCTCGCCCGCCGCCATCGTCGACGAGCGTGCCGAGCCCCCACCCCATGGCAGCCAGGTAGAGGATCGGATTGAGGAACGTCGTGATGGCGCTGCCCCGCCAGGTATGTCGGTAGACCATCGCCCTCGACTCGAAGTAGCGGAGGGGGCGGGCCAGGGCCATCAGTCGACGAGCGTCCGGCCGGTCAGGTGAAGGAAGACATCTTCGAGCGTGCTCCGCCTGACTGCTACCTGTTCAGGCCTCAATCCGCTGTTGTGTATCTCGTCCACCGTCTTGTCGCCGTCGTGGGTGTAGAGGAGGACGCGATCCGGCAACACCTCGGTTCGCTCGGCCATGGGCTCGAGCGTGGGAATGGCGCCCTCCTGCTGGTCAAGCGGGAACCGCAACTCGACCACCTCGCGAGTCGAGTGCTTGGCGATGAGGCTGGCGGGCGACCCTTCGGCGACGATCTTGCCCTTGTCCATAACGACCAGGCGATCGCAGAGTTGCTCGGCCTCGTCCATGTAGTGAGTCGTGATGATGAGGGTGGCGCCATCTCGCTTCAGCCGGTACAGGCGGTCCCACAGCGCATGGCGGGCCTGGGGGTCGAGCCCGGTCGTTGGTTCATCGAGGATGACGACCTCTGGCTGGTTGATGAGGGCTCTCGCGATGATCAGGCGTCTCTTCATGCCACCGGAGAGCGCCGTCACCTTGTCCTTGGCGCGCTCGCTGAGTTGAGCGAACTCAAGCAGCTCCTCGATCCGCTCTCTGATCACGGGCCGGGGCAGATCGAAGTAGCGGCCGTAGACGATGAGGTTCTCGTCGACGGGGAGCTCCTCGTCGAGGTTGGTCTCCTGGGGGACGACGCCGAGCCGAGCTCTGATCTTGGCGCCGTCGGTCTGGGGGTCCATTCCGAGGACGGTCAACTCACCGCCCGTCGGGGGAGACACCGCCCCGATCATCTTCATGGTCGAGCTCTTTCCTGCGCCATTCGGTCCCAGGAAGCCGAACGCTTCTCCCGGCTGGACGTCGAAGTCGACGCCGTCGACCGCGATGAGATCCCCGAAGGCCTTACTGAGCCGACGAGCACGAACGAGAGGATCAGACATAGGCCACCAGGCTAGGGGGTGGGCCGCCGGGGCAGCTCACTCCAAGCAGAGCGATCGCAGCTCCTAACCTCAGCCCATGGACCCCGTCGCCACCGTCAAGCGCATTGTCGAAACGATCAGCTTCAAGCGTCGCGTCTATGTGTGGATGCAGTTCGAGCCAGATGCCACCGGCGATGCCATCGTCATCGTCGCCCTCACCTCGCTGGCCCTGGCGCTGCTGGCCGGAATCCGCTTCACAGTGACCGGAACCGTCTCGCGGGCCTTGAGCGCCCTCGTCGCCTGGTTGATGCTGGCGGCGCTCACCTGGGCAGCAGCTCGCTTCATCTACGGATCCCGCAACGACTACGCGCCGCTGCTGCGCATCGCCGGCTTCGGCTTTCCGACCACTCTTCTGCTTCTCGTGACCCTGAGAGTCTTCGAGGGCTACCTGGGCTACTACCTGAGCTTCGCCTGGTTGGTCGCCGTGATGGCCTACGGAGCCCAGGAGGTTATGGACCTCAATCGTGAGCAGGCGGTGGGGGCGGCTGTGGCCGGCTTCGGGGGGTTCATCGTGCTGCAGTGGATCCTCGGCGGCGGCGGGTTCGTATAGGCGTCTACCGGCTGGATCTCGGCTACGACGGTTCTCTGTTCAGCGGTTACGCCCGCCAAGTCAAGGCCCGAACCGTTCAGGGCGAACTGGAGAGAGCCCTGGCGACCGTGCTTTCGCGCCGGGAGCCTCCGGCCACGAGCGTCGCCGGGCGCACCGACGCCGGCGTGCATGCCAGGGGCCAGGTCGTGAGCTTCGCCACCCTCGAGCCCGTCAACACCGACCGGGTCTACAAGTCGCTCAACACGATGCTCGGTCCCGAGATGGTGTTCCATAGCGTCGCCGAGGTGGGAGGCGACTTCGACGCCCGGTTGTCTGCCATTTGGCGGTCGTACCGCTATCGGATCCTCAACCAGCCACGCCACGACCCGTTTCGCAACGCGTTCACCTATTGGTTCGCCGAACCGCTGGATACGGACGCCATGAACCGCGGAATTTCCCACCTCATCGGGCCGCACGACTACGCCTCACTGTGCCGTGCCCGCGGCGGCAAGACCACGGACCGAGAGATCTATGCCGCTGAGTGGGGAACCGACGGTGACGAGACCGTGCTTTCGATCACGGCGCGGGCGTTCTGCCACCAGATGGTGCGAAGCATCGTTGCCATGTCTGTCGATATCGGTCGCGGCAGGCTCGATCCAGACTCCGTGCCCGCCATCATCGAGGCCAAAGACCGCAATGCCGCCAGCGGCACGGCACCGCCCCACGGCCTCGTGCTGTGGGAGGTTGGCTACTGACGGGTGGAGCGGGGCCCGTCGGCCCGCTACCATGATTGCCGCTCGCCGTCCGGCGGGCGTTTCGCGAGGTACCAAGTGAAGCGGCAGAAGACGTATACGCCACGCCCTGGCGACATCGAGCGTGATTGGTGGCTCGTCGACGCCGCCAATCTTCCGCTCGGTCGGCTGGCGTCCGAGGTGGCCAACCGTCTGCGCGGCAAACACAAGCCGACCTACGCTCCCCATGTCGATGGCGGCGACTACGTGATCGTCATCAACGCTGAGAAGGTTGGGGTCTCTGGAGCCAAGGAAACCCAGAAGATGTACCACCGCCACAGCGGGCACCCCGGTGGTCTGACCTCCGAGTCGCTCGAGACACTGCGCAGCCGCCGTCCGCAGCTGATCATCGAGAAGGCTGTCAAGGGCATGGTCCCCAAGAACAGGCTGGGGCGAGCAACCATGCGCAAGCTCAAGGTTTACGCAGGGGCAACCCACCCTCACGGGTCGCAGAAGCCCAAGCCCCTTGATCTCAACCTGCGTGAGGTGAACTGATGGCGCAGCCAACATCGATCGCAACGGGTCGGCGCAAGACGTCGGTCGCCCGTGTCCGTCTCTACGAGGGAACCGGCACATTCACTCTCAACGACAAGGCGCTTGACGCCTACTTCCCTTCCATGGCTCACCGCATCCGGATCATGGAGCCCATTCGCTCCGTTGGACTCGAAGGCCGCTATGACGTCATCGCCAAGTTGGAGGGAGGGGGTTCCAACGGGCAGGCGGACGCACTCCGACTCGGCATCGCCCGGGCGCTGGAGCGCCTCGACCCCGACCTGCGCGACACCCTCAAGAAGGGTGGGTTCCTGACACGCGACTCCCGAAAGGTCGAGCGCAAGAAGTATGGGCTCCGCAAAGCCCGCCGTGCCCCGCAGTACACCAAGCGCTAAGGAGCCATCTGGTGGGCGATAGGCCGCGCCTCTTTGGGACCGACGGCATACGCGGCAAAGCCAACACGGAGCTCACTCCAGCCTTCGCCATGGATCTCGCCAAGGCGGCAGGAGAGACGATCGATGGGTCCGTTCTCATCGGCAGGGATACACGGCGCTCGTCCCCGATGCTCGCCGCTGCACTTCACTCTGGGTTCAACGCCGTGGGCATCGACACCGTCGACGTCGGAGTCCTGCCCACGGGTGGGGTCTCCTACCTGACCCGGACGACCGACGCCTGGTACGGCGTCGTTGTTAGCGCGTCGCACAACCCAGCAGAAGACAACGGCATCAAGTTCTTCGGCTCCAACGGCTCCAAGTTGTCTGACGAGCGCGAGCTCATGGTCGAGAACAGGTATCTCCAGGGTGAGCCGTGGAAAAAGGCCTCCGCCGACCTCATCGGACTGCAGCGCGAGATCGAAGATGCCCAGGACCGCTACGTCGCATACGTTGCCAGCTTGCTCCCGTACTCGCTGAAGGGTTTCGAACTGGCGCTCGACTGCGCCAATGGCTCAGCCTTTCTAGCCGCACCCGATCTGTTCGAAGGCCTCGGGGCTTCAGTCGATGTCTTCTGTGCCGAGCCCAATGGAACCAACATCAACGACGGGTGTGGCGCAACTCGTCCCGAGTTCCTTGCCAGGCGATCGAAGGGTGTTCTCGGGCTGTGCTTCGACGGTGACGCCGATCGGATGATCGCGATCGACGAGGACGGAACACCCGCGAATGGCGACGTCGTTCTGGCCATCCTGGCCTCATACCTCAAGGAGAACGGTCGCCTCGATGGCGACGCGGTGGCCGTGACCTCGATGGCGAACCTCGGCTTCCGCAGGGCGATGGAGGGTCTTGGTATCGAGCTCATCGAGACGGCGGTTGGCGACCGCTACGTGCTCGACGCCATGATGGAGAGACGGCTATCCCTCGGCGGCGAGCAGTCCGGCCACGTCATATTCGAGGACCGCACCACCGGCGACGGTCTTGTCACTGCGGTGCGGCTTCTCGAGGTGTTGATGTCAACTGGCAAGCCGTTGACAGAGCTGCGCACCATCATGACTGAGTACCCGCAAGTGATCCGCAACGTTCGGGTGCGGGCACGCGAGGAGCTCGCCGGTGCCGACTCCCTGTGGGCGGCGGTGGCTGCGGCCGAGGCGGACCTTGGAGACGATGGACGTGTCCTGGTGCGAGCATCCGGCACCGAGCCGCTGGTGCGGGTGATGGTCGAGGCGGACACTGCCTTGAGAGCGGCGACCGTGGCCGACGAGCTGGTGGATGTGGCGAGAGCCGAGCTCGGGTAGGAGTCGGCTGTGGGCACTCGGCTCTGCGCTGATACGGGATCGCGAGACATATTGTGCTGCGGATGAAACCTCTCGGATATCTGGCAGGGGTCGTGGTCACCCTGATGATGGCCGCACCGGTGGCTGCTGCCGACACTGTTGGGCTCGTTGACGGCGAGACCGGTCAGTGGCACGTGTTCGACGACGCGTTCGGTCGCACCAGCTTCTTCTTCGGGAATCCTGGCGATACCCCCTTTGCAGGCGACTGGGATTGCGATGGCGATGACACTCCGGGCCTGTTCCGAGCCTCCGATGCCTTCGTCTACCTGCGCAACTCCAACGACCAGGGCGTTGCCGACATACGCTTCTTTTTCGGAGATCCAGGCGACCAGCCGCTCGTCGGTGACTTCAACGGAGACGGCTGTGACACGGTCTCGATCTACCGTCCTGCGACGCAACAGTTCTTCGTCGTCAACGCGCTTGGGGCGGACGATGGCGGGCTCGGCGCCGCCGACTTCTCGTTCGGCTTTGGTAACCCGGGGGACACGCCGGTTGCCGGCGACTGGGACGCCGACGGAATCACCGAGGTTGGCCTGTATCGCCAGAGCACGGGGTTCTTCTATTGGAGGAACACGCTCGACACAGGTGTCGCTTCGGACGATATCTTCTTCGGGGACCCAGGTGATCAATTCGTTGCAGGGGACTGGGGGCTCGTCGATGGCGTTGCCACGCCGGCCGTCTACCGGGGTGGCAATGCCTCTTTCTTCTTCCGCCACACCCTGACGGAAGGTGTCGCCGACCGCCACGTTGCGACAGGATGGTCGGGGCTCATTCCTGTCAGCGGTTCCTTTGGGCCGCTGGGCGCGACGACTCCTCACCTCGGACTGTCTCCAGTAGGAACCTTCGCAAGTCCGCTGCTGGTGACCGCGCCGGCGGGAGACCACAGGATGTTCGTGGTGCAGAAGGGGGGAGCCATCAAGGTCATCGATGGGGGGGTGACCTCGACGTTCCTCGACGTCTCTTCTCTCACAACGGGAGGCGGCGAGCGGGGGTTGTTGGGGATGGCGTTTCATCCAACTGAGAACAAGGTCTACGTCTCCTACACCAACGGCGCTGGCAACTCTGTCCTCGCGGAGTACGCCTATGCGGGCAGTGTCGCCGACCCCGGGAGCCGCAGGGTTGTGCACACCACTGAGCAGCCGAACAGCAATCACAACGGAGGCATGGTCGCATTCGGTCCCGATGGATTGCTGTATTGGGGGCTCGGTGACGGCGGGGGCGGCGGCGATCCGAATGGGAATGGCCAGAACCCCTCGACAAAGCTCGGCGCCGTCCTGCGACTCGATACGGACGGCGTCGCCGCGCCTGGAAACCCGTTCGTCGGTGGCGGCGGGGCTCCCGAGGTGTTCGTCTACGGGCTGCGCAACCCGTGGCGCTTCTCCTTTGACGGGTCCGACCTCTACATCGGCGATGTGGGCCAGGACAGGTGGGAGGAGGTATCCGTCGTTGACGTCGCTACTGACGGCGGTGCCAACCTCGGCTGGAATCGCACGGAGGGCGATCATTGCTACCGCAGCGGTTGCTCGTTCTCGGGCATAACGCCGCCCATCGTTGAGTATTCGCACGCAGACGGCTGCTCGGTCACCGGCGGTTACGTCTACAGGGGTCTTGATCTTCCCGGCCTCGAGGGGACCTACCTATACGGCGATCTGTGCTCTGGTCGAGTGTGGAGTTTCAGACTGGTGGACGGGGTCGCGACAGATCGCTGGGAGCTCACCGGCGAGTTTGGAACCGTCTCGACGCTGTCTTCATTCGGTATCGACGGTTCGGGTGAGCTCTACGCGGTGTCCTTGTCCGGGACAGTTTTCAAGGTGGTGGCCGGCTGAGTAGGCCGTAAGCCGTATGACGTCGTTACTCGAGGAGGCTTCGCAACATCCAGGCCGTCTTCTCGTGGATGTCAATTCGTCGGGTGGCGAGATCAGCGGATGCCGCATCGCCGGCCGCCTCGGCCGCTGTCAGCGCGACCCGAGCCGTCCCGATCACGGTTTCGTGGTCGTGCAGCAGGTTGGCGATCATCACCTCTGCTTTCGGCGGTTGGGACTCCTCAGCAATCGATGACAGCCGCGCGAATTCACCGTAGGTGCCAGGAGCTACGTGGCCGAGGGCCCGAATCCTCTCGGCGATCTCGTCGACGGCTAGCGCCAGCTCGTTGTAGTGGGTCTCGAACATCAGATGCAGGGTCTGAAAGTTGGGTCCGGTCACGTTCCAGTGGAAGTAGTGACTCTTCAGGTAGACGCTGTAACTGTCTGCGAGCAGAGTGGCTAGATCCTGTGCCACGTCCTTGCGGTGTGTGTCGCTGAGGCCAGTTGCGATGTCCATTTCTCTCCTTGTGTCTTGAGGGTCAGTTTGCCACGTGAGGGGTCCTGCGACCACGGCCGAAGGTCCTCGCCGCGGCAAGCGGCGGCAAGCCAGAAGCGATGATCATGACGGTGGACGCTCGGGCCGAGGCTCAAGCAACGTTGTTTGTTCGCCTGCCCCCTCCGACCTCGCTTCGCTCGGTCACCTCCCCCGCAAGCGGGAGAGGCGTCTAATTGCCAGTGGCTGTTCTTATGAAATCCCGGTACCAATAGCCGGACTTCTTGATGGTGCGCTGCTGGGTCTCGAAGTCGACGTGGATGAGCCCGAACCGTTTGGCGTACCCCGAAGCCCACTCGAAATTGTCCATGACGGACCACACGAAGTAGCCCGTGACGGGCGCGCCCTGGTCTATGGCATCGCCGATCGCCGCGATGTGAGCCACCAGATACTCGACTCGCGCGGTGTCGTCAACAGCTCCATCAACGACGACATCGGGATAGGCGGCGCCGTTCTCGGTGACGATGAGGCGCTTGAACCCGTATTCATTTGCGAGCCGCAGGAGCATCGCCGTTAGGCCTTCGGGGTAGATCTCCCACTCCATGTCGGTGGTTGGTAGCGGATCGAGCGACGAGGCACCCTCGATCTCACGCCGGTAGTAATTGACTCCTAGGAAGTCGATGGGCATGGCGATCTCTTCGAGGTCACCGTCAAGTACGAAGTCCATCGGCACTCCGTAGTGCTCGACGATGTCGCTGGGATAGCCGCGACCGGCTAGCGGGTCAAGGAACCACCTGTTCTGGAGTCCGTCTCTCAGAGAGGCCGCCGCGGCAGAGGCTTGCGATCCGGCAACAACGGGGTTGGGGTCCGGAGAGATGCCAACCACGACATCGGGGACCGCGGCCCGCAGCGCCTGCGTCGCATAGGCGTGGCCAAGCAGCAGGTGATGGCCAACAGCAAGGGACTCGGCGACGTCTGTGTGCCCCGGAGCGAATTCGCCTAGCTGGTAGCCGTGTTGCACCGTGACGCGAGGCTCGTTGATCGTGATCCAATGCTTGACGCGGTCTCCCAGTGTCTCCGCGACAATCGCCGTGTAGTAGGCGAAAGCGTCGACGACACGACGGTCGACCCATCCTCCGTACTCGTCGTGGAGCGCGGCCGGTGTGTCCCAGTGATGCAGCGTCGGGTATGGCGTTATGCCCGCCGCCAGCAACTCATCGACGAGGCGGTCGTAGAACCCGAGTCCGGGTGCGTTGACGGCGCCGGTTCCGTTTGGCAACACCCGCGACCACGATATGGAAAAGCGATAAGCGGTGATGCCGAGGTCCGCCATCAGGGCAACGTCTTGGCGATATCGGTTGTAGTGGTCGCAAGCAACGTCGCCCGTCTCGCCACGAGCGGTCTTGCCGGGAGTGTGAGCGAAGCGGTCCCAGATCGATGGGCCACGGCCGTCGGCCGCGACGGCTCCCTCGATCTGGTAGGCGGATGAGGCAACCCCCCACGCGAAATCCGGTGCAAAGTCCATGGAGTGAGTCTGGCACGGAGTTGCCTAATGCCGGCGGTTTGGGCTCGTTGAGAGGCTTCGTGGCGGTTGGAGGGCCCGCGGCGTAACATGGCTGGGCGTCGGTATCCACCGATGCGCGACAACTGAAAATGACCGGGGACCCCCCTAGCGCCTGGCCTCTCTGAGGTGACGAGGTAGAGGGAGTATCGAACCATTCGGCGGGTGCCCTCTCGGCCGCTCACGGTCGTGACGATGTGGAGCAAATCCTGGAGGCGACTTCAGGGACAGAGGCCACACCGATGTGAGGCGGGAAGTCCCGCTCTTTACTCCGGTCTCCTCGAGAAGGAGACAACTGTGTGCGGAATCATGGGATATGTCGGAGCGCGTTCGGCAACGCCGATGCTGCTGGACGGCCTGGGACGACTCGAGTATCGCGGTTACGACTCTGCCGGCATCGCGGTAATGAACGACGGCGAATTCTCGGTGCTGAAGGCGGCGGGAAAGCTGGAGCAGCTGGCCAAGCTCGTCGGCAACTCACCGACCCCGGGGTCGGTCGGCATCGGGCACACGCGCTGGGCGACCCACGGTGCACCAGTCGACGTGAATGCCCACCCGCACACCGACCCCTCAGGGGAGTTCGTTGTCGTTCACAACGGGATCATCGAGAACTTCCTTGAGCTGAAGGAAGCGTTGGTCGCCAAGGGCGCCACCTTCGAATCCGAGACCGATACCGAGGTCCTTGCCCATCTCATCGCCGAGGAATACAACGGAAGTCTCCCCGAGGCGGTGCGTCGGGCTCTGGGTCGAGCTCGTGGTGCCTACGCCCTCGTCGCGATGACCGTTCACGAGCCGGACAAGATCGTCGCCGTGCGCATGATCAGCCCGTTGGTAGTCGGACTGACCGAGGACGGAGCCATCCTCGCCTCGGACATCCCTGCCGTGCTGCCGCACACCAGGGAGGTGCTCATCATCGAGGACGACGAGATGGTTGTGGTGACGGCCGACGGCGCCGAGCTCCAGCACATCGATGGCACGCCCATCGACCGCGAGCCCATGTTGATCGACTGGGATGCCGAGCAGGCGGAGAAGGGGGGCTACCCCCACTTCATGCTCAAGGAGATCTTCGAGCAGCCGGTCGTTATCAGCGAGACGCTTGCAGGCCGGCTCGAAGCCGATGGATCTGTTGACCTCGAAGGGGTTTCGTTCCCAGATGGGTTCGTCGCCGACATCGATCGTGTGTGGATCACCGCGTGCGGTACTGCTTATCACGCCGGTCTGGTGATGAAGGAGCTCTTCGAGCGGGTGCTGCGGATCCCGGTCGCCATCGAGTACGCCCACGAGCTGCGCTACTCCGATCCCCTCATCACCGAAAGAAGCCTCACGGTGGCGATCAGTCAATCGGGCGAGACCGCTGACACTCTGGCGGCAGCTCGGCTCGCCAAGCAAAGCGGCTCGCGCCTGCTGGCGATCACCAACGTTGTCGGCTCGACGCTGTCCCGTGACGCCGACGATGTGCTTTACACCAGAGCCGGTCCCGAGATCGCGGTCGCCTCGACCAAGGCGTATCTGGCGATGCTCATCGCCGGGTACCTGCTGGGCCTCCATCTAGGTGCCGAGCGCAAGTCGCTTCCGCCAGCAGCCGCCGCTGAGCTAGCCAAGGGCCTCAATCGTCTGTCGGCGCAAGCTGAAGAGGTGCTCAAGATGGAGGACATCATCGCCGAGGTCGCCGAGAGATTGTCTGGCGCTGAGGACGCCTACTTCATTGGCCGCAGCCTCGACTACGCCGTCGCTACGGAGGGCTCGCTGAAGCTCAAGGAGATCTCTTACCTGCACTCGGAGGCCATGCCGGCAGGGGAGCTGAAACACGGCACCCTGGCGTTGGTAACGCCCGAGACGCCTGTCATCGCGATCGTGACCCAGGGCCGCGTCTACGACAAGACCATCTCCGCCATCCAGGAGGTCAAGGCGCGAGGGGCGAACGTGATCGCGATCGCCTACGAGGACGACACTGAGATCGGCAAGCACGCCAATGAGGTGCTCGGCATTCCGAGATGTGACGACTTGCTGTCTCCAGTTCTGGCGGCGATCGCTCTGCAGCTCATCGCTTACCACTTGGCCAGGCATCGAGGGCACGACATCGACCAGCCTCGCAATCTCGCCAAGTCGGTGACCGTCGAATGAAGATCATCGGTCTCGGAATCGACCTGGCGGAGATCGAGCGGATCGACCACGTGTTGGGCAAATATCCGCGCTTCGCCGAGCGCTGCTTCACCGAGCACGAGCGCGAATACGCCAATCGCTTTGCCCTCCCTGCGCGTAGGTTCGCCGCCCGCTTTGCCGGCAAGGAAGCGGTCATGAAGAGCATGGGTCGCGGCTGGCGCCAGATCCGCTGGCGCGATGTCGAGATCACCGGGGGAGGAGCGCCCACCGTTCGGCTGAGTGGAACCGCCGCGGCGCGAGCCGAGGTCCTTGGCGTGACCAACGTGCTGGTGACGATCACCCACACCGATGTAACCGCCATGGTGATGGCAGTTGCCGTAGGGGAGCACTAGGCGCAGTTAGCTGCTCGAGGGTGCGATCGGCGTCCTCAGATAGCATCACCACATGAAGCCCGTTATCACGCCAGACGAGTCGGCGCGGTTGGATGCTCTCGCCACCGATCCGGTTGAGGTCCTCATGGACAGGGCAGGTTTCGCCGTTGCGGTCGCCGCAGCAGATATGGGTGCCGGCTACGGGACCAAGGTGATCGTGCTGTGCGGACCGGGCAACAACGGTGGCGACGGGTACGTGGCGGCTCGCTACCTCCGGCAGCGCGGCGTCGATGTCTCCATCCGCTCCCTGGTTTACCCCGAGGGTGAGGACTCACCGGCAAGGCAGGCGGGTGCGGCGGCGGCGGCAGCTGGAGTCCCCATCGGGCCGATAGAGGGTCCCGAAGGGGCCGACCTCGTCGTCGATGCGCTCTTCGGCGGCGGCTTCCACGGCGTCCTGGACGGCCCCGTTGCCATGTGGGCCGAGGCCGGTCATCGCGTGCTGGCGGTGGATCTGCCTTCCGGTCTCAACGGCACCCTGGGAACCGCGGCCGGCCCCTGCTTCACGGCCGAGCGTTCTGTCACCTTCGGGGCCCTCAAGACCGGCCACCTGCTCGCCGACGGTCCCGCCCACAGTGGGGAGGTGCAGGTGGTCGACATCGGTCTGCCGGACGGTGAGGCCGAGCTCATGTTGTGCGAGTCCGAAGACGCACCGATCCCGTTGCGGCCCGTAGATGCCCACAAGTGGAGCGCCGGCTCAGTGTTGGTTGTCGGGGGCTCCCGCGGTCTCACGGGTGCGCCGCTGCTGGCCTCCCTGGCCGCTCTCCACGGAGGTGCCGGAGCGGTCAAGTTGGCTTGCCCGGGACGCCTCGATACGGCCTACGCCGCGCACCCCGAGATCATGACGGCCCCGATCGGGGACGGAGAGCGCTTCGATGCCGTCGACGTTCCCGAGGTGCTGGCTGCGGCTCAGCGTTTCGACGTCATCGTGCTTGGCCCCGGCCTCGGGCCCGACCAAGAGAAGTTCGTGGCCGCCATCGCCGACGGGCTAGAGGGAAACCTGTTGATCGATGCCGACGCCCTCAACGCCATCGGGTCTCCCGGCGTTCTGTCGTCGCGAAGTGGCGGAACGATCCTCACGCCTCATGCGGGAGAGTTCCGCAGATTGTCCGACAAAGGGCCAGCACCGCGGGCCGCGTCCAAACTCGCCGCAGAGACCTCTTCGGTCATCGTCCTCAAAGGCCCGACGACGCTGATAGCCGGCGTCGATCGCTGGGCGGTCGCCAGCGGGGGCCCTGAACTTGCCACTGCCGGATCTGGCGATGTGCTGGCCGGCGCTATCGCATCGCTGTGGGCTCGCGGCCTTGACGCGGAGCCGGCGGCTCGGTCTGGGGCCTATTGGCACGGCCGCGCCGGGGCGGACCTGGCGAGTCAAGGCGTCGTGACGGCAGACGCGCTGGCGATCCACATCGGGAGCTACCTGTGAGGCCATCCGTTGTTGAAGTTGACCTCAGGGCGATCCGGCACAACGCGGCGACCCTGGTCGACGCGGTGGCGCCTGCCAAGTTGTGCGCGGTCGTCAAGGCCGACGGCTACGGCCACGGCGATGTCCCTGTCGCTGAGGCAGCGGTCGAGGGTGGCGCTGCCTGGCTGGCGGTCGCTCTGGTAGAGGAAGGGGTTCGCCTGCGTGAGGCGGGGATCGAGGCCCCGATCCTGGTGCTGTCGGAGCCTGCTCTCGACGACGCCGCCGCCATCGTCAACTGGCGGCTGACCCCTACTGCCTATCGCACCGAGTTCGTCGATGCCCTCGATGCGACAGGTGCCCCCATAGGCGTCCACGTCAAGGTCGACACCGGGATGCACCGAGTCGGCGCCGATGCCACGACGGCCATCGAGGTAGCGGCGGCCGTTTCCAACGGTGTCAACCTTCGCCTCGAAGGCCTGTGGACCCATTTCGCCGTAGCCGAAGATGACGCCGAGTTCACGAAACGCCAGACAGAGGAGCTCACTGCCGTCGCCTCCCGGCTGCGAGGCGCCGGGATGCCACCAGACATGCTGCATGCCGCCAACTCCGCCGGGGCCCTTGGCTATCCCGAGGCGCGACTCGACATGGTTCGCTGCGGTATCGCGCTGTATGGGTTGGCGCCGGGGCCAGGCTTCGAGGCCGACCTGCGGCCGGCGATGGCCGTCAAGTCCAAGGTGTCTCTCTCCAGGCGTCTGCCTGCCGAGGCTCGCCCGAGCTATGGCCGGGTGCGGTCCCTGCCAACAGAGTCGACTGTGGCGACGGTTCCCATCGGCTACGCCGACGGTGTGGCCCGGCGTCTCGGCGCAACGGGAGGCGAGGTGCTCATAGGCGGCAAACGCCATTCGTTCGCGGGAACGGTGACTATGGACCACATAGTTGTCGATTGCGGCGACGCCGAAGTGGACGTTGGCGACGACGTCGTTGTTCTTGGGCGCCAGGGAGACGAAGAGATCACAGCCGATGAGTGGGCGAGGCGGCTCGAGACGATCAACTACGAGATCGTCTGCGGCTTCGGCCCGCGGCTGCCACGTCGGTATCTGACGTGACACTCACCTCGGTTCCTGGGGTCGAGGTCGGTCACTACACCGACCGGGAGGGGCTGACCGGGGTCACGGTGATGACCTTCCCTGAGCCCAATGTCGCCACCGGCGAGGTGCGCGGGGCAGCGCCGGGGACTCGCGAGATCGCTCTTCTGCAACCCGGCTCAAGGATCGAGAACATCCAGGCGCTGGTGTTCTCTGGCGGTAGCGCTTATGGACTCGCCAGCGCAGACGGAGTGGTCTCGGCGCTGGTTGCTGACGGCAAGGGGCATAGAACGATCAACGACATCATCGTGCCCATCGTCCCCACAGCCATCATCTTCGACCTCGTGATAGGCGACGAGAGCGCCAGGCCGGGGCCGGCTGAAGGAGCAGCGGCCTACGCGGCACGGAGCTCGGGGCCCGTAGCTATGGGCAACGTTGGGGCAGGGACCGGAGCGACCGTTGCCGGCTGGCGCGGTCGCGACGCGGTGCGCAAAGGGGGGGTCGGATCGGCCGCGGTCGACGTCGGCGACACCGTTGTCGGGGCATTGGCCGTTGTCAATGCTGTTGGCGATGTGTTCACCCTCGAGGGGGAACCGCTCACCGATGGGCCGTTGGTGCCACCGATCGAGCCAAAGCCGCCGTCACAAGCGGAGCTGGCGAACACCACCCTCCTCGCCATCGTCACCAACGCCAGCCTGTCACGCACCGACCTGATGAGGCTCAACGTCCGCGGCCACGACGCCATGGGGGCCTGTGTCAGGCCCGGCCATACGCGATATGACGGCGACATCGCCTATGCGGTCTCCTGTGGTTCTCTCGAGTCAGACCCAGACGCAGTTGGCGAGGCGGCGTTCGTCGCTGCGGCGCGGGCCATCGAAGCGGCGATTCGGGCTGCCGAGCCTGCGGGCGGCATCCCGGCCATGAGCTAGGGCTTCTCTAGACGGCAGCCGCCTTGCGTTGTGCGTCGAGAACGGCGATGGCCGTGAGGTTGACGATGTCGCTCACCGAGGCGTCGCGTTGCAGCACGTGAACCGACTTCGAGAGTCCGGTGAGGATGGGCCCAACCACCTCGGCTCCGCCGATGCGATCGAGCAGCTTGTACGAGGCGCTGGCCGCCGTCAGGTTCGGAAAGACGAGCACATTGGCTTCGCCGCCCAAGCGATTGAAGGGGTAGCGGCGGTCCAGGAGCTCGGGCAACACCGCGGTGTCTGCTTGCATCTCCCCGTCCAGTGGAAGGTCGGGCGCCGCCTGTCGACAGATCTCGATGGCTCGTCTGACCCGCGCCGGCTCTTCACCGCCAGCGCTGCCGAAGTTGCTGTAGCTGAGGAGTGCAACCCTCGGCTCTATGTCGAAATCGGCGCGGGCAGATTCCGCCGCCGACAGCGCGATCTCGGCAAGCTGCTCCGATGTCGGCAGGAGGTTCACCGCGCAGTCTGCGAAGACGAAGGCCCGCCCGCGCACCACGACGACATATAGGGCGCTCACGATCGTCCTTCCCTCTTCGAGCGGGAGTATCTGAAGGGCGGGCCGCAGAGTCGCCGGGTAATTGCTCACAAGCCCACCGATCACAGCGTCGGTATCGCCCGAATGAGCCATCATGGCGGCGAAGTAGTCGGGATCGCTGAGCGACCGGCGGGCGTCCTCAAGCGTCAGCCCCTTCCGCCGACGTAGCTCGAACAGCTCATGGGCATATCGATCAGCCTGCTGTGGAGACTGCCACGGATCCAGGACGAGGATGTCGTCGAGCTCGATTTCGATCTCCGCGGCGATCGCCTCGATTTCGTGGAGCGGACCGAGAATGACGGGGCTGGCGATGCCCTCGTCGCGCACCCGGCGCGCCGCCCGCACCGTCCGGGCGTCGGCGCCGTGGGGGTACACGATCCGCTTGGGGTGCTCGCGGGCTCTCAGGGCAATGCCGTGGAGGAGGCCATAGGTGGCGCGGAACTTGCCGCGCAATTCCTCGCGATAGGCGTCCAAGTCATCGAGGGGAAGCGAGGCCACGCCCTCGGCCATCGCAGCTTCGGCTACCGCCGGCGCCACCGTGGTCAGCACTCGACTATCGAAAGGCTTGGGGATGAGATAGTCCGGTCCGAACGACAGGTGTTCGAGTCCGTATGCCTTGAGCACGGACTCGGGCACAGCCTCGTGGGCGAGAGCGGCAAGGGCACGAGCCGCCGTTGCCTTCATCCCATCCGTTATCGACGTCGCCCTGACGTCGAGGGCACCTCGGAAGATGAATGGGAAGCCGAGGACGTTGTTCACCTGGTTGGGGTAATCGCTGCGGCCGGTTGCCACGATGGCATCTGGACGTGCTTGCCTGGCGTCGTCGTATGTGATCTCGGGGTCAGGATTGGCGAGAGCGAAGACGATGGGCTTGTCGGCCATGCTCCGCACCATCTCAGGGCTAACGAGGCCGGCCTGGCTGACGCCGATGAACACGTCGGCGCCGACCATGGCGTCGGCCAGCGTGTGACTGTCTCTTTCCGTGGCGAACTCTGCCTTGTGGGCAGGGAGGTCATCCCTGTCACTACGGATGACCCCTCTGGAGTCAACCAGCACGATATTGGCGCGGTGGGCACCGAGCTGCACGAGGAATCGGGCGGAGGCGATGCCCGCAGCCCCCGCTCCGCTGAACACCACGTACACGTCCTCGATGGCGCGATCGGTCAGCTCCAGGGCGTTCAGGAGAGCGGCGCCGGCGATGATCGCCGTGCCGTGCTGGTCGTCGTGGAACACCGGTATCGGCAGCTCCTCGCGAAGCGTGCTTTCGATGATGAAGCACTCGGGGGCCTTGATGTCCTCGAGGTTGATACCGGCGACCGTTGGATACAGGAGGCGACAGAACTGTATGACGTCTTCGGGGTCGGCGGCATCGATCTCGAGGTCGAAGACATCGATGTCGGCGAAGCGCTTGAAGAGGACTGCTTTGCCCTCCATAACCGGTTTCGAGGCGAGCGGTCCGATGTTGCCGAGCCCGAGAACGGCGGTTCCATTGCTGACCACGGCGACGAGGTTCCCGCGGTTGGTGTATGAGAAGACATCCTCGGGATAGTCGCGGATCCGCAGGCACGGCTCGGCCACTCCAGGGGTGTAGGCGAGAGCCAGGTCGTGCTGGGTTGCCGTCGGCTTGGTGGCCCGGACTTCGGTCTTCCCCGGCCGACCTTGCTGGTGATAGTCGAGGGCCTCGCTGAACTGGGGAGCGTCGCTCATGGTTTACCGTTCTGTCGTTATTGGCCCCCACGCTACGGCATCGGTGGTCGACTTATCCGGGGCCGAAAGACCCGAGTCCGCTGGAGGCGGCTCACTAGCCGGCGAGGCAACCCGACACTTGCCATCGGTTCTTCTTAGAATCGCCCGGCCCGCTGTGGAGGACCGTTGTCAACTGAGCTCGATCAGCTTTCCGTCGTGGCGTCATCGTGCACCAACTGTGGTTTGTCCGAGTCGCGCACGCAGGTCGTGTTCGGTGACGGCGATCCCGGTGCCGATCTCATGTTCATCGGCGAAGGCCCCGGGTTCAACGAAGACCAGCAGGGCCTCCCGTTCGTTGGCAAGTCAGGGGAGCTGCTCGACGAACTTCTCGCCGAGATCGGCTTGCATCGCAAGGAGGTCTACATCGCCAATGTCGTGAAGTGCCGGCCGCCCGGCAACCGCGATCCACGAACGGATGAGATCGATGCCTGCAAGGGCTATCTGCGCCGCCAGCTCGAGCTCATCCAGCCTCGAGTCGTGGTAACGCTCGGCAACTTCTCCAGCAAACTCCTTCTCAAGACCACGACCGGTATCACCCGTTTGCGCGGTCAGGCGTATCCGTGGTGGGGGCGCCACCTCGTGCCGACCTTCCATCCTGCGGCTGGCCTACGGGGCGGTCCCCGTGTGGTCGATCAGCTCAGGGAGGACTTCGCCATCGTCAAGGAGCTGCTCGGCGCGGCTCAGCCATCGCCGGCACCCGAGGCCGAGGAGCAGTTGGGGCTCTTCTCGTGAAGATCGAATGTGCCGGAGTTGCGGACACGATGGCAGTTGGCAGGCGGTTGGCATCGTTGCTGCGCCCCGGCGATGTCGTGCTGCTGGCTGGCCGCCTCGGGGCGGGCAAGACGGTGTTCGTCAGTGGAATCGCCGAAGGCCTTGGGATCGATGCCAGGATAACTAGCCCGTCTTTTGTCCTTGTCCGAAGCTATGTGGGCTTTCTCGGGCTGACCCATGCCGACGCCTATCGGCTTGGCAGCAGCGGTGAACTCGAGGACTTAGGCCTCGAAGAGACCGTTGGCGACGGCGTGCTGGTCATCGAGTGGGGCAATGCGTTGGACTCGACGTTCGGCGAGGATGCCCTCGTCGTTTCCATCGAGGTTGGTTCCGGCGACGCCCGTACTATCACCCTCGAGGCCAGGGGCTCGTGGCGAGCTCGTGCGCTGGAGGAGCTTGCTTGAAGATACTTGCGATCGAGAGTGCGACGCCCGCGTCGTCAGTGGCCGTCGGCGATGGCGGCCAGCTGCTGGCTATGGCGCTCAACGTCAATAGGCGTGGTCATGTGGGGTTCTTGACGGACGCCGTTGATTTCTGCATGCGCAAGGCAGAGCTCAAGCCAGGTGACCTCGATTCCATCATCGTCGATGTTGGGCCGGGGACGTTCACCGGCATCAGGGCTGGGATAGCTACGGCCCAGGGCGTCGGTGCCGCCGTCGGCGTTCCGGTGATGGCAGCGTCGGCACTGGACGCGTTGGCGTTCCGTGCCGCAACCGGACACCGCCGCATCTGGCCGCTGATCGATGCACGACGGGGCGAGTTCGCGACCGCCTCCTATCGGCCTGTTCCCGGCGGTGTTGTCAAGGAAACGCTGCCTGAGCTGCTTTCGCCAGAAGCGCTGAGGGCCACGCTCGACTCGGATCCGGAGAACTCGCTCGTCGTGGGTAACTGGCACGCACTTCCGTCCGAGGTCTTGAGAGGGCTGCACCGTGTCAAGACGGGGCGACCGCGCTATCCGTCTGCGGATGTGCTCCTCGAGCTCGCCGCACAGCGGGCAGCGCGCTCGGGAGTGGCGCCATCGGCCGAGGTGCGTCCTCTGTACCTGCGCCAGCCGGACACCGACATCAACTGGAAGACCTTCAGGACTGAGGGCGTATGGCCAGAGTGATGACCCACATCCGCGACATGACTCTCGATGACATCGATGCCGTGCTCACGATCGAGCAGGCCACCTTCAGTGCCCCTTGGTCGCGCCAGATGCTCACGGACGAGCTCGGAGCATCTCGTCGCAACTACGTCGTGCTGGAAGGCCCGGCCGGGCTCGAGGGCTATGGAGGGGTGATGGTGACCGAAGACGAGGGGCACGTCATGACGATCGCTGTCACCCATGACCTGCAGGGGCGCGGCTATGGGACCGGTCTGATGGTCACGCTGCTCCAGGCGGCGATCGGGATGGGCGCAACTCGAATGCTGCTGGAGGTACGACCCTCGAATAGAGCCGCCAGGCGGATGTATCAGAAGTTCGGTTTCGTGCCGGTTGGGATCCGTCCTCAGTACTACCGCGACGAGGACGCGATCGTGATGTGGGTCGACGATGCAGAAACCGAATCGTTCGCCGCGAGGCTCGAGGAACTGGACAAGACATGGCGTTGATCCTTGGCATCGAGACCAGCTGCGACGAGACCGCTGTTGGCGTAGTCGATGGCTTCGACGTCAAGTCGTCGGTGATGGCCTCGCAGACGGATGAGCATGCCCGCTTCGGTGGAGTTGTTCCAGAGGTTGCAGCGCGGGCACATGTTGAGGCGATCAGGTCCCTCACGCACCGCGCCATTGCCGAGGCCGGCATCCATTCCATGGATCTGGACGCGGTGGCAGCCACCCAGGGACCCGGCCTGGCAGGAGCTCTTGTTGTCGGCTTCGCCTTCGCCAAGTCCATGGCGTGGGCTCTCGGCAAGCCATTCATCGGCATAGACCACATGGAGGGCCATCTGATGGCGCCGCGCCTGGAGCACGAGGACTACGAACCCCCGGTGGTCGTGCTGCTGGCGTCGGGTGGCCACAGCCAGATCGTTCATGTGAAGGCGTGGGGCGAGTACGAGACTCTGGGCGCCACGATCGACGACGCCGCCGGCGAGGCGTTCGACAAACTGGCGCGTTTCATGGGCCTTGGCTACCCGGGGGGACCGGCCATCGATGCCGACGCTGAAGGAGGAGACGCCACTGCAGTCGCCTTCCCTCGGGCGCTCGGCGATCGACCTTTCGACTTCTCGTTCTCAGGCCTGAAGACGGCGGTCGTTACCTATCTCGAGAAAGCGGCGGCCGCGGGAACGCTGCCGCCACGAAGAGATGTATCTGCGTCCATCCAAGAGGCGATAGTCGATGCGCTTGTGTCCAAGACCTTCAATGCCGTAGATGAGACGGGGGCCAAGGCGGTCGCGGGCGGAGGAGGGGTGGTTTCCAACCGGCGACTGCGGGAGCGCCTGGAACAGGAGGCGGCTGCGCGTGGGATCAGTCTCTTCTTACCGTCCCCCGGGTACTGCACGGACAACGGCGCCATGGTGGCCGCGGCCGCGGCGCGCCGTTTGGAGCGCGGCGAGGTCACCAGCTGGGCATCCGAGGTCGACTCGTCAATGACCCTGTGAAGGGCTTCAAGGTCGGGCGCGTCCTCGGCATAGACCTCGTCATCGACCCGTCGTGGCTTGTCATCGCCGGGCTCATAACCACCTCGCTGTTCGTCGAGTTCAGCACTCAGGACCCGAATCGCTCGGGTCGCGTCGTCGGTCTGGCCGCCGTCGTGGGATCGCTGCTCTTCTTCGGCAGCGTCCTCGTCCACGAGCTGAGCCATTCAGTGGTCGCCAGGCGACGCGGGATCTCGGTTAGAAGGATCCGCCTCTTCATCTTCGGCGGAGTGTCCGAGATCGAACAGGAGGCGGCAACGCCTCAAGACGAATTCGTGATCTCGGTCGTCGGACCCGTGTCCTCACTCCTGCTGGCGGCAGGGTTCTGGGGCCTCGACAGAGCGTTGCCATCGATTGACGATCCCTTTGGTCAGTTGCTCGGCCTGCTGGCCTTCGTGAATCTGGCGCTTGGCCTCTTCAATCTGGTGCCCGGGTTCCCCCTTGACGGGGGCAGGGTGTTGCGCTCGGCGGTATGGAAGGCGACCGGCGACTTTCGACGAGCCACCACGGTCGCCGCCACCTCGGGCCGGATCGTTGGCGCCCTCCTCGCCACTGGCGGCGCCTATCTCCTGTTCATACGGGGCGAGCCGGTTGGATTGTGGTATTTGGCGATCGGGTGGTTCCTGTATCAGGCGGCTCGGGTTGGAGGTGTCTTTGGCGTTGCCCGCCAGGATCTCGCCGAGGTTCGGGTCGCCGATCTGATGGTTGCGGTGCGACAGGCCGCTCCGACGACGATTTCGGTCCAGGCGTTGCTGGAGGACTATCTGATAGGGGCCGCTGCCCATCTTCCGGCCATGCCCGTCGTACACAGGGGAAGGGTGCGAGGGCTCATCCGACCCGCTGACGCCGCTGCAGTCGCTTCTCCTGCCACGACGACGGTCGATCAGATCATGACGCCGATCGGGCCGGACGACGTCGTGCCCGCCGGCGCAGCCATAGGGGAGCTGCTGCCGCGGTTTGTCGACGCCAACGCCGTCAAGTTGGTGACATCGGAGGGTCGGGCGGTGGGCGTGCTGGCGGCTCGCGATGTCCTGGAACTTGTTGCTAGACAGGCCTGAGACACCGAAAAGCGACTTAGCAGTCGCGCCCTCAGACTGCTAGTATTGGCACTCGCACACCAAGAGTGCTAACCCAAGGAGGGTTCATGAAGTTGCAACCTTTGGGCGACCGTGTGGTCGTCAAAGCAAAGGATGACGGGGACCAGACCACACCTAGTGGGCTGGTTATCCCTGATACCGCCAAGGAAAGGCCACAGATGGGCGAAGTGCTCGCTGTGGGTCCTGGCGATTTCCAAGACGGTGAACGCGTCCCCATGGACGTCGACACCGGGGACATCGTCGTTTATTCGAAGTTCGGCGGCACGGAAGTCAAGTACGACGGTGAGGAATACCTCATCCTCTCGTCGCGCGACATCCTTGCCGTCGTCAAGTAGGAGGTCGAAGTGGCAGCCAAAGAAATCAGATTCGATGAAGAGGCCCGCCATGGCCTCCAGGCCGGCGTAGACAAGCTGGCCAATGTCGTCAAGACGACGCTAGGCCCCAAGGGTCGCAACGTCGTTCTCGAGAAGAAGTGGGGTGCCCCCACCATCACGAACGACGGCGTGACCATCGCCAAAGAGGTCGAGCTGGACGATGCGTGGGAGAACATGGGCGCCCAGCTCGCCAAGGAAGTGGCCAATAAGACCAACGATGTCGCCGGCGACGGCACCACCACCGCAACGGTGTTGGCGCAGTCGATGGTGCACGAGGGTCTTCGCATGGTTGCCGCCGGCATCAACCCCATGGAGATGAAGATCGGTATGGAGCAGGCAGTCGAGAAGGTGGTCGAGACCATTGCCTCGATGGCCAAGCCCGTTCACGCCGAAGATCGCGATCAGATCGCTTACGTAGCCGCCAACTCGGCAGCCGACGAAGTGGTCGGCGGTCGTATCGCTGAGGCCATGGCCAAGGTCGGTAACGAGGGTGTCATCACCGTCGAGGACAGCCAGACATTCGGGGTCGAGTTGGAGTTCACCGAGGGTATGCAGTTCGACAAGGGCTACATCTCTCCGTACTTCATCACAGACGCCGACCGTCAGGAAGCCGTCATCGAGGAGCCGTACATCCTCATCGCCAACTCCAAGATCGGTGCGGTGCACGACCTCCTTCCGGTTCTGGAGAAGGTCATGCAATCCGGCAAGCCGCTGATGGTGATCTCCGAGGATGTCGAGGGCGAAGCCCTTGCCACGCTCGTGGTCAACAAGATCCGTGGCACGTTCGCCTCGGTCGCCGTTAAGGCGCCCGGTTTCGGCGAGCGCCGTAAGGCCATGCTCCAGGACATCGCCATCCTCACGGGTGCGACTGTCATCTCGGAGGAGGTCGGTCTCAAGCTGGAGAACGTGACCATCGACCTCATGGGTACTGCCCGCAGGGTCGTTGTGTCCAAGGACAACACGACCATCGTCGAGGGTGCCGGAAAGCACGCCGATGTCGAGGCCCGCGTCAGCCAGATCCGCAAGGAGATCGAGAACTCCGACAGCGACTGGGACCGCGAGAAGCTTCAGGAGCGCGTTGCCAAGCTCGCTGGTGGCGTTGCCATCATCAAGGTTGGCGCTGCTACCGAGGTTGAGCTCAAGGAGCGCAAGCACCGTATCGAGGACGCCATCCAGGCGACCCGCGCCGCGGTCGAAGAGGGCATCGTGCCCGGCGGCGGCGTTGCGTTGCTGCGAGCCGTCGACGCTGTCCATGGTCTGCGGGGCGGTAGCGATGCCGTCAAGGCAGGCCGCACCATCGTGGAGAAAGCGCTGTCGGCCCCGATTCGTCAGATCGCCGAGAACGCAGGGTTCGAGGGCGGCGTCGTCGTTGAGCGTGTCAAGAGCGCCAAGGACGGCTCCGGCTTCAACGCCATGACCGGTGAATATGAGGACCTGCTGAAGGCCGGCGTCATCGACCCGGCGAAGGTGACTCGTTCGACGATCCAGAACGCGGCCTCTATCGCTGCGCTGACGATCACGACCGAGGCGCTAATCGTCGAGAAGAAGGACGATTCGCCACCGGCGATGCCCGGCGGCGGCGGCGGCGGCATGGAAGGCATGGGCGACTTCTAAGAGAAGCTCTAAGCCATAAGCAAGAAGCGGTCCCTCCGGGGGCCGCTTCTTCACGTTGGGCGGCTTTGAGCATCCGGCGAAGCCGGGGAGGGGGATCATCTCTCGCAGCAAGAGGCTGGCGATGTTCCCCCTCAGCCTCCGAGCGCGAAGCGCTCTCCTCCTAGCGGGGGAAGAGAGCGGCGGAGGCGAAGCCTCCGCCTACACCCAGCCGTTGTCGCGATAGGTGGGGAGCATCGCTCGGTACTCGTCTTCGAGGATGCTCCACAGCGTGTGGTCTGTCCACACCCCGCCGATGCGAAGCTCGTCGCGCAGGACTCCCTCCTGGGTAGCGCCGATCTTGGCTGCTACTCGCTCCGAGCCGATGTTGCCGAGGGCGATGCGGAGGGTGATCTTGTGGAATCTGAGTTCTTCGAATCCCGCCTCCAGCACCCGGATGGCAGCCTGGGTGCAGATTCCCCTGCCGGCTTCGTCGCTCCGCACCCAATACCCGATCTCGCCAACGGAGCCGCCGCGGGTGGCGGGCCACACAGAGATGTTGCCGAGATGGCGCCTGAGGTCGTCGGGACGCCGAATCGAGAGGTCGAAGGCGCGTCCTTCCTTCCATGCCATCACCGACTCGCGGATGTATCCGATGGCGTCGGCCTTGTCGTAATTGCGGTGCGCCCACGGCAACCACTTGACAAGGTCAGGAAGAGAGGCCTGGATGGCCTCGGAGAGGGCGTCAGCATCACGGCGCTTGAAAGGGCGCAGCACCAACCGCGACGTAGTCCGAGACGCGGGGGAGAGGGCGAGGGACATCGGGGGCAAGCCTACCGCCGTAGGCTCTTGGCAGTGAGCGACGTCTGGGACCGCTTGGCCTCCCTTCCTCCGGTGCCTTCTCCCGAGGGGATGCTGGCGGCTGTGCTGGCACCTCTCTACCAGGACGAGTCTGGCGACGTTCGAATGATCCTCACAGTGCGGCCCGAACACATGAACACCCACGCCGGCGACGTCGTGTTCCCGGGAGGCAGAATCGAGGAGGGCGACGCCGACCCCGTAGCAACGGCTGTCCGCGAGGCCGAGGAGGAGGTCGGGATAGCGCCATCGTCGGTGACGGTGCTGGGTGGACTCAAACCGGTCGCCCCGGGCCGCCCTGAGATGATCATCGTGCCGGTCGTCGCCCGTGTTACCCGTCCCGTCGAGTTCGTGATGCAGGAGGATGAGGTCGCCGCCGTTCTCGAGCCCACCATCGGAGAACTGCTTGACGAGTCGCGGTGGGAGCTTCGTGACTTCCACTCGCATCCGCTGTGGTTCTTCGAGTTCCCCGAGGCAACCCTGTGGGGAGCGACCGCCTTCATGGTGAGAGAGCTTCTGAGCTACCTTCGGTAGGCGGCTTGTGCCGCCGCCATAGGCACTGAGCTCTAAGCCGTACCAAAAGCGGTCCACAAGGGGCTTGCGGCCTGCGGATCGATTCGGCTTCTATGAAGCCGAATCGATGAGCTCCCAGAGATGGTCCACGTGCCTCTGCTCGGTGTGCGTCTGACCGACATTGACCCGCACTACGTAGCGGTCGTTGAGCTTGGTGTGGCTCAGGAAGGCCTCTCCGGAGGCGTTGACCGCGTTGAGGATCGCCTTGCTGGCGTCGTCACCATCGGTATGGGTGAAGCACACCAGGTTGAGGTCGGCGGGAGCAGCCAGTTCTAGTTTCGGGTGCTCGCGAACACGCTCGGCAAGCTCCTGGCCGAGGCGGACATGCTCCCGGATGTGATGCTGCAGCCCCTCCACCCCATAGTGGCGGATGACGAACCACATCTTGAGAGCTCGGAACCGGCGCCCTAGGGTGATCTGCCAGTCGCGGTAGTCGATTACTTCGCCGGAGTCCGTGGCCTGGTTCCGCAGGTACTCGGGCGACACGCTCATCGTGCGAATCAAGGCCTGGCGATCAGCGACATAGAAGGCGCTGAACTCAACGTTGGTGAAGAGCCACTTGTGGGGGTTGAACAGATAGCTGTCTGCCAGCTCGACGCCGTCCTGGAGGTATCGGAACTCGGGACAGATGGCTGCACTACCCGCCCAGGCCGCGTCAACGTGCAGCCAAGCCCCGAACCGTTTGGCCAGCTCGCCGATGGGACGCAGCGGATCCATTGCCAGCGACGATGTCGTGCCAACGGTGGCGACAACCAACGCTGGGGTCAGCCCCGCCGCGACATCGGATTCCAGAGCCGTAGCGAGCGCTTCGGGGCGCATGGCGAAGTTGTCATCGGTATCGATGAGTCGCAGGTTGTCGGATCCGATCCCGGCCAGCCGGACCGCCTTCTCGACCGAGCTGTGGGCCTGGGCCGAGGTGTATGCCGTCAGCTTGCCCGTGACGCCAGTGTCGTTGGCGACGTAGTCGGTCGCTCTCTCGCGGGCTGCCAGGGCGGCGACGAGGGTGCTGGTGGAAGCTGTGTCGTTGACAACACCACCACCGCTTGATGTCGAGCGAAACTGCTTCGGCAGGTTGACCATCTCGGCCAGCCAGTCGAGAACGTGCGTCTCGAGCTCGGTGGCGGCGGGACTGGTCGCCCACATCATCCCCTGGGTCCCCAGCCCGGCAGCGGCCAGTTCGCCGAGAATGCTGGGACCAGAGTTGTTGCCGTTGAAGAAGGCGTAGAACCCGGGCGACTGCCAATGAGTGATGCCGGGCATGACGACCTCATCGAGATCTGTCAGGATGCTGTCCCATGACTCGCCGGAAGTCGGCGGGCTGTCGGGGAGCTTCGACCGGATTTCGCCCGGTTCGACTGTGCTCATCACGGGGTAGGTCTCCACCCGTTCCATGTAGGTGGCGATCCACTCCACCATCTCGGCGCCGCGTTGGCGGAACTCGTCTGGGGTCATGTGGAAGGGCACGGCTCGAACGCTAGCTCGCGCCGCCATAGGCGCCTGAGCGGGCGGTGCCTGTCCAGCGCTTGCTGGCTAAGAACAGTCCGGCGGCGAACCACCAGGTCGGCTCGAATAGGACCGTCTGGGTGATCGACGCGCTGAAAGTCACGATCAGCGCCACCGCGCCGACCAGGCCGCCCCCGTACCACAGCACGATGGCCCCCAGAGCAAGGAAGCTGGCCAGGCCGACAAGGCCGGTCTCGCCGAGGAGCTGAAGAGCGAGGTTGTGCGGCTCCTGGAGCCCCGGCGTCTGCCAGCCGACTCCGAGGCCGGCACCGCGGAGCGGATCTTCCTCGAAGAAGTCGACGTACTGCGGCCACACCTCGCCGCGGTAGTCGACAAGGTCGAGGCCGGGGTCGGTGGTGGCATCGCCGGAGGGTCCCGGACCGAGGCTCAGGTTCTGCTCCAATCTGAAGGCGACCGCATCGCCGATATCACCGCCGACGTCGGCGGGATCGGCGAGCCACAGGATGCCAAAGATGGTCATCCCCGAGAGAGCAGAAAGTCCGAGGAGGCGGCCGAGCCGCCGTATCGAGGTCTCCCTTCCCAATAGCAGCGCAACGCTCGTCGCGACGAGAGCGACACCGAGGCCAAGCCATCCGGTCCGGCTGAATGTCAGTAGGACGGCAACGGCGAGACCTCCGATGACTGCTGTGTCGATCAACAGGCGTCTCGATCCCAGCCCCCTGACAACGGCGATGATGGAGAGCGCCAGCCACAGGTTCGTCCAGGCTGCCGAATACCCGGGGTCCTGGTGCCAGTTGGTGAGGGCAACGAAGCCGTCCTCGAGATAGGCAGTCTTGGTCACCTGGCGGACGCCGGGCCACTCGTTGGCGGCGTTGAGCGCCCAATCGCCAAGGGCTCCGGTGGTGGCAAGCTCGATGATGATTGCCGTTGCCACCATGACGGCCCCAGACCAGAAGACGGTCTGCAGCGTGCGACGCCACATGCCCTGCCCCTCCAAGCATCGGGCCGTCACCAGCATCACGGCGCCGCCGACGCCGAGGGCGAGAAGCAGTCGGGAGAAGCGGCTGGCGTAGTCCGATCCCGGCCAACTGATGAGGGCGCCGAGAAGCATCAACGCCAGGCCGATCGAGGCCGGTCGATGCCATGGCCATGAGCCCTGGCGCAGGCCGGCGATGGCCTGCCACGCCGCGATGACGACGACGAGAACCAAGTAGGGCTTCCACGAGATCCACGCCGCAATGAAGAAGGTATGGAGGGGAAGCAGAGCCACCATCGCCAAGAAAGCACGCTCCGGCCACGCCACGGGGCGCCGTCTTGTCGCCGACCTCAGTCCCTCAACGCTCACCCTGTGTCCCTGGCGGCTGCTGCAGCCTCGAACCGAACCTGGAAGTCATCGTCGTTGACGAGGGGCCGCACCGCCGACATGCTCGGTGCCACGCCGAGCTCGCGCAGCCCCCGGATCGCCTTCCACCGAACCCAGGCGTCGTCATCTGCCAGCCCTTGCTCGAGGAGCTCACGCACCCTCTCGGTGCCGAGGTCAGCAGCTCCGTCGATGGCCATGCGGCGCACGATGCGATGGGTGTCGACGTAGGCGTCCGCCAGGGTTGCCGCAGCGAACCCCTCGTCGGATGATTGGGCGAGCGTGGCCAGGGCCAGGCGGCGGGTCTCGGCGCTGGGGTCCCGCAGTGCGGCCGTGAGGTGGGCGCGATGGCCCTCGTCGTCGGGGTCGAGGAGGTGCAGATCTTCGAGCGAGCGGATGCGAAGGCCCTCGCCGACCAGCTCGTCCCTGGTGAGGGACGAGGCTGTGCTCGGCGGCACCGTCGGGTCGTAGAAGAGCGTCGTCACGCGATCGAGCACCTCGTCAAGCCGGTCCTCCCATGAAGCCGACCGGGACAAACCGACCGTGACGAAGTCACCGGCAACCATGACGTCGGTGATGTCCTCGTCTCCCATTAGCTCGGCAACCCGGGAGTCGTCGATGTCGTCGCCGCGGCGGAACCAGACACCCGGCGCCGCCGTCCCTCCGATGGTGAAACGAATCTTGCTGGGGTGCGGGGTGGCCTCGGGGACGACAGGGCCCGAGAACACGCGGTCGAAGAGGCCGCTGGCGGGGGAGTCGGCGCCGGTGACGAAGATCTCGTAGCGGCCGTCCATGATGCCGTGACGAAGTATCAGGTCATCGTCCAGTTGGTGCTCCCACCATCCGGCATCCAGCGATGCCGACACGAGCCTGCTCAGTGAGTCGGCGTCCGTTGGTCTCCATGGCTCCGAGCTGAAGAACTTCTTCAGCAGCGCCTTGAACAGCGCGAGGTCTTCGAATGGCAGCTGCATCGCCACCTCGGTCGTCAAATGCGCCACTGCATCGGCGGTGAGGCCTCTGGTGGCTACGGCCCCACGGCCGTCGTGTGCGGTCATTTGCCCATGGTGCCACGGGGTAGGCTCCCGCGCACCATGACTCGGCCCAAAGTGTTCTCTGGCGCTCAGCCAACAGGCGATATCCACATCGGCAACTACCTCGGCGCCTTCCGCAACTGGGTCGCCATGCAGGCAGATCATGACTGTGTCTATTGCATCGTCGATCTTCATGCCATCACCACCACGATGGACCCCATGGAGCTGAAGAGCAACAGCCGCCAGACGGCCAAGCTCTTCCTGGCGATGGGTGTCGACGCCGATGCTTCGATCCTCTTTGTGCAGAGCGCAGTTGCCCAGCACGCCGAGCTGGCATGGGTGCTCGGAACCTTGACATCGATGGGCTCGCTCAATCGGATGACCCAGTTCAAAGAAAAGTCGGACAAGCACGGCGCCATGCTCGGCCTCTTCGCCTACCCGGTGTTGCAGGCAGCAGACATCCTGCTCTATCGAGTGAACGCGGTTCCCATCGGGGAGGATCAGAAACAGCACCTCGAACTGACGCGAGATGTTGCCGAGCGCTTCAACAATCGATACGGGGACATCTTCCCCCTGCCCGAGCCAGTTATCCCCGAGATCGGCGCCAGGGTGATGTCGCTCCAGGATCCGAGCGCCAAGATGTCCAAGTCAGAAGACAATGAGTCGTCGCGGATCGGGTTGCTTGATCCGCCACAAGTGGTTGCCAAGAAGCTCGCCCGCGCAGTAACCGATTCCGAATCCGAGATCCGTTATGACCCCGAAACCAAGCCGGGAGTCTCCAATCTGCTCGAGATCATGTCGCTGTTCGCGAGCCGTTCGATCGACAGCCTTGTCGGCGAGCTGGCCGGGTCGGGCTATGGCGATCTCAAGACAATGGCGGCCGAAATCACGAATGCGAGCCTGGCGCCCATCCAGGACCGCTACAACGCCCTTTCGGACGCTCGGGTCGACGACATCCTCGAGGCGGGTGCCGAGCGGGCTCGGGCCCAGGCGTCGGCCACGTGGGGCATTGTCAAGGCCGCCGTCGGCCTGTCCAACTGATGTCGCTCTCCGTCTTGGTTGTCGACTTCGGGGCTCAGTACGCCCAGCTGATCGCAAGGAGGGTCCGTGAGGCTCACGTTCACTCCGAGATCGTGCCTCGCACGATCACCGCCTCCGAAGTCAAGGCGAGGGATCCGATCGCGTTGATACTGAGCGGTGGCCCGGCCTCGGTCTACTCAGACGATGCCTACGAAATCGATCCCGACATCCTGAGCTTGGGGCTTCCCATCCTTGGCATCTGCTACGGCCACCAGGTGCTTGCTCAAGGGTTGGGCGGTGTCGTTGAGCAGACGGAGACGGCCGAGTACGGCAGAACCGGCCTGCAGGTCAGCTCGGATGGCGGCCTATTCGCCGGCCTTGGCAGTGACCTCGAGGTGTGGATGAGCCATAGAGACGCGGTCACCGTCGCCCCACCTGGGTTCGTGGTGACAGCCTCTTCCGGATCCAGCCCGGTCGCCGCCATGGAGGACCCCAGCCGTGATCTGTGTGGCGTGCAGTTCCATCCCGAGGTAGCCCATACTCCCCAGGGACAGTCGATCCTCGAGAAGTTCCTTTATGGGGTCGCCGGCGCCATGCCAACGTGGACCCACACCAGCATCATCGAGGGGGCCGTTGCTCGGATCCGGGAGGCGGTCGGTGATGAGCAGGTCATCTGTGGCCTATCGGGTGGCGTCGATTCTGCTGTCGCCGCAGCGCTCGTCTACAAGGCGGTGGGGGACCAGCTGACCTGCGTCTTCGTGGATCATGGATTGTTGCGTAGAGGCGAGGCGGAGGAAGTCGAGCGCACCTTCCGTCAGCACTTCCACATGAATCTGGAGCTCGTAAAGGCAGAGGACCGTTTCCTCGATCGCCTCGCAGGGGTGATTGACCCCGAGGCGAAGCGGAAGATCATCGGAGAGACGTTCATTCGCGTTTTCGAGGAGGTTGCCGCCCGCTACTCGGAGGCCCGATTCCTCGTCCAGGGGACCCTCTATCCCGACATCATCGAATCGGGGACATCCGACGCCGCCAGGATCAAGAGTCATCACAACGTCGGGGGCCTTCCCGAGGACATGGCTTTCGAGCTGATTGAACCGCTCCGGGATCTGTTCAAGGACGAGGTGCGAGCCGTGGGGGAGGAGCTCGGCTTGCCTCAGGAGATCGTGTGGAGGCAGCCGTTCCCCGGGCCCGGCCTTGCGGTCCGCATCATCGGTGAGGTCACCAAAGCGAAATGCGAGCTGCTTCGCTCAGCAGACGCCATCGTCACCGAAGAGATACGGCGCGCCGGGCTGTACCGCGACATCTGGCAATCCTTCGCCGTCCTACCTGACATCCGGACCGTTGGGGTGCAGGGCGATGAGCGCACCTACGCCTACCCCCTCATCTTGCGGGCGGTCACATCGGATGACGCGATGACGGCAGACTGGGCGCGATTGCCCTATGAGCTCCTGGAGACGATCTCTTCGCGCATCATCGCCGAGGTGCCCGACATCAATCGGGTTGCCTACGACATCTCCTCCAAGCCCCCGGCAACCATCGAGTGGGAGTAGCGAGCGCATCGGGGCCTTTGGGCCATGAGCTTTGACCCTGGGGCGATCTCTTCTCAGCCCCCAAGCTGAGGCCCTCAGATGCAGCGAATCACGGCCCTTGCCCACAGCCCGATGCCAAGAGCTCCGAGCCAGAAACTGGGTTTCTTGCTCCTCAAGCCGTGCCCAGGAACCGCCGATACCTCAGTCAGTAGCTACACGAGGTGCCCTTGTCGTTTTCTGACGACGCAGAACTCCGCGAATTGTTCCGCCAAGAGGTGGATGAGCGAGTCGCGCGACTCATCGAAGGCTCCCAGGCTCTCGCCGAGGGGGACGTCGTCGACGATGTTGCTGGGACGATGTTCCGCGAGGGCCACACCATCAAGGGAACAGGCCGGGTCATGGGTTTCGTTGCCATCTCCCGTGCCGGTCAGGCATTGGAAGGGGTATGGCAACAGCTTCAGCACGGTGACATCCAGTCGAGTCCTCCCCTGGCCGCCGCCCTGGAGCAGCTGGCGCGGTCGATTCCGGACGCCCTCGATGCCGACGCAGAGGCAGGGAGTCCCGAGCTAAACGCCGCGATCGCCGCGCTCAATGACGTGATGAGTGGGGTTCCGGCCGAATCTCCGCCGGTTGAACCTCCTGCCGTTCAGACTCAACCCGTCGCAGCAGACGCCGAACCGGAAACGACGCAAGCTGCGGCAGTGATAGCGGCCGAGTCCTCTGCGGAGCAAGTTTCCCCTGAACCCGTTGCCGCAACGCAGATGGACACGGATCTGAGCACAGTGCCAAGCGAGGAGGTCGATGAGGTCCTGGAGCTCGGTGGTCTACTCGGCGCTCTCGACACCTGGGCATCGGAGGAGATGACTCGAGTCAACGCAGCCCAGATGTACCGCCTCATCAACACCGTCGCGTCGCTCGACCTTCATGCGCAGGCCCTGCGTTCCATGATCATCGACGTCGCCGACGCGGTTGAGGCCTCCGGAACGGACGACCGGGCAGTCCAGCAGATCGCCTCGGGTATAACGGCGCTGGAACAGTCGGTGCGTCGGGCCCGTGAGTACGCCCTTCACCTGGCGGCCGCGCAGCTTCGTGACGTCACAGATACTTTCCCGCAGTTGGTCACTTACCTCGCCAAGAAGACGGGCAAGGATGTTCGCTTCGAGCTGATCGGAGACGAGTGTGGGGTCGACCGCCAGATAGTCGAGCGCCTTGGCGACCCTCTCCGACAACTCATCGTCAATGCGATCGAGCACGGAATCGAGACACCGGCTGAGAGAGCCAGCGCGGGCAAGCCATCGACGGCGACCCTCTCAGTGCGTGCTGCCATCAAGGATCACAGGATGGAGATCATCGTCGAGGACGACGGTCGTGGAATCGATTGGGAGGCAGTGCACACCAGGGCTCGCCGTCGCGGCCTGCTTCCGGAAGACTCTCCGTTCGATGAGGGCGCGGCTAGAGCGTTGCTCTTCGCCCCTGGGTTCTCGACGACTGACACCGCCTCAGAACTGGTCGGTGATGGCAATGGCCTCACGATGGTGGCCGAGCGGATAGAGGATCTCCACGGCTCGCTCGAGCTTGACACCGAGCTGGGCGTCGGGAGCAAGATGACTATCGCCGTGCCGACATCACGAGCCCTCCAGGATGCGCTCATCGTGCGCGCAGGCGGACAGCAATGGGGCTTCCCGGAGGCTGCGGTCGCGGACGTAGTCGAGCTGGCAGCGGATGTTCGCGCAAGTGGTCGGCAGGAGATCATGTGGATGGACCAGCTCATCCCGCTCTATGACCTTGCAGCCGTCGTTGGGTTGCGAGTCGCCGACGAGCCTCGTCACGCCGTCGTCCTGAGGAACCCTCTCGGTGCCACCGCCCTTGCTGTTGCCGAAGTCGTGGGACAGCGCCAGATAGCCGCCAAGGAACTCGGACCCCTGCTCGGGGGGTCGCCGCACCTCACGGGTGCCGCCCTTCTTGGTGGTGGAGACGTGGTCGTGCTCGTTGAGCCGAACCGACTCCAAGAGCGGGCCAGGGCAGTCGATGACAACGTGTCTCCAGCGTTGAGTGTTCTCGTCGTCGACGACTCCCAGGGAGCTCGCCAGGTTCTCGCAGGCGCCTTGGCGTCAACCGGGTTTGAGGTGCACGTCGCCGGTGGCGCCGAAGAGGCGCTGGCTTCGCTGGCGCTCCAGCCCGTAGATGCTCTGGTCGTCGACTTCTCGATGCCAGGTACCGATGGGGTCGATCTGGTGAACTCTGTGCGCAAGCTGAACCTCGATCTGCCGATCGTGATGCTGTCTGGAGTCGCCACCCACGAGGACCAGGAGCGGGCACGGCTCTCTGGCGTCGATGCCTACTTCGACAAGGCTGATTTCCGGGAGGGCGCGTTGGCGGAGACGCTGCGCGACCTGATTGAGAGCCGATCATGAAGATCCTCATCGCAGACGACAGCGCGGTACTTCGTGCAGCTGTCATGAAGTTGCTGGTGGCAGATGGCTACGAGGTGGTAACGGCGGAAGATGGCGTCGACGCCATCACGAAGTTCTACGAGGAGCGACCCGACCTGGTACTTCTCGACGTGCAGATGCCCAAGCTCAACGGCTACGTCGTATGCCGTCTTCTCAAGGAAGATCCCGGCGCGGCCGTCATCCCGATCCTCATCCTGACCGTCCGCAACTCTGCCGAGGACCGGTACTGGGGGGTCAAGTCGGGCGCCAACGGCTACCTCACGAAGGACGCTCTTGGCGATGAGCTGCTGGTCGCAGTTCAGTCGGCACTGGCTTCGCAGGCCCTGCGAGAGTTGACTACGGGTGCGGATCTGTCTCCGCCAGCAACAGGAGAGGCCGATGTGCTGACCCGGGTTTGCGAGATGCTCGATCGCAAGCTCTTCGAAGCCACCGTCATCAACGAGATAACCGCCGTCGCCATGAGGCCGATCGGGATCACCGAGAGCATCGAGGAGATCCTCACCAGCCTTGGTCGGCTCATCGCCTTCGACGGCGCTGCCGTCGTTCTCCTCGAGGCTGCGCAAATGGAGGTGGTCACCAAGAATGCGCTGACAGAACCCGATAAGGACGCTTTCAACGAGCTCGCAGCGGAGCACCTGGCTCGGCTCGACAAGAGCATCGCCCTGCCTCCATCGAAGACGACCGTGCTTTTCGATGACACCGTCGCCGAGAGGGACAGGGGCTGGGAGACCTTCCACAGCGTTCCACTACGCAGTCGTGGCCAGCTCATCGGCATGCTGGCATTCGGCATGCACAACCCTGGTGCGATAACCGACGCCATCACCGCGACAACGCGGACGGTTACCCCGGCCATAGTTTCGGTGCTGGAGTCAGCGAAGGACTTCCAGGCCAAGCTGACCTCAGAGGCTCGGGCCACCTTCTCCAGCCTCGCCTAAGGGCTCCGCCTAGGGGGCCAGGGACAGCGCGGGGTCGTTCGTACACTTCCTCGATGGTCTCCTCCATCTTCGACGATCTCAATCCGTCACAGCGCGAGGCCGTTGCCACGACCGATGGCCCGTTACTTATCGTCGCCGGCGCCGGCTCCGGCAAGACGCGAGTCCTGACCCACCGCATTGCCCATCTGATCGAAGACCTCGCGGTCTCTCCCTATCAGATCTTGGCGATCACCTTCACCAATAAGGCGGCCGACGAGATGAAGGACCGTCTCAGGGAGCTGGTCGGTGATGTGGTCAAAGGCATGTGGGTCTCGACGTTCCACAGCGCCTGTGCCCGCATCCTGCGTAGAGAGGCCCACCGCTTCGGCTACAAGTCGTCCTTCTCGATCTACGACGCCGCCGATTCCCTGCGGCTGATCACTTACTGCGTACGCGACCTCGAGCTCGACCCCAAGCGGTTTCCTCCAAAGGGCATCAGGGCTCAGATCTCCAACGCCAAGAACGAGTTGATCGATTACGAGACTTTCGCTCAGCAGGGGGATGGGCTCTACCACGAGAAGGTCGCCGACGTCTACAGGATGTACCAGCAGCGCCTGCTGGAAGCGTCGGCCATGGACTTCGACGACATGCTGATGGTGACAGTCGAGCTGCTCGGCGCTTTCCCCGAGGTGCTGGAGACCTACCAGAATCGCTTCAGCCACATCCTCGTCGACGAGTATCAGGACACCAACCACGCCCAATATGTCCTCATCTCGAAGCTGGCAGCCAAGCACAAGAACCTCTGCGTCGTTGGCGACTCGGACCAGAGCATCTATGCGTTTCGAGGGGCCGACATCCGCAACATCATGGAGTTCGAGCGCGATTACCCGGACGCCAGGGTGGTGACGCTGGAACAGAACTACCGCTCAACGGAGGTCATCCTCGAAGCCGCCAACTCCGTCATCGCCAACAACACGGCCCGCAAGCCCAAGCGGCTGTGGACCGACCTGGGGAGGGGAGACGAAGTAGTTGTCTTCGAGGGCCAGGATGAGCGCGACGAGGCGGCGTTCGTTGCTGAGGAGATCGGCTCGCTCGAGGACGATGGCACCAAGCTCTCGGACATCGCCATCTTCTACAGGACCAACGCCCAGAGTCGAGTCATCGAGGAAGTGTTCGTTCGCTTCGGGATCCCTTACCAGGTGATCGGTGGGCCGAAGTTCTACGACAGGAGAGAGGTCAAGGATGTCATCGCTTATCTACGGGTGCTGGTCAACTCTGCAGACACTGTCGCAGTTAAGCGAATAGTCAATGTTCCCAAGCGCGGGATCGGCAGCACCACTATCGGCCATCTCGATAGGGCCGCTGAAGCCGGAGAGATGAGCTTCTGGGAGGCACTCGAGGTTGCCGGCGATAACGGGCGACTCAACGCGCGAGCGCAAAGGCAGATCGCCGAGTTCATGAGCCTCATGGGGTTCCTCCGTGACAAAGCGGAAGACGGTCCGCGAGCTGCGCTAGAAGCCATCGGGACCGAGACTGGATACATCGATGAGCTGAACCGCGAGGGCACGATCGAGGCACTGGGTCGCATCGAGAACATCAAGGAGATCATCACCGTCGCCGAGCAGTTCGAGGAAGCGGGACCCGGCCTTGTCTTCGAAGGTCGCGGCTGGGATGAGCTCAACGGGATCGAGCGCATCGAGCGATTCCTCGAGTCCGTCAGCCTCGTTGCGGATGTGGACGAGCTCGACGGAGCCAGCCAGGCCGCAACGTTGATGACCCTGCACAACGCCAAGGGCCTGGAGTTCCCGGTGGTGTTCATCACCGGCCTCGAGGAGGGCGTCTTCCCCCACATGCGGTCTCTTGGCGATCCCGACCAGCTGGAGGAAGAGAGGCGGCTCGCCTATGTCGGCATCACCAGGGCACAGCGCAAGTTGTACTTGGCTCATGCCTGGAGCCGCAATCTGTGGGGCGGCACCAACTACAACTCGTCGTCCCGGTTCCTAGCCGAGCTTCCGTCATCCATTACGACGGAGGCCAAGCGGCAGCGTCGTTCGGACATGGAGGAGAAGACCCCTCGCAGCACCATTAGCGGAGACGAGCTCATCGTCGGCGATCGGGTCAGGCATGAACACTGGGGCGCGGGGACCGTGACCGAGATATTGGGGTCCGGAACGCGCGCCGAGGCCGTCGTCGGTTTCGACGGAGAGGGCGACAAGCGCCTGCTGCTGGCCTGGGCGCCCTTGGAGAAACTCTAAGGGCCACGGCTTCGCTGCAGCAGCTGTGGGCTGTGGGGCCACAGCCTTTCGGCCCAGAGTCCACAGCCAGCGGAGCGATCGCCGCCCCTTCTCGCCTTCCCGCAAGCGCGGTCGAGGCGGTAGCCTCGAATACATGCCAATCCGCGTCCTCATCGCCAAGCCGGGCCTCGACGGCCATGACAGGGGAGCCAAGGTCATCGCCAGAGCGCTGCGCGATGCCGGCGTCGAAGTCATCTATTCGGGCCTGCATCAGACGCCCGAGCAGATCGTGGAGACCGCCATCCAGGAGGACGTCGGCGGCGTCGGCCTTTCTGTGCTGTCCGGTGCTCACATGACGCTGTTCCCGCGAGTCGCCGAGTTGCTTGCCGAACGCGGCGCGACCGACGTTGTCGTATTCGGTGGAGGAATCGTCCCGGACGCGGATATCGCCGAACTCAAGTCGAAGGGCCTCGCCGAGGTCTTCACTCCGGGAACTCCGCTGGCAACTGTCACCGACTGGGTGCACGCCCACGTTCCGGAGCGGTAGTTGGACCTTTACGAGTACCAGGGCAAGTCGCTTTTCGCCCGCGTTGGCATGCCCGTTCCTGAGGGACGGTTGGCCCACACCGTGGCCGAAGCCAAAGCTGCCGCCCAGGAGTTGGGCGGACCGGTCGTCATCAAGGCGCAGGTGCAGGTTGGGGGTCGGGGGAAGGCCGGCGGCATCAAGTTGGCAGCGGATCACGACGAGGCGGCGAGCCACGCAGGGGACATCCTCGGCATGGACATCAAAGGCCACACCGTCCATCGGGTGTGGGTGGAGAGGGCCTCCGACATCAAGCATGAGTACTACGCCTCGTTCACTCTTGACAGAGGGGCCAAGAAGCATCTCGCCATGGTCAGCGCGCAGGGCGGAGTGGACATCGAGGGCGTCGCCGCCACCGATCCCGAGGCGGTCGTCAAGGTTCACATCGATCCGGTCATGGGTCTGACCGACTGGCAGGCTCGGCAGCTCGTCTATCAGGCCAAGCTCGACCCTGCCATCGCCAGGCCGGCGGCGGCGGCGCTGCGGAAGCTCTACCGAGCGTTCGTTGATCTGGACTGCGATCTCGTCGAGGTCAACCCACTGATCGTCACCGACGACGATCAGGTGGTGGCCCTGGATGCCAAGGTGACGATCGATTCCAATGCCCTCTACCGACATCCGGACTTCGCCGAATTCAGCGAGACCTTTGTCGTTGATCCCATCGAGAAGCTGGCCACGGACCGCGGCCTCAACTTCATCAAGCTCGATGGGTCCGTCGGCATTATGGCCAACGGTGCCGGTTTGGCCATGGCGACCCTCGATGTCGTCGATCTTGTTGGCGGTGCCGCAGCCAACTTCCTCGATGTCGGAGGTTCGGCAGATGCAGACACCGTTACCGATGCCCTCGAGGTTCTCACCCAGGACGAGAACGTCGCCGCCGTCCTCATCAATATCTTCGGCGGCATCGTGCGGTGCGATCTCGTCGCCGAGGGCATCGTTGAAGCAATGGCCCGGATGGAGCTGCCGTGGCCTTTGGTCGTCCGCCTCGACGGGACGAACGCCGCCGAGGCCAGGGCGATTCTCGACGACAAGGCGGCGGGCAAGATCATCCCTGCGGCGACGATGCGCGAGGGCGCCGAGAAGGCCGTTGCGTTGGCGGGGCCGAAGGTTGGAGCTCCCTAATGGCCATCCTCGTCACAGAAGACACCAGGCTCGTCGTGCAGGGGCTCACCGGCCGAGAAGGACAGTTCCACGCTCTGCGCAACCGAGATTACGGGACCAACATCGTTGCCGGGGTCACACCGGGCAAGGGCGGCACCAGCGTTGAGGGGATTCCGGTTTTCGATACCGTTGCTGCCGCTGTCGACACCACCGCAGCCAACACGGCCATGACGTTCGTGCCTCCCGCTTTCGCCGCGGACGCCATCCTCGAGGCCGCCGCCGCTGATGTCGGCGTGATCGTGTGCATCACCGAAGGCATCCCGGCCCATGACGAAGCAAGGGTCTACAACTACCTCGAGCAGACGGCGAACGTTCGCCTCATCGGTCCCAACTGCCCCGGCGTCCTATCGCCGGGCAAGGCCAATGTCGGGATCATGCCGCCGAACATCGCGATGCCGGGCTCTGTTGGGGTGGTGTCGCGCTCCGGCACGCTGACCTACCAAGCAGTACACGAGTTGACGACGCGCCACATCGGCCAGTCGTCCTGCGTCGGCATCGGCGGCGACCCGGTGCCGGGGTCATCGTTCGTTGACATCCTCGAGTTGTTCCAGGCGGATCCCGAGACGAAGGCGATTGCCATGATCGGCGAGATCGGTGGCGACGCCGAGGAGACGGCTGCGGCGTACATCGCGGAGCATGTCACCAAGCCCGTCATCGGATACATAGCAGGCTTCACAGCGCCTCCTGGCAAGAAGATGGGTCACGCCGGCGCCATCATCTCGGGTTCCCAGGGCACCGCCGTTGCTAAGAAGGACGCTCTGGAAGCGGTGGGAGTCCGCGTTGCCACCTATCCCGAGGAGATCGGTGAATTCGTAGCCGAGGCGCTCTGACTGGGTCGCACCTTCGGGGCCAGGCATGACGGAACTGATCACTGCCTTCACCTTCGGGCTCGGGGCGGGTCTTGCGCCCGGCCCTCTACAGGCGATCGTGATCACCTCGACCCTGCAGCGCGGCTTCGGGGCCGGGTGGCGGGTGGCGATGGGCCCCCTCATCACCGACGCTCCGATTATCGCTCTCAGCATCGCCGTCCTGTCGACGTTGCCCGGTGGCGCTCTCGATGGCATGGCGATCGCAGGCGGGGCAGTGCTCATCGCTCTTGGTGTGTGGAGTGTTCGCACAGAGAGGGCGGATGCCTCGGAGCACGAGACAGCGGCGGGTCGCGCTGATCTCTGGCGCGGGGCGGCTGTCAATCTGTTGAACCCGCACCCGTGGATATTTTGGCTGGGTGCCGGCGCCCCCCTCGTCCTCAGCGCCTGGCGTCGGTCACCGGCGTTGGCCGTCGGAGTGCTCGTCGTGTTCTACGGGCTGTTGGTTGGTTTGAAGGTGGGGACAGCCTGGCTCGTTGCTGGCGCTAGGCGCCGGTTGAGCCCCATGTGGCGGACGCGCCTGGTGTGGCTAGGTGGGCTACTGCTGGCGGCGGGGGGAGTGCTCGTTGCCTGGCAAGGCATAACCGGTCGTTTCAGCGGATAGGAGCATGCTGACCAATGACTTTTGCTACGAGCCGTCGCCTCGTCGACGAGATTGCTATCGGTCGCCGACTCGCGGGTGAATTGCTCAGCACGCTCCTTAGGCGGCCGGAGGGCCGATAGCCGCTCCTAGTCTCGCTGGGTGAGTGCTATCCCCCTCAAAGGCAAGCCCGTAGCCGCCAAATTGCGCGCTGAGGTGGCAGAACGAGTCGCCGAACTCGGGCGTCCGGTGGGTCTAGCCACCCTGCTCGTCGGTGATGACGAGGCGTCGCAGGTCTATGTGGGAGGTAAGCACAAGGCAGCGGTAGCGACGGGTCTTGTATCAGTGGATGAGCGGCTGCCTGCCAGCGCCACCCAGGAGGAAGTCTTGGCGGCCGTGGGGCGGCTCAATGCCGACGACTCCGTAGACGGCATGATCGTGCAGCTCCCGCTTCCCGATGGCCTCGATGGGGAGGCTGCGGTCGAGGCGATCGACCCGCGCAAGGATGCCGATGGGCTCCATCCGCGCAGCCTCGGCCGGCTCCTGCTGGGCCAACCGGGTCCGGTGCCGGCAACTCCACAGGGCATCATGGAGATGCTTTCTTTCTATGACATCGAGACCGCCGGCAGGACCGCCGTTGTTGTTGGGAGGTCGTTCCTCGTCGGCAAACCGATGGCGCTGCTGCTCGGTGCCAAAGGTGTCGACGCCACGGCCACAGTCGCGCATTCGCGTACACCCGAGTTGGCGGCCCTGTGCCGGACCGCCGACATCCTCGTCGCCGCCATCGGTCGACCTGAGATGATCACCGCCGAGTTCGTGAAGCCGGGAGCTGCGGTCATCGATGTCGGCATCAACCGCACCGACGATGGCCTCGTCGGCGACGTTGCCTATGACGAGGTGTCTGCGGCAGCCGGGGCAGTGTCGCCCGTTCCCGGCGGAGTCGGTCCCCTCACCATCGCCTGCTTGCTACGGAACACCGTGATGCTCGCCGAGATGTCTGCCCGATAACCTCGGGCTCCCAGACCGAAAGAGTTCGAAGCGTGGCAACCCCCATCACCAAGGCCGACGACGGCCTCAACGTTCCCAACGATCCCATCATCCCCTACATCGAGGGCGACGGCATTGGTCCCGACATCTGGGCCGCGGCACAGCACGTCTTCGACAGCGCAGTGGCCAAGGCCTATGGGGGAGAGCGTTCGATCGCCTGGGAAGAGGTGCTGGCCGGCCAGAAGGCATTCGACGCCACCGGAGAGTGGCTTCCCGCCGAGACTCTCGCCAGGTTCCGAGAGCTGCTTGTGGGTATCAAGGGACCGCTGACCACTCCGGTCGGCGGCGGCATCCGTTCACTGAATGTGGCGATTCGCCAAGAGCTCGATCTCTATGTCTGCCTGCGCCCCGTCCGCTGGTTCAAGGGTGTTCCTTCGCCGGTCAAGCATCCCGAGAAGGTGGACATGGTCGTGTTCCGTGAGAACACCGAGGATGTCTACGCCGGAAAGGAGCTCGAGGAGGGCTCGCCGGAGGCTGCCAAGCTCATGGCGTTCCTGCACGATGAGTTCGGGTGGGACATCAAGCCAGACAGCGGGCTCGGCCTCAAGCCGATATCGGAATCGGGCTCTAAGCGCCTGGCGCGGGCCGCCATCAAGTACGCCCTGGACAACGGTCGCCGCTCGCTGACTCTGGTGCACAAGGGCAACATCATGAAGTTCACCGAAGGTGCCTTCCGCAGCTGGGGTTACGAGCTGGTCAAGGACGAGTTCTCCGACGTCGCCGTTTCCTGGGAGGATTCGGGAGGCGACGCTGGCGACAAGCTGCTTGTCAAGGACGTCATCGCCGATGCCTTCCTGCAGCAGATCCTCACCCGGGCCGACGAGTACGACGTCATCGCCACGATGAACCTCAACGGTGACTACATCTCAGACGCGCTTGCTGCCGAAGTCGGAGGGATCGGCATCGCTCCCGGCGGCAACATCAACTATGAAACCGGACACGCCATTTTCGAAGCAACGCACGGCACGGCCCCCAAGTACGCCGGCATGGACAAGGTGAACCCGGGATCGTTGATCCTGAGCGGCGAGCTGATGTTCCGCCACCTCGGCTGGACCGAGGCCGCCGACCTGATCATCGACTCCCTGGAGGCGACGATCGCCGATGGCGTCGTCACCTACGATTTCGCCCGCCTCATGGACCAGGCCACCGAAGTGAAGACCTCCGAGTTCGCGGCGGCGATGGTCAACAACATGGCGTGAGGCCAAAGGCCTCACTCATTGAAGGCGAGGTCGAGCCCGAGTAGGGCTCGAAACGAGCCGCCTCCCGCGGCAGGCGGGTGCCGTCTTGTCTTACCCTCCTGGCCCAAAGCCCAAAGCCCAAAGCCCAAAGCCCAAAGCCCAAAGCCCAAAGCTGTTCTTTAGCTCCACACGTCGACGTAGGTCAGCACCGCCCCCGGAGGAGGACTGGTGAAAGCGGTGGCTGCGCGGAAGTCCCACAGCTCCACCCACAGCAGCGAGCCTCCGGGGCGCACCATGCGCCCGCCGATGCGGGGGACTCGGTCATCGGCGATCGCTTCCAGCACGCCGGCCATCCCCCTCGCCCGTAGCTCAGTGGCGATCTTGTCTGCGAGTTGCTGGGTGGTCGATCCCTCGTCGACCAGCAACAGGTAGACCGGTTCGACCCGAGCACCACCCAGAGAGCTCACACCTTGTTCGTCGTAGATGGGATCTGCGCTGCGGATGACGCTGGCGCCCGGCGGTCGCCACGGTTTGCCGCGGGCCATCTCGCCGACCGAAACGCCGGTCCACTTCTCAACCCACCGCACCCGATCGTCGGATAGCTCGTTGGCACGCCCTGTCGCCACGAGTGCAACGGCCTCCGCCATGTCCTCGGAGGGTCCGGTCGCACCGTAGATCGTTGTGCCGGTGGCGGCGGATGTGCTGAACCACCCTGCGGCACCCCGATCCTGCCACCCGATCACATCCACGAAGTCGGCAACATCGAGGCTGGCCCGGTTGGGGTCAAGCGAGTCGACCTCCCCTGCAAGCACCTGATCGACGAGGTCGGGATCAAGCGCATTGAATTGGGCAACGTGGGCCAGCTCATGGGCCAGCGTGTAGGCAAGATCGAGTCGCGACGTGCCATCGAAGGTCCGATTGATCAGGAAGATGTCCGGACCCCGACTGAAGGCAAGGGTCGCTGGGTCAAGGGTTTCGGTGTCGGTGGCACGGACAAGATTGCGCACATCAGCCTTCCGCTTGATGGGGTCCGGCACCTGGCCGAGAGCGGCGGAGATCAGAGATAGCTCGGCGGGCTTGGCAGATGAGGTCACGCCCAGCAAGGTCTCCCCAGCTACTTCACGCTGCCAGACGACACCCTCGGCCTCGGGAACGCCGAGGCGGGCTTCAACCCCGGCACCTGTAACTTCTTGCTCGGTCCCACCGAGTGTGCAGGCGCCGAGGGCGCCAACGAACAACAATGGCACTAGCGGGAGGCGGCGCAACACGACCATGTTGTACCACCGGTCCCGGCGCTTCCGCTGCCTTGTAGCCTGGCAGCAGAGAGAGAAAGGCTGCTGATGTCAAAGATCACCGTGGTGGGCGCAGGTAAGTACGGCTCGACGACGGCCAAGTTGATCGCCACCTCCGGCGTCGCCGACGAAGTTGTCATGACCGACATCGTCGAGGGGCTCCCGCAAGGTCTGGCGTTGGACATGAACCAATCGCGACCGATCGAGGGCTATCGCTCCATCGTTGCAGGCACTAACGACTATGCCGACACCGCAGGCAGCGATGTCGTGATCGTCACGGCCGGCCTCCCGCGGAAGCCTGGCATGAGCAGGATGGATCTTCTAGGCGTGAACGCCAAGATCGTTTCCGAGGTGACGACCCAGGTCGCGGCTGCTTCGCCTGGCGCCGTGATCATCATCGTCACCAATCCGCTGGATCAGATGACGACGCTGGCTGCGGAGGTGTCCGGCTTTCCCAAGGCAAGGGTCATGGGCCAAGCAGGCATCCTGGATAGCGCTCGGTTCGCACACTTCATAGCAGAGGCGACCGGAGCCGACATCCTCGACGTGACCGCCGTCACGATGGGGAGCCACGGAGAGACCATGGTGCCGGTTCCGTCGCAGTGCAAAGTTGGCGAGGCACCACTTACGGAGGTGCTCTCAGCTGCCGACATCGACTCGCTTGTCGAACGAACCCGCAGCGGGGGAGCGGAGATCGTTGGTTTGCTGAAGACGGGCAGCGCCTACTACGCACCAGCCGCCGCGGCTGCCAAGATGGCCACGGCGGTGATGACGGGAGCGGGCGAAACGATGCCGGTGTGTGCCTGGCTGAGCGGTGAGTATGGAATCTCGGATGTCTACCTAGGGGTGCCGGCAACGCTCGACAAGGGAGGGGTCGGCAAGATCGAGATCCTTGACCTCACAGACCAGGAGGCATCGGAGTTGGCGGCCGCCGCGGAGGCAGTTGCTGCCAAGGTTGCCGAGTTCAACGAGATGGAGCAGAGCTAGCCCCCGGCAGGGGGAAGACCGGCCTCCAACAGGCGATTGGCCGCTGCGATCTCGGCGGCACTCTCTCGCGCCGCTTCCTGCTGCCTATGTGCTCGGGCGATCACCTGTAGCCGGTCTCGTTTGCGGGCCCACAGTCCCGTCGAACCGAGGAAGACGAGCAGCATGCCAAAGAAGGCCAGCATGACGCCAGAGGTGATCTGCGTGTCGCGGTAGGTGCCGGAAACGCCTATCGCTTCCAGCTGCGACTCGATCAGATGGGTGCGGGCACTGGTGCCGACTGTTGCGACGACGATCCAGCCCATGAGTGCGGTCGCCATGCTGATACGGGCGATGGCAAGTTCCCGTGGCTGCGCCGTGGCTGCAGATATGACGACGAGGCCCAAGAAGATGGCGACCACCACCGAGAGGTCGACCTCGGCGCTGTTAGGCACGACGAAGTTGGGCTTGGCGATGGCGAAGAAGCCGATGACGAACAGCACCACGAGCAGGCCGAGAGTCGCATAGCGACGCATCGCCTTGGGAATCCGTTCAGCGAGGCTGTTGACGATGCTCCTCGCCAAGATGTAGGAGAGGATCGCGACGATCACCAAGGCGGCGAAGGTGGCGAGTTTCAGATCGATGGGTGGCGGATCAGGGAACTGAGCGATGAATACGGCGGCCAGCCAGATGCCGAAGCCGGCCATCATGTTGAACCGCGTCGATCCCCCAGAGGACGCCGCCAACAGGCTGATAACGATGGTGCCGACGCCGATTGCCGCCACCACCTTGCCCTGGGTTAGGTCATATCCCCTGATCGACCACGGCTCGACGATGAAGCGATAGCTGGGAGCCATCCGCACGTATTCGAATGCCACCGAGGCGACGACGAGGACGCCACCGAGGAGGGCTACGTTGCGGACGAAGTTCTTCATGGTCGTCACACCCTAATCGTGATCCGCAATGCGGTCGATGGCCTGTTTAGTAGTCGACCTCGACGGTGGCGACCGCCTTGGCGAACTGGTTTATCTGGCCCTGATGCATCATGACCTTGGCCATGTTGCCGCCAACCTTGAGCTTGCCGGTCATGAAGGCCATCTGGGTGTTGAACTCGCCTTTTGAGATTTCCGAGGCGGTCTCGTACGAGTTCGTGATGGTGGCGTCGGCATCCTCGTTATCGCCGAGGGCAAGGGCGGCCTGGCCGCCGGCTACGGACAAGGTGTATTTGACGTCATCCCCTTCGGCGACTTCTGTCACGTGGAACTGAAGCAGCAGGTCCGTATCGGTGACAGCCTCCCGAAAGGCCTCGTCGGCGTTGGCCGCCTCACCCATTGCAACCATCCACTCCTCGCTGAGGAACTTCACACCCACTTGGGCTCCTTTTTCTTGGGGGAGGGCAAGGGTATCAGTGATACCTTGACCCAATGAAGAAGCTGCCTCGCATGATGCCGGCGCTGGTGACGCCGTTCGACGAGCCTGGAGAGATCGACTTCGAGGCTCACGCCCACAACGTCGCGTTCCTCGAGAGCAAGGGAGTCGAGGGCCTTCTGCTGTGCGGCTCGACGGGAGAGGGCCCCTACATCGACCCCGGCGAGCGCCGCCAGCTCGTGGAGGCGACCCGTGAGCTGACCGATGATGCGTTCCTGCTGTGTGGCGTTGCCGCCCAATCCGTGCGACAGGCGATGGCCCAGGTGGTGGAGGCTGCCGAGGGCGGTGCCGACGCAGCCCTGGTCATGACGCCGACCACCATGGCGCGCACGCGACCGGATGCAGTTGCCACCTTCTACCGGACCCTCGAGGCAGCGGCTCCGCTCCCCCTATTGCTCTACTCGGTCCCGGCCGTGACGGCGTTCGAGCTCACCGTTGAGGATGCGGTGAGCCTGGCGGCTCGGCCGAACATCGTTGGGATGAAGGACTCAGGAGGCCAGCCCGTGCGCGTCCAACAGATCGTCGGGTCGTCTCCCGACTTTCACGTCTTTGCCGGAGCCTCCGCCGCCGTCTCCCTCTCCGTCGCTGCAGGTGGACATGGGGCCATCACTGCCAGCGCCAACTATGCGCCGACGCTGGTTCGCGAGGTTGTAGACGCCGCTCGCAAGGGGATCGACAAGGCAGCCGAGGCCCAGGAGCGGCTGGCCGGCCTGTCCCGTCTCGTCGACACCCGAGGCGTGCCGGGCGTCAAGCTCGCAGCCGAGATAGCCGGCCTGCGACCGGGCTTGCCGCGCCTCCCGTTGCAGCCACTGTCCTCTGACGAGGCCTCGACAGTGAGCCGCCAGCTGGAAGCCCTGAAGGGCCAACTACTCGGCTGAGTCTTCTACTCCGCCGCGCCTAGAGCTCATGATTTACCGCCTAGAGCGTCAGACATGACTTGTCATCTCTGCCCGGCCAGTTTGCTGTTGAGCATCTTGGCCTTGAGGTAGTCGCGGTTGAGCTGGGCTATGAAGTCGATGCTGATGGATTTCGGGCAGGCCTTCTCGCACTCGCCGTGGTTGGTGCACGAGCCGAAGAACTCCTCCATGGTGTCGACCATGGCCTCGACTCTGGAGTAGCGCTCGGGCTGGCCCTGGGGCAGGAGACCGAGATGGGCGACTTTCGCCGCCGTGAATAGTTGAGCCGCCGAGTTGGGACAGGCCGCAACGCAGGCCCCGCAACCGATGCAGGCAGCAGCGTCCATCGCGGACTCGGCGGCGTCCCTGGGCACGGGAATGAGGTTGGCGTCCGGGGCCGAGCCCGTCGGAACCGTGATGAAGCCGCCGGCCTCGACGATGGTGTCAAAGGGAGAACGGTCGACGATCAAGTCCTTGATGACGGGGAATGCCCTGGCACGCCATGGCTCGATGACGATGGTGTCGCCATCGGAGAACTTGCGCATGTGCAGCTGGCAGGTGGCGGTCCCGAGCTGGGGGCCGTGGGGCTGGCCGTTGATCATCACTCCGCACATTCCGCAGATGCCCTCTCGGCAGTCGTGGTCGAAAGCAATGGGCTCTGTGCCCGCAGCGTTCAGTTGCTCGTTGAGAGTGTCCAGCATTTCGAGGAAGGACATTTCGGGACTGATGTCGCTCACTCTGTATTCGACCAACTCGCCATTGCTGCCGGAGTTCTGCTGTCGCCAGATCCGCAGCTTGAGGTTCACTTGTAGCTCCGCTGCTTGAGCTCGATGTTCTCGAATACCAGCTTCTCGGTGTGCCGCTTCTGGGGAGTGCCTCGACCCTGCCACTCCCAAGCAGACACCATCGCCCAGTCTTCGTCGTTGCGCAGCGCCTCGCCCTCGGGGGTTTGGTGCTCGACCCGGAAGTGGCCGCCGCTGGATTCCTCCCTGTCGAGCGCATCGCGGCACATCAGCTCGGCGAGCTCGAAATAGTCCGCAACGCGGCCTGCCTTCTCCAGGGAGAAGTTGAGGCTTTCGTCATCGCCGAGGACGCGGACATCGGTCCGGAATTCCTCGTGAAGTGCCGGAATCTCGCGGAGCGCCTTCTCCAGGCCCTGGCGACTGCGAGCCATCCCGCACTGCTCGATCATGATCTTGCCGAGTTCACGGTGGAACCAATCGACCGACCGCGTGCCGCCGATCGACAGGAGTTCGTTCGTCCGTTCCTTGACATCTGTCTCCGCTTGAGCGAAGGCCGGGTGGTCGGTGGTGACCGCATCGCTTCCCAGCCAGCCGGCCAGGTAGTCGCCGATGGTGTATGGAAGAACGAAATAGCCGTCGGCCAGCCCCTGCATCAGCGCCGAGGCCCCCAGCCGGTTGGCGCCATGATCCGAGAAGTTGGCCTCACCGATCGCGTAGAGGCCGGGGGTAGTCGTCATGAGGTTGTAGTCCACCCAGAGACCGCCCATCGTGTAGTGGGGGGCCGGATAGATCCTCATCGGAACCTCATAGGGGTTCTCGTCTGTGATGCGCTCGTACATCTCGAAGAGGTTGCCGTAGCGCTGGCGGATGGTGTCCTCGCCGACGCGCTTGATGGAGTCGGCGAAGTCGAGGAAGACGCCGTTCTGGAGGGGCCCGACGCCACGGTTCTCCTCCATCATCCGCTCGGCGGCGCGCGAAGCGACGTCGCGGGGGACGAGGTTGCCGAAGGCCGGATAGATCCGTTCCAGGTAGTAGTCGCGCTCCGACTCGGGTATGTCGCCAGCGGCTCGCCTGTCGTCAGGCTCCTGGGGCACCCAGATGCGCCCGTCGTTGCGGAGAGACTCGCTCATCAGGGTGAGCTTCGACTGGAAGTCGTCGCTTGCCGGGATGCACGTCGGATGGATCTGGGTGAAGCTGGGGTTGGCAAAGGCGGCCCCCTTGCGATGTGCCCTCCAGATAGCCGTCACGTTCGACTTGCGTGCCATCGTCGACAAGAAGTAGACGTTGGCGTATCCGCCGGTGGCAAGCACGACAGCGTGGGCCGAGTGTGACTCGATCTCGCCTGTCACCAGATCCCTTGTCACGATGCCGACTGCCCGCCCATCGACCTGGACCACATCGAGCATCTCGGATCTGGTGTGTAGCTCAACGTTGCCGAGGCCAACCTGGCGGCTCAGGGCCTGGTAGGCGCCGAGTAGCAGCTGCTGGCCGGTCTGACCTCTGGCGTAGAACGTTCTCGAGACCTGGACCCCACCGAACGAGCGGTTGTCAAGCAGCCCCCCGTACTCCCTGGCGAAGGGGACACCCTGGGCGACGCACTGGTCGATGATCTCGGTGCTCACCTGCGCCAGTCGGTACACGTTGGCCTCGCGAGAGCGATAGTCACCGCCCTTGACCGTGTCATAGAACAGCCGGTAGGTGCTATCGCCGTCGCCGCGGTAGTTCTTGGCGGCGTTTATGCCGCCCTGGGCTGCGATGCTGTGGGCCCGTCGAGCCGAGTCGTGATACGTGTAGGCCTTCACGTGGTAGCCGAGTTCTGCCAGGGTCGCCGCGGCCGACGCACCGGCAAGGCCGGTACCGACGACGATAACCGAGAACTTGCGCTTGTTCGTTGGGGCAACGAGATTGATGGCAGCCCGATGGCTATCCCACTTGTCGGCAAGCGCACCTAGCGGGATCTTGGCGTCGAGGTTTATCACTCGATCACCCCGGACAGCACCATGATGGGGAATAACACGTTGCCGAGGACGATGGTGACGGCGAAAGCCTGGGCGAACCACTTGCGCCACTGATTGAAGCGTGGATTGTTGATTCCGATCGACTGGAACAAGCTCCAGGCTCCGTGGTAGATGTGGAGCCCAAGCGCAACGTTGGCCACGATGTAGATGGCGGCGACAGGGGCGCGGGAGAAGCTCTCGACCATGTTGTGATAGATGTCGCCGCGTACGAAGTCAGGATTCGCCCAACCCCACGTCAGATCGGCCAAGTGGTAGGCGATGAAGAGAAGGACGATGATGCCCGACCAGATCATGGTTCGGCTGGCGTAGCTGGCGACCAGGTACTCGCGCTGTGTCTGGTAGCTCACGTCCCCACCCTTACGCCGGTTCTCGAAGGCGAGGGAGAAAGCGGCGTGGATGTGGATGGCGAAAGCCGCTGTCAGGCCGAAGCGCATGATCCACAGAAGGTGGGTGCGCGGTGCGAGGTGACCTCCGAGGTCACGCAGCGCCTCCCCGTATTCGTTGATGTCCTCGGGCCCCAGGTAGACCTTGAGGTTCCCTACTAGGTGAAAGATGATGAAGCCGAGGAGGATGACCCCCGATATCGCCATCGCCCACTTGCGCCCGATCTGGGATCGATAGAGGTCGAGCAACCAAAAGGAGCGGCGGGTCGAACGTTCACGCGTTGTAGTCACGAATCGGAGCTTACAGCTGAGCTTTGGGCTCTGAGCTTTGCGCTTTGAGACAAGCGTCGACCGATCCTATTGGCCACTGTGACTCGCTCTGCCTTGGAAAGGACTATCAAGTCAGGCGTAGTCGATTCGGCTCTTCCCATGATCGGACTGGCCCGGGGGAGGGGACGTTTGGCCCCGTGCAGCTCCCGATTTGTGGCCCACAGCCCTTTCAGATTTGACTGCGCGCGCGCCTGGGTATAAGTTACATGCTTGTAATTACACGGATGTAGGAGGACCGCAACCGTGCTAGAGAAACTTATGGGCGAGGTATTCGAGGCCGACCTGTCGTGGCAAGATCTTGCCAATTGCCGGGGTGGTAACGCCGACCTGTTCTTCCCCGAGCGGGGCGCGTCAACACGCACCGCCAAGGGCATATGCAAGGCGTGCGTCGTGCGCGACGACTGTCTCGAGTTCGCCATTACCAACGGCGAGAAGTTCGGCATCTGGGGCGGCCTTTCGGAGAGAGAGCGCCGCAAGATCCGCAGAGACCGCCAGATCGCGGCCCAGCTCGAGGAGAGCAAAGTCGGCTGATTGGCGACCTTCCGACCTCCCTACAATCGCTGAGTGTTCGTCTACATAGCTGTCGCTGTTGTTGTCGTTGTCGTCGCCGTCGTGGCATATCGGCTCCTGTCGGCGAATGGCGCGTCCAGGCCGGGTCGAGCGGACGGATTCGATGCCCGGCCTCGCGTTGCCGACTTCCACATCCGCGATGATGTCGCCCTGGTTCTTTTCGACGTCGAGCTCGGCGCCCACGTCGAAGACCATGCCGCCGAGGTTCTGACGGCCGAGGCCGTCGAAGTGGTTCGCGACAAGTCCGAGAGCCTGCCGATCGGACATGTAACAACCGTCGTCGCCCAAGCCAAGGGAGCCGAAGGTTCGATAGAGGTTGGCAGAGTTCACTTCGAGACCCCCGGCGAGTTGCCGCCGCCGCCGGTGGCTCCTCCGCCTCCTCATGCTTCGAGCGTTGGGTTTGACCCGCTCGAGGCGTATTCGGAGGGGCTGTCGGGGGCGCCACCGTCGGTCGCCTCTTCACGGCGGGACGACGAGCTCGGACCGGCAGGCATCGACCTCACTCTGCCTTCGACGTTCGCCGACTCTCTATCCAACACGGGCGTCGACCAGGCGTCGATGTCAGCCGGGGAGGTTGCACTCGAGCTGTTGTCTTCCGTTGGCTACCGGGTAGCACCAGGACCCAAACCCGACTGCTACATCGCCAATCGCGGTGGAGCGAACACCTACATCTACGTCGTTGGCCTTGGCGACTACCCCGAGATCGAGTCGCGGCACATCAACTCCTTCATGGTTGACTTCCTGGCATCGAAGGCGGAACGCGGTCTGCTGATATCAGATAGGTATGGGCCGTTCGAGGTGTACGACCGGGAGAAGCGCGAACCCAGGGTTCGTTTCGTTACTCGGGAGCGGCTCCAGGGCTTCGTAGACGCCCTGACTGTTTCCTAGCGCACGCCACGCGGCGCCGGAGTGACCCTCGGGTATCATCGATGTCAAAAGGAGCTCTATGTTCGCTGCTGGAATCGGCACGGGAGAGATCATTGTCATCGTTGCGGTTGTCGTGCTTCTCTTCGGCGCAACGAAGCTGCCTCAGCTAGCTCGGTCACTCGGCGCCTCGGCGCGCGAGTTCCGCAAAGGGGTTGACGAGGGCGTGGACCCCGAAGACGAAGAGACGTCGGCGCAAACCTGACGATTCGGGAACTCGAATCGTCCGTCCGGGCGTTGGTAGGTAAGGCAAGTGCCTGACCAAGAGATACCTACCTGGGAAGAGGTAGCACGCCGCGATGGCCGCAAGATCTACAACTTCGCATACCGGCTCACCGGAAACCCCGACGATGCCAAAGACCTGGCTCAAGAGGTCCTGCTGCGCGTTCGCAAGGGTCTCCGCACCTACACGCCCGGCTCATTCGACGGCTGGCTATGGCGCATCACCCGCAATGCCTTCCTCGACCAGGTCCGCTATCGCAAGCGGCGCCCAGAATCAGCGCTTCCCGAGGATGACAGGGGTGTCGGCCCCTCGGCGCCTCCGCCCGATGAGGTCCTCGACTCTGTCCGGCTCTCAGACGAGGTCCAGGCGGCACTCGTTGAGCTCCCCTACGAATTCCGCGAGGCGGTCGTGATGGCAGATGTCGTCGGCCTCAGCTACGAAGAGATCGCAGAAGCCGCGGATATTCCGGTTGGCACGGTTCGTAGCCGCATCCACCGTGGTCGCAAGATGCTGAAGGAGCGCCTGTCGTGACACATCCCGGCGACCTTCTCTCCGCATATCTCGATGATGAGCTCAACGACGATGAGCGCGCTGCCGTGGCCGCTCATCTTCAGACCTGCGGCGACTGCAGGGACGAGTTGACTGCCGTCCAGTCGGCGGCGGTCGCGATCCGCTCGCTTCCTGCGCTGGACGCCCCGCCAGGTCTGGTGCCGGCGCCTGCAGCGTGGAGGAAACGGCGTCGTTGGCAGACGCTGGGCGCCGCCACCGCCGGCGTAGCGGCGATCGTCACGCTCGTTGTTGGCTTCGCCGTCATCGGCGACAGCGACGAGCCACCTCTCGTTGCTGCGGACACTGTTCCCGCAGCCCTTCCCGGTCTCGACCGTGTGCTCGCCGGCGACAGCTCCGTGAATGGCCAACAACGGGTGCAGGCCCTAGAGGCGGCCTTTCGCACCATGGACGGTGTCGAGGAGATGGAGATGGCTGCCGACGAGATGTCGGCCGATGTCGAAGTCATGATGCACGACGAGTCCATGTATATCAGGGCTGGCATGTGGGACGGCGTGGCTGCGGAGTACCTAGCCGTCATGACACCAGCCGAAGGAGTGATCGGCCTGTTCTTTGCCGCTGAGGACGGGATACCGATGGCTTTCTTCTACTGCGAACACAGCTGGTATCGCGTTCACACCGGCTCGGGCCAAGCACCCCCAGTCTCCTCGGTCACGGCTCTGCGGGGCGCCCTCGGCTGCGAGAGCTGACCTGCTGGCTAGCGGCCGGCAGCGGCCGCAACAATGTCGAGGCGGTAGCCGACTCCTCGTACCGCCTCGATGACAGGAGCGCCCTTCGCGGCCACGATGTCGGCCTAGACGATGAGGATCCGGAGCATCAGCCCGAGAACGGAGGAAGGCGCAGCGTGAAGGTGGAGCCGCTGCCTTCCTCGGACGAGACCGAAACCTCGCCGCCGTGGTTGATGGCGACGTGGCGAACTATCGCAAGCCCGAGGCCCGTCCCACCCGTCTCGCGGCTGCGGGCCTTGTCCACTCGATAGAACCTCTCGAAGATCCGATCCAGATGGGACTCGGAGATCCCGATCCCTTCGTCCCTCACCTCTATCGACACCCAGTCATCGTCCACGGTGACCCTGACCCTGACCTTGCCGGCGTCCGTTTCCTTGACCGCTGTGTACTTGACAGCGTTGTCGAGCAGGTTGGTGACGGCGGTAACAACCTGGCGGCGGTCACCCGCGACGAAGGCGTCTGCTGGGACAGGCTCGGTGAAGAGGACTACACCTGCGGCTTCGGCCGCTAGTTGGACTTGACTGGCTGCATCTGAGATGACGTCAGAGATGGCTATGGGCGCTGGTGCCGCCGCGAACGACTCGACCTGAGCCAGATCGAGTATGTCATCGACGAGCTTTGATATGCGTCGCGATTCCTGGGACAGCCTCTCGCCGAGACGCGTACGAACAGCTTCGTCATCGCTGTCGGCGATCGTCTCGGCAAGAACCGATAAGGCCCCAAGCGGCGTCTTCAGCTCGTGGCCGACATTCGCGATGAAGTCCCGACGGATGGCGTTGGTACGGCGTTGGTCGGTGACATCCTCGATGAAGACTACGGCCCCGACGCTTTCCACGCCGAATTCGAGCGGAGCCGCATACAGGCGGAGGACACGGCGAACCGGCTGGAAAGCCTCGAACTCAGATTCCGTGGGAGCTCTGGTCAGGACCACCGAGTCGATCAGTTCTTTGATGGGGCCGTCGTCAACCTGTTCCCCGTGGAGGACGCCGACGAAGTCAGTGGCTGCCGGGTTGACGAAGGTGACCGTGCCGGAGTCGTCAGTGGCGGCAACTCCGAACTGTGCGGCCTCGAGGGAACCGACGAGCTGAGCCCGCTCGCGTTCTGCCCTGGCGAGATAACGCTCGATGCGCTCGACGCCTGCGGTGAGCGCAGCCTCGCCTTCGTGCTGAGAATTGGCTCCGATGCGCCGCGTGGCTCGATCGATAGCGGCCGCCATCGATCGGTTGCGGCTCCACAGATAGAAGAGGCCAACGGCCAGCGCGACGACGAGGACGACGAGCAGTGTGATGATCACGGCGCGCAGGATATCCAACGACCCGGTGAGCCGATGGCAGGCGTCAAGAGTTCACCCTCCCGTCACATAGCGGACCGCGTGGCATCGACCGTGTCCAGTAGCTTTGCGTGCGAGCGTGCAAACTTCATCGAAAGACCGCTTAACGATTCCCACCCCGGTGCGGGCGGTGCTGGTCGTCACCCTGCTCTACCTGTTCCTCGTCGGCGTCAAGTTGCTCGAGGGTGGAATCAAGGGGCTGGGCTCGGACATCCAGGAGACCCTCTTTCAGGGTGTCTCCAATCCGATAGCCGGGCTCTGCGTTGGGATCCTCGGCACCGTCTTGGTGCAGTCGTCGTCGGTGTCGACCAGCACCATTGTTGGCCTGGTAGCCGCTGGGGTCATCGACGTTTCCTCTGCGGTGCCGATGATCATGGGAGCCAACATCGGTACCACCGTGACCAACTCCCTCGTGGCGCTTGCTCACGTGCGCAACACCGAAGAGTTCCGGTTGGCGTTCACTGCCGCCACGATGCACGACTTCTTCAATTTCATCGCCGTCGCCGTTCTCTTGCCTCTGGAACTGACCACCAAGTTCCTGTCGGGAACTGCTGAGTGGATCAGCGAGGCCCTCACGGGGAGCGAAGGTCTGGGTGGCAGTTTCGACAGCCCTATCAAGGGGGCGGTGAAGTGGCTGGCAGACATCGTCGAGGACGGCGTGGACGCGGTGTTCTCGGGTGAGACGCTGGCTGCCGTCATTGGCATTGTCATCGGTATCGGGTTCATCTTTCTGACTCTGGCCTTCATCACGAAGAACATGCGCCTACTCGTCGCCGATCGGATCGAACGGTCGTTGAACGCGGCGCTGGCTCGCTCCGGGCTCATCGGAATGGCCGTTGGCATGCTTGTCACCTTCGCCGTTCAGTCTTCGAGTATCACCACTTCGATCCTGGTTCCGATCGTGGCTTCAGGGGTGCTGTTGGTCCGCAACGCCTATCCCATCACGCTCGGGGCCAATATCGGGACCACGGTCACGGCGCTGCTCGCGGCCTTAGGTGCCGGCGCTGTCGATGGGCTGACGATCGCCCTTACCCACACCCTCTTCAACGTGGTGGCGATCGCCCTGTTCTACCCTCTTCCACAGATCCGATACATCCCCGTCCAGGCTGCCGAGTGGCTGGCTGGACAAGCGATGGCCGCCAAGCGGTGGGCGTTCGCCTACCTCCTCGGGATGTTCGTGGTCCTACCCCTCCTCGGTATTGTCATCCTCAGATAGGAGCTCGTCATGGTCATGGATTTCTTCAGGGGAACATCGGATACGAGGCTCGACGAGGTCGAGGCCGTTCTCGTCGGCATGGTCCGCAAGGGGAAGGACGTATTCGATGCCGCTGCTACGACCGTGTTCGGTGGGCGCGCAACCAAGAAGGTGAAGGAGGACGTCAAGGGCACCGACCGCACCATCAACCGGGATCAACGAGAGGTGCGGCGGTTGCTCATGGTCCACGCCTCGGTCAACCCGAGTTTCGACATGCCGATGGTCCTGTCCTACATGAGCATCGTCAAGGACGCAGAACGAATCGGCGACAATGCCAAGAACATCTATGACCTCGCTAGGTACGGAGCCGACTTTCAGGGCGCCGACGACTTCGAAGAGCTCAGCGGATACAAGGATGCGGTGTCACGGCTGATCGCTGAAGCTGCGGACGTGTTCGAAGCCCGCGATACCGATAGAGCGGCGCAGCTCATCGAGAAGGCTGACGGATTCCTCGATCAATATGACGCTCAAGTCAAGGCCGCTTTCGATCACGATGGCCCAGCGTCGGAGGCTGTGCCCCGGGCTCTGTACTTCCGCTATCTCAAGCGCATAACCGCGCACACCATGAACATGCTGACCTCCCTGGTAATGCCCCTCGACCGCCTCGATTACTACGACGAGGCAAAAGGGGACCGGGGGTAATCCTCCCCCTTCAGGGGGAGGTGGCCCAGCGAAGCGAGGTAGCAGCGGGCGCTGGCCAAGGGCCAGCACAGCTGAGGCGACGACCGGCCTGAGTAAGGCCGGTAAGGAGCCGACGCCGCCAACGGCGGAAGGGCGGGGCCAGCTCATCCGCCCGAGTGTTCAAACGGGGGCGCTGGCCAAAGGCCAGCACAGCTCTTGTCTAGGCGATCACGGCCAGTGCCTGCTCGTATAGGGCGTGCTCACGGGGGGTTCCGAGATCCGGCGACGAGATCACATCTCTGACGATGCCGTCAGTATCGAGCACGAAGGTGGTCCTGTTGGCCGCCCCCACCTTGTCGTTGAAGACGCCGTAGGCCTTGACGACCTCGCCGTGGGGCCAGAAGTCAGAGAGGATGGGGAACTCGAAACCGTTCTTCTCCGCCCAGGCTGCGTTCGAAGGAATTGGAGTGGTCGTGACGACAACGACGTTGGCGTCCATGTCATTGAGGTCGGCCAGGCTGTCGCGCAGCAGGCACAGCTCGCCTTCGCAGATGCCGGTGAACGGGAACGGGATGAAGACGAGCAGGGTCTTGCTTCCCCTGAAGTCGTCGAGGGATATCTCGGCCTTGTCGATGTTGCGGAGTGTGAAGGGGGGTGCTGGCTGGCCGACTTCGATCATTCAGGGACCTCTTTGGTGATTGCAGGTGTTGGGTATCTGAGGTTAGAAGTCCGAACGACCTGCGTTCATTCCCGGGCATCCGCCGCACAGGGAGGCCGACTATCGGGTGGGCGGTTCGGCACCCTTCTGAGGCCAGTACAACGGAGAAAGCTCGGCGACGCTCTTGACTGCCCGGTGGGAGGCGAGCAGTTCGGACATCATGCTGACGTCGCCCGTTTGGCAGCTCACGACGAGGACTCCCTCGCCGTCGCCGGCCCGCTTGAAGTCGAGCTGGTCTGCCTCAGGGTCGATGTGCCGTATGAACTTGAGCAATGCCTCGAGCTGGGTCACATCAGCGACATAGACTTCGAGGCGGCTCAGGACCTTGGCTTTGCGACGTGCGATGGCGCCATCGATCACGCGCAGGCCGTACAGCGTGGCAATTGTCACCGCCGTGCCGATGCCGGCCAGCCAGTAGCTCCCGGACCCGGCAGCAATGCCGATCGACGCAACGACCCACAGCCCGGCAGCTGTAGTAAGGCCACTCACGATCGCGCCTTCGCGGAAGATGGCCCCTGCCCCCAGGAAGCCGACGCCGGTCACGATCTGGGCTGCAATGCGGGATTGATCCGGGCCTTCGAAACCGATGATCGACGCCACCGAGAAGATGGCAGCCCCAACGCCGACGAGGGTGTGGGTGCGCAGGCCTGCTGCCTTCTGAGCGGTTTCACGCTCATAGCCGATCAGGCCGCTGCAGACTGCCGCGAGAAGTAAGCGCCCCAGGATCGCTGCCGGAGCCACTGCTAGTCCTTCCTCCTTGTCAACTGGCTCTCCAACCGTATCGCACGCCAGCATGCTCGGGAGCCGAAACTCCGATTCGCTGAGCGGCTACTCGGCGGCGCCGATCTCATCGACGAGTACCCGAGCCGCCCACCCGATGGGGTCCTCGAGTTCGGAGTACGAGGGGAGGTTCTCGGGATCAAGCCACAGCTTGGCCAGGGCCTCATCGCCCCAGCGTTCCGTGACGTCATTGCAGAAGCTGGAGCCGTTTTGGTAGTCGAGGCGGTTGACCGACAAGCCGGCAAGTTGCTGTAGAACCTGCTCGCCCTGGTTCGGCTCCGCTCGGCGACGGTTGATCGACTCTCGGATGCGGGGCGCCTCTGGCAGCATGCTGCCGGCGATGCGCTCTGTCAGGAAGTCGGCATGGCCCTCGGTGAAACCGATGAAGGCCCGGATCGGCTCGAGGTCGGCCGGTCGCTCTGGCCCCGACAGCAGCGAAGCCAAGCCGCCCGGATTCTCCATCATTTGCGCCAGCCCTTCGGGACTGTCGAGCCCCTCCATCCGCGACGTCAGCTGAGACGGGTCGAACTCGAACCCCTCGAAGTAGACGTTGATGAGCCGCGTGAAGTGATCCCGTGCCCAGGGCACCGCGAGCTGCGCGTGGTAGATCACTTCATGGATGGCCGCCCACAGCCGGGCTTGGCGGGGGTCGATGTCGTAGTCGACGGCGAACGCCTCGATGTTGGGTATGACAAGGGAGGGCCCGCCATCGAGTGGTGGCAGGCCGACGTCGAACTGCCCGAGAACGCGATGGGCCATGAGCCCCACCATCGACCCCATCTGCATGCCAAGGAGCACGGGGGCGAGCGGCGACAGCATGGCTCCGATGTTTAGAGCCGGCTGATCGATGTCGCTCCCTCCAGACATCTTCTGGGCGAGGGGCTCGGCCAGATAGGCGAACGACCGGAAGTTGGCATCGGCCCAGCCGCGTCGGTCCGTCAGCGCTATCGGGTCTCCCGTTGGCGCAAGCGAGGTCTCGGAGTTGGCGACGTGGAGCTCGGCCGCGTGAATGAGCTCCTGGTACTCCTCGATCAGGTCCGGCTCGATGGGTTCGGCGGCGCCGACCAGGCTCTGACCGACCTGGGTACCAAGCTTCCAGTTGATGGGACCGGGCGATTGCAGCAGCTCGAGGAGCTGCTCGAAGATGTTGTCTTCGCTCAAGGGCTGTCTGGGCGGGGACCGAGCTCGATCGTCAGGGTGATGGTCTCCCCTGCTCTGACGATGCCGACCTCGAGAGGCTGCCCCACCTTGTAGCGGCGAAGCCGGCCAACGAGCGAGTCGATGGTCTTCACGTCGTGACCCTCGAGGGAGAAGATGATGTCGCCCTCCCGAATGTCACCGTTGGCGGCTCCGGAGTCCTCGATGACGTCCTGCACGAAGACGCCGACAGCTACCTCGGCGCCGTCGGACTGGTCCTCGAGAGAAGTGCGACCCTCGATCCCAAGGAAGGAGTGCTGTACCTCGCCGTTGGCGATGATCTCGTCGGTGATGCGCTGCACCACCTCGATGGGGATGGCGAATCCGATGCCCTCGACGCCGACGTCGGAGACGCCGACGGCGCTCGTGACTCCGATCAGAGCTCCAAGGCCGTCGACGAGGGCGCCGCCTGACGATCCGCGAGTGATCGGGGCGTCGGTTTGCAGCATGCCGAGGAGTCGGTCGGCGATGCCGTCCGGCCCGGTCTGGACCTCACGATCGAAGGCCGAGATGACGCCGACGGTCACCGTCGGTCCGCCCTCCAGCCCAAGGGGGCTGCCGGCGGCTATGGCGAGGTCGCCTATCGAAAGCCCTTCAGTGCTGCCGATGTCCACGGGGATGAGTCCGGCGGCGGTGATCTTGAGCACGGCGAGGTCGGTCGTGGCATCTGCGCCGAGCAGCTCTGCTTCATAGAGCCGCCCATCGCTGAAGGTCACCGTGACGACGTCGCTGCCGTTCACCACATGCTCGTTGGTGACTATGTAGCCGTCGGCCGACAGCACAACGCCAGATCCACTGCCCGTCCCGTTGAAACCACCTGCTCCGTTGCTCACGCCGACGTCGACTGTGACAACAGATGGGATCACCTTGCGGGCCACCGCCACAGGGTCGGCTGATGCGTCGTCGGGTCCGACGAACTCGGTCCGGATCACCTCGCGGACGATCTCGGTCCCAGGGGCTGCGATAGGGGCCGCGGCCGGCTCGTCGTCACGGAAGAGGAAGAAGCCGCCGACCACCAAGCCCGCCCCGATGACTCCTGCGAGGAAGGGGAGGGCGATCGTTGACCACTTACTTGGCTTGCGTGGGGCGGGTTCCGGGGCTGCGACGGGTGTTGGAGTGGTGAAGCGGCTACGCGGGGGCCGTGCCACCAGCCCTTCGCGGAAGTCGGAACCGTCCTCGGCGCCGCCGCGGAAGACGTCGTCTGGCCTATAGAGCGGGCTCGGCGGAAGCAGGGGGTCGCTGGGGACAGGCGGGATGAGCGCCCTGGAGTCGGGCAGCGGCCTCTCCGGGGGGTTGAGGGCCGCGGCTTCGTGAGGCTCAGGCGATGCTGCCTCCACGAACGTCTCTTCACGAGGCGCGGTCACCGGGGAGGATGGCTCCGCAGGCTCGGTCGCCTCGCCGTCGGGGTCGGTTTCAGGCGTCGGTTCCTGTGCGGTCCACGGCACGTTCCACGGCTGGGGCTGCGTTGGGTCGGGCTCGGAGTCCCTCGGGTCGTCGTCCATGGCGCTCATTGTACGGGAACCCTGTTCCTTGCTTGTGTGGTGTGTGTTAACAATCCGTATGACCTTTGAAGGAGTACCAGGTGCAACGCACAACTGAGCCCAACCGTTCCCGCTGTACTTGGGCGGGCAGCGATCCGTTGATGGTCGCCTACCACGACAAGGAGTGGGGGCTGCCGGTCCACGATGACCGCACCCACTTCGAGTTCCTTGTCCTCGAGGGCGCCCAGGCCGGCCTGAGCTGGTCGACGATCCTCAACAAGCGAGAGGGTTATCGGCGGTCCTTCGCCGACTTCGACGTCGCCAAGGTTGCCCGCTATTCGCCGGCCAAGGTGGAGAAGCTGTTGACCGACCCGTCGATCGTTCGCAATAGAGCGAAAGTCACGGCGACGGTGTCGAACGCCAAGGCCTTCCTCGATCTCCAGAAGGATGAGGGATCGTTCGATGCCTACCTGTGGGACCTCGCCGGCGGCAAGCCGGTCGTCCGTCGTCGGCGTTCGATGTCAGACATCCCGGCGACCAGCCCTCTGTCCCGAAAGCTGTCGACCGACCTCAAGGACCGTGGCTTCCGCTTCGTCGGCCCGACCGTGATGTACGCCCACCTTCAAGCCGTCGGTGTCGTCAACGACCACGTGGTGAGTTGCTTTCGGTGGAGCGAGGTGCAGGGCTAGAACCTTCCCCCTTGGAGGGGGGACTTTCAATCGCCTGAAGGCTGTTTTGTGGGCCACAGCAGGTCGTCGGCGCCGCCTCCTGCCACCATCTCGGCGACCTCTTTGACCATGGGGTTGCGATCTTCGAGCGCGGCCTGGATGGCGGCGAGGGCGTCTGCGGACTCGAAGGCGCTGAGGGCGACGACGGCCCTTCGTCGAACCTTGGGAGGAGCTGCCGAGCTGAGCTCGACCAACAGTGGCAGGCTGGTGTCGTCGCCGATTGCTCCGAGTGCAGCGACTGCCGCCTCGCGCGCTCCGTCGTCGCTGTCGTCGGTGGCGGTCCCCATCAGCCACGGCAGAGCGCTAGCGTCGCCGATCTCTCCGAGTGCAAATGCAACAGCTTCGCGTACCTCGGTGGCGTCGTCGTCGCCCGCTGCCAAGAGGGGAGCGGGATCGCTCGACGCGGCCAGGGCCTCCGCTGCCGCCGCCCGAACGCTGACCTCGGGATCGGACCCGAGCAACGAGGCGAGCGCGACTGCCACCGACTTCTCGTTGCTGCGCTCGCCGAGGATCGAAGTTGCCATGCGCCGCATCTTCACCCGCTCGTCCTCCAGGAAGCCAAGCGGGTCACCGATGAGTGCCTTGAGGTCGTCGTTGAGAGAGTCCACTCCGCCACGCTAGGTCGTGAAGCGCGGACAACAGGCCGCTGTTAGCTTCAAACGTGGAGGAACAGCTTGCTCGACATCCGGAACCTCGAAGTTGTGTACAACGATGTCATCCTCGTGTTACGCGGCGTTTCGTTCTCGGTACCCGAGGGCAAGATCATCGCCTTGCTTGGCGCCAACGGTGCCGGCAAGACCACTGTGCTCAGGGCTATCTCAGGTCTGCTAGACGTCCACAACGGCGACGTCACCAAGGGGGAGGTACTTCTCGAGGACGAGAGAATCGACGGTGTCAACGCATCCAGCATCGTCAAACGTGGCGTCGTCCAGGTCCTCGAGGGGAGGCGCATCTTCGCTGAGTTCACCGTCGATGAGAACCTGCGGGTTGGAGCTCACACGGCGCGGGCCGACACAGACAGCAACCTCGACCGGGTCTACTCACTCTTCCCCGTTCTCCAGAATCGGCGCAAGTCGGTGGCCGGATACCTCTCGGGCGGTGAGCAGCAGATGTTGGCCATTGGTAGAGGCCTCATGTCGAATCCGCGGTACCTGTTGCTCGATGAGCCCAGCCTCGGCCTTGCTCCGATCCTCGTGCAGCAGATTCGCGATCTGATTGTCGAGATCAACAGCCAGGGGACCGCGGTCTTGCTTGTGGAGCAGAACGCCACGATGGCGCTATCCATCGCTAGCCACGGCTACGTCATGGAGACGGGAAAGATCGTCATGGACAAGCCTGCCGCCGATCTGATGGCAGACGAGGACATCCAGGAGTTCTATCTGGGGCTACATGCCGGAGGCGCCAGACACTCGTATCGCGAGGTCAAGCACTACAAGCGCAAGAAGCGGTGGCTGTCGTGAGGACTTTGGACTTTGGACTTTGGGCTTTGGGCCGGGGGTGTGGTTATGGGTGACGTGCTGCTCGACTTCAGGGATGTCCATCTGTCCTTCGCTGGGGTCAAGGCGCTCGACGGCGTGTCCTTCCACGTCGACGACGGCGAGCTCTTTGCCATCATCGGGCCCAACGGTGCCGGCAAGACCTCCATCTTCAACTGCCTCAACGGCGTCTATCGGCCCCAGCAGGGGTCGGTTCTCTTCGACAGCGTTGAACTGGTCGGGCGCAAGCCGCATCGCATCGCAGCCCTCGGGGTAGCCCGCACCTTTCAGAACATCGAGCTGTTCGAGCACCTGACGGTTCTTGACAACATCCTGCTGGGCCGCCACCTCCACATGAGCTACGGCTCCCTGGCGGCCGCGGTTCACCTCGGGCGAGCCCGTCGCCAGGAGACGGAACACCGCAACCGGGCCGAGGAGATCATCGACTTTCTAGAGATCGAGCAGTTCCGCCGCTCACCCGTGTCCCTACTGCCGTATGGCTATCAGAAGCGAGTCGAGTTGGGGAGGGCGTTGGCGATGGAGCCCCGTCTTCTGCTGCTGGATGAGCCCGCGGCCGGCATGAACCTCGAGGAGACCGAGGACATGGCTCGGTTCATCCTCGACATCAAAGATGAGCTCGGCATCGCGATGGTCCTCGTGGAGCACGACATGGGGTTGGTGATGGACATCGCTGATCGGGTCATGGTGCTCGACTTCGGCCGCAAGATCGGCGAAGGGTCGCCGGCTGCCGTGCAGAGTGATCCCGAGGTGATCCGGGCCTACCTCGGCGAAGACTTCCAGGCAGACGACTTACTCCAGGCCGAGGCCGAAGCGACAGGAGGAGAAACACTATGACGACCACCGCAGCGCGTCCCCAGGCCTCGGATCTTTCGCAATCCAGTACGCCGGCGCTGCTGCGGGCCGTTGCCACGGCGTCGCCCTCGAAGGTGGCCCTGCGCGAGAAGACCCTTGGTATCTGGGAGGAGCTGACCTACCTCGAGTACTGGGGCCACGTGAAGACCGCGGCCATGGGGCTGTGGGCCCTCGGCGTTCTCCCGGGCGACAAGGTCGCCATCCAGTCGGAGAACCGAATCGCCTGGGTTGTCGCCGACCTGGCGGCGCAGTCGCTGCAGGGGGTCTCGGTCGGCCTCTACTCGACCAACCCGTCGGCCGAGGTCGAGTACCTGCTGGCACACTCGGAGTCGAAGGTTCTCATCGCCGAGGACCAGGAACAGGTCGACAAGGCGTTGGCCGTCAAGGAGCGGCTCCCCAACCTGACCAAGATCGTCTACGTGGAGCCGCGGGGCGTCGTTACCTATGACGATCCGCTGCTCATGTCGTGGCGCGACCTCCTTGAGCTGGGCCGCGAGCACATGGCAGACAACCCCGGCCTGGTCGACGAGTTGGTCGATGGCATCGAGCCCGACGATCTCGCCACGTTGGTGTACACGTCGGGAACCACAGGGCCGCCCAAAGGGGTGATGCTGTCGCATCGCAACCTGGTGTGGACGGCCGACCGGTCCGCGGAGGTGATCACGGGTGAGATCTTCGACAAGAATCCTCAGTTCCTCTCCTATCTGCCGCTGTCCCACGTCTTCGGCCGCCTCTACGACCTGCTGGCGGCGACTCGTCTGGAGGCGACGGTCAACTTCGCCGAGTCGATCGACACCCTCGTCGCCGACCTCGTCGAAGTGCAGCCCACCTATTTCCCTGCTCCGCCCCGCATCCTCGAGAAGATGCATGCCTCGGTGATGATCCGCATGGCAGATGCTTCGTTCCTGAAGAAGCTCCTGTTCAAGACCTTCTTGGCAGTCGGCTACTGGAATGCCGACCGGGTCCTCGCCAGGGGCAAGCGAGGTCTCTTTGGCGGCGCCCTCTATGGACTCGGATGGCTAGCGGTCTATCGCCCGCTGAAGCAGAGGCTCGGCCTGCGCAACTGCAAGTCGCTGGTGTCGGGCTCGGCGCCGATCGCTCCTGCTGTTCTGAAGTTCTTCATGGCCCTCGGCGTCCCGATCTACGAGGCGTGGGGTATGACGGAGACCACCGCCTACGGCACGATCAACGAACGTGGCAACATCAAGCTCGGCACGATCGGCTGCGCCAATGATCTCGCGGAGATCGAACTCGCAGCAGACGGCGAGATCCTGGTTCGCCACCCCGCCATCTTCATGGGCTATTTCAAGGATCCAGAGGCCACGGCTGAGGCCATCGATGCCGAAGGATGGCTACACACTGGGGACATCGCCGAGAGGGACGGCGAGCACTTTCGCATCATCGACCGCAAGAAGGACATCATCATCACCGCAGGCGGCAAGAACATCTCGCCGTCCGAGATCGAGAACAAGCTCAAGGTTTCTCCTTACATCAAGGAGGCCATCGTCATCGGCGACCGTCGCAAGTACCTCTCGGCCCTCGTCGGCATCGAGCTGGACACGGTGGCCAATTGGGCGCTGCGCCGCGACCTGACCTTCACCACATATCGCGATCTCTCGGAGAAGCCGGAAGTGATCAGCCTCATCCGCAAGGAGGTCGATCGGGTGAACGACGAGTTCTCCAGGGTCGAGCAGATAAAGAAGTTCGTACTGCTGCCCAAGGAGTTGGATCACGAGGAAGGTGAGCTCACCGCCACCCAGAAGGTCAAGCGCCGGGTGATCGAGGAACTGTTCGCCGACCACATCGAGGGCATGTACGCATGACTCGGTTCCTGCAAGCGACAATCGAGGGCCTGTCGCTTGCGTCCATCTACGCGCTCTTGGCCCTCGGCTTCGTCATCATCTACAAGTCGTCTCAGGTGCTGAGCTTCGCGCAGCCGGCCTTTCTGATGGTCGGGGGATACGCCACCTCGTATATCGCGGTGACGATGGGAGTCAACTTCTGGTTGGCGGTTCCCCTTGGCGTCGCGGTGGCCGCCTTGTTGGCGGCCACCTTCGAGCGGGTAACCGTGCGGCCCATGGTCGGCAAGCCGGTGTTTTCGGTCGCCATCCTGACCATCGGTCTCGATATCTCTACTCGCGTCGGCATCAACGACCTCATCGGCGTCAACATCCGCTCGGCGGGCGATCCGTGGGGATTCAAGACCGTCAAATTCTTCGACGCCGTCGTCCAGCACCGCTCGATAGCGACGGTCATCGCCACCATCGTTGTCGTGGTGCTTCTTGCCCTGTTCTTCCGCTACTCACGAACGGGCCTGGCGATGCGCGCCACCGCATTCGACCAAGAGACCTCGCTCGCCCAGGGCATCAGCGTCGGTCGCGTGTTCGCCCTCGCCTGGCTGCTCGGCGGAGCGCTGGCTGGGCTAGCCGGCATGTTCTCCGCTACCGGACTTGGCGGACTCAGTCAGTCCAACTACCTGCTGGCGTTCAAGGCCCTGCCTGCGGTCGTTGTCGGCGGTCTCGACTCCATCAACGGCGCGGTGGCGGGTGCGCTCATCATCGGACTCGCCGAGGCCTACACCGCCAGCTACCAGGGTGAGTTCTTGCCTTTCCTCGGGAGCAACTTCAGCCAGGTGGTGCCTTATGTCGTGATGGTGTTGGTGCTGGTCGTGCGTCCTTACGGTCTCTTCGGCACCAAGGAGGTCGTGCGGGTATGAGAGGTCGCCCCCTCCTGTTCACTTCTTACGAATCGGACGGCGCCATGCTGCGGACTCGAGTTCAGTGGCTGTGGTTGGTGCTGGGCCTAGCCGTTCTGACCTGGCTGCCGTTCGTTCTAGAGCGCAGCGACCTCATCCTGGTGGCGACGGCCTTTGTGGCGGCGGTAGGAGCCATCGGGCTGAATCTGGTTACCGGCTATGCCGGGCAGGTCTCATTGGGTCACGCCTTCTTCCTGGCCGTCGGCGCCTACACGGGTGCCGCCCTCAGTGGCGATCCCGACGCCTCAGTAATCGGCTTCGGCCTCGACATGGTGTTGTGGCTGCCGGCCGCCGGGATCGTGGCCGCTCTCGTCGGGGCACTAGTGGCGCCCATCGCCGTGCGGCTGCGCGGCCTCTACCTGGCGCTGGTGACCATCGGTCTTGTCTTCCTGGGCGAGCATGTCTTCCGCAACTGGAAGGAGCTGACCGGTGGTATCGGGGTTGGCCGCGAGCCCGCCCAGCTCGACCTGTTCGGCTTCCGTTTCGACACCGAAGGTGAGGTGTTCGGGATATCGATGATCCGTGAGCAGAAGATCTACTTCCTCGGGCTCATCCTTCTGATCGTCATGGGGTTCATGGCGAAGAACATCGCTCGCAGCCGCATCGGTCGGGCGTTCAGCGCCATCCGTGATCGTGACATCGCTGCCGCGGTGATGGGGGTGGACCTGACCCGCTACAAGGTCGTGGCCTTTGCTGTTTCGTCCTTCTACGCCGGCGTCGCCGGCTCGGTTCTGTTCACCATCACTGGTTTCGTCGAGCCGACCAGCTTCAACCTCGTGTTATCTGTGCTCTACATCGCCATGGTGGTCATCGGAGGCATCGCCACTATCTCAGGCGCCATCATGGGGGCGGCTTTCGTCACCATGCTCCCTCGGTTCATCGAACTGGGCAGCGATTATGTCTGGTTCCTTGGCCCAGGCGGTGGTCTCACCACCGGGCAACTGGAGCGGATCCTGTTTGGAGCGCTGGTAGTCGTCTTCCTCATAGCCGAGCCCCTGGGCCTCTACGGCATCTGGTTCCGCATCCGCAACTACTGGAAGGCGTGGCCGTTCAGCTACTGACGGTAGCTGTTCTTGGATGTGGCCGGCCTTGGTGCGCTAGCTTTCATTGTTGAGAGGCATGCCGGGACCAAAGACCCTATTGGCCGGGACTATCGCCCCGCACGATGGCCGGAGTTCGCAGACGAGATACAGAGGAGAGAACCAAGGTATGAGGATCCACAAGCTCTTAGCGGTGCTTGCCGTTATGGCGCTGGTAGCGGCGTCATGCGGCGACTCCGGTAGTACCACGACAGACGCCCCAGCTACCGCGGCCCCGGCAACGGAGGCCCCGGCGACCGAGGCCCCGACAACGGAGGCTCCGGCAACGGAGGCCCCGGCGACCGAGGCCCCGGCCGGCGTTGCCACCGACGTCGGCATCACTGAGGAGCCGTGCCCCGGCGGCAACCCTAATAACGGGTGCATCTACCTCGGAGTCCTCACTGATGAGACCGGGCCATTCGCCGCTGCGTCTCCAGCCCTGGTCGGCGCCCACAAGGCGTTCTGGGCAACCGTGAACGCCTTTGGTGGTATCGCCGACATGTACGACGTTGCCGTGCCCGATGACTTCAAGCGGGATACCGGTTACGTCCCGGACGCTCACGTTGCCAGCTACGCCGAGATCGCGGACGATGTTGCGGCGCTGGCCGAGTCGTTGGGCACGTCGCAGACCATCGCCGCTCTTCCCGACTATGCCAGGGACGGCACGATCGCCTCGCCGGCATCGTGGTGGTCGGGCTGGGGCTTCGAATCCGTCGATCAAGGTCTAATCCTCGAATACGGCACCAATTATTGCTTCGAGGCCATGAACGCGGTCGATTGGGCTATGGGCGCGGTGCCTGCTGCAGGCAGGCCGGACATCACCCGAATCGGCATCGCTGGCCACCCCACCGACTACGGCGGTGACTATGGAGCTGGCGTTGCGATCGCTGCCGAGGCCAATGGCCTCGAGGTGGCATGGAACGTGGTAAGCATCCCGGTTGCTGCCGGAGGCGACCCAACGCAGGCTGAGGTGGTTGCCCAGATCCTGAGCGACCCGGTGGACGTCGTCTTCCTGGCTACTGGTCCCAATGAGACAGCGCCCATTGTCGCGGGTGCGCTGCAGCAGGGCGCTACCAACCTGTACATCGGTGCTGCCCCTTCATGGAATGTCGCGCTGCTGGCTACTGCGGCAGCGCCGGCCTTCGAGGCCGGCGTCTATTTCCAGTCGGCCTTCGTCGAGGGTTGGGACGCTGACAGCATCGGTCACACGAAGATGCGGGCCGCCATCACGTCGTCAGGGGCCAGCCCCAATGACTTCTTTGTCACCGGCTGGGTGTCGCAGTATCCGATCAAGGCCGCCCTCGAAGCTGCTGTCGCCAACGGTGATGCCACCAAGGCCGGCATCGCTACGGCGGCCAAGGGGCTGACAGAGGTCGACTATGAGGGCATGATGCCGTCGCGGAGTTACGACGGTGACCCCAACGACGTCTTCCCCCGCACGTCACAGGTCGGCGCCTACAGCGCAGACTCGAGCACTGGTATCGCCTCGGTACAGGACTACTTCGTTGGTCCGACAGCCGCGGCCTACGACTTCACGGCCCCCTGCTTTGCTGGGTAGTCGTTAGGCGCTGAGATTGAGGAACCGCCGCCCCCCGGGGCGGCGGTTCTCGTTGACCGACCCCCTCCGCCCCTTTGGGTTGTTATCTCTCCCCCCATGAGCCCGTCTCCCCCTTCAGGGGGAGACGGGAGGAGGACGGCAGTCCGACGAGCAGAGAGGGTCGACGGGGAGGGCACGTACTGGCCAACGTTGCTGGCTCCGTGTCATTCGTCGCGGAGCGACCGTCGACTCCTTTCGAGTCCTACTCGGACTCGACGAGCGTCTCCATCGAGTCGTCCTTCGGACGACGCCTTCTGCTACCTCCGCCCCTTCGGGGCACCTCCCCCTGGAGGGGGAGGATGATGATCGCCTAAAGGCTCTTCTTTTTGGCCAGTTTCCAGGCTGCTGGGAGCAGTGTTCCGGCCAGTCCTGCCTTGAGAAGGTCGCCCATGACGAACGGTACAAGGCCTAGCTCCATGGCCTCGGTGGCGGAGACGCCGAGATCCGCAGCCAGCCAGGTGACGCCAAACAGGTAGATGACGACGGTGCCGGCGAGGAAGGCGGGAATGGCTGTGGCCATCGTGCGGTCTTGTTGGCGCTCGGCGAGATAGCCGACCAGCCATGCTGCAGCGACGAATCCAACGAGGTAGCCGCCGGTGGCGCCCGTGACAACGTCCCAGCCAGATGCCTGGTCGGCGTAGAAGGGGAGTCCGATGCCGCCAAGGAGGATGTACAGGAGCTGGCTGGCGCCCCCCGCCCAGCTTCCCGCGGCCGCTCCGGCCAACAGCACGGCAAACGTCTGGCCGGTTATGGGAACCGGGGTGAAAGGAAGTCTGATCGAGAGTTGGGCAGCAGCAGCTGTGAGGAGTGCGAAGCCGACGATCAGTCCGGCGGTTGTGACCCGCGTCCGGGGCAGGACTCGAGTCGAGATGACGGCTGCGCTGGCTTGCACTGGTTCTCCCTTGGCGTAGGCGGCAGATAGTAGGACTTCGCCGATGCTGGGATCGGCTGACGGGAACCTCGCTTTGCGTGCTCGTCTAAAGCGCGCAGGGTGGTGGACCGATATAGTGACCAGCCCATGCTCCGCCCCACTTCCCTCGCATTCGTCCTTGCCGTCGTGATTGTCACCGGGGCAACACCGGCGGTGGCGCAAGAGGAGGGCACCTTTTCCCTCGACAACCCGATAACCGCCTACGCGCCTTCTGGCTCGCGCCAGCCGGCTGGGGCTGCCGTGCAGGCCCTTGGCACCCAGGTCGGCTCGGTTCGCATTCCTGCCATCGACGTCGATCACCCGATGTACGCGGGCGTGGACCTTGGCGTTCTCTCCGATGGACCTGGACACTGGCTGGGTACGGCGCGCCCAGGAGGCGACGGCAACTTGGTCATCGCCGGTCATCGCACCACCCACGGAGCACCCTTCGGCGATCTCGACCAGCTCGAGCGTGGAGACCTCATCCTCTTCGAAGGCCCCAAGGGGATCGACATCATGTACTCGGTCACCGAGACCATGATCGTCACCCCCGACGCCATCTGGATCACCTACGACACCGGCGAGGACATCGCCACCCTCTTCGCCTGCCACCCCAAGGGCTCGCTCCGACAGCGCATCGTCATCCGGGCCAAACTGGTAGGGGACGGCAAGATCGCGTAGGCGAGAGTCTCTCCCCCCTTAGGGGGGAGTCCCGGCGAAGCCGGGGAGGGGGGCTTCGGTGCAGCAGAGCCTGGACCCGTGACGCGAATCAACCTTGGGTACTTCAGGGTCTCTCCGTTAGCCCGTTCGTTTCTCCGCCCTTAGGGGGAGTCCCGGCGAAGCCGGGGAGGGGGGCGTCCTCGCGTCTCCCCTGAAGGGGGAGAGCCTCTTCTAGCCGCCGATTCCGCCGAAGCCTCCGCCAGAACGTCCGCGTCGCTTCGCGAATGCCGACGACATGGTGTCGGCTGAGAAGTAGCCAGAAGGAACGCTCCCGTTGGTTGCGAAGTGGTAGAGCGCTGTTTGGAAGATGACGCTGAGTGCGGCCATAACGACCACGACGAGGACTATCCAGGCGACACCGAGGGCGATGGCTACTCCAAGCACGGCGCCACCGGCTGAAGCCCCAAGAAAGATGATGGCGATGCCGGGGATCATTGCCAGGAAGCCAATGATCCCGAACCCCATCTGCGCCGCCAGGTTCTCTCCCCAGGTGCGCTTGAACATGTTGCCCGACTTCTTGATGGCGTCGCCGACGCTAAGACCCTCGATCACGATGATGGGAAGCACCAGGAAAGTGACTACCGCCCATGCCATACCGGCGATGCCTGCAACGAACCTGCCCACGGCAGGGGAACGTTCCTCGATCGCCCGCAGGATGATGGAAACGGTCGCAGAAACGATGGCCCACGGGAGGATCTTGCCGGCGCGCCGTCTGGCGCCGGCAATGGCGCTGCCGAGGGTTGGGTCGCCGCCATTGAGGCGCTCGTTGGCTGCGCTGACGAGCGCGGCGTTGAAGAAGATGGTGACGTAGGCCAGCGCGACGTAGGCGGCGAACAGCACGATGTAGGTCAAGACGCTGTCTGGCTGGCTGTCGGTGCTGAGGCTTTCGGTCGCGAATAGGGGAACGAGGAACGTGGCGGCAACGATCAGCGTCGCCACTCCCGAGATGACCGGCAAGGCCAGTAGCTCCTTGTCCTTCTTGAGAACCTCCCACGAGGCCTTGATGAGTTCGATGGAGTTTCTGATGCGTCCCATCGCGGGATGGTACCGGTGAGTCGCACATCACCGACTGCAAGTGCTGGGCCACAACGCGCCTTCGCTGTCAGACCTGTAGCCCCGGTCCGCCGATAACCTTTCCCACCGATGGACAATCACGACTACGCGACACGTCGATTTCCGAAGTGGCCATTTGTACTGGCCGGTCTGGTGTTGTTACTGGGCCTCGCCGTCGTGTTCGTCTACCCGATCGAGCTCGACTACATCGCGTTCTCGGCCGGTAGCGTCGAAGACGTCAGCGATCACATGACCATCGAGGGCGATGTCTCGGAGCCTGTTGGCGACCTCTTCTTCCTGACTGTGTCCGCCGACAGTGTGAACGTCTTTGAGTACATCGAGGCGACGTTCGACGGAGAGATCGATCTGACCCGTCGGAGCCGAGTGCGGCGCGAGGGCGAGACCAACGAGGAATTCTCGAGGCGCAACCTCGAGTCAATGGAAGAGTCGAAGCGAGCCGCTACCTATGTGGCCCTCACCAACCTCGGCTACGAGCCATCCGGCAGCGGAGCTCTCATCACCAACCTCGTTATCGACAGTCCGGCGATCGGACTCCTGGAGGTAGGTGACATCGTTGTGGGCGTTGCGGGCACCACGGTGAGCCTCGCCGACGAGGCGGTGGACATCGTCGGCACCTTCGGCCCGGGACAGACTGTGACGCTCACTGTCAAGCACGGCGAGGACGGCGATACCGAGGACATCGACGTCACGCTCGCGGTCAATCCCGACGACGCCGGCAAGGGACTCATCGGAGTCTTCCTGACTACGGCGATCGACTTTCCAGTCGACGTCGACATCGACTCGGGCAACATCGGAGGCCCATCTGCGGGGATGATGTATGCGCTGGGCATCATGAACCTCCTGACTCCCGAGGACATGACGCAGGGCCACCTCATCGCCGGAACCGGCACGATCCGCTTCGACGGAACAGTGGGTCCGATCGGTGGTGTTCGTCAGAAGATCTTCGCCGCCAGAGACGCCGGCGCTAGTTACGCCCTCGTTCCTGCCGACAACTATGCCCAGGCGCTCGATGCTGCCGATGGGGATATCGGTGTCATCTCGATAGCGACGATCGACGATGCGTTGACTTTCTTTGACTCTCTAGAGCCGTCCGCAGCGCTTCAAGCATCGCAAGGCTGATTTTCGCGGTCTTCACGAGTCAATAACGGTTATCGTGGTTGTCCAGATGACCGATAGCACCGCTCCTTCCGGCCAAGAGGAATTCCGTAGCGTCCTGCGCGGCTACGACCGCGAGCAGGTAGACAACTTCCTTCGAGAGGCATCCGAGCGCATCGACTCACTCGAGAGGGAGCGGGCCGCTCTTGTCGCTCGAATGGGTGAGGGCGGAGTTGATGATCGGGGCTCGGAGATCGATGCCATCACCTCTGAGATGAACCGCATCCTGCATGCCGCACACGATGCCGCCGAGGGCATGCGCTCTCGAGCTTCCGAGGACGCTACGACATGGCGTGCCGAGGCCGAGGCCGAAACGACGTCCCAAAGGGAAGAAGCCCAAGAGACCGCGGAAGAGGTGCGCGGAGATGCCTGGACGACGGCGTCTGGCCTGCTGGAGCAGGTCAAGGCATACGCGGCACGACTCACGCGGGACGCCGAGCAAGACGGCCTGAACCTGCGCGCCGAGGCGGAGCGCGAGGCATCTCGACATGTGGCGCAGGCGCGTCAGGACGGCGAGGAGACCCTTCGCCACTCCAGGCTCGAATCCGACCGCATGATGGAGGATGCTCGTCGAGAGAGCCACAACCTCATCGAAGCCGCCAAGCTCGAGGCCGAGGCTGCGCAGGAAAGAGCCCGAGCCCTCGAGGAGCGACGCACCGACCTCATGGGAGAGCTCGACGTGGCTCAGGCAGCGATTTCCAAGCTCGAAGCCGACTTGACTGCTCGCAAGGATGCCCTTGCCGCGGCCGGCAGGTTCGAGCCCACCTCGTCGGTTCGGGTTGTGTCCGACGCCGACACCGATGAGAAGTGGTTTGACCCTGACGAGACGGTGCGAGTCGTTTCTGCCGACATCGCCCTTGCCGACCCGGAGCCGGTTGACGCTGTCGAGCTGGCGGACGAGGTCCGCCAGCTGCGGGAGCGGCGCGAGAAAGCCGAGAGCGCTGTTGCTGCACTGTTGAACAGGGTCAACGAGGCCTCGACTGAGCCTGAGCCCGAGCCCGAGCCCGAGGCCTCGACCGAACCCGAGCCCGAGCCCGAGGCCTCGACCGAACCCGAACCCGAGCCCGAGCCCGAGGCCTCGACTGAGCCCGAACCCGAGCCCGAGCCCGAGGCCTCGACTGAGCCCGAGCCCGAGCCCGAACCCGATCCCGATCCCGAGCCCGAGGAGATGGCGTCGGTGGCTGCTGCTCCCGACAACGTCGATTCCCTGTTCGCAGCCCTACGCTCGTCGGCGGATAGTTCGAAGGTGGTCGACTCCAACGGAGACACCTCATCCAAACCCGCTGCTACTGCCGTTGCCACCAGAGCCACCGTTGGCGATCCTTTCGAGCTCCGCGATCGCCTGCTGTTGCCCGTTACCAATCGCACATTGCGCACGATCAAGAGGTCGCTGGTTGAACTCCAGAACCAGACCCTGGAGGAGCTGCGCGAAGTTGGCGAAGGGTGGCGTCCTGATCGTGCCGTCTTTGAGAGCTCATTCCATGGCGACCTCGAGGGACTGGCTCAAGAGGCCATGGTCGCCGGCGTCACCGCGGCGGCGGAATTGGCTGGGGCGTCTGCCGTCCCCGAAGCTGAGAAGGTGGCAACTACGAATCCGACCACAGAGGTGGCTGGCTCTTTGTTCGCGGAGGTTGACGATGTCGCACAGCGGGCGGCTTCTTCGGGTGCCGGCCATCGCCAAGCCACCGCAGCCGTCTCGAGAGTTTTCCGCACGTGGCGAAGCGACGCGGCAGAGCGTCACTTGAGGGCGGCTTCACTTGCCTCCTATCACGATGGCTTGCTGTCTGGCATGGAGGCACTCGAGGTTGCCTCAGTGAGGGGCATAGCCGACGGCCGCATGTGCGCCGAATGTCCTGCCTCGGCAAAGGCCTCGTGGCCGCCGTCGGGCTCGACGCCCAAGGGGACCGGAATCCCCCCGGTGCACCTCGATTGCGGTTGCACCATCATCCCTGGTTAGGCGTTCCCAGCTAGCCGGCCAGCTCCAAGGCACGCCAACCCGCCATCTCGACTCCGCATACTCGGGGAACTGCGAGGCGACGAGACGCCGCGCCACGCCGGTATCGAAAGCGATGTCTGGGTCCCGTGGGTTTGCCACTGCGGTGAAGCTAACGGTGCCTGAGGCCAACGTGAGAGCCACGCCTACAATCTCGCGGTGCTGACACGCGAATCGATTCCAAGGCCGCGCCCGGCGGTGAGGCGCGCCCTCACCGTCCTCGGCATCGCAGTGGTGCTTGGTATCCCCGCGCTGCGGTGGCTGTCCACGTTTTGGACCGACTACCTGTGGTTCGATTCGGTGCAGCTCACCAGCGTCTGGCGCACGGCCATCTTCACTCGGATCGGCCTCGTTGTCGTGGCTTCGGCGATCGCGGCACTCGTCTTGTGGCTCAACCTGTGGCTGGCGGACAAGTTGTCGCCGCGCGTTGGCCTGGTCGATGCCACACCAGAGGAAGTCGTCGTCGAGCGATTCCAGGAGTGGGTGCAGCCCCGAGCCCGGCTGCTCCGCTTCGGAGTGGCGATTCTCTTCGGGATCCTCATTGGCCTGGCCGCAGGCGGTTGGTGGGACCACTACCTGCTGTTCCGGGAGTCCGTGTCCTTCGGCATAGACGATGCCCAGTTCGGCAACGACGTCGGGTTCTACGTGTTCCGTCTTCCGTTCGTTCGCGATGTCTTCGCATGGGCTTTCCAGTTGATCGTGATCACAGGCCTCATCGTTGCCGCGCTCCACTACCTCAACGGCGGCATCCGGGTCCAGGGCCAGCTGCAACGCGTCAATGCCGCCGTCAAGGTGCACCTGTCGGTCGTCGTTGCGTTCCTGGCGCTGCTGAAGGCGGTGGGGTACCAGCTCGACAAGTACGAGTTGCTCTACAGCACGCGCGGCGCCGTGTTCGGTGCCTCCTCCGCCGACATCAGCGCTCGGCTGCCTGCGCTCAATCTTCTCATTCTCATTTCGGTCGCGGCCGCCATCATGCTTTTGGTCAACATCCGGATCAGGGGTTGGACGTTGCCGGCCGTTGCACTCGGGTTGTGGCTGGCCACATCTCTTCTGGTCGGCGGCCTCATCCCCGCGGCAGTGCAGCGCTTCAGCGTCGAGCCCGACGAGATCAACAAAGAGCTGCCGTACGTCGAGCGCAACATCGCCGCCACTCGCCAGGCCTACGGCCTTGGGGGAGTTCAGGTGCGGGAGTTCTCCGAAAAGAGTGACGCTGATGGAAACACCATTCCGCTGACGGCCACTGAGATCGGCAACAATCGCGACACCATCGACAATGTCAGGCTGTGGGATCCGGCAGTGCTCCGTGTCACCTATCGCCAGCTGCAGGAGCTTCGCACGTTCTATAAGTTCGAGGATGTTGACGTCGACCGCTACGACATCGGCGGCGAGCCGACGCAGGTCATGCTGGCCGCGCGCGAACTCGATCAGAACAACATCCCGGGTCAGGGCTGGGTCAACCAGCATCTTGTCTTCACCCATGGCTTCGGCGCCGTGCTGAGCCCTGCCAACTCGGTCACTTCGGAGGGGCAGCCCGATTTCCTCGTCAAAGACATCCCGCCCCAGTCGCTTGACCCGGTGGTCGCCCTCGAGCAGTCCCGCATCTACTTCGGCGAGGGTTTCGATAAGGACAGCTTCGTCTTCGTTGGTACCAAAGAGCAGGAGGTCGATTTCCCGATCGGCACCGGCGAGGAAGCCGTCGAATACACCACCTATGAGGGTGCGGGCGGCATCGAGCTGGGGAGCATCTTCAGACGAACGGCATTCGCCTTGCGATTCCTCGATCTCAACACCCTGATCTCGGGCCAGTTGACCAGCGACACCAGGGTCCTGATGGTGCGCAACGTCACCGAGCGTGTCGAGCGGGTTGCGCCCTTCCTGCAATCAGACGCTGATCCATACCTGGTGGTATCCGAGGGCCGCCTGTTTTGGGTGGTTGACATGTACACGACGACCAATCGCTACCCGTACTCGACGCCGGCATTCACTGGTCGGCTCAATCGTCTCAGCGGGTCGGTTCCCAACGACCTCAACTACATCAGGAACTCGGTGAAGGCCGTCGTCGACACAACGGACGGCACGATGGACTTCTACATCGTCGACCCGGATGACCCCATCGTCAGGGCCTACTCGGGAATCTTCCCCGACCTCTTCAGCGACGGCGCCGACATGCCCGACAACATCCGCAGTCACCTCCGTTACCCCGAGGACCTGTTCAGGGTGCAGACCGATATGTACACCTCTTACCACGTCACCGACCCCCGCACCTTCTTCAACGACTCGGATCCGTGGCAGATCGCCAAGGACCCCTCGACCGCAGGCAACCCGTCGACGCCAACGTTGCTGGAGGCAGCCAGCGAGGCGGTCGTGGTGCGCGAGGACCTGCGGGCCCGCTTCCGTGACGAGGACGGAAACCTCTACACACCGATGGTGCCCTACTACCTGCTGATGAAGCTGCCAGGCGAAGACGATCTGTCCTACGTCTTGATGCAACCCTTCACGCCGGAGTCCAAGCCCAACATGGTGTCGTTCATGGTCGCCAAGAGTGGCCCGCTCGGCTACGGAGAACTCGTCGACTTCCAGCTGCCGCGGGACAGCTTCATCGACGGCCCGGGCCAGGTTGGCGCTCGCATCCAGCAGGATCCCGACATCGCTCCCGACTTCACTCTCTTCAACCAGGAGGGCTCGAGTCTCATCCTGGGCAACATGCTGATCGTTCCTGTCGAAGATTCGATCCTCTACGTGCAGCCCATCTACCTGCAGAGCGAGGAGAACGCCCTTCCCGAATTCAAGAAGGTGGTCGTCGTCTACCAGCAGAACAAGCCGCAGATGAGGGACAGCCTCGAAGAAGCACTGATCGCCGTGTTCGGGGACGGCACGGGTGGCCCAGTTACTCCGCCGCCAGACGGGGGAGAGACACCCACCGAGCTCCCGGCCGACGTGACCGAAGCCCTGCAGCAGGCCCAGGCGCTGTTCGTGGAAGCAGACGCTGCGCTGCGCGCAGGCGACCTCGGCACCTACCAGGAGAAGGTCGAGGAGGCGCAGGCCCTCATCGACCAGGCGTTGGAGAAGCTGGCCGAGCTGATCGAGGATCCCAACGCCGTCAACGCCGTCAACGCCGTCGCCGGAGGCTGATCTCGGCGCGTCGGGCGTAGAGCGAGGGTGAGACCTAGACTTCTCCCATCAACGTGCACTACCGCACAGGACTTTCACAGGGGCGCATCACCATCCGGCCAACCCGCAGCCTCGCGGTCTTTGCCGCCCTGATCATCCTCACTGCGGCCTGCTCCGGCGCCGACGCGGCTGACGAGCCAGCCATCGGGGCTGCCCCGGCGGGGGCCTCGACGGACCTTGCGGCAGCGCAGATCACACCCACCGATGGGGCCCCCTTCATCCATCGCCCGATCGATCGCGCTGCGCCCGGCTTCACCCTCACCGATCAGACGGGAGAAGAAGTCAGCCTCAGCGACTTCGCGGGGAAGTGGGTCGTCGTGGACTGGGTGTTCACAAACTGCACCACTTTCTGTCCCCTCCTCACCGGCCAGATGAATCAGGTGCACCGTGGGCTGGGAGACGCCGTCGGCGACGAGATCCAGATGATCACCATCTCCTTCGACCCGGTACGTGACACGCCCCAGGCGCTGTTGGACCACTCGTCTCGGGTGACCGGCGGCGCCGAGGGTTGGTCATGGCTCACCGGAACCTCGGAGCAAACCGACGCCGTCGCCGCCGACTACGGCGTCTCGTTCGACCCCTCCGACCCCGTCGGCGGCGTCGCCCAATTCGATCACACCGCGCTGATGGTGGTAATCGGACCCGACGGTCGGGAGAAGCATCGCTACCTCGGCACAGGTTGGGCCGACGACGTGATGGAGCGGCTCAATGCAGAAGCCCTCGGACTGGCGCCGCCGCCAGCAGTCGTGGCTGCAGAGCCGACGGCTGAGCCGGCCGAGGTGAGCGCCGATGTCGCCGAGCTGCTGGCACCCGCCATCGCCCTGCCGTGGGAGGAGTTCGAACTTGAGCCAGGAGTTTCGTCCCAAGTGCTCTACCAGTTTCCCAGTCAGGGTGAGATGCTGAAGTACGTCGACACGGTGGGCGAGGATGCCATCAGCCAGGGAGTCGAGGTCAGCCGTCTGGCGCTCAGCGCCATGAAGGTTCGGCTCGTCAAGTGGGCAGACGACAGGGCCGTTGCTATCGGGTATGACACCAACTTGGCCGTCACCGTTGAGGGGGAGTCGAGCCGGGCGGTCCT
>CAXMQS010000031.1:0-159121 GCA_964195995.1 uncultured Acidimicrobiia bacterium
CGGTGGTGGTCTCCGAGCCGTCGTGGGTGTAGGTGAAGGTGCCGTTGCTATTGAGTACGAAGGCACCAGAGTGGTTTGATGGCCCGGCTACCAAAGTCACGTTGCCAGTCGGCTTGGTGTCCTCGACATCGGTGTCGTTGAGTTCGACATCGTCGACGTTGTTCGTGGTGGTGAAGCTGCCACCCTCGAGGATGGCCGGATAGGCGTCGTCGTTGGCCACCGGAGCGTCGTTAACGGGGGTGACCGTCAGGGTGACAACAGCGGCGTTGGAGGTAGATCCAACTGAGTCATCGACCGTGTAGGAGAAGGTGGCGGCGCCGTTCCAGTTGAGCGCTGGGGTGAAGTCGAAGGTGCCGTCGGTGTTGTTGACCAGGGATCCCGCAGCAGCGGGGGCCAGAGCCACAGTGACGGTGGTCGTGGTGGCGTCTGGAGTGCCGTCCTCAACATCGGTGTCGTTGGCGGTCACAACGTTGGCCGTGGTGAAGGTGGCGGCATCCTCGGCCATGGTGAAGCCGACACCGCCGTCGTCGTTGGCAACCGGGACATCGTTGACGGGGGTGATCGTGATCTTGAAGTTCTGGCTCGGTGACGTGTCGTCGTCGCCGAGATTGACGACCCCACCGCCGTCCTGGAGCTCGATCGTGATCGTGGCAGTGCCGTTGGCGTTCGGAGTCGGTGTGTACAGCAACGTGCCCGTTGAACTGACCTGTGGTCCGGCCGAGAAGAGCGCGGCGTTGGTGTTGGCCACGACGTTGAACGTCTTCGACTGTGCCGCCTCGTTGGGTGGGCCGGTTGAGATCGCGGTTGCCCAGCCGACAACTGCCTGGGCACCAGCATCCTCAGCGACTGTCTGGTCGCCCCCCTTGCTGAATGACGGTTCATCGTTGACGGCGTCGACAGTGATCATGAACGTATGAGTCACCGACGTGTCGTCATCGCCGGGGTTGACGACTCCACCGTCGTCGCGCATCGCAACATCGATCGTTGCGCTGCCATTGGCGTCGTCGGCAGGCTTGAACACGAGTTCGCCATCGTTCTTCACATCAGGAGGCGTGGCAAAGAGGCCCGGGTTGCTGTTGGCGATGATGACGAAGTCGTCAACACTCTGCGAAGAGTCCTCATCGACTGGTCCCATGTCGATGACGGTCGCCCACGAGGCATCGTTGAAGTTCCCAGAATCCTCCCACACCGTGACGTCGCCCGCATCCGTGAAGGATGGTTCATCATTCAAGGGGGTAACGGTGACGGTGACAGTCGCCGGCGTGACGCTGCACAGTGCCGAGGTGTCGCAGATGTCGTAGGTGAAGCTGTCGGAACCGTTCCAATCGGGGAATGGCGTGTAGTCGATGATGCCGCTGCCATCGATTCGAGGCACGGCGACTCCGCCGACCGGTGCCGTGGCGATCGTCATGGAGTCGACGTCGAGGTTGAGGTCCAAGTCGTTGGCTGCCGCTGGAATCGGCACGGTGCTGTCTTCGAACACCGTATCGGAATCGTCGACTGCGCCAGGTGGTCGGTTGGCGAACGTGAGGTCAACGCCGCTGGGATAGGCCGCGGTGTTGTAGGCCACCCATAGGTCGTTGTGCCGAACCACCAGCCGCACCTTCAGCATGCGACCCGGCAGGATGGTGGTGTCCAGGTGGCCGAGGTCGATGGTACGTGAGACGAAACCTGCTGTGCCGCCGTTCCACGCGTTTACGTGAAGGTCGTCACTGACCAGATCCGTGCACCCAGTGCCGGCGGCGTTGCAATCCTGAATCCACCACTCCGGGTGAATGTCGTCGTTGATGTCGAAGCCAGCTGCCGAACTCCACAGCGTGAGCGTGGTCGGCCCTTGAAGATCTAGGCCGGTAGCTCCCGCCATCAGTGCCCACTCGTGGTACTTGGTGGGATCGGATGACGTGGCGTTGCCGCCGGTGGCGATGGTGCGGCCGGGGTCGGAGTCGCCGTCATAGTCGGGAAGCGGTATCGCAGGCGGGAAGATCGGGGTGAAGAACGAGACGTCTGGCGAGAGGACGGCTGACCCGAGGTAGTACGGAAGCTCGACGACTCCGTCATCAACGGTGATAGACACCGTGGCTGCCGGCGAGAATGCAGTTCCGTCCCACACCCGGTAGGTGAAGGTGTCGACGCCTACGAAGTCTGGATCCGGCGTGTATGTGAACGATCCATCTGGGTTCAACACGAGGATCGTGCTGCCTCCGCTAGTCGGGCCAGCGACCACGAAAGCCGTGAGGGGATCCAGGTCAAGGTCATAGTCGTTACTCATGACCCCTGGTGCAGCCTCGATTAGACCCGCCCCACGATCGGTGGAGAAGGAGTCGTCGTTAGCCACCGGGGCATCGTTGACTGAGGTCACCGTCAGGGTGACAACAGCGGCGTTGGAGGTAGCGCCGACTGAGTCATCGACCGTGTAGGAGAAGGTGGCGGCGCCGTTCCAGTTGAGCGCTGGGGTGAAGTCGAAGGTGCCGTCGGTGTTGTTGACCAGGGATCCTGCAGCAGCGGGGGCCAGAGCCACAGTGACGGTGGTCGTGGTGGCGTCTGGGGTGCCGTCCTCAACATCGGTGTCGTTGGCGGTCACAACGTTGGCCGTGGTGAAGGTGGCGGCATCCTCGGCCATGGTGAAGCCGACACCGCCGTCGTCGTTGGCCACCGGGGCGTCGTTAACTGGGGTCACGGTGATTCCAACCGTGCCCGTGTCCCAGCCGCCGGCTCCGTCGTTGGCTGTATATGTGAACGAGTCGTCGCCGTTGTAGTTGAGATCGGGCGTGTAGCTGAAGCTGCCGTCGAGGCTGACGACGGCTACACCGTGCAGGGCAGGCGTCGCCAGGGTCGCCGTCAGCGGATCGAGGTCGACGTCGGTGTCGTTGCCGAGGACGGCAGGAGCAGCAGGCGCCAACAGGGTGTCCTCAGCAACGGCGTAGCTGTCGGCAACCGCCACCGGAGCATCATTGACCGCGGTCACGGTGATGGTCACCGTGACTGGCACGAACTCGCCGCGCCCGTCGGTGGCGACGTAGTCGAAGGAGTCGACACCGTTGAAGTCCAGAGGTGGCGTGTATTCGAGGCTGCCCACGGCGATCGTTCCGCCCATCGCCGACACCGCGTCGAAGGAATTCAAGGTGACCGGGTCGCCGTCAGGATCCGTCGCACCGGCGACCGGGTCGAAGCTGACCATCGTCTCTTCGGCTGTGACCAGCGGGCCGGGCCCAGGCACCGTCGGAGGGTCGTTGATGTCGGTAACGGTGACCGAGACAGGGACCGCAACCAGGGCTGCGCCATCGCTCACTGTGTAGGTGAACGAGTCCGCCCCGAAGAAGTCAAGCGGCGGCGTGTAGTCGGCAGTGCCGTCTCCGTTGTCGACGAGCACCGCTCCGACGTCCGACGCCGCCGGGACGATGGAGAACAACGGACCACCATCGATGTCCGATGCGCCGTTAAGCAGATCGATCGTGATAGTCGTCTCTTCGGCCGTGGCCTGCGGACCGGGGCCGGGCACAACCGGCGGGTCGTTGACGGCCGTCACGGACACAGAGACAGAGGCGATACCACAGGCGCCGCCATCGTCACACAGTCGATAAGTGAACGAGTCGCTTCCCGATACGTCGGCGTCGGGGGTGTAAAGGATGGCGCCAGTGCTTGGCACCGCGTTGCCTCTGTCGGGAGCCGATATCACCTTCAACGACGATGCGTCGAGCAAGCCATCGATGTCCGAGTCGTTGGCTGCGACCGAGATCGTGACGGCGACGTCTTCATCGGTGGAAGCGCTGTCGGCAACGATGACCGGTTCGTCGTTGACCGGAGCCACCACGACTTCAACGGTGGCCGTAGCAGAGGCACCGTCGAGGTCATCTACCGCGTAGACGAACGCGTCGGTGCCGGCAAAGTCCGCGTCGGGGGTGTAGGTGATACGTCCTGCGACCACGAGTGCAGTGCCGTTCAGCGGAGCGCTGACGACGCTAAGGCTGCCGGTATCCAACCTGTCCTCGGGATCGCTGTCGTTGGCGAGCACATCGATGACGATCGAGCCATCCTCGTCGAGCGTCACTGAATCGGGTCCAGCAGTCGGATCGTCGTTGACCTCGATGACCGTCACAGTGACCACTGCCGTCCCCGAGACTTCGCCATCGTCAACGAGGGCGTAAGTGAAGGAGTCGGGACCCGAGAAGTCGGACCGCGGCGTGTAGGTGACCGTCCCGTCTGCGTTCAGGACAACGCTGCCGAAGTCGGGGTCGTCGACAATGGAGATGACGGTGCCTGCCAGCACCCGATCGTTGCTCAGGACTGAGATGGCCGACGAGCCGTCCTCGTCAACGGTCGCGGCGTCTGGAACGGCCGCCACGACCACAACAGGAGCGGGAACGACCTCGACAATCGGTACCGGTTCTATGGGCTCGTCGGGGATGTCGAGGATCCCCGCGCCGACGATTCCCGCGGTGGCTGCGGCGGAGAGGCCGGCGACACCGACGGCTGTTCCCACCTGCTGGACGGCGCCAAGGAAGTTGAGGAATGGCATCTGCGCCAGCCACGACAGCGGGCCCGCGATCCAGCGCAGGCGACCCATCGAAATGTTGAGGAAGGCCCTGACGACGGCTGGGTCGAACTGGGCACCGGCGTGGCGAGCCAACTCCTCGCGCGCCGCCGCTGTTGTCATCGGCTTCTTGTACGAACGGACCGTCGTCATGACGTCGTAGGCGTCGGCAACGTTGACTATGCGGCCGCCGAAGGAGATCTCGTCAGCCTTCTTGCCGGCGGGGTACCCCTTGCCGTCGAACCGCTCGTGGTGGTCGACGATGGTGTCTGCCCAGGGACCGAGCCACTCGAGCAAGGGGGCGCAGATCTCCTCGCCGAAGACCGGGTGCTGCTTGATGGTGACCCACTCTTCGTCATCGAGCTGACCGGGCTTGTTCAGAATCTCGGTTGGGATCTTGAGCTTGCCGATGTCGTGTAGTAGCGACGCCCACCGCAGCTTCGCTCGGTCCTCCTCGTGAACATCCAACTCCTCTGCCAGCATGTCCGAGTAGGCGCGCACCCTCTCGGCGTGACCGCGGGTTCGGGCGTCGTGGGTGTTGAGGGCGTTGGCCATCTGCAGGATGAACTCAGTCGCCTCGGTGAGGTCGTCGCCGATCTCTCCGGCCTCCGCTCGGCGCAGCTGCTCCTTGAGCTTCTTGACCGAGGATCCCGACTTGAGTGCCGTCTTGAAGCGCTTCGGCGCCTTGTCCGGGAAGACCATCGAGATCTGCATCAACGCAGCGAGCGGGAGCATCTTGCGCGAGGCCTTGTCGACGATGAAGAGGATGCTCGTCGAGCAGGCCAGGATGAGTGCCCACCACCCGATCAGGTGCAATGGGCTGGTGGGTGTCGGCAGGGCCTTGCTCAACCACAACGAGGTGCCGATCGAGGCAAGGATCGGTACGACGAAGACCGCTGTCCGCAACGACCACGACGCGACTGGTCGGCCTTCCCAGCGTCCTGAGGACGACGGCTTTTCTTCCGGCATACGTGCTTTCCCAACGACAAACGTTTCCACAACGGGCATCGGCAAGCTGCGAGAAGTACTTAATCAGTTACACCCCAGGACTGACCGAACGTGCGCGGAGCGGGTCTAGACGCGGGGCGATGCTTCGGCGACGCGCTCTATCAGCGCGAAGGAGCGCTCTGCGAAGCCGGGGTCGTCCGGGTCGAGCAGGTTGGCCATGACCTTGAGGACGGCCTCCATCGCCGGGCGCACTCGGAGCCCCGCCCGGGTGAGCCGTCTCATGGTCGACGGTCGTCCGATCAGCCGCATGAAGCGCCGCGCCACGAGGTTGTACGAGGCGTACGAGTCCTCGAGCTCCTGGCTGTAGGAGGCGAGGCGGCTGGGATCGCCCGAGGCGATGGCTTCTCCGATGTGGCGCGCCGCGATGCGCCCGGTCTCGTAGGCGTACTCGATGCCCTCACCCGTGAAGGCGTTCACCGCCCCCGCAGCATCGCCAACAAGCACCCAGTTGCGCCCAACCTTGGGACCGATGGACATCGACATCGGGAGCTTGCCTCCACGCGACGGCCCAACTTCGTCGGCCGACGTCACTTCCCAGTAGTCGGGAAGGTTGTTGAGCAGCAGCTCCATCAGGACGTTGGTGTTCACGTCCTTCCACCCCTTGAAGGTGCTGAGCACGCCGACGCCAACGTTCACCGTTCCATCCCCAAGGGGAAACAGCCATCCGTAGCCGGCAACCGACCTGCCCTGATGGTCGGGCATTCCAAGATGGCTTTCCAAATAGGGATCATTCGAGTTGGGCGTGGCGTAGTAGCCGCGGGCGGCCAACCCGAAGGGATAGGTGCGGTCTCGCCAGGTACCCAGCGATCGACCGAAGCGAGACAGCGAGCCGTCTGCGACGACGACGTAGTCGGGGTAGACGCGCTCACTCTCTCCGTCTTGTGTGAGATCAACGGCTATCGGGGCGCCGTCAACGAGCACAGGAGTCGCCTCAGTGTTGTGGCGGAAGGAAGCGCCGTGTTTTTCGGCCAACGTCGCTACCTGTTCATCGAGAGCGGCGCGGCGAATGACCCCTCCCCAGTTCGGGTACTTGGTGTGCTCTGGCCACGGCAACTCGATCTTGAGCTCGCCTGCGTATGCCCGCAAGCCGACGATGCGGTGGAAGTCTTGCACGGAGAAGTCGAAGCCCATCTCCTGTAGCTGATAGATCGAGCGTGGCGTGAGTCCGTCGCCGCAGGTCTTGTCCCGAGGGAATTGCTTCTTGTCGACGACGAGGACGTCGTGACCGTCACGCGCCAGCCAGTGGGCAGCCGCGCTGCCACCGGGACCGCCTCCGACAACGAGAACACTGGGTGAGCTCACCAACGCAGGCTAGGGAATGGCCTGGGATTACTCGGAGGCCGCGGCGAGGGGATCTGGCCGGCAGTCGCCCGTGGCGTCGCCAACGGAAAGAGCGCCGAATGCGACCCGCTCGAATATGACCACGCTCGCTAATTGCTCCGGCGAGAACGAACCGCCGAAGCCTGGCATGACAGCGCCGCTGGCTCCGACCGGCGTTGCGTTGGCGCCGTAGGTGGCCTCAGGCCAGCCGAGAGATCCGAACTCCACCCACTCGAGGTGATCGCCGCACGATGGGAACGTTGCTGCCACCGCGCCGCCGCTAAGGGCGGGGAAGTTGCCGCTGCCGCCGCCGTCGGCACCGTGGCACGCAGAGCAGAACGAAGCGTATGTCTCCTCGCCCGCCGCGAAGTAATCGAAGTCCGCTTCGCCGTATGGGGCACCGCTACAACTCTCCGCCTCCCCGGTGACAGGGTCGATGCCGAGCTGGGCGCCGACTCCGCAACCGGGACCGTTGGGAAAGAAGAGCGCGTACATGATCGCGATGGCAGGAAGAACGGCGAACGACGCAGCAAGCCATGTCGGCACAGCCGGCCGCCTTGTTGGCTTGGGCTCGGGCAAGGGCTCCGCTTCGGGAGCCGGCGTCGTCTCCAACACCTCGACCTCGACCTCTGCAGGGACCGCAGCGACGGCAGCCGGCTCCGCGGCGGCCGGCTCGGCCGCGGCGGCAGCAGGCTCGACCGCCGGAGGGCTGGCACTGGTATCGATGGCACCACCACCAGCCCAGGCGGCCAGCACCGCCTCGACGGTTGCACCCTCTGCCTTGGCCCGGGCTTGCGCCGAACGCTCCACCATGATGGCGGGCCATCCGGTGGCCTCGGCAACAGAGTTAATGAGTTCTTGCATCAGTTCAACGCCCCGAGGTACTCGGCGATCGCCAGCAGATCATCGTCCGACAGATAATCGTATGCGGGCATGATGTCCCATTCGCCGCCATCATCGAACGACGATCGTGGGCTCCGCAGCCGCTCCAAGAGACCCCGCGTTGAGGTGGTGCGGCTACCGATGTGGGTGAGGTCCGGCCCAACCCTTCGGTAGCCGAGCAGAACTGGGTCCTGCCTGGCGTAGTCGCCCGGCATGCTGACCGTTCCGAGACCAACGTCGGTGATGATGGGGCGCACCTGCTGCGTGTGGCAGTAAACGCACCCCTCGCTGACATAGAGATCGGCCCCCAGGGCCGGCAGCGATCCCTCGGCGAACTCGATGGCGTCGGCCGCCAGGGTCGCCGTTCGGTTCGGAGCGTCCAGAGTTGGTATGAGGAACACCGAGGCTGCGGCCAGGGCGAACAGCGCGACCGCTCCCCTCACCAGAAGGGGGAGGCCGATCGGCTCAGCGGGTTCCGGGGCCTCTGCTCCGGGAATGAACTCGAGTGCCAGCTCGGCAGATCGCTCACCCCAGCCGCGAAGGACGCCGACGGCGAAGCCGACCATGCCTAACCCCGCCGCGGTAACGCCGACGGCGGCCAGTACGACCCAGGCAGTAGATGGCATAGCGAACACTTCGCCGGCCGACACCGGAGCGCCCTCGTTGGCCCCCCCAACCCAGGTGATCCCCTGCTGTAGACCGCCGGCGAGGGATGCCATGACTGCGAGGCCCGTGCCCTCGACCACCAGACGGCCGACCCAGCGGCCGCGTCGGTCGGCGAAGTGATGCTCGAAAGCAAGGAGCCAACAACCAGCAGTGCCGAGCAGGGGCAGCAGAAGAAGAGCGTCCTCCCAACTCGTCAGACGGGTAAGCGAACTGGGAGAACGGAAGCTCGACACCATATTCAGCACGACGAAGGCGAGGAGGAAGGCTCCCCCGGCTATGAGCAACTTTTGTCGAGCCACGCCCCGGAGCCAACCCGCCAGATCCGACAGGAGCGCGATGGCGGGGGCAAGCAGGATGATCGAGAAGGCGACGGCGATGGTTTCCAGCCAGTCAGGTGCGGGGCCGAAGACCAGCAGCCGCGGAGCCGTCCATGCCGCCATGAAGGCGAAGCTCCAGAACCCAATCCGCCCAACGCTGGTCCCCTGCTGGCTACCTCGGAGTTCCCCAGCCACGTAGTAGGCCGCGCCGAGGGCAAGGCTGGTGACCGCCAGAGTGATCACTGAGGTCACCCCGAAAGCGTTCTGGAGGGCGGCGTTGACACCCTTGAGGCCAGGAGCCCATCCGGCTACGAAGCCGAGCGGCAGCCACAACGCTCCGGCTACGGAGAACCACAGCGCCGGCTGATCGGATTCGGTGGCGGCAGCGGCAGACCTGACAAGAACGAAGGCGGCGAGGGCAAGGCCGATGGCAATACCGGCGCCTCCGATCGAGGGCACCTCGAACAGCAAGCCTCCCTGGTTGGAGCCTCCGCCGATGAATACGACCCCAACTGCGAGGGACAGTGAGACGGCCGCAAGCGCCCCAGTCGCCAGCTGCGGCCTCCACAGCGGGGCCCCCGTCAGCTTGGGCACGATGTGGAAGGCAGCTCCGAGCAGCCCCAGCGACAGCCATCCGTACACGATCGCGTTCAGCGCCATGGGCCGGACACGGCCGTAGGTCAGGAAAGCAACGCCGTTACCGAGATCGGGCCAAACCAGCTGTAGGAAGTTGAGCGCCAGCAGCACGCCACCGACCACAGCGAATACAGCAGACACCATCAGATAGCGATGAGCGACGGCCCGGCCGGTGGTCGCCTCGATCTCCGTGGTCACTCGACTGATTCCTTCCCTCGGGCGGCGAGCTTAATTGTCACGACCCGCGTTGGGATATTCAAAGGCATCGCCAATAGATTTCACAGCCATGCAGGCACGAATACAATGACCGCCCCTGACCGGCGGAAGGACGCGTTGGACCGCGCACAGCTACGACGACTCGGATTGCTCGCCGTAATAGGCGGTGCCGCGGTGTTCGCTGGCGGCTTCATGGCTGCCCATTTCACCGGCTTGCCCGAGTTGAACTCGCTCAATCAAGAAATCTATCCGCACGTCCCAAGAGGATGGCAATGGGTGATCGGCTCCAAGATCGTGTCGCTGGTTGGCAGCCAGATTCTGATCGCCGGGATCGTCGTCGTCTGGATCTGGGACAAGCCGATGACGTGGGCCAGAGCCAGCGTCGGAGCAGCCCTCTTCACGCTCGAGACACTGGTGTGGTTCGCCATCATCCCCAACGAGTGGTTGGGGCTGACCCAAGGCGAGTTCCAGTGGACCTCCCAAGAAGTCGCGTTCACGCTTCCCCGCTGGCTGACGCTCAACAACTCTCTCTCGATCAGCTACGGGGCTATCAAGGACGCCGTCTCCGGCGGCTACAGCGCTGGGATCTTGGTCGCCTTGTTGGTCGGGATCTATCAGGTGCAAGAGCGGGCCAAGCGCGGGCCGGTTGAGAAGCCAGCTGTGCTCTCGGACTACGGCCGACCCGTCATCAAGGGTGACCGCTGATGGCGAAGACCGATGTCTGGTTCGAGACACCACCCTTTCGCGACGACTACCAGCTCGTCGAGGTCGACGGTTCGTTCATGGCAGCCTCCGTCAAACCCAAGCAGTTCCTCCACATCGATCAGGCAGAGTGCATCCTGTGCGAAGGCTGTGTCGACATCTGCCCCTGGAAGTGCATCCACTACCTTTCCGTCGAGTCAGTCACCGAGGCCGTCGGCACCGCCGATCCGAACTCGGACGAGTTGGCGGTCGGTATGTTCGTCGTGGACGAAGACGAGTGCACCCGATGTGCGCTGTGTATCGACAGATGCCCGACCGGAGTGATTACGCTCGGCAAGTTCGAGGGGTCGCTCGCCGCCAATGCGGAGGTCGCGGACCTGCCGCCGTGGCACACGGATAGCGGGCAACGGGATTTCAAGAACGGGTATAGCTACGGGATGCGCTGGTAATGGCTGAAGAGAAGACGGGAACAGGGCTAAAAGAGCGGCTGGGGGCGGTCGGCCAGAGGGTCAAAGCCTCTCAGGTGTGGTCATCGATCTTTCGACCTGGCTCGCCGTTCCGCGATGGCTATAGCGACAGTCCCCGCAACCGGTCCTACGTGATCATGAACAACGTGCTCTACCACCTGCACCCGGTGAAGGTGAAGCGGCACGCGGTCCGGCTCTCGTACACGTTGTGCCTTGGCGGCACCAGCTTCTTCCTATTCATCCTGCTGACCATCACCGGCATCTTCCTGATGTTCTATTACCGGCCAACCTCCCCCCAGGCCTACCTCGACATCATCGAACTCCAGGAAGGCGTCGCCTTCGGTCTCCTGGTGCGCAACCTCCATCGCTGGGGCGCCCACTTGATGGTTCTGACAGTGTTCCTACACATGGCGCGCGTCTTCTACCACGGCGCCTACAAGCCGCCCCGGGAGTTCAACTGGGTGATCGGCGTCGTACTGCTTCTCCTCACGTTGCTGCTGTCGTTCACCGGCTACCTGCTCCCATGGGACCAGCTGGCGATCTGGGCTGTGACCGTCGGCACCAACATGGCGGCGTATACCCCCGTCTTCGGACCCCAGGTGAGCTTCGCCCTTCTTGGCGACCTCGCGGTCACCGCCGACACCCTGTTGAGGTGGTACGTCTTACACGTCCTTGCGCTTCCGTTCATCATCGTGATCTTCATGGCCGTGCACTTCTGGCGTGTCCGCAAAGACGGCGGCATCTCGGGGCCGCTCTAGATGAGCATCCCCGAACACCTTCTCCGCCGCTCCGCTGAAGCCAAGGCCAAGGCGACCGGACGCTCGGTCGAGGAGGTCCTTGCCGAGATGACCGGCGAAGAGCCCCCGGCTCCGGCAGTGGCTGAAACGGCTACGGCAGAAGAGACCGCAGCGGCTCCCCCGACTGCCGCTGCGTCGCTGTCCGGCGCCGACCTAGCCGCGGCGGCGGCCGCCGCCAGCGGAATGCCCGAGAAGCTTCTCATGCGCTCGGCCGAGGCAAAAGCCAAGGCCAGCGGTCGGACTGTCGACGAGGTACTCGCCGAGATGGCCGGAGTGTCCCTGTCGGCCCCGGCTGCCGACTCCCCTGCCCCGGCCGTTGCGGCGACAGCTGCGGCGGCGCCGGCAGCAGCTGCGCCTGCGGCCATCCCCGAGGGGGTCAGGGCGCAGCGGCTCCTCACAGTCGTGCGCGCCGCGCCAATCCAGCAGGTCAAGGGCGAACCCCAGGACAAGGTGGCCGTGTGGCCACATCTCCTCGGCATCGAGTTCGTAGCGCTGCTGGTGGTCACCGCCGGTTTGGTCATCTTCTCCGTCTTCGTCAACGCCCCCCTGCTCGAGCTGGCTAACTTCAACGAGCAGCCCAACCCTTCCAAGGCGCCTTGGTACTTCCTGGGGCTGCAGGAGGTTCTCTCCTACTTCGATCCCCAAGTTGCCGGTGTGTTGCTGCCCGGTCTCGGGCTCGCCGGCATGGCGGCGATTCCGTATATAGACCGCAACCCGTCAACGCGCCCATCTGATCGCAAGCTGGCCATCATGATCTTCACCTTCTTCCTCATGGCTGCCGCCCTACTGACCATCTTCGGGTCATTCTTCAGGGGTCCCGGCTTCAACTTCACCTTCCCGTGGAACAGTGGATTGTTCTTCGACTTCTGATGAGTAACACCCAGATCTTCGCGTTGGCGGCGGCCGCAGTAGCGGTTCTGGCAGCCATTGGGATCTTCGCCATCGCGTTCAAGCGGTCCGGCGACAAGCTTCCCGTCGGCAAGCTGGACAGAAGGGCCATGGCCGCCGATCGAAAACGGCGCAAGGAGCTGGTACCTGAAGAGCTGGCACCGGTCGGCTCCAACACCGGAGCCAAGAGCGAGGCGCCGCCGCAGGATCCGACCCTCATCGGAGATCCCCTCCTGACGCGGCCGGAAGTGTCGCAGGAGGAGTACGGCGTCACCCGGCGCAGCTTCTTCGGGAAGGCAGTTCTCACGGTGTTCGGAGTGTTCCTGCTCCAATTCACCCTCAGCGGGCTCGCATTCTTCTGGCCGCGGCTCAAGGCGGGAGCCTTCGGTTCGGTCATCGAGGGCGGTGACCTCAACGAGATCAAGCTCCAGCTCGTCAACTCCGACGGCACCGTTACCCCCTTCTTCCTTCCGGCGGCTCAGGCCTACATAGTCCCCTTCCAGGGCGAGCTCGATGCCAGCCAGTTCGATGATCTGGTGGTGGTCGAAGGAATCATGGCGCTGTGGCAACGCTGCGTGCACCTCGGATGCCGGGTTCCGGTCTGCGATTCGTCGCAGGGTTTCGAGTGCCCCTGCCATGGCTCGAAGTACAACTTCCACGGGGAGTACCAGGCCGGTCCCGCGCCGCGCAACCTCGATCGTTTCTCCATCGCGGTCAGCGATAGCGGCAAGCTCCTCATCGACACCGGCGGCGTCGTCCAGACTGCCAGGGCGAAGGACAAGACGGCCGAGTACCCGCAAGGCCCTTCATGCCTGGCCTGAGGTACGCCTAGATGGAGGGGATCGGCGCAGTCGTCATCGGCATCGCGCTGTTCGCCTTGCTCATCTGGGCGGCCATCGTCGTCAACGCCCGCCGCCCGCAACGCCTCGAGGCGACCCCACAGAACCTTCAGCCCTTCCTGACCGACGACGAGTTGGAGAGCAAACGCGTCAACAGCGTGCTTCTCGCGGCGCTAGTCGGCTCGGCGGTCCTGGCACTTGTCATCCCCATCTACTACCTGGGCGAAGCCTCCCGCCAGGCCTCGGCAACAGAGAGCCGCGTCGAGAACGACATCGAGGAGGGTGCCGTTTGGTTCGATCACTTCTTCTGCATCCAATGCCACGGAGCCGACGGTGGAGGGGGTGGCGCCACCTACATCGAGGCCCGCAGCGGCAATGAGACCACCTGGACCGCTCCATCTCTCAACGATGTCTTCCTTCGCTACAGCGAGGACGAGATCCGCTTCTGGATCACCTTCGGGCGCCGGGGTACGCCGATGCCTGCCGCGGGGCTCGAGGGAGGCGGGTCGCTGACGAGCCAGCAGATCGACCAACTGATCTCCTACCTGCGGTCCATCCAGGTCGACCAGTCGGTCGCGGTTGGCGCCGTTGACACCAAAGTCAACCTCGCCCTCGATCGCATCGACCGGGCAAGCGAAACCGCGGCCGCGGCTGTTGAGACGCAACAGGCAGTCATCGAGGAGATCAAGACCAAGCCCAGCATCTGGAACGAGGTCAAGGACGTCCCTGCAACCATCAATGCGCTGCTCTCGGCAACAGGTACGTGTACGGATGACTCCGCGGAGTTGGTTGGGTTGGCGTGCGCGGCGAGCGCCGGCGACTCGGACCGCGATGGTCTCGGCGACAATGCCGAGGTTCAGTTGACCGCCTTGTTCCGCAAGTGGGGAGTGGTCGCCGAGGACGACGACTACTCGATCGACCTCGACCCCGCCAACGCCTTCACCAACACGGATCGTGCCGGCAACCCACTTCGCGACATCGAGCTCTTGGAACAATTGCTGATCGACATCGAGGTGGATGCCATCAACCTGCGCGTTGCTGCCCTCAGCAACTCGGCCTTCGTTGAGGCCGCCGAGGTCGGGCTCGGCTACCTGGAGGAGGCCCAGGCGGACGCCAAGTACTTCGTCGACCTCGAGGCTCTCGCAGACGACGCCTTCGACGGCAACCTCGAGGACACCCGGCGAGCCGTCGGTTTGTACGACAGCCATTGCGCTCGGTGTCACACTGCTGGGTACTCAGCAGGAGTTCCCTATCAGCAGGAGGCGGGCTCCGGTGCCTGGGGTCCCTCGCTTCTCGACGGCAAGGCTGTGAACCAGTTCCCCGACATCGAGGACCACTTCGACTTCGTGGCCCGAGGCTCCGAACAGAGCGCCGAGTACGGAGTCAACGGTCTTGGCCGCGGGTGGATGCCGGCATTCGGATTCACGTTGAGCAGGGAGGACATCATGCTGATCGTCCGCTACGAGAGGGCATTGTGATGCTGCGCTCCGAAGGTGGAATGACTCGACTCGAGTTGCTTGGCGTTGCGTTGGTCGTCTTCAGCGCCCTTGCCTTCGTCGGCCCGCTGCGCGAATGGGTAGGCGACACCTACAACCGCTACATCTGGTCGAACACGTTCTGGTCCGGCATCCTCATTGCCGTCGTCTCCCTGCTGACGTTCGCCGGCTCCACGTACCTTCTGCTCTACACCAACCTCGGTGCCCGGCTTGGCTTCCTGATCGCCGGCGCGGCCTTGACCGGTTGGGGCGCTATCAACGGCCTGCTCTTCGTGCTGACCGTGCCGCGGGGCCCGAGGCCGGCCGAATTCGAGGGGCTCAACGCCTTCCAGCTCAGGATCATGTCCCTTGCCATGATGATCGGATCGGCGATTCTCTTCGCCATGTTCCTGACAGCCCTCAACCGCCTGGAACAGGCAGACGCCGAAGGGCAGTCCTAGCCGGCGACGTCCTTTTCGATGTTGAGGTAGTAGCTGAGGATCTGAAGCTCGGTCGATAGATCGACCCGGCGCACCTCGACACCTTCAGGGACTTTGAGGATGGCAGGAGCGAAATTAAGAATCGACCGAACTCCCGCGTCAGCCAACTTGTCAGCAACCTCCTGGGCTGGGCCTTCCGGGGTTGTGATCATTCCGATAGCTACGGCTTCGGCAGCGATGACCGATTCCAACTCATCGATGTGATACACCCGCGTTCCGCCGACGGTGGTACCCACCTTCTTCGGGTCAACATCGAAGAGAGCAGCAACGGAGAAGCCGTGGTCGGCGAACCCCTCGTAGTCGGCGAGGGCCTGGCCGAGATTGCCTGCTCCGACGATCGCGACCACAGACGACGCCATCCTGCCCAGCTTCGCTGCGATGAGTTGCTTCAGCTCCTTGACGTCGTAGCCAACCCCGCGAGTTCCCTTCGGGCTCAGGTAGGAGAGGTCTTTGCGGACCTTGGCGGAGTTGACTCCAGCGGTGGTCGCCAGCTGATCCGACGACACGATCTCCTGCGACATGGCTTCGAGGCACTGCAGGTACAAAGGAAGGCGAGCCACCGTTGCTCGAGGTATTGAGCCTGCCATAGATACGAAGGTATCAGGCTTGCGCATTCCTTCACAAGCGTTTGCGGACGCAGCGCTTGTGAGCCGAGAATCTAGAGTCCCCACATGACCCGAACGAACGCTGATGTCATCCGAATGCTCAACGAGATGACGCTCCTCATGAAGCTCGAGGAGGGCAATCCGCAGGCATTTCGAGTGCGCGCCTACGAGAACGCCGCGGCCTCCGTCAAGGACCTGCGTAGCCCCATCGCCGGCATGACCGAGGCCGAGATGGTTGCTCTCAAGGGGATCGGCAAGAGCACCGCCACCAAGATCCGCGAGTATCTCGACACTGGTTCGTTCGCCAAGCTCGACGAACTTCGAAGGGCATATCCACCTGCGTTCGTCGAGATGACGCGCATACCTGGCCTCGGGCCCAAGACCTTGATCCGCCTTCGCGATGAGCTCGGCATCAACACCGTCGACGACCTGCGCCGCGCCATCGCTCGGGAGGCACTTCGCGACCTACCTGGTCTTGGGGCCAAGAGTGAGGAAAAGCTGAAGTCAGCCATCGAGCGGCTTGGCATGCACGGCAAAGACCGACGGACGCCGATCGCGGCGGCACTGCCAATCGCCACCGAGATAGTCGCTGCCCTCCAAGAGGTGCCAGGTGTCAAGGCGGTTCAATACTGCGGAAGCCTCCGCCGCTTCTCGGAGACCATCGGCGACATCGACGTGATCGTCGCGGCGAAGGACCACCAATCGGTGAGCGACGCCTTCGTCGCCCTCGGCATCGCCGATGAGGTCGTCGCCCATGGCGAGACGAAGTCATCGATCCTCACCCGAGACGGCCTGCAGATCGATCTGCGAGTCGTCGACGCTGGCGGGTACGGCGCGGCGGTGCTCTACTTCACCGGGTCGAAGTCTCACAACATCGCCCTGCGCCAACGCGCCCTCGACCGGGGCTGGACGCTGAACGAGTATTCGCTCTCCGACATCGAGACCAAGGAAGTGATCGCAGCCCGCACCGAGGCCTCCATCTACAAGGCTCTGGAGCTGACCTTCGTGCCTCCCCCGATGAGGGAGGACACCGGCGAGGTTCAAGCGGCAGCGGAAGGACGGCTCCCGCGAGTCGTCGAAGAGAAGCACATCAAGGGCGACCTCCACGTGCATTCCGACCTCTCGGGTGACGGCCGAGCTCCCATCTCGGTGATGGTCGCGGCAGCCGCCTCAAGGGGCCTCGAGTACTTGGCGATCACCGATCACGGCGAGAACCTATCCATCAACGGGGCGACCAAGAGCCAGATGCTCGGCATGCGGCGCAAGCTCGAGAAGCTGCAGAAGCAGTACCCGGACATGGCCCTGCTGTGGGGCTGCGAACTCAACATCGGAGCCGACGGGGGTCTCGACTACGACGACGGTTTCCTGGCCCAGTTCGACTGGACGGTGGCCTCGGTGCACTCACACTTCGACCTCGCCGTCCCCGACCAGACGGCTCGGCTCATCGCGGCGATCGAGCACCCGAGCGTCAACGCCATCGGTCACCTGAGTGGCCGCATGATCGGGCGGCGGCCGGGCATCGAATTCGACGAGGACAAGGTCCTGGCCGCAGCCGCAGCGACGGGGACAGCCATCGAGATCAATGGTGCCCTCGACCGTCTCGACGCTTCGGCAGACGTGATCAGGAATGGCGCCTCGATCGGCATCGACTTCGTCATCAACACCGACGCTCACCATCCGGATGACTACCGGAGGGTGACATCGGGTGTCCTCCATGCCCAGCGCGCATGGCTTGACCACAAGCGGGTCGCCAACTCGTGGCCGCGCCAGCGCTTCCTCACGTGGGCGCAGCGGCGCCGTGGGTGACTAGTCAATTCGACAACAGTCGCTTTAGTCAGTGCCGACATCGTGCCGATAGCAAGTGATCGGAGTTAGGGGCATTCATCAAGCCAGCGGTCAGTGCAATGGGTAGCAACGCCAAGCGACCAACCCTCGTTATGGTCGCGGCGCTCGTCGCTGGTGCCACCAACCTCGGACTAGCCCTGAGCCTCGATCGCTCTCCGTCAACCGTGACCATGGCAGTGGCGGCTGCAATCCTGATCTCGATCGCCATCGGGTGGCTGGAACAGAACCGCAGGCGCGATCGGACTGCGCTAGCGGCGCGCGAGCAGAGCGTCGATTTGCTGACCGGCCTTGCCACCGGCGCCTCCCTCACCGAGCGCCTCGACAAGGCGATCATGCGAGCCGACCGCGATAAGGGGCTCGTCACAGTCATCGCCCTCGATCTCGACGAGTTCGGGGGTCTGATGAAGGTTCACGGAGATGACGTCGCCGAGGGAGTCCTCGTCAGCGTAAGTAGGCGGATCCGGACCGTGGTCCGGGATTCGGACACCATCGGCCGCACCGGCGACGATGAGTTCGTCGTGATACTCGGCGGTGGGCACCGCATCGACGACGCCGGCCCGATGGCCGACAAGCTGTTGAACGCGCTGGCGATACCCCATGACCTAGGGGCCGACTCGATGAGGGTCACAGCAAGCGCCGGAGTTGCGATCTACCCCCTCGACGGCGACAACGGCCAGGAGCTGCTCGAAAGAGCCACCCTTGCAGTCACCGCGGCCAAGGTGGGCGGACGCAACGGCTTCGAGTTCTACTCGGAGGATCTGCGTGAGCGCAACGCCGATCGCATCGATCTGATGGGCGGCCTGCGAAGAGCGCTCAACGGGACGGACGAACTGCGGCTGGTGTACCAGCCAAAGATCGACCTGACGACCGGCGAGATGATCGGGGTCGAGGCTCTTGTCCGGTGGGATCATCCCGATCTCGGACTGGTGATGCCGGGCAACTTCATCCCGCTCGCTGAGGAGTCCGACTTGATCGTCCTTCTTGGCACCTGGGTGCTCAACGCGGCGTGCGAGCAAGCGCGGCGATGGGTTGACGATGGCACGGGCAAGATTCCGGTTTCAGTCAACGTATCGTCGAGACAGTTCCGCCAGGAGAATCTGGTGGCGATAGTGCGCGAGGCGCTTGACACCACCGAACTCGATCCCCACTTCCTCGAGATCGAGCTAACGGAACACACCCTCATCGAGGACGTCGAGGAAGCAACGGCAACGTTGCACAGCCTCAAGGACATGGGGATCCGTGTCTCCATCGATGACTTTGGGACGGGCTACTCCTCGCTGAGCTATCTCAAGCGGTTCCCGATCGACACCCTGAAAATCGATCAATCGTTCATCAACGACATCACCCACGATGCCGACGACGCTGCCATCAGCCAGGCGATCGTCGCATTGGCACGGACGCTGCGGATGCAGGTGATCGCCGAGGGTGTCGAGACCACCGAGCAGCTGGAATTCGTGCGCAACCTCGGATGCGACGCAGCTCAGGGATACGTCTACAGCAGGCCCGTCCATCCCGACATAGTCGACAGCCTCACGGGAGCCTGGAACTAGGGCCGAGAGGCACTGAAGCCGGCGGCTTCGGCATCGCCCGCAACGGGACACGGAGTCGGCTTTTCCGCGAACGAGCCGTACAGAGTGAGGGCGCCCGACTGCCAGACTCCCGTGACGCCACCCGACGTCGACAAGTTCCACAGGCAGGTTGAGCCATCATCTGCCCGCTCAAGCTGAACACCAGCGACCTGAATCTCGGCCGCCGGCGCGGTGAGTGCGAGGTCGATCTGGTCGGCTCTGCTATCGGCGGCCGCCAAGACGTCGTCAACGCGGTTGCCGACCTTGCTCATCAACGGAAACGCCATGGCGGCAAGAATGCCGACGAGGAGCAGGCCCATGCCCAGCTCGATTCCTTTGATGCCTCGTTCGTCGCGCAGCAGGTTCATGCGGCCAGATATCGGCCGTTATCACCACCCCTCAACTGCTACTACTGAGCGTCGCAGTGCGACAACACCCTCCGCGACTGGCGTGTTGAGCGGCCACCCCTCCCTATTCTCCCGTCAATGGAACAGTCGCAAGAACCAGAGGTCGTTGCCGAGGACCAGGCTCCGAGCCAGGACGAGTCCATAAGCAGGCCTTCGATGATCATCCGCATCGCCTCGATGACCCGCGCCATGCTCGAGGAAGTCCGCAGCGCTCCCCTCGATGAAGCCGGCCGCAAGCGCCTCCTCAAGGTTCACGATCAGTCACTCGAGGAGCTCAAGGAAGTGCTATCAGCCGACCTGCGTCGCGAGTTCGAGGAGATCTTCGTGCCTCTTCAGGGAACACCGACACAGTCCGAACTTCGCATCGCTCAGGCTCAGCTGGTCGGCTGGCTCGAGGGTCTCTTCCACGGCATCCAGGCCAGCCTCTTCAGCCAGCAAGTGGCGGCGGCGGCTCAGCTCGAAGAGATGAAGCAGCGCCGCATGCTCGAGGGCGGTGCCACAGAGGATCAGCCACCAGGGCTCTACCTCTAGCAACGAGGTACTGCGGGCGACGGTCGCCGCCCGGCACAATGACACCATGAAACGGATGGTCATCTTCCTGCTGGTCCTCGCCGCCTGTTCGGGCGGAACCTCGGCAACTACGACAGCACAACCTTCGGACACGGCGAGCGCTGGGACCGGCATCGGCACCTCAACGCCATCGATCACTGTTCCGACCAGCTCGACAACCACGACGCTGGCTCGGCGGCTGGAATTGAGTGAGCCGCAGATCGTCTACTTCCTCGCCAGCTCGGTCGTCGGGGAGCCGTCGTTGGTACCGGTGTGGCGCGACGCCACCTCTCCCCAAGGGCCACGCGGCGCCGTCGAAACGCTGCTGCGCGGGCCGACTCCAACCGAGCGGCTCGGGGTGCCTGCCATCTCCTCAGACATCCCGGCCGAGACCGTTCTTCTCGGCACCGCCGTTGTCAACGGCCTGGCAACTGTCGACCTCACCGCTCCCTTCTTCGATGAAGAGTCGCTCACTCCGCGGCTGGCACAGGTCACCTACACGTTGACGCAATTCCCCGACGTGGAGAGCGTGACATTTCGCGAAGATGGCGAACCGTTCGCCGAGCTTCCAGGTGCCGTATCCCGCCTTACGTTCCGCGACTTGCAGCCACCCATCTTCGTCGCGCAACCCACATACGGCGGGCCGGCGACGCAGCCGGGAAGGCTCGTCGGCGAGGCCCGCATAGCCGCCGACCGCTTCAACGTTCACATCGCGGACGCCAACGGGCTCACCATCACTGAGTTCGACGTCCTCAGCGAAGGTGCTGGATGGGTCGCCTTCGACATAGAACTTCCCTATTTCGTCGAGGTTGACCAGAACGGCGAGCTGACGATCTCAACGCCAGACGGCGTCGTCAACGAGACGTATCCGTTGCAGCTGCTGCTCCCGCCACCGGAGATCTGTTCGGCCGCGGGGCTCTCCTCGGAACCGGTGGACCAAGGTCTTCCCAGCGAGGTCGAGGCGAAGCGGCGGGCGATCGTAGAAGCCGCGACTTCATGCGACTTCGACTCCCTCCGGGCGCTAACCGCCAGCGACTTCACGTTCTCTTTCGGCGGAGGGACGGACCCGGTTGCCTTCTGGAAGCGGGAGGAATCTGTGGGAATACCGATAACCAGGCTCATGGTGCAGCTACTCAACACGCCGCCGGTGCTCGACGCCGAGTTCTTCGTTCCCACCTACCTGTGGCCATCGGCCTTCCGGGCGGCGCCACTCCCTGAGGACTTCGACTTGCTGGAGGGGATCCTCCCGCCCGAGGACATAGCTCTCTACCGCCAGTTCAATGAGTACCTCGATCTCCGTCTGGGCATCTCCGACACTGGGTCTTGGGACTTTGCCGTCGCCGGCGACTGAGGTGGGCTAGCCGTCGAGGTGGGTGGGTGCCTGTCCGAGACTCGACGAGATGGCGCGCTCGCGATCCTCGACGATCCGCTCCGCGATGCGCTCGGCGGCGTGGAGGATCCACATGTATGACTGTGACCCCTCCTCATAGTTGGCTTCTCCGAAAGCGTTGACCCTGCCTTGCTCGAGGAGTCGGTTGGCCTGCTGGAACTCGCTCTGGGAATGGGGTGCGTACACGGCGTAGGCGAGCCCACCTCGCTCCGTGACCACGGCGAACGACGGAACGTCAGACGGACCGTCCGCGATGTAGATCATGTTGCTGAATGGCACCCGGCGGTGTGAGGCCGGCACCTTGGCGTTGACGCTGACGTCGGGGTGCTTGTTCGATCCCTTGTTGATCTCGAACAGGGCTCTCGTCTTGGTGGTGTTGTCGAGCGAGTAGATGATGTGGGTCACTTCGCGCGCCGACTCCGCGAACAGGGCGTCCTGGTTCTCCTCCAGGAATCCGGGAAGCGGGACGGCGTCTGCGAACTCGTTACCCCACACCCCATCCACCTCGGGCCCGATGGCGCTGCCGAGGATCATCTGGCGGAGGCCCGTGCTCACCACGTAGTGCTCGACGCGGATGCCATGGTCGGCGAAGGAGGGATCGGCCTCGATGGCCTTGGCGAGTTGGTTGAGGAACTGTGGCATGCCTGGATAGAGCCGAATCTCGACGCCGAGCTCTCGCAACACGGCGTTGCTCAGGCCGGGCATCTTGCCTTGCTTCACGTAGGTGAGGATGTGGTCGAGATAGAGCATCTCGGGACCGATGAGGTCGGCCCCTGCGCGCCGATAGAAGTCACTCATGGCGTCGACCTCACGCCAGAAGTCGGCGCCATCGATGCCGTACTTCTCGAACAGGGGCGCCTGCATGTAGCCGGGGATAAGCGTCTTATCGAAGTCCCACACGACGGCGACAACGTTCTGGGGGGAGACTGAGGTCATGTCCAATACCTCGGCAGGGGAAGCGACCGACTTCAGCTTAGGTGTTGCTCGATGATTGGGGCGGGGCTTTGGCGAGACGCTGCCCGCTATTTCGTCAATCGACGATTAACCGGGACTAAATCCCCTGGGTCCGACGGCTCTGTTCCGACGGGGCCGAGACAACCTGGATAACTACGACACCATCAAACCGGTGTCCTTCGCCCCCATCATCTGGATGGTGATCATCGGCGGGGCCGTCTTGGCGGTTCTAGGCGTGTGGAGAGTCTTCGACGACAGACGACTGAGCTACATCTAGCCGACTCGCGTGTCCAGGGTCTCTCCCCTGTTATCCCCACAGTGGGGGCATACTGCTGGCCGGCCGTTAGGAGAATGAAAATGACCGGTCAGGCAGTGATCGAACTCGTCGAGCTGGGCTTCCCGTGGGAGGGCGTCGACCCGTTCATCTTCACCGTTCATCACGTTGATCACTACCCGGCTGGAGACGATGCGCTCGGTCCCGTAACGCCACTGACGGGTCGCCAGATCGGGTCCGATTTCTCCTACATCGACGGCTGGAGCATGTATCACGGCGACGTCGTGCCCGGATTCCCGCAGCATCCCCACCGTGGCTTCGAAACGGTGACGGTGGTGAGGCGCGGTTACGTCGACCACTCGGACTCGCTCGGTGCCACCGCTCGCTACGGGGAGGGCGACGTCCAGTGGCTGACAACGGGGACCGGGATCATGCACGCCGAGATGTTCCCCCTCCTCGACGACAAGGGGCCGAACACCCTCGAGCTCTTCCAGATCTGGCTCAACCTGCCACCCGAATCCAAGCTGGTTCCCGCCTACTTCGGGATGCTGTGGGGCGAGGAGATTCCGACACTGACGCCATCGCCGGGCGTCTCCGTCGATGTCATCGCAGGATCGATCGACGAGGCATCGGCTCCGGCGCCACCTCCAGACTCATGGGCAAGTCGGGCCAGCTCACACCTTGGTATCTGGCTCATCAAGCTCGACCCAGGATCGTCTTGGGAGATGCCAACCTCACCGGCTTCCGTGAATCGAATGCTGCATTGCTTCGAAGGAAGCGATGTCGCCGTCGACGGAGTGCCGATCTCCGAGCGGATAGGCGTCCGCCTTCAGGCCGACCAGCCGACGCTGCTCGTCAACAATGGCGGTCCCGCCGAGCTGTTGCTACTCCAAGGAGAACCGATCGGAGCACCGGTATTCCAGATGGGACCATTCGTGATGAATACGCCAGAGGAGCTGCGGACCGCCGTCGACGACTACCGGCGCACCCAGTTCGGCGGCTGGCCCTGGTCGTCGGCGAGCCCGGTCCATGATCGCACCGAGGGCCGCTTCGCCCTCCACGCCGACGGCCGGGTCGAACACCGCGAGTTGCGTCAGAGCGAGACGCGCTAACGACCGTCGCCAGCTCGACACCTCCTATCGTCGTGCGGTGTTCGTTCGCCCCATAGTCGGCCTCTTGCTCCTGGCGGCATGCAGCTCGACGACGCCGGCGACCACGGGACCGCCGGAGCCAACAGCGACCGCGCCCTCCGAAACTGCCCCACCGACGACCACCCTCGCGCCGCAGACGACGCCAGCTGAGGTCCCGACAGCGACGTCGCCGACAGCGACGACGACGTCCACCACTACGACGACCCTGCCTTCCTCCCCGCTGCAGGGCTTGACGTTCGAAGTGGTGGCGACCGGCTTCGTCCGCCCCAATTACGCCCTTCCGCTGCCGGGTACGGACGTGCTCCTCGTCATGGCGGCCGATGGAACCGTGTGGCGGGTGCTCGAGGGAGCCGTTGACCCTGAGCCCTACCTGGACCTCAGCGACACTGTCCTCGACACGGGCATCGAACAAGGGCTGCTCGGCATGGCCTTCCACCCCCAAGACCCGTCACGACTATTCGTCTACTTCACCGACTCCGACGAGGATGCGAACCTCGTCGAGCTTCAGGCAACAACGGCCGGAGCCGACGCCGCGACAGCCAAAACGATCCTCAGGGTTGAGCAGCCGGCGAACCGCCACCAGGCCGGAATGCTGACATTCGGACCGGACGGCTACCTCTACCTTTCAAGCGGCGACGGCGGCGACGGCGGCACCCAGGGCCAGAATCCGGGCTCAGTACTGGGCACGATCCTTCGCATCGATGTCGACGGCGGAGCGCCCTACGCCATACCGCCGGACAACCCCTTCGTCGACGGCGGCGGCGCGGCCGAGGTGCTGGTCTATGGCCTGCGCAACCCGTGGCGGATCAGCATTGACCCCGTGACGGAGCTGCTGTTCATCGGCGATGTCGGCCAGGACAGCTGGGAGGAGATCAATGTCGTACCTCTCGACCTGCATCCCTACAACTTCGGATGGCCGCTCACCGAAGGGGCACATTGCTTCTTGGAACGCGGCTGCGATCCGACGGACTTCGACGGCCCCACCCTGGAGTTCAATCACGATGACGGCTGCTCGGTAACCGGTGGATTCGTCTACCGCGGCGCAGCCATCCCCGAGATCGCCGGACAGTACTTCTACTCCGATTGGTGCGGCCGCTGGGTCCGCAGCTTCGTGTACGCCAACGGCGATGCGATCGAACAACAGGAGTGGGCGGGACTCGGCGGCTTCGGCCAGATCAACAGCTTCGGCCTCGACGCCGACGGAGAACTCCTGGTGACCACCTGGGGCGGCGAGCTGGCCCGCATAGTTCCGGTCCGGGAGTAGTGAGCTTCGGGCCGTTTCGTTTCCTCCCCCTTAGGGGGAGGTGCCGGAGTGCCCGCAGGGCGTGGAGGCGGAGGGGGCTTCCGACCGGGCGCGCATCTAGAGGAAGCCCCCCTCCCCGGCTTCGCCGGTACTCCCCCCTAAGGGGGGAGACAAGAAGACTGCCAGCTCAGGATCGCCATTTCGTTCCCTCCCCCTTGGGGGGAGGTGCCGGAGGGCCCGGAGGGCGTGGAGGCGGAGGGGGCTTCCTGTTTGCAGGCCGACCCACCCATCGAGAGACGTCCCACGCGCCCGCTAGGAAGCCCCCCTCCCCGGCTCCGCCGGTACTCCCCCCCTACGGGGGGAGAGACAGAAAGACTCCCAGCTCATGATCGCCATTTCGTTTCCTCCCCCCTAGGGGGAGGTGCCGGAGCGCCCGGAGGGCGTGGAGGCGGAGGGGGCTTCCGACCAGGCGCGCATCTAGAGGAAGCCCCCCTCCCTGGCTTCGCCGGTACTCCCCCCTAAGGGGGGAGAGACAAGAAGACTCCCACCTCACCAGACGCGATCGCCACTTCGTTTCCTCCCCCTTAGGGGGAGGTGCCGGAGGGCCCGGAGGGCGTGGAGGCGGAGGGGGCTTCCTGTCTACAGGCCGACCCACCCATCGAGAGACGCCCCACGCGCCCGCCAGGAAGCCCCCTCCCCAGCTCCGCCGGTACTCCCCCCTACGGGGCGAGAAACGAAGTCCACCCCCTACCCTCGGGGCCATGCCCGAGACCTTCACCACACACGAGATAGCGGCCGGCGTTTGGGCCGCCGTTGCCCCGGGGACCGCGGGTCCGGCGGTTTCCAACGCCGCCATCCTCGACCTCGGAGACAAGACAATCGTCGTCGACACCTTCATGACCCTGCTGGCAGCCGAGGAGCTCCAAGCAGAGGCCCACCGACTCACCGGGCGAACGCCCTTTCTCGTCGTCAACAGCCACTGGCACTCAGACCACGTCTACGGCAATCAGGTATTCGCCGATATCCCCATCGCCGGGACTCGTCGCATGCTGGAGCTCATCGTCGAGGACGCGCCCACCCGCGAGGATCTCGACGGCTTTGTCGGAAACCTGCGCACCACGGCCGCCGAGATCGCCGTAACTGCCGACAGCCCCGACCAGGATGAACTGGCCGCTGGGACCCTGGCGCTGGCCGAGGCGCTGGCGGCCACTGCCACGCGCTTCCAGCTCACGTTGCCGGACGTTCTCATCGGGGACCGGCTCGACATCGAAGGAGAGCGGTCGCTGAGCATCATCCATTCGGGCAACGGCCATACCGAGAGCGACCTCTTCCTTCACCTCATCGACGAGGATGTCGTCGTCACGGGCGACCTGCTGTGGACCGCGATGCACCCCAAGGCCGACGACGGCTTTCCTGCGGAGTGGGCAGCCTCTGTCGCTGCCATTGCACAGCTGACACCCAAGGCGTTGATCTCCGGCCACGGCTCCCCCGCCACCCCGGCAGACCTGGCGGCCATGGGTCAGTACATGAAGGACCTCGACGGTCTCGTTGCGGCCGTCCGCGCAGGAGATGTCGACCCCGAGACGGCCGACCCCCCACCGGGGTCCGAGGACTGGCAAGGCCTCACTCGATTCCGCAAAGGATTAGCCAGCCTCGCTACACAAGACAACGACTAGCCCAAAGCTCGTAGCCCGAAGCCAAAAGCCGGCGAGGCTACCTGCCCTCTAGCCACGTCCAGGCGTACTTGTCGTCCTCGCAGTCGCGGGCGCCGGGGCCAAGGGACAGGGGGCGGAAGGTGTCGACCATGACTGCCAGCTCCTCAGTCGCTTCCTTGCCGATGGACGCCTCAACGCTCCCCGGCTGCGGCCCATGGGTATGGCCACCGGGGTGCAGCGACACCGAGCCCTCCTCGATGCCAGATCCCTTGCGGCTCATGAAGTTGCCCTCTACATAGAACAACACCTCATCGGAGTCGACGTTCGAGTGGTGATACGGCGCAGGGATGGCGTCGGGGTGGTAGTCGAACTTGCGAGGCACGAAGCTGCAGATGACCAGGTTGGGGCCCTCGAAGGTCTGATGAACCGGGGGCGGCTGGTGGATGCGGCCGGTGATGGGCTCGAAGTCGTGGATCGAGAAGGTGTACGGGTAGACGCACCCGTCCCAGCCGACCACATCGAATGGATGATTGCTGTAGATGTAGCTCGAGGTGCCGCCGCGGGAGCGGACGAGCACCTCGACGCCCTCGCCTTCCTCGTGGACCAGCTCGGTTGGGCCCTTGAGGTCGCGCTCGCAATAGGGGCTGTGTTCCAGAAGCTGACCGTTGCGCGAGAGGTACCGCCGCGGTGGACCAACGTGACCTCTGGACTCGATGGCCAGAGCGCGGAACTCCAAACCGTCGTCGAGGTCCCAGCGATGGATGGTCGAGGACGGGATCACGACGTAGTCGCCGTCTGTGAAGCGCAACCTTCCAAAGGGCGACATCAGCGAGCCGCGGCCGCTCTCGATGTAGACGACCTCGTCGCCGATGGCGTTGCGGGTGAGTCCGCTCGACTGGTCGCAAGCCACGTAGGACAGATGAACGTCATCGTTGGCCATCAGAAGATGGCGCCCCGTCACCGGGTCGCCACCCTCCTTGAGCTTGTGGGTGCGGAAGTGGCGGGGCCGCAACGGATGGTTGGGGCTGGTGGCCTGCTCCTCGACATCGACAGCTTCGATAGCGGTGATGGCGGTCGGCGGGTTGACGTGATAGAGCAGCGACGAGTCGTAACTGAACCCCTCCTCGCCCATCAGCTCCTCGGTGTAAAGCGAGCCATCTGGCTGGCGGAACTGGGTGTGGCGCTTCGGCGGCACCTCGCCGAGCTGTCTGTAGAAGGGCATGAACTCAACGATAGACCGATAGCATCGTTGCACACGAGGGAGGATTCATGACCCGCATTAGCACGCTTCTTGCTGTGCTGGCACTGGTTGCCTTTGCCTGCGGCGACAGCGGCGAGGGAAGCGGCAGCGGCTTCAGCGCCGGTGAACAAGTCCTTTCCGATGCCATAAGAGACTCCATCCTCGAGGACCCAGACCCAGACACTCCCTTCGGCACCGAAGAGGCCACCTGTGTCGGGGACGGTGCGGTCAACGCATTCGGCGTCGAAGGTCTTCTCGAGCTCGGCATCACCACGGAGAACCCTGACCCAGGCGACGCCTTCGACGGCGCAACCGACGAACAGGTAGACAAGGTGATCGACGTCACGCTCGATTGCGTTGACTTCGCCGCAGCATTCGTCGACGCGGCTGCCGGCGATATCAGCCAGGAGTCGGCGCAGTGCCTCGGCGACGGCCTCGAGGAAGAGGGCTTGCTTCGCCCGTTGGTCAAGGCCGGATTTCAGGACGAGGAGTTCGACATCACCGACGACCCCGAGTCCGGTGCCAAGTTCTTCGAGCTGATCGTCGACTGCCTGTCGGCCGAGGAGCTGGTCAGCCTCTCCGAAGGCTAGAGCTACTCAGCCCGCCACCAGCTAAGGTCCGCGTCATGCACGATGACCTCACCAGAGCGATCGACGACCTGTTCCCGGCGGTTCGAGCCGACTACGAACGGCTGATACGCATCCCTTCCGTGAGCGCCCCCGAGTACGACCCAAGCGGCGTCCGGGCTTCGGCCGAGCTCACGATGGAGCTGCTCGAAGACGCCGGCGTTGACGGCGTGCGAACGCTCCACGTCGAAGGCTGTGACCACCCGGCGGTCTACGGCGAGATCGCGGCACCAGCCGGTGCTCCGACCATCACGCTGTACGCCCACCACGACGTCCAGCCAACCGGACCGCTCGACCAGTGGGAGACCGATCCGTTCGAGCCAACGGAACGCGACGGTCGCATCTACGGCAGAGGCACCTCGGACGACAAGTCGGGGATCGCCATTCACCTGGCGGCGATACGCGCCTTCGACGGCAAGCCGCCGGTAGGCATCAAGCTGTTCATCGAGGGCGAAGAGGAGAGCGGGTCAGAGCATCTCGACGACTTCATGACCGTCCATGGTCAGCTGCTCGCCTGCGACGCCATCGTCATCGCCGACTCGGGCAATTGGCGAACCGGTCAACCTGGCCTCGCCACCTCCCTGCGTGGACTCGTCGACTTGATCGTCGAAGTGAGCACGTTGCGATTCGCGGTCCACAGCGGCGAATTCGGAGGGGCACTCCCCGATGCGCTCACCTGCATGGCCAGGATGTTGGCGTCGCTCCATCATCCGAACGGCGAAGTGGCCGTCGAAGGCTTGGTTTCGGGAGAGGCAGATCCACTCGACCTGTCCGAAGAAGAACTGCGCGCCCAGTCGGGCGCACTCGACGGCGTCGAGCTGATCGGCGAAGGAACGCTGACGTCGCGGATGTGGACAAAGCCATCCATCTCCGTTCTGGCGATAGACGCCCCGCCAGTCGCGGAGGCGATCAACCAACTGGTGGCATCAGCTCGGGCCAAGATCAGCCTGCGTTTGGCCCCGGGGGATGACCCGGAGCGAGCCGTGGCGGCACTCATCGCCCATCTCGAAGCCAACGTTCCATGGGGAGCCCATTTGACGATCCATCCCGGAAGCTTGGGCCAGCCCTACGCCCTCGAAACCAGCGGTCCCTTCTTCGATGCCTTCCGGGCCGGCTTCCAAAGAGCATGGGGCAAGGAGCCGGTGAACATGGGAGTAGGTGGCTCGATCCCATTCGTCGCTGCATTCGAGGAGGTGCACCCCAACGCCACCGCGCTGCTCACCGGCGCCGCCGACGACCGGAGCCGCGCCCACGGTCCCAACGAGAGCGTCGACATAGCCGACCTCCGCAAGTCCATGCTGGCGGAAGCCATCGCCCTGCGGCTGATGGCCGGCTAGGAATTGCTCATCGGGCTGCTCGCAATTGCCGCAGCGTCAGCGCTGTACGCGCTCTACCTAGAGGTGAAGCGCGGACGATCCTTCTTGAAGCTGGTTGAGTGGCTGAAGGCCGAGCGACCTTCCGAGTGGGAATCGGCCCAGGGCATCGGTCGACGACCCAATATCGAGGACTCCATCGCCAAGCTGCGCCGTGGCCGACTGTCGGCAGACGACGAGTTCCTGTCACGGCACGACGCCGCCACCATGGACGGACGAAGGAAGTTGATCGCTCTCACTATCACCGGGTCGGCGATCGTTGTCCTGTTGGCCGGCATGACCGTCTTCGACATGAGCTTCTAGCTCCGGTCTTCATCGAGCCCCGTCGCGATCTCGTGATCGTCTTGACCGCGCCTCGACGCCATGTTGCGCACCGTCTTCGGCTGTCCCAGCTCCCTCCGCTCGGCGACATCCCCCTCAAGGGGGAAGATCAGCGACCTGAGGTGCGGGAGTCGGTTGGGGGTGTGTAGTCGGGGTGCATCTTGACCGCTTCGTCAACCTCTTCCGGTGTGAGCAGCGGCGTTGTCACCAGACTGGAGACGGCACCGCCCGAGGCGAAGGCTGCAGCCAGAGCAGCCATGGCCGTGTTGCTCGGCATATCCAGGAAGCCGACGACATCGGCGTGGCCGAACGAGAAGTAATAGCCCTCGAGCTTGCCTCCCATGCTCTCAACCGCCTTCTTGACAGCCAAGTGGCGACGCGATCCGCCCTCGTCGATCACTCCAGCCATCCCGGCCGCCGAAAGACTGCCTTGAACCATGTACTTAGGCATCTGCCCTCCTTCTGTTGGAAGCCCAACCTAGACGATGCGCGGCCACGCTTTCTGATGTCCTCTTCCTCTGGGGGGCCAAGCGACGCGAGAAGGCCTCCTGTTTCCTCCCCCCTAGGGGGAGGTGTCGAGCGAAGCGAGGTGGAGGGATTCCCGTTCCCCCCATCTGAAGCGATGCAGAGGAGGCTTGTCCGTTTCCTCCCCCCTAGGGGGAGGTGTCGAGCGAAGCGAGGCGGAGGGAGGTGGAGGGATTCCCGTTCCCCCCATCTGAAGCGATGCAGAGGAGGCATGTCCGTTTCCTCCCCCCTTGGGGGGAGGTGCCGAGCGAAGCGAGGTGGAGGGATTCCCGTTCCCCCCGCCTGAAGCGATGCAGAGGAGGCTTGTCCGTTTCCTCCCCCCCTAGGGGGAGGTGCCGAGCGAAGCGAGGCGGAGGGGGCTTCCTGTTCCCAGGGCTGGTCCCGATTTGCTCGCACAGGTGGCCGAAAAGCCGCGCCCGCCAGGAAGCCCCCTCCCCGGCTTCGCCGGTACTCCCCCCTACGGGGGGAGAAACCTTGCGTTGGCTACCTTCCTGGTCATGAAGCCCATCGGCTCCGTCGCGGTCCTGCTGCTGATCGCTACCGCCTGCAGCGACAGCGGAGCAACGACCTCAACTTCGATGCCCCCACCATCGACAACAACGACTGCGCCGGCGGCGATCGCTCCAACGACCTCTATGACAACCACCCCGGTTCCGGCCACAACAACCACTGTGGCGCCGAACCCCTTTGCCCGCCCCGAGTGGATGGGCACAAGGCTGCTGGTGCTGCGCGACGACGGCTTCGGCGAGATCCCGGCTACGCCTGCGGTGTTCGACCCACGGGCTCTGGAGACGCTCGACCTGTTGCCGCCTCCGTCCGACGATGAGTTCGTATCGACGTTCGGACCCGTCCCCGACGACGTGCTGGCGCGTAGCTCGTGGGTCGAGGAGTGCCCCGTTAGCCCCAAGGACCTGAGTTACATCACCGTGAGCCATTGGGGCTTCGACGAGCGCTACCACACGGGCGAGATGATCGTCAACGCCGAGGTAGCAGCTGAAGTCGTTGCAGTCTTCGAACAGCTGCACGCCGCCCAGTTCCCCATCGAACAGATGCGGGTCATCCTCAAAGAGGAGATCGATGCCCACCCCACCGGCGATTGGAACGACACCACGTCGTTCGTGTGCCGACCGGCCGTTGGCTCTGGCAATTGGTCACAGCACGCTTTCGGACTTGCCATCGACATCAACCCGTTCCACAACCCCTACCTCAAGGGCGACCTGGTGCTCCCCGAGCTGGCCTCCGCTTACCTCGATCGCGCCGATCTGCGCGAGGGCATGGTGGAAGCAGGCGACATCGCCTACCGGGCCTTCACCGAAATCGGCTGGGGATGGGGCGGCCAGTGGAACAGCCTCAAAGACTGGATGCACTTCAGCCGCAGCGGTCATTAGCTAGCGACCCGACGCGAGCAGCCGCGAGCCAAGGAACCCCAGGGCCAACCCGGCAAGTAAGCCGACTGCCATCCCCGAGCGCCTCGTTGGTGACGATGCGCACGAGCCACGGGCCCGGCCGATCAGGGCTTCTCTGCCATGGAGGCATCCTTGCTACACCGGCCGCTCGAAGAGGGTTCCGCCAACTCTGAGAGCGCGAAAAAAGAACCAGGCTCCGCTGGCGTAGCGGTGGCAGCGCGTTGCTAGATTCAAACTAAGTGGTGAATAACGAGGTGACTTCCCCGTTGAGTCCTGCTCCGCGCGCTACCCAGCGAGTACTGGAGCCGATTCTCACCATCCCCACCGTCACCCAGAGGTCCGGAGTCCCCGGACCTTCTTCTATTAGAAGGGCGATGGCCCGATCGCGTCGCCTGGGGGCGACGACGATCTCACGACCGCAGGCCGACCGGCCGGTGGCGCGTCCCGATTTCGAGGAGGACCTATGAAGCGCATGAGGCTGGCCTTCGTGCTCATGACCAGCATCGCGATGCTGGCCGCACTGGCACCGACCGTAGGGGCCATAACGCCGACGCCCGACGAGGTAGGACTGTTCGACCCCGGGTCGGGGCAGTGGCACCTCAGCGGAGCGGACAAGCCGTTCTACTTCGGTAATCCAGCCGATACCCCCTTCATGGGTGACTGGGACGGTGATGGCGTCGACACGCCCGGTCTCTACCGGGTGAGCGATGGCTTCGCCTACCTGCGCAACTCGAATACCCAGGGAGCAGCCGATGTCTCGTACTTCTTCGGCGATCCTGACGATGTGCCACTGGCGGGCGACTTCGACGGCGACGGGGACGACACCGTGTCGCTTTATCGCCCGTCAAACCAGACGTTCTATATCTCCAACAAGCTCGGTCCCAATGGCGGAGCACTCGGCCCGGCCGACTACAGCTTTGTCTTCGGAGATCCTGGCGATGACCCGATCGTTGGCGATTGGGATGGCGACGGTACCGACACCATCGGAACCCGTCGTGCGTCGACGGGACAGATCTTCCAGCGCAACTCCAATAGCCAAGGTGTCGCCGACACCACGCTGGTCTTCGGCGACCCCGGAGATGCCTTCGTCAGCGGCGACTGGGACGGCAACCCGACCGACACACCCGGGATATTCAGGGACGCCAAGTTCTTCCTGCGCAATTCCAACACGAGCGGTAGTGCCGACACATCCTTCTTCTTCGGAGATGACGGCTGGCTGCCGGTGGCGGGCAAGACTCCGAACGTGACGCTGCAGGTCCTCGGATTCAACGACTACCACGGACACCTCAATCCAGACACGCCGGGTACGGTCGCTGGTGAGCCTGCAGGGGGCGGCGAGTATCTCTCGGCGATGTTCAACAAACTGCGCGCCGGCCACGAGAACACCGTGACGGTCGCCGCCGGCGATCTCATCGGTGGCTCGCCTGCCTTCTCCGGTCTCTTCCACGACGAGCCGTCGGTTGAATCGCTGAACGCGATGCAGATCGACGCGTCCGGCGTTGGCAACCACGAGTTCGACGAGGGTGTCACCGAACTGCTCCGCATGCAGAACGGAGGCTGTCACCCGGCTGACGGCTGCTACTTCCCTGGAGACCCGTACCCCGGTGCCGACTTCCAATGGCTGGCGGCCAACGTGGTCAGTGAGTCGAACGGTCAAACTCCGCTGCCGCCGTTCTGGATCAAAGACATCGGCAGTGTCAGGGTCGGGTTCATCGGAATGACGCTGGAGGGCACAGCGAACCTGGTGGCTGCGGCCGGCGTCCTCGGCTGGGACTTCAAAGACGAGGCTGAGACCGCCAACGCGCTTGTCCCGACTCTGAAGGCACAAGGCGTCGAGGCCATCGTCGTGCTGTTGCACGAGGGCGGGTCACAGAACCCACCCCCGGGTGCCGTCGACGCCTGCGTCGGCATCTCAGGTCCGATCGTGGCGATCAACGACGCTCTCGATTCCGAGATCGATGCCATGATCACCGGCCACACCCATCTGCCGTACAACTGCACGCTCTCCGACCCCGACGGCAACCCGCGTATCGTGACGAGCGCCTACTCCTACGGCCGAGTGGTCACGGAGCTGAACCTGGTCCTCGATACGAAGACCGGAGACGTCGTGCGCGAACTCACCTGGTCGAAGAACCACACCGTTGATCACGTATCGCTGACACCAGACCCGGCCGTCACGGCTGTGATCGACAAGTGGGCGCCGCTGGCCGCTGATGCCGACAGCATCCTGCTGGGAACCATCAGCGCCGACATCAACCGTGGTGGGGACCCGACGGGTTCTGATCGTGGCGTGGAGTCGGCAGCCGGCAACCTCGTGGCCGACGCCCAGGCATGGGCGACGTCCGGCAATGGCGCCCAACTGGCCTTCATGAACCCAGGCGGAGTGCGTTCCGACCTGACGTACCTGCAATCCGGTACAGAGGGAGACGGTTGGGTCACCTACGGCGAGGCGTTCACATTCCAGCCGTTCGGCAACATTCTCTCAACGTTCCCGATGACAGGTGCTCAGATCGTGTCCGTGCTCGAGGAGCAGTGTCAGCCATCTGGCGAGAGTCGGCCGATCTTGCACCTCGGAGTGTCGGACGGAGTCACCTACGACCTGGCCACGACGATTGACGCCGGCGTCTGCACCTCGGTGGCGGTCACCAACGTGAAGTTGAACGGGGCGGCGCTGGTACCGACCAACACCTACTTCGTGACGGCCAACAACTTCCTCGCCGACGGCGGAGACAGCTTCTTCACCTTCGCAGACATCGATCCGGCGCTGAGGCTGGACGGTGGCTTGGACCTCGAGGCCCTCGCCAACTACCTGGCAGCGTTCGGCCCGGTAGATCCACCGTCAACGGATCGGGCCAACGAACTGACCTAAGACACCAGTGCCCCGGGCTTCGGCCCGGGGCACTCTGATTCGAAAACAGACGACGAACGCAGGGCTCGGTAGCACCGGCCCCTGCTGCATGCTGGGAGGCAAGGATGAGAGCAAGAGCAATCACGAGGCGACCGCTAGCCATAACAGCCGTCCTGGCGATGGTGGCGGCGTTGCTTGTCACCGTTGGGGTGCGCCCGGCACAGGCCGCCGACGACCACCTGCTGCTGTCCGAGATCGTGGTGACCCCGACCTTGGGCGAGTTCGTTGAGATCTACAACCCCACCGGATCTGCGATCGACCTGACTGACTACTACCTCACCGACGCCACCTTCAGCGGCGGCTCGTTCTACTGGCAAATCACCGACGCCGCCGCAGGTGGCAGCCTGAACCCCGGTGGTGGCGGCTTCAGCGACTTCCATTCCCGGTTCCCGAGTGGTGCGTCCATTGCTGCGGGCGAGTACCAAACCGTCTCCCTGACCGGCTCGGACGCCTTCTTCTCCGTGTACGGTTTCAACCCGACCTATGAGCTGTTCGAAGATGGGACGGCGGACGCGGTGCCCGACATGCTCGAGGCTCTTCCTGGCCTTATCAATGACCAGGGCGGGCTCTCCAACGGCGGCGAGTTCGTCGGCCTCTACACGTGGGACGGGCTCTCCGACCTCGTCACCGACGTCGACTACGCCGTCTGGGGCGACCAGGCCGAGGCGATCGACAAGACCGGAGTCTCCATCGACGGCCCGGACGCCGGCACCGACACCTCAACCTACCTAGCCGACACGGCGATCACTTCCCAGGACATCATCGACACCGGCGGCCATTCCGACGGTTCCTCGTTCCAACGGATCGACCTCACCGAGGGAACCGAGACAGCTTCCGGTGGCAACGGCCAAACCGGAGATGACGAGACCTCCGAGAACGTGTCGACCACTTGGGCAACCCTGGCAGCCACGCCGGGCGCAGCTGTGCCTGAAGGCAACATCATCATCAACGAGATCGACTACGACCATGGAACAAACGCTGCCGAGTTCGTGGAGCTGGTGAACGCCTCATCGTCACCAATTGACATGACTGGCTACGAGTTGCGCCTGATCGACGGCTTCGACGCCTCGACCTACGACACCATCGCCCTGCCTGCCATAGAGCTGGCGGCGGGTGACTACTTCGTGGTGTGTGCCAACGCCGCCACGGTGCCCAACTGCGACCTCGACGACGACCCCGACACCGACTTCGTCCAGAATGGGGCCCCCGACGCGGTGGCGCTGTTCAGGCTTACGGCCCTCATCGACACCGTGAGCTATGAAGGTGACACGGCAGGGTTCACCGAGAGCTCGGGAGTTGGGCTCGAAGACGACCCGACCGCACTCAACCGAGGCATCTCCCGCTTCCCGGATGCCGGTGACACCGACATGAACAACGTCGACCTCAGCCCGCGCTGCATCACGCCGGGCTATCCCAACGACGCCGGCGATACGGATTGCGGTGACCCCATCGAGGTCATCACCACATTCGGCGTTTGCGGTGATCCCGCCACACCGATCGACATCATCCAGGGCTCTGGCCCGGCTAGCCCGGTAGCGGGCGGCCCCGGAGTCGGCGCTGTTATCGAGGGAGTTGTCGTCGGTGACTTCGACTCGACGACCGACGGCCTCAGCGGTTTCTTCCTCCAGGAGGAGGACTCAGAGGCTGACGGTGACCCTGCTACCTCGGACGGCATATTCGTCTTCAACGACGGCTTCGGTGCCGACGTTGCCATGGGCGACGTGGTCCGGGTCAAGGGCAACGTGGTTGAGTTCTTCGGCTTCACCGAGATCAACAGCGTTAGCGAGCTCGCGGTCTGTGGCACTGACACTGCGTCCAGTGCCACCGTCACGCTGCCCGTGGCCACTCTCGACGTTTGGGAAACGGTTGAAGGCATGTCGATCACGATCGACCAGACGCTGTACGCGTCTGGCAACTTCACCCAGGCTCGTTTCGGCGAGGTCGACCTGTCGGTGAACGGCCCGCTCGACAACCCGACCAACGTGGTGGCTCCTGGAGCTGCGGCGACGGCCCTCCAGGAACTGAACGACCGAAGCCGCATCCAGCTGGAGGACGGCAGCACGGTCCAGACCCCGGCGACGACGCCCTACATCGGAGCCGGCGGCACGCTGCGAACCGGAGACACGCTCCCCGGCATCACCGGAGCGTTGGGCTACTCGTTCGGAACATATGAGCTACACCCGACAGCCACAGTGACGTTCACCAGAGCGAATGTCCGTCCCGGCGTCCCCAACGTCGGAGGGACCATGCAGGTGGCGGCGTACAACGTGTTGAACTATTTCACGACGATCGACACCGGTGCGTCGATATGCGGTCCTCTTGCCGACCAAGACTGTCGCGGCGCCGACACGGCCGACGAGTTCACCAAACAGCGCGACAAGATCATCGATGCCATCATCGCTCTTGACGCTGAGGTGGTCGGCCTGATGGAGATCGAGAACGCCGCCGACAACACGCCGGAGGCCGATCTCGTAGCGGGGCTGAACGCAGTGGCCGGTGCCGGCACCTACGACTACGTCGCGACTCCCGGAGGAGTCGGGGACGACGCCATCCGGGTGGCGATCCTTTATCAGCCGGCCGCCGTTACCCCTGTGGGTGACTTCGCGGTTCTCGACTCGTCGGTTGACCCGGCTTACAACGACGACAAGAACCGAGTGATGCTGACGCAGACCTTCAAGGAGAACGCGTCCGGGGAGCACGTAACGGTTGCGGTGAATCACTTGAAGTCCAAGGGCTCCGACTGCATCCCCGAAGGGGATCCGGATCTCGGGGATGGCCAAGGCAACTGCAACGTGACCCGGCGGAAGGCGGCCGAGGCGATCGTCAGGTTCCTCGATACCGACCCGACAGCCAGCGGCGATAGCGACTTCCTGATCCTCGGCGACTTGAACTCCTACGCCAAGGAGGATCCGATCACCGCGATCACGTCAGCTGGATATGTCGATCTGATCGACATGTTCCAGGGCTCCGGCTTCGCGAATGGGGCGTACTCGTTCAACTTCTTCAGCCAGTCGGGGTATCTCGACCACGGTCTGTCGAGTCCAACGATGACGTCGCAGGTGACCGGCGCCGACTTCTGGCATGTCAACGCCGACGAGCCAAGCGGCCTCGACTACAACAACTTCAACCCGGCGGCTTTGTACCAGCCGGACGAGTTCCGGTCGTCCGACCACGACCCGATCGTTATCGGGCTCAACCTGACCACGCCACCACCGACTCTGCCGAAACCCGCGACCGTGGGTGTCGTGGATCAGGACCAAGGCCAGTGGTATGTGGTGGACCCGATCCTGGCCGATCTCTTCGGATCCAAGGAGGTGCCTTCCGGCTCCGGCGACATGAACGGATCGGGCCGCGCCCAGGTGACATTCAACACGAGCGCCGATCGGGTCTGTTTCAGTCTTGACCTGTTCAACGTTCGCGGGACGGTCACCGCAGCCCACATCCACGACGGCGACCTCGGCGTCAACGGACCGGTTGTTGCCAATCTCGACTGGCCGAAGAACGGCCAGGAAGGTTGTATCAGTGCCGACTCGGCGCTGATCGACAGCATCCTGGCGGACCTGGACGGGTTCTACGTCAACGTGCACTCGGACTTCTATCCGAGTGGGGCGGTTCGTGGCCAGCTCGATGGTGGTCCACTAGCGCCGTTCTTCTTCGGAGATCCCGGTGACGAACCCTTCATGGGCGATTGGGACGGCGACGGCGTCAGCACCCCAGGGATGTATCGACCCAGCGACGGCAAGGTGTATCTGAGGAACTCCAACACACCGGGCCTCGCCGACATCGAGTACTTCTTCGGTGACCCAGATGACGTACCGCTGGTCGGTGACTGGGACGGGGATGGCGACGACACTGTCAGCCTGTTCCGTCCGTCGAACAGCACGGTGTACATAATCAACAAGCTCGGATCAGGCAACGCCGGCATCGGTGCGGCCGAGATCTCGTTCACCTTCGGGAACTCCACGGATCAACCGTTCGCCGGCGACTTCGACGGCGATGGGAAGGATTCGGTCGGCGTCAGGAGCGGCGAGGTGTTCTACTGGCGGAACGCTCTCAGCAGCTTCCAGGCGACCAACAGCGGACTCCTGTTCGGGGATCCTGGTGACGAGCCGATGTTCGGAGATTGGGACGGCGATGGCGTTGACACCCCCGGTGTCTTCCGGCCGTCGACTTCAACCATCTTCCTTCGGAACATGAGCACTCCGGGGATGGCTGACATGGAGATCTTCACAGACGGCTTCGAGTCGGGCGACACATCGGCCTGGAGCACCGGGAAGTAGCAAAGACACGTGGCAAGAATGGGGTCCCATCCCGGGGCCCCATTCTTGTTGTTCTGTGAGCTGGCAACAGGGTTGTTCTCCACGACCACGAACCCCCAGCGGCCAACCGGACCATTCGCTGACCGCGAAAACGCACTCCTAGGGGCGTTTGCCCAAACCCACGCAGCGCGGCTAGATTCCCACGCAGGAGTGAGGAACGCAGTTCAAATTCTTCAGACCGTTGCCACGGACACCACTAAACGTGTACCGGGCCTTCGCTGCATCCTCAACTCACCAGGATCCGGTCTGTCCGGAGTTTCCCGGCCAACAACAAGGGAGGACGCATGAGACACAGAAGGCCATGGGCCATGTTGACGGTGGTCGCGATGGTGGTCGCAGTGTTGCCACTCGCACTGGCGCCGGCAGCGGCCAAGTCGGCCAAGTCGGGTCCGGAGCACGAGGTGCGCTTCGCGACGTTCAACGCGTCGTTGAACCGCGGCTCCGCTGGGGCCCTGGGCGCCGAGCTGGCGACAGCGGGTAGCGCCCAGCCCGATACGATCGCCGAGATCATCCAGCGGACCCGTCCCGACGTGCTGCTGATCAATGAGTTCGACTTCGACCCTGCGGCCTTGGCGGACTTCCAGACGAACTACCTATCGGAGGCGCATGGCACAGCGGAGCGGATCGTGTACCCGTACACCTACATCGCTCCGTCCAACACCGGGATCTTCTCCGGATTCGACTATGACAACAGCGGTGTGGCCGGCGACTTCGCACCCAACGACTCGTATGGGTTCGGGTTCTTCCCCGGCCAATACGGCATGGCGGTGTTGTCTAAGTACCCCATCGACGAGGCCAACGTACGAACGTTTCAACTGTTCAAATGGAAGGACATGCCTGGAGCGCTGCTGCCGGACGACCCGAGTACGGCAGCTCCTGCTGACTGGTATACACCCGGCCCCGAGCTCGACTCATTCCGGCTGTCGTCGAAGAGCCACTGGGATGTGCCGATCATCATCGGCGATGGCACCGTTCATTTCCTGGTGAGCCATCCCACGCCACCGGTCTTCGATGATTTCCCGGAAGGCGTCGACTTCAACGGTCGACGCAACCACGATGAGATCCGCTTCTGGGCCGATTACATCCACCCAGGGCGTGGCGGCTACATCTACGACGACAATGGCAACTACGGCGGCCTCGCTGGCAACGACCTCTTCGTCATTGCCGGCGACCAGAACTCGGATCCCAACGACGGTGACAGCATCCCGGGCTCTGCCCAACTCTTGCTGGAACACCCCAAGGTGAACACCAAAGTCACGCCATCGAGCCCGGGCGGCACCGAGCAGTCGGCGTTGCAGGGCGGCGCCAACGAAGCCCATTTGAGCGATCCGGCGTTCGACACGGCGGATTTCAACGACGCCGCTCCCGGCAACCTGCGGGCCGACTACGTACTGCCCCGCAGGAACATGAAGATCACCGACGCCGGTGTCTTCTGGCCGAAAGCCACCGATCCGCTGTTCGATCTGGTGGGGCAATGGAACGTTCAAGTTCCGTTCTCGTTCCCGAGCTCGGACCACCGGCTGGTGTGGATTGCTCTAGCGCTGTAGCTCCACGGAACACGTGGCGAGAGCGGGCCCTACCCACACGGGGCCCGCTTTCCGCGTTCCGGACAAACCTAAGGGCGGGTCGTTAACCGACCCGCCCTTGATCTAAGCGCTCCCTACAGCATCCCAGCACCGCTGGCCAGGATGACCAGCGCAGATCCGATGGCTGACAGCGTGGCTGACAGCGCGAAGTCGCGGTACCTCCACATTCCCTACTCCCTCCATCCTCGCACTACTTAGCGTAGTCGAAAATGCTGCGCTCTGCACATGATTCCTGCTGTGCCTGGCACGGCATCCGGGTGCGAGCGCGTTCGAGGCCCGGGAAACCCGGGCCTCGGCGCCCTGGCAACCGGGGTGCCCACTCCACCCCGCGTCCCCCTCTCCTAGAGGTATGCCAGCTCTCTGCCGGCTTCGGCGTACAGAGCCATGCGGCGGGCCATTCCCTCGTGGATGAAGTAGCTGTCGAAACGGAAGTCCTCTGCCACGAACATCGACTTGTCGATCAACGTGATGAACTCGTCACTGTTCGTGATCTCGAATAGAGAAGCCATCTCGCCTGGCACGATCATCATGCCATCGTTGACTTGCGTCAGTACGAGCGGCTCTCCGATCTTCCCCTCCACCGCCAGCTTGCTGAAGAAAGTCGTCACATCCCCCAGAACCTCGAGTGCCTTGGCTTCTCGACCGGCGATCGGCTTGGTCCACTTGAATACGAGTGCGTAATCCATGTCACCTCCTCCCAAGCGCATCAGTACCCACTGTGAAGAGAGCTCGGACCGAGCGCAAGTGCCGAAGGTCATAGATGATCCTTGGGGCCATGCTCACTCTCTGTGTCTCCCTATCCTCGATGCCGTGACGCCACCCCGCCGCCTCACCCGCCGCAGCTTCGTCCGACACCTCGGCAAGGGAACGCTGGCCATCGCCGTCTTCGGGCCTGTGGCGTGCTCCGACAGCAGCTCACCGACGACGAAGGCCGCAGCTACCACCGTTGCAGGAACAGCACCACCCCCCACGGGACCGTCGGCCACGGCGACGACTTCTGCGACGACGGAGCCGCCTGCCTCCGCCGCCGTTTCCACAACTTGGAAGCGCATAGCCCTCGGCAACGTCTCCGCCTACATCCTCGCCACCAACGAACGAGCGACCATCGTGGACACCGGCAACCGCGGGAGCGAGGGAGAGATCGAGGCCTCTCTGGCCGGCATAGGTCTCGGTTGGGACTCCGTCGACCATGTCATCGCCACCCACCTCCACGGGGACCACATCGGGAGCTTCGCAGCGGTCATGAACGCCGCTCCCACGGCCATGGGCTATGCCGGCGAGGCCGACCTCGGAGCCGTCAGCTCGCCACGGTCGTTACATGCAGTGGGCGACGGTGACGAGGTGGTCGGGTTCCACATCATCGAGACCCCGGGTCACACGGCTGGCCATGTCGCTGTCTTCGACCCTGTCGGCGGTGTGCTGGTCGCCGGGGATGCCCTTAACACCTCGAGCGGCAGCGTCCTTGGATCGGATCCCCGCTACACGGCTGACGACTCCGCTGCCGGGGAATCGGTCCAGAAGCTGGCACAGCTCGACTTCGGAGTGCTGCTCGTCGGCCACGGCGACCCAGTGCTGAGCGACGCCAACGCCGCGGTCGTCGCCCTTGCCGCCAGCTTGTAGGCAAGCCATCTCCTAGCATCACCCGCAAGCCGACGAACCTGGCCAAGGGAGGTGTCCATGACATCGATGTGGCATCCGTTCGCCCAAATGGGCGCCGTAGACGGCAACGAGCTGACCATCGCCCGGGGCGAAGGCGTCTACGTCTGGGACTCCGAGGGCAACCGCTACCTGGACGGCACGGCCGGTCTGTGGTTCGCCAACATAGGACATGGCCGACCCGAGATCGCCGCCGCGGTGCAGGCCCAGATGGAGAACATCGCCGCATATCACACCTTCGGCGAGTACAGCAACGAGCCAGCCGGCCAGCTGGCGAAGCGCATTGCCTCCCTGGCGCCTGTGCCTGGAAGCAAGGTGTTCTTCGGTAGCGGCGGCTCCGACGCCGTCGACACCGCCGGCAAGCTGGTACGGCAATACTTCCACCAGATCGGCCAGCCCGAGAGGACCGTGTTCATATTCCGCAACTGGGGCTACCACGGCATGCACGGTGTTGGCACCTCGGTGGCCGGCCTCTCGCCCAACCGCGAGGGCTACGGCCCGATGATCGACGATGTGATCGGTGTACCCCACGACTCAGCCGACGCTCTCCAGGCAGCGATCGATGAGGTTGGCGCCCACAGAGTTGCCGGCCTCTTCAGCGAGCCGGTGATCGGGGCCGGCGGCGTGCGACCTGTGTCGGAGACCTACCTCAAGGAGTCCCGCCAGATCGTCCGCGACGCCGGAGCGTTGTACATCGCAGACGAGGTCATAACCGGATTTGGCAGGGGCGGCGACTGGTTCGCCAGCAATCGCTTCTCGTTGGAGCCGGACATCATGACGTTCGCCAAGGGCGTCACCTCCGGCTACCTGCCCCTCGGCGGCATCGTTGTCTCGCCACAGGTCGCGGCTCCGTTCTGGGCTGAAGACAGTCCGATGTGGCGCCATGGCTACACCTATTCGGGTCACGCCACCGCGTGTGCGGCCGGACTCGCCAACCTCGACGTCCTCGAGAGAGAGAAGCTTCCACAGCGGGCCCTGGCCATGGAAACTGTCCTCACCGAGAAGCTGCAACCGCTGCTCGATCTCGATGTCGTCAGCGATATTCGCTCAGGCGTTGGGATGATGGCTGCCGTGCAGTTCGATCCCGAGCTGATCGCTGCAGACCCCACCTTCGCCAACCGGGCCGACCACTCCGTTCGCGACCACGGCGTCATCACCAGGGTCATCGCCGGCGGCGGGCTCCAGATATCGCCACCACTCGTGATCACCGAGCCCGAGCTCGATGAGCTCGTTGCCGGGCACCGTGGGGGCATCCAGGCCGTGATGTGAGGACCACGAAGCCGGGCTGGTCAATTCCCAGAATCGGGTAGATTCGAACGACCAATCCACAAGGAGGAACTGATGCCTAAGTACCTATTGACCTACCACGGCGGCGCCACGCCTGAGGGCATGTCCCAAGAGGACATGGAGGCCGTCATGGGCAAGTGGACGGCGTGGATGGGTGGGCTCGGCGATGCCTTCACCGACCAGGGCAATGCTGTCATGAAGTCCAAGACGGTGACCTCCAGCGGAGTCGAGGACGGCGGCGGCGTCAACCCGGCAAGCGGCTACAGCCTCCTCGAAGCCTCGGACATCGATGCCGCTGTGGCCATGGCCAAGGACTGCCCCATCTTCGAGAGCGGAGGCACCGTCGAGGTTGGAGAAACGATCCAGATGTAGCGACCCCGCTACTCGACCGAGAAGGAGGCCCCCGCAGGGCCTCTTTCTCTTTCAGTTTCTCCCCCCGTAGGGGGGAGCACCGGCGAAGCCGGGGAGGGGGACTTCCCGGCGGGCGCGTACTTCGACCTGTCGTCAGAGCTGTAGACAGGAAGCCCCCTCCGACCTCGCTGCGCTCGGCCACCTCCCCCAAGAGGGGAGGAAACAGGAAGCCCACTCCGCCTTCACGCCCTTCGTGCGCTCCGGTACCTCCCCCAAGGGGAGGAAGCAGAAACGGGCAGTGCCTGCCGTGGACCTCCAGCTATCTTCGCCTCCTACCCAAGGACGACACATGCCCAAGTCCCTACTGGCCTTCCACGGAGGCAAACCCCCCGCCCGAGACCGAGGAGGCATCAGCCAACCTTGTCGCGGCGTGGAGAGCTTGGCTTGAGGGGCTCGGCGCCGCCTTGATCGACCCTGGTAACCCAGCCGTAACGGCCAAGACTGTGTCAAGCGCCGGCCTCACCGAGGGCGGCGGCGCCAACCCGGTCTCCGGCTACACAGTTCTATGCGCTGCGGACCTCGATGCCGCAATCGCCGCCACAGCCGGGTGTCCCGTCTTCGAAGCAGGCGGCAACATTGAGGTCGTCCAGCTCGAAGAGATGTAGCAGGACTCGGCCGACAGATCGCGTCACACCGTTCTGGCACAATGGCTAGGTGGCGCACCCGGACATCCTCCACGTCGACCTCGATGCCTTCTACGCGTCAGTCGAGCAGCTGCTCAACCCGTCCCTTCGCGGCAAGCCGATCGCCGTCGGAGGAGGCGTCGTGTTGGCGTCGTCGTACGAGGCCAAGCGCTACGGAGTCCAGTCCGGGATGCCCGGCAGGCAGGCCCGGCTGCTGTGCCCTCGCCTCATCATCGTTGATGGCCATTTCTCGGAATACCAACGGCTCAGCGACGAAGTGTTCGCCATCTGCGAAGACTTCACGCCGGTCGTGGAGCGCATCTCGATCGACGAGGCGTGGCTCGATGTCTCGGGTTCCGTCCACCTCTTCGGCTCCCCGGCGGAGATGTCGGCGCTGCTCCGCAAGCGGGTCCTCTCCGAAGTCGGCCTTCCGCTATCGATAGGCGCAGCTCGCACCAAGTTCCTGGCAAAGGTCGCCTCCCAGGTAGCCAAACCAGACGGCCTTGTCGTCGTCGAACCAGAGCACGAGCTCGAGTTCCTCCATCCTCTTCCAGTCGACCTCCTGTGGGGAGTCGGCCCCGTGACCAAAGCCAGGCTCACCGAGCGAGGCATCAGCACCGTCGGTCAGCTCGCAGAGGTTCAGCCCCAGTCATTGCGTCGTCTCCTCGGCGACGTTGCCGGAGACCATCTCGGCGACCTGGCGTGGAACCGCGACCCACGGCCGGTCAACCGCCACCGCCGTGCTGGCTCCGTCGGTGCCCAGAACGCCCTCCCTCGCCAGGCCCCATCTAAGACCCTGGTCAGCCAGACGTTGCGCGGCCTCTCAGATCGCATCGGGACCCGGCTCCGTAACAAGGACAAGGCGGGGCGCACCGTTGCAGTGCGCATCCGCGTTCCCGAACAGGGTTCGATCTCGAGACGCCGCACCCTGGGGTCGGCCATCGCCTCCAGCGACACCATCTTCCGGGTGGCCGAAGAACTGGTGAACAACGCCATCACGGAGGAAGGCATCTCGGAGATCAGCCTCCTCGGGATCTCGATGTCGGGGTTGCGCGATGGCGTTGCCCTGCAACTAGAGCTCCCACTCGGCGAAGGCGTCGGCTCGACGACGAGCGTGGCGGCCTGGGAGCTAGACAAAGCCATAGACGCTGCTCGCAAACGTTTTGGCAAGCACGCCGTCGACTCGGGCGCCGCCGCCTTCGGCCACAAGTCGGTGCCGGACGACTTCCGGAAGCTGGCCGAGAAGGAGATCTAGCGCCCCAGTGCGTACTCCAGCACCTGGCGCAGCGGTCTCGGCACCTCGGCGGGCGCCATGGATTCGACGAGGAGCGCGGCGTACCTGACCTTGCGCCTGCTGCCGCTGCCGAACCACCTCCGCAACTGGTCCTCGACAGGCCGGCCTCTCCACTCGGGCATCTGCTGCATCGTGCGAAATCGTCGCAGATCAACACCCTGAGTCCCGATCACCTCGATGACGCGGTCGGCTCCGATGGCCCCTATCAGCTCGGCCTCCAGGTCGAGATCGCATTCGAAGAACCCCAGCCCCTCCAGAGCTGTCGGATCACGCCCGTCGGTCAGACCGGCCTCGGACAAGGCTCGCACCACGTGGGCCTGCTCGCCGACGTCGTAGAGGCCGGCAACCCGGACGCCCTTGGGAACTGTCTCCACGAGAAACCGGACCACGTTGGTGGCACCGTTCATCACCAAGATGGACGTCGCAGACAGGTCGAACTGGAATGCCCACGCCGCCGCCTGAAGCGCAGCCTTGTCGCTCTCGCCTTCGACCAGGATCGCGATGCCGTCCATGGCTACCAGCTTCGCACAAGATCTCTGCTAGCCCGAACCTCACGGCCCGACAGCACCATCCCCGGACGCGCCGGAGCCCCGCCGTAGCGGGGCCCCGAGCGACTGGACGGTTCTAGGCGACAGCGCCTTCGGGAACCGGGTCCGGTCCGAGCGTTGGCAAGCCAGGAACCTCGTCGGTGGCCTGTGCTTGCGTGGTCCGCATCTTGCGCGGGACCAGCGTGAATGCGATGACGACGGCGCTCAGCAGGATCAGCGCTGAGATCTGAAAGCCCGACGTCATGGCGTCCATGAAGGCGCCGTTGGCTGCCTCCATCACTCGAGCACCAACCTCAGTAGGTAGCTGCTGTGCGGTGATGGCGGCCACCCCGATGCTCTCGGCGGCCAGGTCGGCAACGTCAGTTGGAAGCCCGACGAGTGCATCACCAACGTTGGAGCGGTAGAGCCCCGAGACAACGCTGCCGATGGTGGCGATGCCCAAGGCACCACCAAGCTCGCGACTCACATCGTTGACGGCCGAACCGATCCCGGCGTCCTCCTCAGGAACCGCCGCCATCACCGTGTCGGTGAGGGCAGGCATGCCGAGCCCGGCACCAAAGCCGAAGATGGTCAGCGGGATGATGGCGGTAAGAGCCGAGGACCCAACCTCGAGGCCGGTCAGCAGCATCACTCCCGTCACCATGGCCGTCGCCATGGCGAGTACCAGGTAGCGAGGACCGATCTTGGCCATCAGCTGTCCAGAAAGCGGCGCGCCGACCATCATCGCCACCGAGGTTGGGATGATCAGCAGACCCGCCTCGAGGGCACTGCGACCCTGCACGATCTGGAAGTACTGGGTCAGGAAGAAGAAGGTCACCAGCATTCCGAAGAGGATGAGCCCGATGGCCAACACCGCCCCCGTGAAGTCCTTCTGACGGAAGAACCGCAGAGGAAGCATCGGATGATCAGACCTTGTCTCCACCCAGGCGAAGGCCGTGAGTAGTCCTCCGGCCAGCCAGAACGATCCCAGGATCAGCGGCGAGGTCCAACCTGCCTCCGAACCCTGGATGATGGCGTAGACCAGAGCCGTCAGGCCCGCCGTACCGAGGAAGGCTCCGGGGATGTCGAGCTTGAGGTTGCGGTCGTCCTTCGATTCGGGAACGATCGCCATGCCGGCGAGCGCCAACAGGACGACGGGGATGTGCATCCAGAACACAGACGCCCAGCCGAAGTCGTCGACCAGGTAGCCACCAAGTGCCGGCCCAAGGCCGATGCCCAGGGCGCCGACTGCAGTCCAGATGCCGATCGCTTTGGCTCTCTCTCCTCGGGGGAAGACATTGGTGATGATGGACAGGGTTGCCGGCAGCACGAGTGCAGCGCCCAATCCCTGCACCGCCCTGTAGGCGATCAGCTGAGTGGCCGTGGTCGCCAGCGCCGCGCCGACGGCGCCGGCGCCGAACACGACCAATCCGCCGACCATCCAGCGCTTGCGCCCGAAGCGATCGCCGAGGGAGCCGCCCAAGAGGAGCAATCCGGCCAGCACGAGCACGTAACTATCGATGATCCATTGCAAGGTCGACGTCGATGCCTCGAGGTCGACCGAGATCGCCGGCAGCGCCGTGTTGACGACTGTGTTGTCGAGGAAGATGATGAGGGTGCCGACCGACATCACCAACAAAACAAGCCACTTCTTCATGGCTCCCCCTGTATCTGCTATCGAATCCATGATTTCTCCTCTTGGACGGGAACTTATTCACCCGTCGCAACGTTGGTATAGACAGTAGTACAATATTAGACACGAGTTTATTCCAACGTCGAAACAATTCTCCAACTAATCTTGGGGAGGCGCAGGAACGCCAGGAGACCACAATGAAGACACCACCGGACGACCTCAGGGACAAGCTGCTGTCAGTCTCGAATCAGCTGACCGGCACCAACCTCGACGTCAGCATCGACGAAGTAGCCGCCATGGCCGAGGTCCCCCGAGCCACGCTCTACTACTACTTCTCGGGCAAGGAAGATCTCATCTCGTTCTTCCTCTCCGACAAGCTGCAGCGAGCATCGGTAGCCATCCAGAAGGCGATGGCCGGCGAAGGCACAGTTGTTGACCGCCTCGAGAAGACGCTGACGGCGGTGATGCACGCCATGGCGGAGCATCCGGCCATCTGCACCGAGATGCCGGGCGCCGTCAAGGAGGCCGCCACCCACGTCGAGGTCATGAACGAAGCCGAGCGCGTAATGCTCGCTCCATTCCGCGAGCTGCTCATCGAAGGCAAGGCCAGCGGTGAGCTCTTCATACCCGATGTCAACACCACCGCCATCGCCCTGATGGGCGCGGTGAACATGGTTGCCATGTTCCAACTCGTTCAGACCGGCACCATCGACGAGGAGAACACCAACGCCGCCCTCATCCCCCAACTGATCCAGGGCGTCCTCCCGAGGTAACCCTCCCCCTTCAGGGGGAGGTGGCCCGAAAGGCCGGAGGGAGCACGCGAATCCTCCCCCGCTCGCGGGGGAGGTGGCCCGAAGGGCCGGAGGGGGTCGACAGCGCTAACCGGGCTCGCAAGATCGAACCACGATCTCTCCCCCAGCGAACGAAGTGAGCGTTGGGGGGAGTACGGCCGCAGGCCGGGGAGGGGGAATCATCCCACAGCAGCAACGAGCCTGGGCTAGCTGCGGACTCCCACCCGAGGCATAGCATTGCTGCCATGGACTTTGCGCCCCCGGACTCCGCGGTGGCCACAGCAGCGGAAGCTCTCGTCATCGAGGCGTCTCCTACCATCATGCTGCAACACCTCTACCGAACCTATTGGTATGGGCGCGCCCTGGTGACGAGTGACCTTGATGAGGACGCCGCCTACATCGCCACGATGTTCCATGACCTTGGCCTGACTGGTGCGTTCCGGGGTGCAAGTTCCTTTGAGGTAGTCGGTGCGCAGCACGCCGCTTCTTTCCTCGAGGGCCGCGGCTGGGACGTCGACCGTATTGGGCTCGTCGAGCGTGCGATCGTGCGCCACACCAACGTCACGCCCGGTGAGGATCCGGTTGAGCTAGTCGTTCAGGGCGGGGCCGCATTCGATGTCATCGGCTTTCCTCCCGACTCGATCCCTACCGACGTGACGAACGCTGTTGAGGAGGCATTCCCTCGCGAGGGGTTCAAGGAAGCCATCCTGCGGAGCTATCTCGACGAGATCGAGGCCCAGCCCCACGGAGCCTTTGCGATGCTGGAGACGTCCCTCAACTTCTCGCAACTCTTGCAGGCCCGACCTGATCTCTAGCTATTCGCCTGCTTCTTGCTCCGGACACCTCAGAGCCACGGCACAACCGAACCCTTCCCCCTCTGGGGAAAGCACCCGAGCGCAGCGAGGGGGATGCGGGAACACCGCGAGCAGCAGCTAGCCGTTCGAGCTGATGCACGCGATGATCCCCGTCAGTCTTCGGCCTCAGGCCTCAGCCAGCTCCCCCAAAGGGGGAGCGGTTTCGAGGGGGCCCCTCAGGTTGTCGAGTCCTCCTCGGGTAGACACCATCGGCACCCGCTCCAGCACTGTCGAATCACCGCAACGATCATGGCAAGAACTATCAGCGCAACCACCCACCGCCACGTCCCTTTGCCTTTGGAGCTTGGTATCGGAATGCCGGCCACATCAACGCTCACGTCGGGGGCTTTCCCACCGACGTAATGGAGAAGCCGGCTGAACGAGCCGTCAAGGTTGTCGACGCCACCGCTTCCAGCCAACCGCGACACGACGGGGCGCTCAACGCGAACGCCCCGTCTCCTTCCCACTCCCCTCACTCGACGTACTCCATGACATTGAAGACCGCACCCTGCGGATCGCAGAGAACGGCGAACTTCCCCATGTCCAAGATCTTGGTTGGCACCAGGATCTGACCACCCAGCTCGACCGCCTGTGCCTCCGCCAGGTGGCAGTCAGCTACGGTGAAGTAGCTGCCCCAGTGGTTGGGGGCTCCCGCCGGCACCTGGTCGGGCATCATCATCAATCCGGCAACCATCTCCTCGCCCATGAGGAAGGTCGTATAGGTAACGCCGGAAGTGGTCGAGGTCTCGGCCGTCCAACCGAAGAGATCGGCGTAGAAGGTTTCGGCAACATCTGGGGCCCGCGTCAGCAGCTCCACCCAGCTCACTCCACCGATCTCGCGCGAGAAGTACTCGCCCTCGATCTGAGGGCCGGCGAAGAGGCCGAACACGGCACCCGTCGAATCGGCCACAACGGCCACCCGGGCGTCGCCGGGGATGTCGAACGGCTTCTCCAGAACGGTGCCGCCAACCTCTTCCACTTTGACGACCGTTGCCTCGATGTCATCGGCGTAGATGAAGGTGGTCCACATCGCCGGGGTTCCAGCCAGCTCGGGGCCTTGCCCCATCATGCCGCCAACGCGACGGTCACCTGCGATCCCTATGAAGTACTGCCCCATCGGGGTTTCCGACTCCTCGACATCGGTCCAGCCAAAGAGCTCGCGGTAGAAGTGCACCGCAGAGGCAACGTCAGGCGTGGACAAATCCACCCAGGTCACAGCGCCGTGAATACCTGTTCCGATCATCGAACCACCTCCCAATGACTCGCGTCCAACGTATCCACGATGGAGGGTCGTCGGTAAGAGTCGATTGGCCTCTTTGGGCTTCACCCCTATCGAACGGAAGACCGCCCTAACGTCGTCTCATGATCGACTGGATCGCCACCACAGCCAACGAGCTCGATGAGCTCATCCGCCCAACCGTGCTGGAGACGCCGCTGGTGGAACGTCGGGTGGCGGGTCGCACCGTGTGGTGCAAGCAGGAGAACCTCCAGACCACCGGCTCTTTCAAGATCCGCGGCGCCATGGCCAAGTTACTCTCTCTCGACCCCGCAGACCGCGCCGAAGGCGTCCTCACCGCCTCCACCGGCAACCACGGGGCCGCCGTTGCACATGCCGGAATGGTGCTCGACGCCGCGGTCACCGTCTTCGTCCCCGAGACGGCTGACCCCACCAAGCTCGAAGCCATAACCGAGGCCGGCGCCACCATCAACCGGGTGCCCGGCGATCCCCTCCAGGCAGAGGTCGCCGCTCGGAACGAGGCCGAAGCCAAGGGCCTCCCCTACATCCCCCCATACAACGACCGCACCGTCATCGCCGGCCAGGGAACAGTCGGGGCCGAACTACTCCGCCAGATCGAGGCTCCGTCAGCCGTAATCGTCTCCGTCGGCGGAGGCGGGCTCATCTCGGGCATCGGCGCCGTAATCAAGCGACATTGGCCAGACACGGAGCTCGTGGCGGTCTCCCCGAAGAACTCGGCAGCCATGGCAGCCTCGATCATCGCCGGGCACGTCATCGAGGTTGAGTCACTGCCCACGCTGTCAGACGGCACCGCCGGAGGCGTCGAACCGGACTCGATCACCTTCGGCAGCTGTCAGCAGTTGATCGACAGCTGGCACACCTTGACGGAGTTAGAGATCGCCGAGGCCTTGGTCGCCTACCTCGACAGCTATGACGACCGCATCGAGGGCTCGGCGGCAGCTGCCCTGGCCGCCATCTCCAAGCTCCGTAACAGTGAAGGCCCGATCGTCGCGGTCCTGTGTGGTGGCAACGCCGGAGCGGCCTCCGAGGGCTTGGCGAGGGACCTTATCAAATAGAGAGCACGGCCGACCTAGGCGCCAATGAGAGGTCTTCGTCCCCTAGGCGACCGGCTGGCAAGCTCTCAGAGTTGTGCCAATGGAAGGGGGAGCGCGATGGCTGCAAAGACAGTCCTGATTCTCGGAGGTGGATGGGGTGGCCTGACTGCGGCTCACCATCTGCGCAGCCGTCTGCCAGACGAGCATCAGGTCATCGTGGTCGAGTCCAACGACACCTTCACGCTGGGCCCCTCCCACATGTGGCTCATGACGGGAGAGCGATCCGACCTCCGCGACGTCACCAGAGAGATGCAGAACCTCAAGCGTCCTGGGATCGAGTGGGTGCAGGCAACAGCACAACGACTCGATCCCAGCACAAGGACGGTTGACACCGACAAGGGTTCGATCGACGCCGACTATCTCCTGATCGCGCTCGGCGCCCAACTGGCACCAGGGAAGGTTCCAGGCTTCTTGGAAGGTGCCTACAACCTCTATGACCCCGCGGGAGCAGCTGAGCTGGGGCGGGTGCTGCAGAAGTTCGAAGGTGGCCGCATCGTCGTCCTCGTCGCCGGGGCCCCATTCCGCTGTCCAGCCGCGCCTTACGAGGCGGCGATGCTCGTGGAAGCCCTGGCCCGAAAGCGTGGCGTACGCGATCGATGCAGCCTCTCCTTGTTCACGCCCGAGTCGAAGCCGATGGCGGTGGCGGGACCAGCGGTAGGCCAGGCTCTCGAAGAGATGCTGGGAGAACGGGGGATCGACTACCACCCGGAGCACACCGTGACGGCCATCGAGCCGACTTCCCAGACGCTCCAGTTCGGCGACGACAGCGTCCCCTACGACCTCCTCATAGGAGTACCGCCACACGGAGCCTCAACCATCGTTACCGAGGCCGGACTCGTCGACGCCACGGGCTATGTCCCCGTCCACCCCCAAACCCTCGAGATCTTGTCGGATCTTGACACTCTCGAAACGCGCTACCCCAATGTTTATGCCATCGGCGACGTGACAGCGGTGAGGCTGCTCAACTCGATGCTCCTGCCGAAGGCCGGGGTATTCGCCGAAGGCGAGGCGCAGGCCGTCGCCAATGCCATCGCTGCCGACATCCTCGGAGAGACAAAGCCCGCTGGATTCGACGGATCCGGATTCTGCTACGTCGAAGTCGGCGATGGCCTGGCGGCCTACGGCTCGGGCGATTTCTACGCCTACCCCGGTCCCCGAGTCAAGCTCGACTCTCCCAGTGCCGAGAGTCGGCGTGCGAAAGAGGAGTATGAGCAGCTTCTCGACACCTGGTTCGACAGCTGAACGGACCCTCTTCCCGCAGCGGAACGTGGCCCAGAAAGGTGACAACGGGTGTACGCAGCAACGGTGGATCGTCGACACCCAAGGACGCCAGCCAATTACTTGGCGGGGAGCTACCTCGGTACCGCCTAGCGGCTCGTGCTCGTCTTCTTTCGCCATCGGGCCACAATCCCGGGGCGTTTCGGGACCTCGAAGGTGTGCCCTTCGAAACAAAGGAACCGCCGACTGCGGCTGCCCCCAGAGCGGCCAACATCGGCGCACCCGCACTCGGGGCAGATTGACGGAATCTGTGGAGTCGAGAACATCGCTTTCCTCCCCTTGATGCTTCTGCCCCAACCGTACCTGCATCAGCCCGCCCAAGATGTATCTAGAAGCTGAGAGGGCCGCAGTCCAGTCCGTAGGCGACGTTCTCGAGCGGGTCTCCGAATGGGACTTCCGTTCCCGGTTCGTCAATGAGTTCCAGAATGTCGCCAGCGATGCGATACCTCCGCCATCCGACGACGTAGCTGTTCAACTCGGCTTCGTACTCCACCAGATCGGCACCGTCGTTCGGACACTCCAGGCCTGCGCCGAAAAACTCAAGCCCACCACGCCCAGCCTCCGTATTCGGATGACGCCGAGCGGACTGATGGCTGGGTGACGATTCGCAACTTCCCTACAACGAGAAAGGCCCCCCGGGCGAGGGGGCCTTTCTCTCAGTGCGGAACAACGGGGAAACTAGGAGGGAGAGGGGAAGGGTCCTAGCTGCACCCAGTGTCGTTGCCGCCATCTTGTCATCGAAAGCGCAGCCTTCTGCCGGTGCGGATGCCTTCGACGATCTGATCCGTTGGTTCCATGTCCAGGTTGCGCCGCCACGCCGCCCGGATGATGTTGGCGTCCAAGCCTTTGTATCTGCGGGCGAGCCGGTCGTAGGTGGCCTGTTGGGCCTCGGCCTCAGTCCGAGGACCTTCATTCCACGGTCTTGGACGTGCTCGCTGCAACTTGGACATCAGCTACATCCCATTGAGTTCCCGCAGTTCAAGCAGCGATAACAGGACCCGTTGCGGATGGTGATGTGCCCGCAGGTGTCGCACAGGGGTGCGTCACCCATCATGTCTCCCAACGCTGCCTGAATCGAAGCGGTCTGCGAAGCGGCCGCCGACGACGCTGGCGCCGCCGCGGCTCCGACCGGCTGCGGCTCAGGGTTCTTGATGAGGTTGATCGGCTTGGCGCCGTTGCCGTTGGCGGAAGGGGCAACCTCTTCCGTCGGGACGACAGGATCGGCGTCGACGAAGGCTGCCGCCCGAGTCACGGCTTCCACTGCTACCTCGGCCGCGGCATCTTCGATATTGAGCTGGACCCCAGCCTCGACCGCAAGGCCCTTGGGCGGTGCGGCCAGTTCGTTGTCCGTCGGCGGAACCTGCACCAGGTCGGTGCGACCCAAGTACTCCAGACCAACGGCCCGGAAGATGTAGTCCACTAGAGAGTTGGCCATCTTGATGTTGGGGTGACCCTCCACCATGCCGCGGGGCTCGAAGGTCTGGAAGGTGAATGTGTCGACGAATTCGTCGAGGGGCACTCCGTACTGGAGACCCTTGGAAACAGCGATGGCGAAGCATGACAGCACGCCGCGCAGCGTTGCGCCCTCCTTGGCGAGGTCGATGAAGATCTCGCCGATGGTGCCATCGTCGTACTCACCGGTGCGCAGAAACACCTTGTGGCCGCCGACTCTGGCCTCCTGGGTGTAGCCGCGGCGCTTGGCCGGCAGCAGGAAGCGGGGGCGGTTGACCCCGACGTAAGCCTGGGTCGGGCTGACGCCGGGGGCGAAGACACCGCTGACGACGCGGGCCTCGGACTCCAGTGCCTCGGCCAGGCCCTCTTCCTCGCCCTCGTTGTCGTTGGCCTCGTCGGCCGTGGCCGACAGGGGCTGCGATGCCTTGGAGCCATCGCGATACAGGGCCATCGACTTCAGCCCCAGCTCCCAGCTGAGCATGTAGGACTCCTCGATCTCTTCGACCGTCACCTCGTTGGGCATGTTGATGGTCTTGGAGATGGCGCCGGAGATGAAGGGCTGGGCAGCGGCCATCATCCGGATGTGGCCGGAATGGTGGATGAACCGCTGGCCGAGCTTGCCGTTCTTGTTGGCGGTGTCGAACACCGGCAGGTGCTCGTCGAGCAGGTGCGGGGCTCCCTCGATGGTCTGGCGACCGCAGATCACGTCGTTGGCCTCGGCCACCTGGACGGGGCTGAAGCCGAGCGATGCCAACAGCTCGAAGTCGAAGCTGGTGTACTGATCCTCGGTGATCCCAAGCGCCGCCATCGCCTCCTCGCCGATGGTGAAGATGTTGAAGGCGTGACGTAGCTCGAAGACGCCGGCCAGCTGAGCCTCGATGTTGGCGATGGCGTCTGCGCTGAAGCCCTTGGCGGCAAGCGACTCCTTGTTGACGTGGGGAGCGTCTGCCAGCGACATGGTGCCGACCACGTAGTCGACGATGTCGAAGATCTGGGCTTCGGTGTAGCCGAGGTGGCGCAGCGCCGGCTCGATCGACTGGTTGGCGATCTTGAAGTAGCCGCCGCCTGCCAGCTTCTTGAACTTGACGAGAGCGAAGTCGGGTTCGACGCCGGTGGTGTCGCAGTCCATCTGCAGACCGATGGTCCCGGTGGGAGCGATGACCGACACCTGGGCGTTGCGGAAGCCGTGCGTCTCGCCGCGCTGCAAGGCGAGGTCCCACGAATCGCGGGCAGCCTCGAGCAGATCGGCGGGAGCGATGGCCTGATCGATGCCGACGACGTTGACCGAGATGCCCTCGTAGTCGGTCTCGTTGTAGGCGGCGCGCCGATGGTTGCGAATGACTCGCAGCATCGACTCGCTGTTCTCGGCGTAGCGGGGAAAGGGCCCGACCGCCGTAGCCATCTCGGCGGAGGTGGCGTAGGAGTAGCCCGTCATGATCGCAGTGAGGGCGCCGGCGATGGCCCTGGCCTCCTCAGAGTCATAAGGGATGCCCTGGCGCATCAGCAGAGAGCCAAGGTTGGCGTAGCCGAGACCAAGGGTGCGGTAGTCGTAGGAACCCTGGGCGATCTCAGCCGATGGGAATTGGGCCATCGTCACCGAGATCTCGAGAACCATCGTCCACACCCGGATGGCATGCTGGTAGGCCTCGATGTCGAACTTGTCGGCATCGTCGTCGTAGAACTTGGTGAGATTGAGGCTCGCCAGGTTGCACGCAGTGTTGTCCAAGAACATGTACTCAGAGCATGGGTTGGACGCCCGGATTCGGCCACCGGCAGGGCTGGTGTGCCACTCGTTGATGGTGGTGTCGAACTGGACGCCGGGGTCGGCGCACTCCCAGGCGGCCGTTGCGATCTTGTTCCACAGCTTCTTGGCCTCGATGGTCTTCACGGTCGAGCCGTCGGTGCGGGCGGTGAGGTCCCAGGTGCCGCCCGAGGCGACGGCCTCGACGAAGTCGTTGGGGACGCGGACGCTGTTGTTGGAGTTCTGGCCGGCCACGGTCTGGTAGGCCTCGCCGTTGAAGTCAGCCGGATAGCCGGCGGCGATAAGAGCGCGCACCTTGCGCTCCTCGCCGACCTTCCAGTCGATGAACGCCTCGATGTCTGGATGATCCAGATCCAGGATGACCATCTTGGCGGCACGGCGGGTGGTGCCACCCGACTTGATGGCACCCGCCGCCCTGTCGCCGACGCGCAGGAAGGACATGAGGCCGGACGACTTGCCACCGCCCGAGAGGCGCTCGCCCTCGGCGCGCAGCGAAGAGAAGTTGGTGCCGGTGCCCGAGCCGAACTTGAAGAGGCGGGCTTCACGAACCCACAGATTCATGATGCCGCCCTCGTTGACGAGGTCGTCCTTGACGGACTGGATGAAACAGGCGTGCGGGGCGGGTCGGCTGTAGGAGTCGGGGGCCTCGACGACGTCGCCGAACACCGGATCGACATACCAGAAGCCCTCGGCCGTACCGGTGATGCCGTACTCGTGGTGGAGGCCGGTGTTGAACCACTGCGGGCTGTTCGGCGATGCCATCTGGTTGACGAGCATGTGGTTGAGCTCGTCCTCGAAGGTCTGGGCGTCGGCGGCGGAGGCGAAGTAGCCGTTGGTCTCGCCCCAGTGGCGCCAGGTCGACGAGAGGCGGCCGATGGTCTGGCGAGCCGATTGCTCGGCGCCGGTGGTGCCGTCTTCTTGAGGAACGCCGGCCTTGCGGAAGTACTTGGAGACGATGATGTCGGTGGCGACCTGCGACCAGGCGGTGGGGATCTCGGCGGCCTCCATCTCGAAGACGATCGAGCCGTCGGGGTTGGTGATGCGGCTGTCTCGGCGGTCCCAATCGACGGAGTCGAAGGGGTCCTCTCCGGCCGTGGTGAAAGTTCTCTGGACCGTGAGTCCCGTGGTCATCGTCGCGCCTTCTTTCCTTTGCCTCTCCGCCCGAGAAGCCCGCTCGGTATTTCCTAGCCCTACCGCTAGACGGCCCGTGCGGGGGAAGTGGCGCCTACGACATCTCGCGGTGAGGGGGAAAGAATATAACAAGCATGTAGTTACATGCAAGTAGTTCTCACCGCGGGGTAAGAGATGTTGCCTGGAGTATTGAACTCCGCTCCCCCCGCTCAGGTCAAGGTGAGAGCGTGGTGAGGTTTCGCGGAGTTGGGGGTTTGTTTCGCGGGTTGCGTCGCGTCGACGGAACCCATGTGACCCTTCGTGGCGTCATAGCCCAATGAAGCGACACGCGGTCATAGTCATCATGGTGACGACCGGCCTGCTGCTCGGCGCCGGTCCAGCCACAGCCCTCTCCTGCGCCCAGCCGGAGCCCTTCGACATGGTCGGCGGCATCGCCGCGGCCGATGCCGCCGGCATTGGGACCATCGCCTCCATATCGTCCAGCGGTAGCAACGACCTCGGCGGAGGAGACTTGGTCTTGACCATCGAGGTGACCGAGGTCTTCAAGGGGACGATGTCTTCACGACTCACCCTGGAGCGCTCGACTTCTGTGTGGGGTCCCTACTACGAAGAGGGCGAAGAGCTGGCGTTGCTCGTCACCGACGGTGTGATCCGCGACGGCCAGGACACCTTGTGCGGTCCCTACTTCTACCCGGCCGAGATCAGAGCAGTCGGTGGCGAGCCGACTTCGCCCCAACCCTCCGGTTGGCAAGTCCTCAACATCTTCAGGACCTTGTTCGACATCATTGCGATGCTGTTGGGTCGCTGAGTCGGTCGCAACCCCTTTGGCCCTCCGTGGCACGTCCCGCCTCGCGGGCTCATACCCGGACGGGTCGGCGGCCTCCCCTCCCGCTTCGCGGGATGGGAACGACGGGTGGCGGTAGTCGTTGCGGTTCTGCGATTTGGGTCCTCTGGCCCCTGTACGGGCCAGTGCTCCGGGTCTATCAAGGCGATGAACCCAAGGGAGGCGTCGATGTTTCGACTGATAGCGGCACTGCTGGCGACGTTGAGTCTGATGGCGGCGTGCGGGGACACGGCGACGACCACCTCCGCGCCGGCTCCGCTCACGACAGCAACGACGGCCGTCACAACCACCGCCGGGCCCGCAACGACCGAGCCGGCGCCGACGGTGACCACAACGGCTCCGACAACCGCGGAGCCGACAACGACCGCTGCCACCCCGCTGCCGACAACAACGCTGGCCGGTCCATCGGCCGCCGATGACCTGGCTGCCTTCTTTGTCGCCGCCGAGCGCCTCGACGTCGAGATCTCTGAGGCGGCGACGCTGTTCAACGCCGGCTTCGACGCCGACGCCGGCACTCTGAGCGTCGCTGCCCAGAACGCCATCGCCGCACTCAGCACGGCGCCGAGCACCGCTGTTATCCCTGCGGGACTCGATGTTGATCTGGAGACGGCGGTGCTCGCCGTCTACGCCGATCTCGAGAGCCGCATCGCCGCCCTCGACGGGGGCGGCCGCTACCTCAACTTCCCGCCCGGAGTCGAGCCGGACGTCGAGTTCACGATGCTGTGCCTCGGCCTTGGCAGTGACTCCAACGCCCGATTCGATGATGACCTGGCTGCCGCCAGAACGCTCGCCGCTCGCTCACCACGACCCACTGTCGCCGACGACTCGGCGGAGGCAGGAATCCTGGCGGTACGCATCGAGACCATCCGCAGCATGAACTGGGGATGCGACAGCTGCGGCGGCGTTGTGATCACCGACCCCATCCCCGTCGACTGGGAGGGCCAAACCGTGGTGGACGGCGTTGGGTTCGACTCCACCTTCGTCGGGGACGGCTGGGACATCCTCATCTACGCGTGCTGACGGGGCGCAGCCCTTCGTCGGGCCGCATGCCGGTGTCCCAAGGTCCTAAGCCTCTTGCGCCCAACAGGACCGCCTGACCAGCCTTGCCGTGAACTGTGGCGAGATCAAAGCGACTCCAGCCAACTCACCAGGCGACGACCCCGCCCGTCGAGACGATCATCGTCGGGGCGGGAGTCGCTGGGCTGGCCTGTGCTCGCCGCCTCCACGATGCGGGGCATCCGTTCCTCGTCATCTCGGAGAACGTCGGCGGGCGGGTCCAACGGTCGCGAGATGGTGCGGTCAACCTGGGCGCCTACTACGTGCGGGCCGATTACACCAACGTCAATCGCTATGTCCGGCTGGGTCGTCGCATTGACCGAATGGCGCCTCAACGACACGACGAGGACAGTTCCTATGGCCTCTGGGACAGACGGCTCCTCCTTCACCTGCCCCAAGCCGGTCGCTTCTTGCGATTACTCATCGAGTTCGAGAGGCACTACGGCGACTTCCAACAGCGTTGCGTGACCATGGGCCAGCCCGCTGCGATTCGCTCTGATCCCTTGCTGCTGCGCCTCTACCACCAGCCAGCTCAGGCGTTCATCTATGAACACCGGTTGAGCCACCTCGCTCGGTGGTACCTGACGCCGTGGCTGCTCGGTACGGCGTTCGCTCCTCTGCACGCCATGACAGCCTTCCCGCTGCTGCTCGGCGCACTCCCACTTCTCGTGCCGACATACGAGTTCACTCTCAATACCGATCTGTTGATCGAAGGCTTCGCCGACAACATCGTCGCGGACACCGTGATGGGAGTGGGCCTGGCTGAAAGCAGCTACGTGGTGGACACGAGAGCGGGCTCCATGATGGCTAAACGGGTCGTGATCGCAACTCCGACCGACCGAGCACGGCAGCTCCTCGGCTTAGTCGGAGGCAAGCGCCCAGTGTCCGCCCACATGTACCAGATCGACGGAGTGTTGCGTGACGCCTACAACGGAGCCGACATTCACCTCGTTGCGGGCGACGACTCGGTCCTGGCGATCGCCCGGCAGGCCAACGGCTCGATCCTGTGGTGCTCACGACTGCACCCGCCGGACTTCGATCGGTACTTGACCGAGTGGCGAGTCATAGATCACAAGCACTGGAATCCGGCCTTTCATATCCTCGGCAACGACCTCATCGAGTGCGAGCAAGGACCCAACCTGTATCTGATCGGCGACCACAACATCGTCGGCCTCGAGGATGCGTACCTCACCGGCCTCTATGCCGCCAACCAGATCATCGCCAGCGCTGCCGGCCTTGAACCTCTCAACAGACCCTTGCTTGCCCTGCCACAACCGGCCCTGAGCCGCGCCTCGATCGGTGAGGGTGGGCGGATGCGATAATGGGACCATGCGACTTGCCCTGATGCGTGCCGTACCCGACTCCTTCACGGAGGCACTGGTCGCCGGTGACCGACCGGCCATCGACGTCGCCGAGGCGCGACGCCAACACGACACCTATCGGGCTGTGCTCGAGGAAGCCGGGTACAGAGTCAAGATGCTGCCGACGGACGAGAGCCATCCCGACTGCCCGTTCGTGGAGGACGCCGCCGTCGTCCTCGGTGATACCGCCGTACTAACCAGACCCGGGGCCCCGTCACGGCGCGGAGAAGTGCTGCCGGTCGCAGAGGCTTTGGAGTCACACCTCTCTGTCGTGGCCATCGAGGAGCCGGGCACCCTCGACGGCGGCGACGTCATGCGGATGGGCGACGCCGTGTTCGTCGGGCGCTCGGAGCGCAGCAACGAGGACGGCATCAGCCAGCTCAAGGCAATCGCTCACGGTCAAGGGCTCACGGCGACACCGGTCGACCTCGCCGGCGTCCTCCACCTCAAGTCGGCTGTGCTGCCTCTAGATCACGAGACAGTTCTCATGGCACGTAGGCACGTGGACGAGTCTGCGTTCAACGCCTACCACGTGATCCCCAAAGCACGCGGCGAAGAGCACCTGGCCAGCGCACTGCCGCTGGCGGACGGACGAGTGATGGTCACTGCCAGCGCCCCCCGCACGATCGCCGACCTCGAGAGCGCCGGCTACCACGTGATCGCCGTTGACACCTCGCAGTTCCAGGCTGCCGACGGCGGACTCACCTGCCTGTCGATCCTGCTGGACTAGCCGGCTTCGACGATCCTCTTCACGTTGGCGGCCGTCTTGTCCATCGCCTCCTGGGCTCGCTTGCGCATCATCAGTGGCCACATCAAGCCCATGACGGGAGCGAGATACCACACCGGCTTGAGGTCGATCGACTGCGAAAGGCGACTTCCCGAGCCAGCGTGCGCGATCTGCATATCGAGGCGTATCTTCGCTTTGCCGTCGTCACCGTCATGTACCTGACGGGTCTTGGGCTCGAATGTTGTCACAGTCCAGGTGCTCTCCGACTTGAATGGTGGAATGCCCCCCCGCTCTTTGTAGACATAGCCCTTCTTGACGACACCATCGCCAATGTCCACCATCTCGTCGGCCGGCTCCGCGAACTCCGAGTAACGGGCGGGCTGCATCATCAGATCCCACACAGCTTCTGGTGGGGCAGCGATCTCGATCGAAGTCTTGACTTGCATTCTTCCTCCCTGGGTTGAACCCGGTCAAACATACACGAACTCCGGAAACGCGAAAGATGAAATAGACGAACCTCCTAAGGCGCTGACTCTCTCACATCCACAAAGACAGGGGAATCCCATGCCCGACAACACCGACCGCACCGCACTCGTCACTGGAGCCAATTCTGGCCTCGGGTTCGAGGCTGCCGCTCAACTCGCCGACGCGGGCTACGCCCGAGTGATCATCACGGCACGAACAGACGCCAAAGCCGAGACGGCGCGCAGGAAACTGCAGGCACGCACCGATAGCAACATCTTCGAGCCGCTGACGCTTGACCTGGACGATCATCAGAGCGTCGCATCGGCCGCCAAGTCGCTTGCCGAGGACAGCGGGAAGATCGACTTCCTGCTGCTCAACGCCGGCATCGCTCCGACCAAGGAGGCTTCCACGACTGCAGGCGGCATCGAGTCGACAATCGCAGCCACCCTGATCGGTCATCACCTGCTCACAATGAGGTTGCTCGAGGCGAGCCTGCTCGCAGACAGCGCCCGCATTGTGATCGCGAGCTCCGAGGCCGCACGCGGCGACGTCCCAATGATGAACCCAGTGGACGTCGACAAACTCGCTGCTGAAAGCTACGGCGGAGAGCCCGAGCCTGCCATCGAGGCCTATATGCGCGCCACCTCCCCGATCAGCTACAACGCGAATAACACGTATGCCACAGCCAAGATGTTCGCGGCATGGTGGGCAGCTGAGCTGGCAAGGAAGCTGCCAGAGGGGATGACGGTGAACGCGGTGTCGCCTGGTAGCACTCCCGACACGAACGCCGTTCGCAATGCTCCGTTCTTCATGAAGCGGATCATGCTCCCGTTCTTCAAGATCGTGCCCGGCATGTCGCATGCGGTCAAGGACGGCGCCGGTCGCTACCTCGAGGCATCACGTTTCGGTCCCGAGGTGAACGGCAAGTTCTTCGCCTCCAAGCCCAAGAAGATGACCGGACCACTCCACGAGACGCAGATGGACCACCTCGACAACCCCGCTGCCCAGCGGGCGCTGTGGAACGTGACAACCAAGGTCGCCGGCGGCGTCGGCTATCCGGCCTAGGCAAGCCTGGAGACGACCGTCATCCTCCCCCGCCGGAGGGGGAGGATTTCTCGTCATCGAGTCCTCGGCGCCAGACGAGCGCCGCGAGCAGTAGCGCCCCAGCCATGACGGCGGGCACGGCGAAGATCCACACCAGACCGAGTCCGACGTTGGCACCGATGATGCAATCGGAGGCATCGACTTGGGCCTGCGTGAAGTCGTCTGGGCATTGCTCAGCTCCGGCACTGCCTACCAGCGCCGCCGAGAGGGCCACTCCGACCACCACGATCGCCATTGCACCGAGTCTGTAGAGAAGGCGGGTCATCGTCAGCCCTGCCACACTTGACCGACCGAGGACACGTCGACCAGGGCGCCATCGACATAGGTGGCGAGCACGTTGGTCGCTCGCAACTCGTCTGGCGTGGCCTTCAGCGGATCGCGGTCCAGCACCATGAAGTCGGCGGGACTACCAACGGCCAGCGGAACGGGTTCGGCGATGGCCGCCGCCGCGCCTGAGGTGAACAAGGCCAGAGCCTCGAGGGAGGTGAGCGACTCCTCGGGCACGATTCCGCAGCGATCGCGCGCTGCCGCCATTCCCCACAACGGGTGGGGCGGTTCCACCGGGCAATCGCTGCCGCCCGCCAGCGGGACGCCGACATCGGCCAGGGTGCGAAGCGGGTAGGTCAGCGGAAGGCGGTCTGGCCCAACGCGATCCTCCAGCCACTCGGTCTCCGACGCCATGAACGCCGGCTGCACCGAGGCGGTGACTCCACTGTGGGCGAAGCGAGCGATCTCGGGGCGACCAAGAACCGAGGCGTGCTCCACTCGCAGCTGGGCGGGATCCGCACCGTCGGCGATGAGCTGATCGAAGACATCGAGCACGGCGGCGTTGGCTCTATCTCCTATGGCGTGGATGGCGATGCGCTCCGACATCGGCAACGCCTGGCGCGCCAGGCCAACCGCCCACTCGTGATCGAGACGCAGGGTTCCCACGGTGTCGACATCTGAGAACGGCTCGTGCATGGCGGCGGTGTGCCCGCCGAGGCTGCCGTCGCCGAAGGCCTTCAGTCCGATGAACCGAACATTGCCTCCCACGACCCGCTTCGCCCCCGCTTCCAGCTGCTCGATGTCCTGAGCGATGATGAACACATTGAGCTTGATGGGAATGTCGACAGCAGCGTCGGCCAGCAACTGCGTCTCGTCGCCGAGGTCGGCCCAGGTGCTATCGCCACAGCCGACAATGGCGCCGATAGACGTGAGGCCCAGAGATGCCAGACCTCGCATGGCGTCGGACAGCTGGTCCGGCGTGATCGACGAGCCTCGCTGCTGAGCCAAGGCCGCTGCCACCAGCGTCACCGCGGTCTCGCGGAGAATGCCATTGGGAGCGCCGGCGTCTCGGTCCAACGAGCCGCCGACGGGGTCGGCGGTGCCCGGCCCGATGCCCGCCAGGTCGAGAGCTGCGGTATTGGCGATGGCGACATGGCCGCAGTAGCGATGCAGCAACACAGGACGGTCACTCACCAGCGCGTCGAGGTCGGCACGGGTCGGCAGCCGCCCCTCGGCCAACGTCTCGTCGTCGAGGCGCAGCCCCACGATCGGAACGCCCGGGTCGAGAGAAGCGATGGCGACGTGCAGCCGCTCTCCGACCTCGGCGAAGTCCGTGGCCGTCTTCAGTGCCGGTTGCACCAGGCTGGCGGTGTAAGTGGCGGGGTGGAAGTGAGCATCGCGAAGACCGGGAGTGATGACGCCGTCGACCTCGACCTTGTGATCAGCCTCGAGGCCATCGCCGATGGCCACGACCTTGTCGTCATCGATGATCAGGGTGTCGCCCAATCGACCGTCCCCGGTGACGACAGCGGTGGCAGAGAAGGCGGTTAGGGGCATCTCGCGACTCTAAGGCACGCTGTGAACAGGAAGCCCCCTCCGGCCCTTCGGGCCACCTCCCCCTAGGGGGGAGGAAACGCGACTCTAAGGCACGCTGTGCACAGGAAGCCCCTCCGGTCCCACCTCCCCTATACGGCACGGGGCCCTTGAGCAGCTGGCGCTAGCTTGGGCTCATGAGACGACGCAAACGTAAGCGGTCCAGCAGCAGAAACTTCTTCAAGCTCCTTGCCGCGGCTTTGGCAATCGCGGCCGTGATCAAGGAGCTGCGCCTGCCAAAGGAAGAACGGACATGGCACGGTGCTCTCGGTGGCTTCGTCCCCTATGACTTCCGGATGCCGAGTGTCGACAAGATCAAGACCAGCATGTGGAACCCAGATGGCGCGATCATCGTGGACCGACCGTTCGGGGTTGGGTGGACCCTCAACATCGGAGCGGTTGTCGCCAAGGTCCGCTCCATGTCCAACACGGGCTGAGCGCACGGCTAGGCGTCGAGTGACACCACATCCTCGGCTCTGAGACTCTTGGCCCACACAACGATGGCGAGGGCGACGGGGGCGAAGAGCAGCGCGCCGACCAGCGCCAGCGTGCCATTGGCACCGAATGACACCAACCCCACCAGCGGAATGGCGCAGGCGCTGAACAAGGTGGCGAGCACCGCGGCCTGCTGGATCTGATGGCTCTCGGGTCGAGGGACAAGGGTGCTCGCGATGGCCACGACAGAGAACAGGGCCAGCGACACCGATCCGACCAGGAGCCAGCGCACGGAGTCCATGAGCGGTTCCCCGACGTGCTCGATGGTGGCGAGGACCGCGGCGCCCGTGGCACCGATGCCGATCACCAAGGGCAGATGGAGGTAACCCCAAAGGAACTGGACGCGGCCGACACGAGCGGGTCGGTGTGAGATGAGGTCGAAGTAGACCCACCACAAAGCCACAGCGATGACGATGCCGAGAACCCCGACGGTGAGCACCTGCGTCGTCACCGGCTCCTGCTCTGCCATGCCGTTCACTGAACCCACCACCACCTCACCCAGAACGATGATGACGAAGAGGCCGAAACGCTCGATCAGCGATGGCGTGGTCAACGCTCCCTCCACCCGGCGATCCCGTCGTCGCAGCACAGGCAGCACGGCCAGCACCTCGAACGCCAGCCCAACGCCCCACATCCAGTAGATACCCGGTTCGGACATGAACGAACTCGCGGCGAACGCCAGCGCTGCCATCGCATAGGCCGCGGCATATGGATACGAGGCCTGGCGATGAGCGGGGTCGTGGTACCCGGTGCGGAACCACATGACGGCGAGGATGGCGCTGTTGACGCCATATGCCATGGCGAAACCTCCGGCCCCGTCTCCCGGCACGTCTCCCACGAAGGCGGCCATCACTGCCACCGTCCCCATCTGGGTGAAGGTGAGGATGCGAATGCTCAGGTCGTCGGTGCCGTGGGCGTCGTGATAGATCGAACCGTTGAGCCACGAAGTCCACACTGCGAAGAAGATGAGGGCGAACCATCCGATGCCACTCCACGACGGGTGCTCGGCGAGGCGATGAGCCAGCTGCGCCACAAGCGCCACGAAGACCAGGTCGAAGAACAGCTCTAGGAATTGGACCCGGCGCTCGACACTCCGACGCTCCAGCGCCCGGGCCGGTGGCTGCCAGATGCGGCGCCAGGTGGCTCGCCACCCCGATGTCGTGCCCGGTCGAGGATCGGTCATGTTGGTGCCCACAAGGTTGGGCCAACCTAGCTGAAGGACCGCTTCACCAATTCGATGACGGCAGGGGCAACCTTCTCTGGGTTGTCTGCCTGCGGGTAGTGCCCTGAGCCCTCTGTCAGCAGCACTTCGGCGTTGAGGATGTCGCCGAGCTCGTTGGCCTCGGCAGTGGGGTCGGGGAAGTCGGGGTCCGCGGTTCCCATGACCACCAGCACCGGCTGCTTCACGTTGGTCAAGCGTTGTCCCGATTCGGCGTGGGAGTTGAAAGCCAGTCCCCTGAACGCCTTGAAACGGCCGGGCTCGGCGAGGTTCTTCGAGAGGGCGGCGACGTACTCGACGTGATCCGACGGCTTCGGTCCGGGGTACATGTTCTTGCGGTAATACGACACCCAGGCGCCTCGACCCCACGGCGGCAGCAGCGTCGCCCGGAACCCGGCCTTCTGCCACCACTTCTGTGGAACGTTGCGCACGAACGGTCCGATCGCCACGACGCCCTTGACTCGCTCCGGGGAATCCGTTGCCGCGATAACGACGGAGGAGCACGACAGCGAGTTGCCAACCAGGACTGCGGGGCCGGCGGCCAACTCGTCCACCATGGCCAAGTAGTCAGAACCAATGGCGGCGTCGGCGTAGTCGTCCCAGTCGACCGAACCCTCACCGATGCCGCGCAGGTCCATCGTGACCACACGGAACCCGGCGTCGACTAGTAGCGGCACAACGTGGCGATAGGAGCCGCGGAGGTCGCCCATTCCAGGGGCGGCGATCACCAGCGGCCCGTTGCCACCCGAGTCGTCATACGAGATACGACCGCCGGGTCGGTCGAGGAACTTGGTTGTCATGTTGGTCTCCCTGTGTGGTCGCACCACCCTAGAAGACCGACTCCGGTACGCTCGGTGAATGGTTATGTCCGCTGCCGACTTGATCGCCGAGGCCCGAGAGTTCATCGAGGAGATGCCACCGCAAGCCGCGGCGGCAGCCATGGCGGAGGGGGCGATCCTCATCGATACCCGCTGTGTCGCCGATCGAGAGAGCGAGGGCATCGTCCCTGGGTCAGTGTTGCACCATCGGACTGTCCTCGAGTGGCGTGTCGACCCAGCGGCAGAGAGCCGCGACCCGGAGGTTGCCGACAGATCGATGCGCCACATCATCATGTGCAACGACGGGTTCTCGTCCGCTCTGGCAGCGGCCAACCTCGTGCGCATGGGCTTCGAGAACACCGGCCACCTCGAGGGCGGCTTCCGCGCCTGGAAGGCTGCGGGACTACCCGTGGTGCCTGGGACCTAGCGCCGCGGAGCTACCTTCCTATTCGAGGAGGCCCTATGTCATTGCTGGACCACGACCGGGTTGTCATCAACCAGAAGGCCAAGCTCATGGAGCTCACCAACGAGTACATGATCAGAGACGAGGACGGCGCCGAGATCGGTGCCATCCGCCAAGAGGGTCAGTCGAAGCTGAAGAAGGTGGCTCGGTTCGTCTCGTCGCTCGACCAGTTCATGACCCACAAGCTGGCCGTGTACGACGCCGACGGCTCCAAGGTTCTCGAACTGGTCCGTCCCGCCAAGTTCGTCAAGTCTCGCGTCGAGGTCTACGACGGGAACGGTCAGGGGGCAGGAAGCATCGTTCAGAAGAACGTTTTCGGCAAGATCCGCTTCGGTCTCGTCGACTCCGGCGGCGGCGATCTCGGTGAGATCCAGGCCGAGAACTGGCGGGCGTGGAATTTCGCCATCGTTGACGCAACGGGAAGCGAAGTCGGCCGCATCACCAAGACCTTCGAGGGCGTTGCCAAGACCCTGTTCACGACAGCCGACGACTACTTGCTGGATATCCAGCCAGGGTTGTCCGGGCCATTGCGCCTCCTGGCATTCGCCTCGGCGGTCGGAGTCGACACGGCCCTGAAACAGGACTCCCGAGGGCTGAGCTAACCGGCCCAGGTCTCTAGCCTCGGGCTATGACCGACGAAACCTTCGAGGAGTTCCGCAAGTCGTTCGCTTACGGCACCCGGTCTGACCTCAACTTCAAGTTCCTCAAAGCGCTCTCCGACGAGGAAGCCGCCGAGTTCTTCGAGGGCCTCCTCGATCACGTCGGTGACAGTTACGACAAGGGGCAGCTCGACGACATCATCGATCATGTCGTCGACTGGCAGGCCCGCGCCTATACGCCCGCCCCCGACGCCAGGCGCACCTGGGTGTATGAAGAAGGCCCATTCACCACACCAGCCAAACCACTGGCGGAGAGCCGAGTTGCGCTGTTGACGTCGAGCGGCCACTTCACACAAGACCCCGAACCCTTCGGCGTAGTCGGCATGACCCAACAGGAGGCGGAGAACCGCATCAACGACTTCCTCAAGGTTGCGCCCGACCTGTCCCGGTTATCAGTGAACGCCGGCGGCCACGAGCTGACTGTGCGCCACGGCGGCTACGACGTCACCTCTGTCGCCCTCGACCACAACGTGGCGCTCCCCATCGACATCCTGCGCGACCTCGACGACGCGGGCGTCATCGGGGAGCTTCACCACGAGGCCTACTCCTTCGTAGGCGCCGCTGCGCAACGGCGGCTGCAGAAGGAGACCAGTCCGGAGTGGACCGCGATGCTGAGAGATGCCGACGTCGATGTGGCCTTGCTGATCCCGTTGTGACCTGTGTGTCACGTGTCGGTCGGGCACGTCGGTAGAGCCATAGAAGAGGCCGGGATCGCCACCACTGCCGTCTACGTGCGGGCGTTCCGCCACATCGTCGATGAGATGCTGCTTCCCAGGGTTGTGATCACCAACCACCCAATGGGGAGACCGCTGGGACCGGTTGGCAACCGGCAGCGTCAGCAGGAAGTCGTCGAATCGGCGCTATCTCTCATCGACTCGGCGACAACGCGCACGATCGTCGATGACCCAACGCCATTTCGACCGATCCTGGGCTGAAGGTCAACGCTGCGGCGAACCAGGACCCGGGACGTGGCGCCTACCCGAAGTCGCCGGTGACCGGATACCAGTTAGACCCACCCCAGATGTATTGGGCGTCCGCTGCCCCCTGGGTGTTGCTGAACCGGAAGTAGTGCGTGGTGTTGCCGGGCCGGACAGATCGGTTGCCGGCTCGCGTGGCGCTTGAACATGCCACCAACTCGAGGTGTGGTGCTACGGCATCACCGCTCCGCCGTTCACGTGAATCGTCTGCCCGGTGATCTGCCTCGACTCGTCGCTGGCCAGGAATACCGCCGCATCAGCGATCTCATCGGGGCGGACGAGCCGCCCGAGTGGAAACGCTGCGACGATATTTGCGATCTCCTCCTCGGTCAGACCCTCTCGCGGCTGCGCGGTGTCAGTCATACCCGCAGCAATCGCGTTGACACGGATCGAATGCGGAGCGAGCGCCAGGGCTGTGGCCCTGGTGAGACCGGCCAGACCACTCTTGCTGGCCGTGTAATGCACTCCCTTTCGCGAACCCATGGTGGCGATTGCCGAGGACATGTTGATGACTGCACCGGGGGCCGATCTCGCCACCATGTCCGTGGCGGCGGCCTGCGTGCACAGGAATGCGCCCTTCAGATTGATGTCGAGCACCGAATCCCACTCCTCCTCGCTCAGTTCCAGGAAGGGCGAGCGCGGGAAGATGCCGGCGTTGTTCACGAGTAGGTCGACGCCACCAAACGATGCAGCGGCCTCGACCAGCGTCGCCACATCGTCATAGACCGAGACGTCCGCCTGCGCCGCGACAGCTCGGCCCCCGCCTCCTGCGATCTCCGCAACAAGGGCCTCGGCCTGATCACGGTCGTCGAGGAAGTTGACGACGACCGCCGCACCCTCGTTGGCAAACGCCCTGGCAATGGCTTCGCCGATCCCCTGCTGGGCGCCGGTCACGATCGCCACACGGTTGCGTAGCCGCATATCTCCTCACCTGCCGAGTCGAACGAGGAGACCCTACCGAACGTCCTGTTCTGCGAGGCGTGACCAACGAAACCGGCGGGTCACCCGGAATGAGTCGAAGCCTCGGCAGGGGCGTGGCCTCATGCCTCTTCGTGGCCGGCTTCACCGGTACTCCCCCCTACGGGGGGAGCGATGTCCGTCTCCTCCCCTCTAGGGGGAGGTGCCGGAGCGCCCGCAGGGTGTGGAGGCGGAGGGGGCTTCCGTAGGTGCGCGCCCGCGAGGAAGCCCCCCTCCCCGGCTGCGCCGGTACTCCCCCCTACGGGGGGAGAGACGTGTTCCTGAGGGCTTGTTGGTTTCCTCCCCTCTAGGGGGAGGTGCCGGAGCGCCCGGTGGGCGTGGAGGCGGAGGGGGCTTCCCTAGGTGCGCGCTCGCCAGGAAGCCTCCCTCCCCGGCTTCGCTGGTACTCCCCCCTGCGGGCCACCTCCCCCTGAAAGGCGGAGGGAGAGTCCCTGCGGTCGGGCTATTACCGACGACCTTCGAAGAGTTCCGCAAGTCGTTCTCCTACTGCACCCGGTCTGATCTCAACTTCAGATTCGACCGATCCTGGGCTGAACGTCAAACCTGCGGCGAACCAGGACGCGGGACGTGGCGCCTACCTGAAGTCTCCGGTGACCGGATACCAATTGGACTCACCCCAGATGTATTGGGCGTCCGCTGCCCCCTGGGTGTTGCTGAACCGGAAGTAGTGGGTGGTGTTGCCGGGCCGGAACACGGCGGGGGTGTCGGTGCCGTCGCCGTTCCAGTCGAAGGCGACGAACCGGTCACCGGCGTCGCCGAAGAGGAACTGGCTGTCTGCCGTCCCCGGGGAGTGTGAGTTCCTGTAGTAGACCAGCCCGGTCCCTGGGCGGTGCAGGCCGATCGTGTCGGTGCCGTCGCCGTCGAAGTCGCCGGCGAATGCGATGTCGCCAGGGTTGCCGAAGTAGTAGTCCGCCTCGGCGGCGCCGAGACCAGCTCCAGCTTCGCCGAGCTCATTGACGATGAACACTCGCGACTCAGAGGGCCGGTAGACAGAGACGGTGTCGCAACCGTCGTTGTTGAAGTCCCCTGCGATCGGCATGTCGCCAGGATTGCCGAAGAAGAACGAGCGGTCGGCGACGCCCTGGGTGTTCGAGTTACGCAGGTACACGTACCCATCTGATTGCCGGAAGAGCCCAGGAGCGTCGACCCCGTCACAGTCCCAATCCCCCATGAAGGGATAGTCACCCGGATCGCCGAAGTAGAACGAGTTCACCCGCCCCGCCTCGTCACGGAGGTGCCACAGCCCACTCGCCTGGTCCACGAGGCCCATCGGGTACGGGTTCATCGGCTGCCAGGCTCCCTCTCCGCACTCGCTCTTCACCAACCACCTGAAGAGCCCGTCAGCCCTCATGCGAAACAAGCGAGGCGGCCGGAATGGCGTCCCGGTGGTGACGAGAAGTTGCTCGCCGTCGGGAGCCCACGAAGCGTGCAGCGGAGACTCGAACTCTTCCTCGACCACCACCGGAAGCTCGTCGGAAGAGCCTGACGTTGGGTCAATGAGCAGCAACCTGTTGGATGTGGGTCCAAAGAGCGGGCTACCGGTCAGCACGACGATCGACCGCCCGTCGGGTGACCAGTCTGGGTCCCGCAGCCCTGGGAACGGACCGGCGACGGTCTGGTCGGGATCGCCCAGCGCTACTACATGGACGGAGAATCCGAACGAACTGGCTGTTGGCGTGGGTCCTCCGACATGACGGATGTAGGCCAGTTGCTGTCCGTCCGGCGACAACGCCGGGTCCGCGTACGTGATAGAGCGGACCCACTCCACGTCCCAGCCCGACTCGCCGGCAGCGTTGGTGAGACGCTGGGATACTCCGGTAGCAACGTCGACAACGAAGAGGTCTTGGAAGAAGGTTTGGCCGTACATCTGATGATCCGAGTCCCGCAACTCGGCGCTGCCCTCGTAGGCGATCTGAGTTCCGTCGGGGAACCAAGCGGGATCGGCACCGGCGGTCAGCCTACGTTGGTTGGAGCCGCCTGCGTCCATGAGGTAAACCGCGTTGTCTCCATCGCGCGTCGATGTGAAAGCGATGGTCCGGCCGTCTGGGGACCACGCCGGATCGGTGTCGGCGGTTGAGTCGTCGGTGAGCTGAACCTCGTTGGTGCCATCAGGGTCGAGGACGGAGATCTCCGTGTCGTGGTCCGGACCAAAGACGCAGACGACCTTGCCGCTTTCGCCAGACACGGTGGCGGCTGCTGAGGCCATGGGCAGCACGGCGAGAACCGCTACGGCAACGCCGTAAGCAATGCCAGCGCGCAGTGGAGTCATCAGCTCCAGGGTGTGGGTGTCCCCCAACGAGCAGTAGGGCCTTACTGCCCTTCTCGTGAGCGATGTCCGTTTCCTCCCCTCTAGGGGGAGGTGCCGGAGCGCCCGCAGGGCGTGGAGGCGGAGGGGGCTTCCTCAGATGCGCGCCCGCCAGGAAGCCCCCCTCCCCGGCTGCGCCGGTACTCCCCCCTACGGGGGGAGAGACGTGAGTTTTCTCCCCTCTAGGGGGAGGTGCCGGAGCGCCCGCAGGGCGTGGGGGCAGAGGGGGCTTCCTCAGATGCGCGCCCGCCAGGAAGCCCCCTCCCCGGCTGCGCCGGTACTCCCCCCTACGGGGGGAGAGACGTGTTCCTCCCCTCTAGGGGGAGGTGCCGGAGCGCCCGCAGGGCGCGGAGGCGGAGGGGGCTTCCGCAGATGCGCGCCCGCCAGGCACGCTGACCTCTATCGTCGGGTCGTGACCACGCCGACGGCTGAAGCCGCGGGCACGAAGACCCGAGACGACTACGTCGATTTCCTGCGAGCGTTTTCCCTGGTCATCGTCGTCCTGTGGCATTGGGTGTTCACGATCCTCGAGGTCTCCGCCGACACCGTTTCACCATCAAATCCCATCGGATTCACCAAAGGCATGTGGGCGATCACGTGGCTGCTCCAGGTGATGCCGGTCTTCTTCTTCGTCGGCGGCTACACCCACCGCCTGGCGTTCGACGATTACGAGAAGGGCCGCTCGCGCCAGTTCCTGGCTAAGAGAACGAAACGGCTGGCGCCTCCATCCTTGGCTCTGATCGCCGGGTGGGTCGCTATCGGATTCATCGTGCAACAGACCCTCGAACCTGAATGGATCTGGCCAGCTGTGATCCTGATCCTGTCACCGCTGTGGTTCATGATCGTTTACCTCGTGCTGGTCGCCATCACCCCGCTGGCAGTTCGAGCCCACTGGCGATGGGGAGAGATAGTGATCGTGTGGCTACTTGGCCTGGCCGCGGTGTTCGACGTCCTCCGCTTCAGCCATGGTCAGGCGTGGGCGGCATGGCTGAACTTCCTCGTGATCTGGGGACTCGCTCACCAATTCGGTTTCTTCTACGACAGACTGGTTGCGGCTCCGAAACGCGTTGGATGGATGTTCCTGTGGGGTGGCATGTTCTCCCTCATCGCCCTTACCAACATGGGCTTCTACCCGCGATCGGTGGTTGGAGTTCCCGGCGAGCGGTTCTCCAACATGGGGCCGCCGACCTTGGCCATCGTCGCCCTGATCCTGCTCCAGGTCGGCCTCGTCATGGTCCTACGAGACTGGGCCCTCCACCGGCTGCAGACCAGCCAACGCTGGAAGCGGGCGTTCTCTTGGGTCAACGGCAATTCGATGCCGCTCTATCTCTTCCACTCAACCGGCATGGCCATCGTGGTCGCCCTCGCCTATGTCTTGTTCACCTATGTGCCGCCGGCGGAGCCGACCACGGAATGGTGGCTAACCAGACCGATCTGGCTGATCTTCCCCTTGATCTTCACATACCCATTCCTACTGCTCTACCGCAGGGTGACGGCACCGGGCTAGAGCCCCGGCTTGACCACCATCATCCACACGACGGCCAACAACAGGACTAGGTCGAAGGTGGACACCTGCCCGAGGCGCCTGCCGAGGGCCTCGAAGGCAGGGCTGTCGGCGCCATCCTTCTCGCCAACGGCCAGGGCATTGCGGATCTGCGGGGCGAAAAAGAACATGGCGAGCAGCGCCGAAATGATGACAGCCGTGAGGGCGAAGGAGATCCAGAACTGGTCGAAGCCATAGACGTCGTGGCGGATGACCATCCAGATGCCAACCGCGGCCACCACTACTCCCGTGACGCTGAAGACTCTGGTCATGAACTCGGCCTGCCTCAAGAAGTGCATCCTCGCAGGGGCGTCGTTGGCGCCCATCACCCTCATGCCGTTGAAGGAGAGTGACATAGAGCCCCCAACCCAGGCGATCGCGAAGACGATGTGGACAAACAGCAGCAACTCGTCGAACGTCAAGATTCTCTCCCTCTGAATATGGGCTGAGACTAGAAACACGGCGCCAGAGACCAAGCCGCAATGGATACGATCGCTCGATGATTGTCGACGGCTTCAAACTCGTCTACGCACCCGCAGAAGAAGCCGGCGCCGAAGTGATCCGCGGCGCCATCGAGGACAGCGTGCCGGTGATACGTGAGCTGTGGCCCTTCCGGCCGCCGCGGCGAGCCAAGGTGGTCGTGTGGACCGACTGGATGGACGGCTACCGAGAGGGGCTCCCCCGAGTGCAAAGGGTGCTGTTCCCCCTCTTCCGCAAGAGGATCGCCGGCTATGGCGATCGCCTATGGAAGCTGGTTGGTGGCATCACCCTGCGATCGCAGCCGCCTGCCGTCCTCATCAAGCCGCCACGACTTCTCAAGGATGCCGACATTCGCATCGGAGAAAAGCTCTTCGTGCACCTTGACGACATCAACGATCGCGTCCGCTCGATCACCTGTCACGAGTTGGTCCATGCCTACGCCACCGTCCGGCCACTGCCGGCGTGGCTCAACGAGGGCATCGCCATGCTCACAGTCGACCGCTTCTTCGGCTTCGACACCGTCAAGCCCCAGACCATCGAGCTGCTCGGTGCGACCACGGCGCCCGTCCGGTCGTACCGCCGACTGCCTCGGCTCACCGACAGCGAGCTGGTCAAGTTCTACGCTCGGGGGTACTGGCTGGCCCGCTACCTCCGCGAGCAGCATCCCGATGAGCTGCAGCGCATCCTCGGTCAGAAGCTCGCCATCGGCCTCGGGGATGGCCGCCTGGCGAGGATCCTGGGAGTGAAGAAGACGGAGCTGTGGGAACAGTTCGACGGCATCGTCTGGGATTATTACCGGGGTTGAGGCCTGCCGCTACGCCGCTGCCGGGCGGCAGTGCTTGCAGGGGCGGTAGCCGGCCTGGTGGGCGTCCTCAGGGCTGTGGAACTCGACCATGTGCTTCTCCATGGTCCGGCGAGCGTCGGAGCAAGTTGGGTTGCAGTAGATCTTGGTCGTGTCGCTGCCGGTGAGACGGATGCCGCGATCGGCCAAGGCCTCGAACTCAGCGACGTCCATCCCCTCATCTTCGAGGATGGACCGCTTGACCTCCGGCCCGAACGCATAGTTGCCGATGTGGCCGTCGTTGCGGACAACCCGATGGCACGGCAGGACCACGGGAACCGGATTGCGAGCCAACGCTGTCCCCACCGCCCGCGCCGCCTTAGGACGTCCGATCTCGCGGGCCACCCACGAGTAAGGGCGCACCTGACCTGGAAGGATCTCGGCTGTCTTGCGCAACACCAGCTGCTGGAACTCAGACATCGACGACCAGTCGATAGGCAGGGTTCCGACGCGCCCATTGGCCATCGCGGCGTCGAAGCGCCGCTCCAGGGTCGTCGGCATGGCATCGACGGCGAAGGTGGGACGACCCATCGCACCGTGGAACCACTCCTCGAAGTCCTTGGCGTCGGTACCGAGCTGGATGGCAGAGATGCCGCGCTCATTGAAGGCAACGAACATCCCTTGGGCGGGGCCCGGCTTGGTGACGTAGCCGTCGGCTAGTCCCGTCTCCAGTAGAACCTGAGGGGTCAGGCTGGCCGGAGCTTTGGTGGCGAGAGCTTCGAGTTCTTTCATGATGCCTCCGATCTGCGGAGCCTCTCGAGGCCCCTGTGGACGTCTGCTTTGATGGATCCCTCCGGTCGCCCGGTAGCCACCGCGATCTCTGGGTAGGCCAGCCCGACGATGTACCGCAGGACGACTGCGGTCCGCTGGCCGAGCGGCAGCTCCTCGAGGAGCGACTCGACATGAGAGCGATCGAGGGTGACCGACTCCGGCCCGCCCCCGCCGGCGGTGGCATCCCACGCCGCGTCGAGCCGCACCCACGGCTTGCGGGCCCGTCGCCGGGCCGCGTTGCGCGAGAGATTGAGGGCGATCGTCCACAACCAAGGAGCCAGGTCGAGTCGGCGAATGCTCGCCGGAGCCATGTCGGACAGCGCCCGATAAGCCCGCAGAAACGCGTCGGCGCATATGTCCTCTGCGTCAACCGACTGCGGTACCAGCCGCCGCACACCCGAGTACAGCCCGTCGCGGAACTCGGCGACGAGGTCTTCGAACGCCCCATCGAGATCTGTTGCCAGCTTCTTTTGATCCATCACCCCTAAGAACCCCGCAGCTCCTCAAAGCGTTGCAGCTTTGTGCTCTAGTGTCCGCTCATGGAGAGCTTGACAGCTCCCGCACTAGTCGCGCCAACCGTAGAGGCGTTGCGCAGCGGTGCCCTTCCTGGCGACGCCTACCTCGACGGCCTGTGCTCGAGGATCGACACTATCGAGCCGACGGTGCACGCACTGCTTCCCGAAGACAACAGGCGGGAGCGCCTAGGCGAGGAGATGGCGGCCGCGGCCGACGGCCCACTCACCGGAGTGCCTGTTGGCATCAAGGATGTGTTCCACGTCACCGGCATGGAAACGCTGGCTGGCTCCCGGCTCGACCCGATCACCCTCGCCGGCTCGCAGGGGGCGGTCGTTTCCCGGTTGCTGGAAGCGGGCGCCCTCGTGCTCGGCAAGACGGAGATGTGCGAGTTCGCATTCGCCGAGCCCGGCCCCACGGCGAATCCCCATGACCCAACACGGACGCCCGGAGGATCCTCGAGCGGTTCGGCAGCGGCCGTTGCGGCTGGGTACACGCCGCTGGCCATCGGCACGCAAACGGTGGACTCGACGCTGACCCCTGCCACGTACTGCGGGGTCGTCGGGTTCAAGCCAACACGCGGTCGGGTGGCGCTCAACGGCATGATCCCTTTCAGCCCTGCAATGGACCAGCTGGGGCTGTTCACCCAGGACATCCCCGGCGCTGCGCTGGCGGCCTCAGTAGTGCTCGACGATTGGCAGCTCGTCGAGCCTGTCGACTCACCAACGCTCGCTGTACCCGTCGGCCGATATCTGGGCCGCGTTGAAGAAGTGGCCCGTGAGCCCTTCGACATCCAGCTCCGAGACCTATCCGCCGCCGGAGCCACCATCGCTCGGATCCCCGCACTCGACGACTTCGAGGAGCTCTATCGCACCCATTACAACCTGATCGCTTACCAATTCGCTCAGGTCCACCAGCGCTGGTACGACGCCTTCGGGTTCCGGTACGGCGAGGCGGCGAAGGGGCTCTACCTCAAGGGAGCAGAGCTCGATGTCACGGCCTTCCAACGCGGCCTCGAGTCGGCGGCACAGCTGCGGGCAGCCCTCGAAGCTGCACTCGAATCGTCGGGGGCAGACGCCTGGGTTAGTCCTGCCACCACGGGACCGGCGCCACTCGGGCTCGATTCCATCGGCGATCCGGCCATGGGGCTTCCCTGGACCCACGCCTACCTGCCTGCCGTTTCCATCCCCGCGGGGACGGTGTCGGGAATGCCGATCGGCGTTCAATTGGCCGGCATGGAGGCAGGCGACGAGGAGCTGCTGGCCGTGGCCCACTGGGTGGAGATAGCTCTCGGGACTGCCTAAGGCCCTAGGACTCTGGCGACGATGACCCTCGATAACGCAAGGTGTGCGCGAAAGGAGAGGTTCATGGTTGATTACACAACCCTCGGCGCAGCCGGCCGCATCCGATACACGCTCGGTGAGGCCGCGCGCCGACTGGAGCTCGCTGTCGCCTCGCCCGCCAAGGGAAACGATGTGTGGCTGAAGCAGGTCGACGTGGATCTCGAGGACCTGAGCAAGGCTCTCGTAGATCACATAGGCGTCACGGAGTCCGACGACGGGTTGCTGGCCCAGATCATCGAAGAAGCTCCGCGGCTGGTGTCCGACGTGGACGTTGTTCTGGCGGATCACGCCGAGATCTGTGAGACAGTCGACCTAGCCAAGGACACCATTAGTCACGCCAGTGCTGACAACATATCCGACGTCCGGGCGGTCGTCCTCGCGGTTCTGGCACGCCTGTTCGAACACCGACAGCGGGGTGCCGATCTGGTTTACGACGCCTACAACGTCGACATCGGCGGCTTGAGCGGCGAGTAGCGAACGGTCTGCGGAAGGGTCGAGCGCTCCCTAGGAGCCTTCCAGATGGGTAAGCCGACGACGCAGTCGTGCGATCTCCGCGTTGACCCCATCTAGATTGGGCGCGGCATCCATCCGGCGGTTCATGTCGTGAACGATCTTGGGGTCGACGCCGCCACCCTGGCCGGTCTGGGCCCCCGCCATGTGAGACGGCTGGGTGTCGCTCAGGAAGCGATCGCGCTCAGCCTCTAGGCGAGTAGCTGCAGCTGCAACTCATCGGCCGAATCCAGGTCACCGGTCCCCCCCAGCAGATCGCGTGAGACAGCTCGGAGCTCCTTTTGCTTCCATCGTCGCCCGGTATGCCTTTTTGGACTTCCACCAACTCGAGTACGAAACGCCGATGACCTCGTCCCCGACAACTGCAATGAGGCACACCAGTCAGGTTTACGGGAGTCCCACCACCGGCGCCGCCGCTCCATATCCCACGGCTCGACATCGAACGACACCTGGCTGTCGACGATGGTCGTGTTGGAGAGCTAGTTGATTCGATCGAGATCGTCGATGGTGGCGTCGCGGATAATCACAGCAGGCCGAACATCACCTCGCGCAGGCGTACCTGCTCAGTCTCGAACGTGTCGAGGTCGACTCGCGTCGAGCCCAGCCGCAGTCCCTGCATGTCCTCGCCCCGATTGGTGGCAACGAGCAGGGTGTCGTCCTCGGAGGCCAGAACACCTAGACCGCGACATTCACCGAGTCCGTCATGAAGGCCGACCAGCATCCGATCAAGCCGCTTGATGTCAAGTCCGGCTGGCAGGGTCGGGGCGAACACAGTCGGCCGGACGCGCCACCGCGACAGCGGCTCTGTCAGAGCTTCGGCAAGCCTCTTGGCCCGATGAGCCTGCCTCTCCTCCACCGACACGGGCGTCACCATCGGGTCGACACCGATGGTTACGACCCTGGCGTCGAAGAAACGATTGAGCATGCCGACGATGGGCTCCATCTCTCCTCCCCGCTGCAGTGCAACCACCACGTCGGGACGGCATGATTCAACCTTGAAGTACTTGAGCGTCTGGCCGTTCACCCCAGAGATGGATCCGGTGGTGTCCACGACGACAAGGTCGACGTCGCGTCGCGCCCGCTCCACGAGGGCCGAGGTGGCGACGACCTGCGGCAGCAGAAGTCCGTCTGGCGACACTGCACCAACGAACCGGATGGCGTCGGCCCGGCCGATCTCATCGAGGTGGGCCTGAGTCGTGACGTATTTGAGACCCACGCAGGTCGGCGGACCCACCGTGGTTTGTCCAACATCAGCATCGACGAAGGCAGCGCTGCGCCGAGCAGCTAATGCCTCGGCAAGGATGGCCCGAGCCAACGATGTCTTGCCCGTGTCAGGCGCTCCGACCAGCATGACCACCCCGCCGCGGCGGACAACGTCGTCGATCACCGCAGCATGGATGTCCTCTATGCCCATGAACTCATCCTACGAGTGCCCGGTAGGCTCGCCGAGGTGACGCGCCCCATCAGCTTTCTCTCTGACTTCGGACTCGCCGACGAGTTCGTCGGCGTAGTACACGCGGTCTTCACCCGCATTTCGCCCGAGTCGCGCATCGTCGACATCACCCACCAAGTGCCGCGGGGCGACATCCAAGCAGGTGCTCTCACCCTGGTGAGGGCAGTCCAATACCTCCCCGAAGGAGTGGCAATGGCCGTTGTTGATCCGGGAGTTGGTACTTCCAGGCGCGCCATCGCGGTGGCAACGGCGTGGGGGGAGTTCGTCGGTCCCGACAACGGACTGCTTGCTCCCGCGGTCGCAATGATGGGCGGAGCCGAGCGCATCGTCGCCATCGAGGATCCGCAATACCAGTTGCCCCGCGACGGGCTGACCTTCGATGGCCGAGATGTCTTCGCCCCGGCTGCCGCCCTGCTGGCTGCCGGAGAGGTCGCCATCGGCGATCTCGGAACCGAGCTCGACCCGAGCTCGTCAACACCCCTACTGCTGCCCCTCGTCGACCACGAGGACGGCCAGCTCGCCGGCCAGGTCCTGTGGGTGGACACCTACGGCAACTGCCAGACGAATATCACGCCACAGGACATGTCCGAGATCGGTCTCGACACAGGAAGCACGATTGACGTGGCCATTGGCGTCACCTCATACAACTTGGCCTGGGTGGCGTCCTACGGCGAAGTCGAGCCGGGCGAGGCCCTCATCCATATCGACTCTTACGGGCAGATCGCCCTCGCCGTACGCGAAGGACGGGCGGACGACGACCTGGCGCTGGCCGCCGGCACCTCGGTAGTGATCAAATCCCCGAAGTGAGCAGCCACACTCCGAAGGCGCCCAGAATGACTACCAGGAGCACGATCATCACGATGGAGGTGAAGGGCCGCATCGGCGCGACCCTACAGGAGTGAAACTGGAATTCATCACCCGCGACGATTGCCCGCTGTGCGACGAGGCCAGTGCGATATTGTCGCGCCTCTCTAAGCGGCTGCGCCTCGAGATCGAAGAGCTCGACGTCGACTCCGACGAGGAGCTACTGCGCATCTACGACGAAAGAGTCCCGATCCTCAGGAGCAAGGATGGGACGGTCCTCGCCTCCGGCAAGTGGACGCGGCCTGGGCTCGTCGCCACCCTCCTCCGCCACCGCCTCAAGGGATCCCGGGCCTGACCGCTGGAGCGGATGAGGGGAATCGAACCCCCGTATCGAGCTTGGGAAGCTCGTGTTCTGCCATTGAACTACATCCGCGGTTCGGCCCGAGATTACCCCCCCTCGTCGACCGACGGCCCTCGTTTGCGGATCTCGTGACGATTCGGCGAAAACGATCGCCCACAGGTCGACCCCCTGTCGTGTGCCGCCTTCGGCTGTCTCGGCTCCTTACCGGCCCTACTCGGGCCGGTCGTCGCCTCGGAGGCACCGGCCTTCAGCCGGTGCTATCTGCTACCTCGCGGCGCTCGGCCACCTGCCCCTGAAGGGGGAGGACTAGCTGACCAGGCTGGCTAGGCCCCAGGCGCCGATGATGATGCCGACTGCCATCAGGAACCACGCCCTGCCCTTGCGCATCTCGCCGTCTGCTCCCTTTGGCTTGCGGCCCCTGCGGTCCTGGTACATGGCGTAGCCGTTACCGAGGACGAGGGCGGCGCCAAGCGCCAGCACGGCCTGCTTGAAGAGGAGATCGACGTCGAAGATTTCCACGTGCTGAAGGTAGCGTTGCTCCCATGACCGGCGTTCGTGTCCTGCGCGTTTTCACCAGAGACCACGATGGAGGCAATCATCTCGGCGTCGTCGAAGACCCGACCGGCCTCGACACGGCAGCCATGCAACGCATCGCCACGCAGCTTGGCTACTCCGAGACCGTGTTCTTCGAGTCCGATCAGGTTCGCATCTTCACGCCGGCCGCCGAGATGCCGTTCGCCGGTCACCCCATCGTTGGCTCGGCCTGGGTGCTCGGTGACGGCGAAGATGGCGCCACCGGGACCATGACCATCCAGGTCGGCGATGTCGATTACCTCATCGAGAACGGCGTTTCCTGGGTGAGATTCGAACAACCAGGAAAGGTCTCGACGGCCGATGAGTCGCAGGCGGCCGCCTTCTCGTTGCCGTTGCCGCACCGCGCCTACCTGGTCGAGCTGCCTCTCCCCTACCTGGTGTTCGAGTACGACGATGTTGATGCCGTCGCCGCCGCAGATCCCGACATGGACGCCGTCGCTGCTTCAGGCGCCCAGGTGTACATGGTCGCCCCTGGAGCCGAAGCCCTGCGGGCTCGATTCTTCGCCCCAGCGATGGGCGTCGACGAGGACCCCGCCACCGGCAGCGCCGCCACAGCCCTGGCTGCGATCCGGGTCGCACAGGGTCAGCACCATGGAGAGCAGCTCATCTACCAGGGTGAAGAAGTCGAGCAGCCGTGCGCTATCAACCTGCGATGGTCGGACTCCGAGGTGTCTCTGGGCGGCACCGTCACCGAAGACGAGCCACGCAACATCTAACGATCGCTCTACTGGGGGTAGAGCACCATCTGGGTACAGGTGAAGTGAGCGATGGCTCGGTCGTCCTCGACCCTCGTCACCTCGGCTCGCCACAGCTGGGTGGTGCGGCCATCGTGAATGAGTTCGGCGACACACCGGATGCGACCCGAAGTGGCCGTACGCACGAAGTTGGTCTTGAGCTCGATGGTTGTGAAGCCGCTCGCCCCTTGCGGGAGGTTGGCCACCGTCCCGTAGCCGCAACAAGTGTCGGCGAGAGCCACCACGGTTGCCGCATGCAGGTAGCCGTTGGGGGCAAGCAGCTCATCGCGGATCTGCAGCTCGGCGGTTAGCTCACCTGGCTCGATGCCGGTGAAGTCAACGCCAATGAGGCCGGGCAAATGGGCGGCGCCGAATTGGTTGAGCTGCTCGAGATTCACAGAGGGCGATGCTAGGAGCGGGCGACGCCTACGTCACGGCGTCGGAAGCCCCACACAGCGACGCCAAGGAAGACAACGCACAGCCCGGCGAGGACCGCGGCGTTGCCGACATGGAAACCGTTCTGGAGCGGGTTGTGGTCCAGGTAGTAGTGAAAGGGCGACAGTCGCACTGCCCACTCGAGCCCGTCCACTAGCGGCGCCAGCCCATTGATGATGTAGGTCGCCACCGCCAGCCCGGAAGCGATGCCCATCGCCATGCCGCGGCGGCCCGAAACCGCCCCGGCCGCCAGCGCCAATAACCCGTAGGTGAGCCCCATCAGGATGGCGGAGATGACCGCCGAGATGAGGTTGGCCACGCTCGGCCATCCGTCGTAGAGCAGGGAGCCGGACAACACCACCACGAGAATGACAAGACCCAACACCGATATCAGCGCGGCGATAGCGCCGGCCTTCTCCAGGATCACCCTCTCTCGAGGCACCGGGTTGGCCAGCAAGACGTCGAGTGTGCGGTCCCGCTCCTCACCCGCCAACACCGCGACGCCGCGGCCGATGGCGAAGATGAGGAAGATGAGCGGGACGTAGGTCGAGAACAGCTGCGTCTCGAGGAATCCAGGAGGGCTGGTGTATGTGTTGATGTCGTCGATGCCGAAGAGCTCGAGCATGGCCTCGGGGTAGCTCTCGAGCAGATCGATGATCTCGGGGGTATCGCGGATTATGGGGTAGATAGCGATGACGAGGCCGGCCGCTGCGGCCGTTCCGATCATCCAGCCGATCATCGAGCGGCGGGAGTCGAAGATGGTCTTGCCGGCGATCGAGTGCAGCATCAGATCTCCCCCCGGTACATATCGAGGAAGATCTCCTCCAGGTCGGCCTCGTGAGAGATGACGTTGTGCACCTCGTAGCCAGCGGCCGCCTTGACAACTGCGTCAACGGGGCCTTCGATCATCAGCTCGACCGAGTTGTCGTGATATCGAGCCTCCCGCACGCTCGGCAGCCCATCAAAGGAGCCCTCTGGCACCGGAGCTGCGAACTGGATCTCCATGCGGCGCAGGGCGCGGGCCCTCAGGGCCTCTACCTCCTCGACAACGACGAGGCGACCGTCGCGGATGATGCCGACGCGGTCGGCGATGCGTTCCACCTCGGGCAGAACGTGCGATGACAGGAACACCGTCTTGCCTTCGGCCTTGGTCTCGTCGACCAGGCGGTAGAACTCCTGCTGCACCAACGGGTCGAGGGCACTCGTTGGCTCGTCAAGTATCAACAGGTCCGGTTGGTGCATGAAGGCCTGGACAAGGCCGAGTTTCTGGTAGTTGCCCGATGAATACGAGCCGACCTTGATGTCGAGATCGAGCTCGAAACGCTCGGCAACAGCGCGGGCGTGTGGCCAGTCGGTCATGCCACGCAGGTGACCGAAGAAGGTGAGCATCTCGCGACCGGTCAGGCTGTCATACAGGCGGACATCTCCGGGCAGGAACCCGACACGACGATTGACCCCGACAGAATCTGCCTGCGAATCCATGCCGAGGACGGTTGCCGTGCCCTCGGTGGGGCGGATGAGATCGAGCAGCAAGCGGATCGTCGTGCTCTTGCCGGCGCCGTTGGGCCCGAGGAAGCCAAAGACCTCGCCCTCTTTCACCGCCAGGTCGACTTCGACGATGCCGCGGGCCTTCCCGTAGTGCTTGGTGAGTCCCCGAGTCTCGATCGCGAAGGCCATAAGTCGAGACTATCGAGGCCGGTCGACGGCGCTGGGCGACGTTCGGTTGCCTGCCCTGGGCTCTGGGATCCGTCTCGCTCGGGAGCGGGGAAGGGTCCCCTTGCCCACAGCCCAAAGCTCATAGCCCAAACCGGCGAGTCGTAGACTCGCCCCCAATGTCTTCCGAATCCCGGACCCTCGTACTGCTGGCACTCGTTGCCAACGCCATCATCGCCGTGATCAAGTTCGTGGCGGCTGCCATCTCCGGGTCAAGCGCCATGTTGTCGGAGGCCGTCCACTCGGTCGCAGACACCGGCAACCAGCTCTTCCTGCTCCGTGGCACCGCGGTATCCCGCTACGCGGCGGACACCCGACATCCCTTCGGGCGAGGCAAAGAGGTGTTCTTCTGGTCGTTCATGGTGGCCGTCTTCCTCTTCGTCGGTGGTGCCGCCGTTTCGTTCATCAGTGGCTGGGATCACTTCTATCACCCCGAGGAGCCGCAGGATTTGGCGCTCAACTTGATCGTCCTCGGTCTTGCCGGCGCCTTCGAGTACGGCATAGCCTTCCGACCCGCCCTCAAGGAGTTCAACCGCCGACGGGGCGGTAAGTCGGTGATGCGAGCCATCCGCGACGCCAAAGACCCGGCGCTGCTGGTCGTGCTCTTCGAAGACACGGCAGCGACATTGGGCGTCAGCCTCGCCGCCGCCGGCGTCATCACCGCCCACGTCACGGGCGACGGTCGCTGGGATGCGGTGGCATCGATGGTCATCGCGGTGCTCCTTGCTGCAACCGCCTGGCTACTTGCCTTTGAGACCAAGTCGATGCTTGTCGGAGAGGCGGCAAGTCGCGAGAACCGCTCCGCCATTCGGGCGGCAGCTCTTGGCGTCGGGACTGTCTCCTCCATCGGCAGGCTGCTGACGATGCATACGGGCGCCGATCGGATCCTGGTCACGATGGACATCGACTTCGAGGACGGCCTCAGCGGCGATCAGATCGAGTCCTCGATCCACGACATCGAGGCTGCCATCCGTGAGGTCGTTCCGAACGCCGCCAACGTGTTCATCGAGCCCAATCCACCGCAATGAGAGCCAGCGCCACCGCTCCTGCCTCCTCAGCCAACCTCGGTCCGGGATTCGATTTCTTGGCACTGGCTCTTGAGGTCCGGTGCCGAGTGACCCTGGAGCCGGCTTCGGATTGGTCGGTCTCCCGCGAGGCCGAGGCCATCGTCAAGGACGTCACCGCATTAGTCGAATCGGCAGGACCGTTCTCGGTGACCATCGAGAGCGACATTCCCATCGGCCGCGGCCTCGGCTCCAGCGCCGCCCTGGCCGTGGCGACAGCGGCGGCTGCAGTGCGCTCCACTGAGCAAGAGCCCGACCTGTCAGCGATCTTCAAGGCAGCGTCTGCGATAGAAGGCCATCCTGACAACGCGGCGGCTGCCGTCTACGGGGGACTGGTCGCGGTCGCTCCCAGCGGGCCGCGCCGCCTGACCATGGCGCCAACCCTCATTCCCATCGTTGCCGTACCCAACCAGACGCTGGCAACGGCCGAAGCGCGCGATGCGCTGCCGGCGATGCTGCCGCACGCCGCGGCCGCCCGCAGCGCCGCCAGGGCCGCCTTCCTCATCGAGGGGTTGCGCACCGGCGACGCCGATGCTCTGGCCGCAGCCATCGGCGACGAGCTCCACGAGGGACCGCGCTCCGCTCTGTCGCCGCTGACGACGACCCTCGTCGAAGTAGCCCTCAGGGCCGGAGCCCTTCATGCCTCGTGGTCGGGGGCTGGACCCTCGATGCTGGCGCTGGCGACAGGGGAAACCGCCTCTGCGATCGAAGAAGCCCTCGGCGAGGCACTCGCCGATGAAGGGGTCATCCTTCGCCCCACGGTCGCCGGCAGCGGACTGGCGTAGCTAACCGCTGGCCGAGGCGATCAGCGCCTCGAACATGGCGAGCGCGAAGGGGTCGGCCTTCTCCGAGAGGAACTCGGGGTGCCACTGCACGCCGAGCAGCGGCCATTCGGGGTCCTCGTGCTCGACTGCTTCGATCACCCCATCGGTGCTCGTCGCGACAGGCCGCAGGCCATCGCCGAGATCCTTGACCGATTGGTGGTGTATCGAGTTGACGCCGGCCAAGGTTGCGTCGCACATTCCGGCCAGCTTGCTGTCTGCCTCGAGGCTGACGGTCACGGGCGTCTCATAGACGGGGTCACCGGAGAGGAAGTGGTCGTGAGCGCCGTCGATGCCATGCTGAATGTCGACGTGCAGCGTGCCGCCAAGAGCGACATTGAGCACCTGGACGCCTCGACAGATGGCGAGCGTCGGCATCCGTCTCGCCATCGCTTCGCGAATGATGGCGAACTCGAAAGTGTCACGATCTGGCTCGAGGCCGTACACGGTGTCATGGTCGGGGCCGTCGTAGGTGGCCGGATGAATGTCACCGCCGCCGGACAGGATCAATCCGTCGACCCGATCGAGCATGCCGGGCGCCGTCGCCGGATCCTGGGAGACGAACAGCAGGGCATGGCCTCCGGCGCGCTGGACGGCCTTCGTGTAGGCGTCGTTGAGCGTGTGAGTCGGGCTCGTTCCAGCCGAACTCTCGACCCGACGAACCCGCGTTGTAATACCGATCACTGGTCCCATGAAGCCCTGAGATTACCAGGAGCGTTTGGGTCATGGACCGTTTGACGCCAAGCTATGTCCCGATTCTCGAAGGGAACACATGGGTTCGCTCGTCAAGAAGCGCCGCAAGAAGATGAGCAAGCACAAGTACCGGAAGCGCCTGCGCGCCAACCGGCACAAGCGTAAGTAACTAGAGGTCTGGCAATAGACAGCCAGCGCCACCTCTTCGACATCCCGGACGGGGTCAGCTACCTCAACTGTGCCTACATGTCCCCGCAACTGCGGTCTGTGACCGAGGCGGGGCTGCAGGCCGTTCGGCAAAAGTCGTACCCGTGGGAGGTCAGTCCCCCGGACTTCTTCACTGCCAGCGAACACCTCCGAGGTCTGTTCGCGTCGGTCGTCGGCGGTGACCGCGACGGTGTCGCTCTTATCCCGGCGGTGAGCTACGGGGTCGGTATTGCCGCAGCCAACACCAGGCTCTCCACTGGCGATCGAGTAATCGTGCTCGCCGAACAGTTCCCGTCAAACGTCTATCCGTGGCAGGTGACAGCCGAGGCGGCGGGGGCAGAGATGATCACCGTGCCCCGGCCGGCAAACTTCGACTGGACCGCGGCGATACTCGAAGCCATCGACGAACGAACGGCCGTCGTTGCCACCCCGAACATCCACTGGACCGACGGCAGCCTCGTCGATGTCGCCGCGGTCGGAGCCGCGGCGCGGGCGGTAGGCGCCAAATTCGTCGTCGACGCCACCCAATCCCTCGGCGCCCTGCCGTTCGACATCACCACGGTGCAGCCGGACTACGTCATCGGAGGCGGTTACAAGACACTGCTGGGGCCGTACTCGCTCGGCTACATGTGGGTGGCAGAGGAGCAACGCCTCGGCATGCCGCTCGAGCACAACTGGATCACAAGAGAGGGCAGCGAGGACTTTGGTGGCCTCGTCGACTACAAGTCTGACTATCAGCCGGGAGCACGGCGCTTCGATGTCGGCGAGCGTTCCAACTTCGTGCTGGTGCCTATGGCAACGGCGGCTCTGACGCAGATCCTGGCCTGGGAGATTCCGACCGTAGCCGCGGCCGTCTCCCAACTCACAGCAGCGGCGGAGACGGCGGCCACTGATCTTGGGCTGCTTCCGATCCCGGCGGCTCGGCGCGGTCCCAACCTGATGGGTGTTCGGGTGCCGGGAGGACCTGCCGGTGATCTCGCCAAGCGGCTCGCCGCCGACGGCATCTACGTCAGCATCCGCGGCGACTCCATCCGGATAGCTCCCCACCTCCACAACGAACCTGCCGACATCGAGCGATTGTTCGAGGCCCTCGCCGGCATGATCCAGTGACCGGATGAGCTGGACTCTCGACCCCGAAGTCGACTTCCTGAACCACGGATCGTTCGGCGCCGTCCCCGTCCCCGTCCTCGAGGCTCAGGCGGAGATCCGCAAGCAGATGGAAGCCGAACCGGTTCGCTTCATGCAGCGGGAGAGAGAGGCGCTGCTGGACTCGGCCACGGAGCGCCTTGGGGACTTCTTGGGATGCTCCGCCGCCGACCTAGGCCTCGTCGCCAACGCCACCACCGGAGTCAACGCCGTCCTGCGGTCGCTGACGTTCGAGCCGGGAGACGAGCTGCTGATCACGGATCATGCCTACAACGCCTGTCGCAATGCGCTCGACTACGTGGCAGCTCGCTGGGGAGCATCCGTCGTCGTCGCCGAGGTGCCGTTTCCCCTGTCCGGACCCGACGATGTGGTGACAGCCATTCTCGAAAGGGTGACGCCCAGGACGCGCCTCGCCTTGCTCGACCATGTCACCAGCCCAACGGCCCTCGTCCTCCCACTGGCCCAGATCGTTGCCGAGCTTGCAGCTCGTGGGGTCGATTCCTTGGTTGACGGTGCCCATGCTCCGGGGATGGTGTCGCTCGGTATCGACTCCATCGGGGCGGCCTACTACGCCGGCAATTGCCATAAGTGGATGTGCGCCCCCAAAGGCGCCGGCTTCCTCCACGTCAGGGCAGACCGCCAAGCCGAGATCGTGCCCCTCGTCATTTCACGCGGCGCCAACTCTCCACGTACCGACAAGAACAGGTTCCGATTGCTCTTCGATTGGGTCGGAACCACCGACCCCAGCGCTGCGCTGGCAGTGCCGGCCGCTATCGACTTCATGGGTGGTGTCCATGCCGACGGGTGGGATGGTCTGATGGCTGCCAACCACGACTTGGCGCTGTCGGCCAGAGACGAGTTGGTCAAAGCCATCAACATCCAGCCCCCAGCTCCTGACGACATGCTGGGATCGATGGCTTCTTTGCCACTTCCGGACGCCACAGACGCTCTGGTGACCGATCGCGACCCCCTCCAGGGAGAGCTGTTCGCTGCAGGATTCGAGGTGCCCATCGCGCCGTGGCCACACTGGCCGCAGCGCCTGCTACGCATCTCCGCGCAGTCTGCCTACAACACTGCCGACCAGTACCACCGTCTAGGCAAGACTCTGATCGACCTGCTGTAGGGCCTAGCTCTGGTCGCGCAAGAAGCTCTCGATGTCGGTGATCAGCTGTTCGCTCACTTCTTCGCCGGCGAACTCCCCCGACTTCTCCTCGAGGCGAGCTACGTAGCTGGTTAGATCGTCCGAGGTCTCCATCGCCTCGCCGACCTTCTCGTCGAACTCGAGGGCGACCTGGCGCAGCTCGGCGGTGTCAACGTCCACATCGAGTAGCTCGGAGGCCTTGTCGAGAAGAGCGAGCATGACCCGCGGGTTGGCGTTGGCGGCCAGGTAGTGCGGCACGGCCGCCCACAGGCTGATCGCCGACATCCCCTGCTCGCGACAGGCCTCGAGGATGACGCTGAGGAGGCTCGTCGGTCCCTCGTAGTTCGAGGTCATAAGGCCGTGCGCCTCGACCAGACCGGGGTCGGTAGCAACGCCGATGATGGGAACGGGCATGGTGTGGGCGACCTGGCCGATGAAGGCACCGAGGGTTATCACCTGCTCGACACCGGACTCTTCGAGAATCCGCATGAGCTCTCGAGAGAAGGTCTTCCATCGCAGGTTCGGCTCCTCCCCGAGAACCACGACCAGATCCTGCGACCATTCGGGCCTCTCGAGCCCGAAGAACTGCGTCGTCGGCCAGCTCAACGAGCGGGTGCCGCCGGAGTCAACATCGATGACGGGACGCCGCGACTGGAAGTCGAAGAACTCCTCGGGGTCGATGGCCGCGAACGGTTCGACATCGAGCTGGTTGACTAGATAGGAAGCAACGCCGCTTGCGGCATCGCAGGCGTCGCTCCACCCCTCGAAGGCGATGATCGCACGCGGTCTGCGGAGTGCCGGTCTCGAGAACCGGTGCACAGGGTCCATGACGCGAGAGTAGCCAACTCCCGGCAGTGACCCATCGGGGTAGGTATCTTGGCCCGATGACCGAGCCACTGCCCGACGAACCCGTTTCAGAGTTGGCTTTTCACCGCTCCCGTCCACCGTGGTCGAGGTCCATCTTCGCCCTCAAAGTCATCTTGTTACCCCCCATGTTCCTGGGCTCAGCAGCCGCCATCGTCTATGGAGCCGTCTGGCTCTCGTTCTCCCCTCCGAGCCAGAAGGTCATCGGTCTCGTTCTGATCGTCGTCGGCTTCGCGGTCATGGTGCTGGCTATGTGGATTGCCCTCGACAGGCCGAAGCAGTGGTTCGCCCCAGGGGTAAACAACGAGCCGGTCCCCGGGAGACGGCTACCACGCTGGTTCAGGCAGAAGCGCCGGAGTTTCGAGGACTGAAGCGGCGCAACCGAAGGCTGTTGCCAACCACAGACACCGACGAGAACGCCATGGCTCCTGCCGCCACCATCGGATTGAGCAGCCCGGCAGCCGCCAACGGAATGGCCGCGGCGTTGTAGAAGAAAGCCCAGAAGAGGTTCTGACGGATCGTCCCGAAGGTGGCGCGCGCTAGTTCGAGGGCGGTTGGCACCAGCTGTGGGTCACCACCGACAAGAACGACCGAACCCGCCTCGATGGCAACGTCGGTGCCCGTTCCGATGGCGATCCCTACGTCGGCGGCGGTAAGGGCAGGAGCGTCGTTGACGCCGTCGCCGACGAAGGCGACTCTCTCCCCGGCAGCCTGCAGGCGATCCACCTCCTGTGCCTTCTCTCCTGGAAGAACTTCTGCGATGATTCGTTCGATCCCGGTCGCAGCGGCAATGGCCTCCGCCGTGCGCCGGTTGTCTCCAGTGATCATCGCCGCGGTCGCGCCGAGTTCGCCGACACTCTCGACGGCAAGCCGGGCCGTTGGCCGCACCGTGTCCGAGACCGAGAGGGCGCCTTTGACCACGCCGTCCCAACCGGCAAGAAAGGCAGTCTCGCCGCGGCGCTCCATATCGGCGAGGGCATCTGTGAAGCGGTCGGGGATTGCCAGGCCGGCTTCTGCCATCAGTTTGGCCTTGCCGGCGGTTACCTCGACGTCTTCGACCGTAGCCCGCACGCCGAGCCCGGGTAGCGCGCTGAAGTCGCCCACAGCCACCAGCTCGACACCGCGCTCCTCAGCCCCGAGCGCCACGGCCCTGGCGACCGGGTGCTCGCTGGCGACCTCGACGGAAGCAACCCGGCGAAGGAACTCCGGCTCATCGCTGTCAACGGACGCCAAGGTCATGACGCCCCTGGTGAGAGTCCCCGTCTTGTCGAAGAGAACCGTGTCGACGGACCGCGACCTCTCGAAGACCTCGGCGTCCTTGAAGAGCACGCCGAGCTCGGCGCCGCGGCCAGAACCCACCATGATCGCTGCGGGTGTGGCGAGGCCAAGAGCACACGGGCAGGCGATGATGAGGACGGCAGTGGCATTGCGCATCGCATCGGAGACATCGGCACCGGAGACCAGCCAACCAACCAGGGTTACCACGGCGATGGTGAGGACAACCGGAACGAAGATCCCGGCGACGCGGTCGGCGAGCCGTTGCACAGGGGCGCGTGAAGCCTGTGCCGTCTCGACCAGGCGCACGATGTGGGCGAGGGCAGTGTCCGCGCCAACCGCCTCCGCTGTGACGAGGACGCGGCCGTGCTGATTGATGGTGGCGCCGAACACCTCGTCGCCCGGCACCTTGTCGACGGGTATCGACTCACCGGTCAGCATCGACTCGTCGAACGCGGAGACGCCGTCGACGATCGTCCCGTCTGTGGGGACCTTGCCGCCGGGACGCACCACCATGACATCGCCGGGAACCACGTCTTCGACGGGGACGGTGACCTCGCCGCCATCGCGCATCACGACGGCCTCGGTGGCACCAAGCTCGAGCAGCGAGGTGATGGCGCTTGTCGCCTGGCGCTTGGCCCTTGCCTCGAATAACCTGCCAAGGGAGATCAGGGCAACGATGACCGCCGCCGTCTCGAAGAACACCGGCTCATCTGAGAACATCGCCCACACCGAATAGAAGTAAGCGGTGAGCGTGCCGAGTGAAATGAGCGTGTCCATGTTGGCGGTGAAGCTGCGGACCCTCTTGGCGGCGGCTATGTGGAACTGCCTGCCGAACCAGAACACCACCGGCGTGGCGAGGGCCCACTGCAGGGCCTCGAATCCGCTGCTCAACATGGAGATGAGGAAGAGCGGCAGCGTGAACACAGCCGCCGCCAGGAAGTTGCGCCGCTGGTACTTAGCCTCGTCCACGTACCGGGCTCCGACTGCGATGTGCTCGTCGGCGGAGATCTCGGTGATCTCGTAGCCGATCTTGTGCACTGCCGCCTCGAGCTGCGCCACGTCGACGCCGGGCTCGACCTCGATGCGGGCTTCTTGGCCGGCGAGGTTGACGGCCGCCGACACCACACCCTCTTGGCGACTGAGGACGCGCTCCACCCGCAGCGAGCAAGAGGCGCAGGTCATGCCCTCGACATCGAAGCGGACGGATTCTGTCATCTAGCTACGGAGTAGCCCTGCTCTTCGATGGCGCCAACGATGGCGTCGTCGGCCAGTGTCGACTCATCGAAGGACACGTCGACAACGTGCTCATCGATCTTCACCTCGACGGCGGTAACCCCGTCGAGAGCGCCAACCGCGCCTTCGATCGAGGACTTGCAGTGGCCGCAGTGGACCTCAGGAACTGAGAATGCTGCTTCTGTCAATTGGACTCCTTGGACGGACCCGTCACGGCGGGTGTGTATTTGAGTGTTTCCATCAGCTCGTCGACGATCTCCGCAGAACGGCCCTCGGCGACAGCTTCGAGCACGCAGGTCTCGACATGGTTCTGTAGCAGCACGCGGTTGACCTTCTCCAACGACCCCTGGACGGCCGACACCTGTTTCATGACATCGGGGCAGTAGCGCTCTTGCTCCACCATCTCCACGACGCCATCCAGATGGCCGCGCACGGTCTTCAGGCGGTTCAACGCAGACCGTTTGTGCTCTTCCTTCATCATGGCTTCTCCTCGTGCCCACCCCACCGGGGGTGGGGTATGGATGTAATATACCTCTGCCGCCACGCAACACAAGGGGACACCTAGCCTTGTCCTGGTGGAGGTTCTCGACAACATCACCGGCGCCATCGGAAATACTCCGCTCGTCCGCCTCTCTCGACTCCATCCCCCGGGAAACCTGGTCGCCAAGATCGAGTATCTGAACCCTGGCGGCTCCATCAAGGACCGCATCGGGCTCCCCATGATCCTCAAGGCCGAGCGCGAAGGGCTGCTGTCCCCCGGTGGCACCATCGTCGAGCCGACCAGCGGCAACACCGGCGTCGGCCTCGCCATCGCAGCGCGGCTACGGGGCTACCGGCTCATCTGCGTCATGGCAGACAAGCAGTCCAAGGAGAAGCAGGACCTTTTGCGGGCATACGGAGCCGAGGTGGTGGTGTGCCCGACCGATGTCGAGCCCGAAGACCCAAGGTCCTACTACTCGGTAGCGCAGCGCCTCACCGAGGAGACACCGGGATCCTTCCGTCCGGACCAATACAGCAACCCGGCCAATCCGCAGACCCACTACGACACGACCGGACCCGAGGTATGGCGACAGACAGATGGCCGGCTCCGCCATCTTGTGGTCGGCGTCGGCACAGGAGGGACCATCAGCGGCATGGCGAGGTTCATCAAGGAACAGGATCCGACGGTGAGCATCGTCGGGGTGGATCCGATCGGGTCCATCTATACGGCGGACTCGGAAGAAGACGTTGACACCTACCTGATAGAGGGGGTGGGCGAGGACTTCTGGCCGGAGACGTTCGATCGTGACTCTGTCGACCGCTGGGAGAAGGTGAGCGATGCCGAGGCCATGTCCATGACCAGGAGGTTGGCAACCGAGGAAGCGCTACTCGTCGGCGGGTCCTGCGGGATGGCGGCGGTTGGAGCTCTGCGCGTTGCGGCCGAGTCGGACGAACTGGTGGTGGTCGTACTCCCCGACGGCGGGCGCAACTACCTCTCCAAGATCTTCAACGACGACTGGATGAAGGAGCACGGCTTTGACGGATGATCGATTCGAGACCAGGGCGATCCACGCCGGCCAGGAGCCGGACCCAACTACCGGCGCCGTCACCGTGCCGATCTACGCCACGTCGACATACGCCCAGGACCGGCCGGGCCAGCACAAGGGCTACGAGTACTCCCGCACCGACAACCCGACCCGCCATGCCCTCGAGGCGGCCTTAGCGTCGTTGGAGGGTGCCGGTCAAGACGGGGGGTCTGTCGCCGCATCCTCAGGCATGGCCGCGACTGCTCTCATCGCGTGGCTGCTCTCCCCCGGCGATGGCGTGGTCATTCCCGACGACGCCTACGGCGGCACCCATCGGTTCTTCTACAACGTCGCGGCCCAGTCCGGGATCGAGGTCGCGGTCGCCGACATGACAGATCGGGCTGCGCTCGAGGCCGTCATGACTGAGGCCACCAAGCTGGTGTGGGTCGAGACCCCAACCAACCCCATGCTGCGGGTGGTCGACCTGGCGATGGTCAACGAGGTGGCCCATGCCGTCGGGGCGATGGTGTGCGTCGACAACACCTTCGCTACCCCCTATTTGCAGCGACCCCTCGAGCTGGGATGCGATCTGGTCATGCACTCGACGACGAAGTACCTCGGCGGGCATTCCGATGTAGTCGGCGGCGCCGTCATGGCCAACGATGCTGAGCTGATCGAGCGCCTGCGCTACCTGCAGAACACCGCGGGTCCGGTGCCGGGACCTTTCGATTCCTACCTGGTACTGCGCGGCCTGAAGACGCTGGCAGTGCGCATGGAAGCTCACTGTGCCAACGCCTTGGCGATCGCCGAATACCTGAGCAGCCACAGTGAGGTCGAGGAGGTCTTCTTCCCCGGCCTGGCGTCGCACCCCCAGCACGAGCTGGCCGCTGACCAGATGGGCGGGAAGTACGGGGGGATGGTCTCGTTCCGGCCCAAGAGCGGCATCGAAGCAGCCAACGCCATCGCTGCGGCAACGAGGCTCTTCTTCCTGGCGGAGAGCCTGGGTGGGGTGGAGTCGCTGATCGAGGTGCCGGCAGTCATGACGCACCTATCGGTCGCCGGCACGTCCAACGCGGTGCCCGACGACCTGGTTCGCCTCTCGGTTGGGATCGAGCACGTCGACGACCTCATCGCCGACCTTGCCCAGGCGATCGGTTGAGGGTCTTGGCGGGATGGGCAACTGCCTACGCCGCTAACCCGCAGACGGAACTCACCGCGGCGGAGAGGGGCGCCATCGAGGCCTCTAACGACGTACTTCGATTCGAGTTCGACCTCTGCGGCTAGGCCTTGACGAAGTCCTTCTCACCGGCCTCGACGGGAACCTGCAGCCAGTTCTCGACCGGCGGCAGCGGGCACGAGTAGGCGTCGTTGTAGGCGCAGAACGGGTTGTAGGCCAGATTGAAGTCGATGGTGACGGTCCCGTCCTTGTTGGACTCGATGTCGAGGTAGCGGCCGGCCCCGTAGGTCGCCTTGCCCGAGGTGGAGTCGCGGAACGGCAGGAAGTAGCCCGGGTGCCCCGAGTCGTAGAGGGCCAGGCTGACAGCTTCTCCTGCCACCTCGAACGAGGCTATGGCAGCTCGCTTGTACACCCGCTGTTGGCCGTCGGAGGTGTCGATGGTCAGTTCGGCGTCGTCGCCGGGTTCCGGTGTCACCGTGAACACCATCGACTCGTCCGCAGGAAAGTAGGCCAGGCCACCGAAGTCGTGCTGCAGCTCGTGGGGCAGCGGCGATTGGTGACTCAGCTTGAAGAACTCGTCTTTTTGGGAACGCTCGGCGTCGTAGTCGGTCATGGCCTCACCAACACCGGCCCGCGGTCCGTGATTCCCTTTGGCACAATGTTCTCCATGGACATAGACGAGTTGGTCGCGGCCCAGATCGGCTACTACCGGGCTCGGGCCGCCGAGTACAACAACTGGTTGGAAGACCGCCCAGACATCACCGCCGAATTCCTGCAGCGCTGGGACGCCGACGACGCAGCGGTTCGGGCCTGGCTGGCTGTCGACCCGCCGACTGGAAGCGTGCTGGAGATCGCTGCCGGCTCAGGCAGCTGGACCGGCGAGCTGCTTCTAGCGGCTGATCAGGTCACCGCGTTGGATGCTGCCCCCGAGATGCTGGCCTTGCTGTCCGAGAAACACGACGTGGTTGAGACGATCGCGACCGACATCTTCGCCTGGGAACCCAACGTCCGCTACGACGCCATCTTCTTCGGCTTCTGGCTGACCCATGTCCCGACGGCACGATGGGAAGGATTCTGGAGTCTGGTGGACCGAGCTCTGGCTCCTGGCGGCCGTGTCTACTTCGTCGACAACGCCCATCCTGACTACGCCAATGCCTCGGGGCCCGGCGACTGGCCGGAAGCGGCAGGCGAACGCGACAGCGAGGCGGTTGGGCCGGAGACGAGGCGACGCAGGCTCCGCGACGGTTCACAGTGGACGCTGGTAAAGCGTTTCTGGTGGCCGGACGAGCTCGTTGCTGAGCTCGGCAGGCTGGGATGGCTGGCAACCGCCGGCCACACCGACTTCGCTTTCATATACGAGACCGCGCAACGCTCGGTACGGTGACGGCATGGACCTCCCCTTGACCCTCGATTGCGTTGAGTGCGGCGGCGTCGCCCACCGGCTGCCCCTGGACGAAGGCGAGTTCCAGGTCGGCGACGTTGTTCCGTTCGCGTGCGAAGACTGCAACCATCGCCACGACATCGTGATCGAGGACGATCAGCCCACTACGGAGATGGCGAATCCGTCGTAGCCCTTGCCGCCAACGGTCTGTATCACGGTGGAGTCGAGGTCGGGCTGATCGCCGAGCCATGCGAGGGCATCGTGAGCCCCGGCTGCGTTGGCATCCACCTCTCGATCGAGCACCGCACCGCCGCGAACCACGTTGTCGAGCACGATCACGCCGCCCGGCCGCGACAGCTTGGTGGCCCACTCCAGGTAGTTCGAGTTGTTCGGCTTGTCGGCATCGATAAACGTGAGGTCGAACGGACCTAGTGCCTCCGCTTCGATCTCGGGCAACACATCGAGGGCGGCCCCAGTACGCAGCAGCACTTTGTCGGCGACGCCCGCTGACACGAAGTTGGCTGATGCGACCGCCGCGTTTTTCGGATTGACCTCGATGGTCACCAGCCGGCCATCAGGAGGCAGCGCTCGCGCCAGCCAGATACCGCTGTAGCCGGCCAGCGTTCCCACCTCGAGGATGCGCTCGGCACCGATGGCCCTCGCCAACAGGTAGAGCAGCTTGGCCTGCGGTGCCGACACCTGGATCTGGGGCAGGTTGGCCTGGCGCCCGCGCTCCAGGACCTCCTGCAAGACCGGCTCATCATCGAGCAGAGCTTCCTCGATGAGACCGTCAACTGCCGCCCACAGGTCGTGATCGTTCATGAACCCAACCTAGGGACCTGCGCTTACAGCAGCTTCGACCAACGGCTGCGGCTTGACGAGATAGATCAGTGGGATAGAAAGCAACGTCACCGCCACCTTGACCACAATGTTGGTGGCGAAGATCTCCCATACGTCTGCGCCGGGCAGCACGCCGACGAAGGCGATGGCAACGAAGATGGCGGAGTCGATTGGGATGGCGACGCTGTTGGAGACCAGAACACGACCCCACTGGCGGCTCTCACCCATCCGCGCCACCCAGGCGCGATAGACCTCTGTGTCGATGAGCTCGGCGATGACCTCGGCGATGATGGAGGCGAACACGATGCGCCACACGGGAGCCAAGACATCGCCGAAGAGCTCAGTCGGCAGCCCACCGTCTGCCGCCAGTGGCAGCTGGTCTACCAGCCAGAACAGCCCGGCCATGAACAAGTTGATGGCGGCAGCGATGACGATGAGCCACCGTGCCACCCGCACGCCGGCCGTCTTATGGATGAGGTCGCGCAGCGTGAAGGTGAACGGGTATACCAGCGTCCCGGCATCCATCGAGAACCCGGCCACCTCGGTGATCTTGAGACTGGTGATGTCGGCCAGCATCTGCGCCGCTACGTAGGCCGAGGCCAAAGCGGCCAGGACGATGGCGGCGCGGTTGGTCAGTGAGAGTCCCTCACGTAGCCGCCGATGGAGTCGGCCTCGACGTAGACCTTGACCCTGACCATGCCGGGCTGCCAGCCCTGGTAGGGCTTTCCGGTGTACTTGACACCCAGGGCATTGATGTGGTCGTCGGCCTGGTCGTGAGTCATCTTTACCACGCGGCCCATGATGGCGGCGTTGATATAGGGCTTGTCGTCGTCGTACATGGAGATCGAGACCCGTGGCTCCCGGCGCATGTTGTCGGTCTTGACGCGGCCCTCGGCGGTGTTGAAGGTTATGAGGTCGCCGTCGCGGTCGATCCACACCATCGTGTTCTGCGGCGAGCCATCTTCGTTGACCGTGGCGACATGGGCGAAGTTGGGGCCGTCCAGCATGTCTTTGACCTTGTCTGGCAGTTTCATTCTCTCCTCGGGTTAGTGGAGCGAGGTTAGGGCTTCGGTCTCTCCCCCTTTAGGGGGGAGTGCCGCCGAAGGCGGCGAGGGGGGCTTGGGCGCGGGAGCTGGAAACAGGAAGCCCCCTCCGCCTACGAGCACTTCGTGCTCTACGGCACCTCCCCCTAAGGGGGAGGAGACGAGAGAGTGGCCGTCATTCCTAGGGGGGCGGTGGCCGTAGGCGGCGAGGGGGGCTTGGGCGCGGGAGCTGGAAACAGGAAGCCCCCTCCGCCTACGAGCACTTCGTGCTCTACGGCTCCTCCCCCTAAGGGGGAGGAAACGGGAGGGTCGCATACCCGAACGGGTTTGTGCCCCTCCTGGCCTCCCCCGCTGCGCGAGGGAGGAAGCGCCTAGCGCCTCTTGGCGAAGGAGTTGTCGGGAGTTCCCGAGTGGCAGGCGATGATCCACGGGTAGGAATCGGTGACGTAATAGCCGTACTGGCGGTCGACGGTCATGCCGTTGCACTCGTCGAGGTCGCCGGAGTCGGTGAACGCCCAGTCGTCGACGTACAGGCCGTCGTAGGCGCCGCCCGGGTCTGTGTCGCTCTCTGGACGAGCGCCTGGCTTAAGGGTGTAGCCGGACACCGCGGCACGCAACTCGCCGGTGTCGGGGGCAACGAAGTAGCTGCCGTAGATCGGGAAACCGTCGGCGGCGAAGCCGATGACCGGCGACCCCTCGGGGCCGGGAGAGTCGTCGAACAGGGCGTTGGGATTGCCGTGATAGTGATATGAGCCATCGGGTTGGGTGTGGGCGTTGTGCTCGTCTGCTCCGAACTTGGACTCTGTCCCCAGCGGGTCAAGAAGCCAGAGGTCATTCTCGGAGCATCCGATTGCAACGTTGCCATCGGCGTCGGCCATCTGGTCGTTGGGGCGATAACACCCGGCCGACAGCAGATCCACCGGCACCCCGTTGAGCATCACCGCGTTGTAGAGGCGCTGGCTCAACGCAGTGGACGAGCCGGCCAGCTGCGGGCTCCGGGGGATCGAGAAGCTCTGCTGAACCTCGGCCACGGCGTTGGCGAACCGAGCCGAATCATCGTTGAAGTCGTGGTTGGGGATGTTGTTCGACACCAGGGTGCAGGCAGCGTCTCCGGCCGTGATCACGACATTGCCGGCGAACATCATGGCCCGGCTGATGTCGTTCACATCAGACACCAGGGCGTTGTCGTAGGCGGCGCAGTCGGCATCGCGCTCGGTGAACACGGCATTCGTGATGTCGACTGCGCCGGAGGCAGTCGTGGCACCGGTCCCCTGGCTGGTCGTGGCTGGCGCAGTTGAGCCTGCAGCCGTCGTAGTGGGAGCTTCGGTGGCGACGGTCGAAGTCTCGGCCGAGTCACCGCATGCCGCCGCGATCACAGTCGCCAACAGTGCCAGCGACACCAGTGCGAGGCGTGGGCTTGTCATCTACTCGTCCTCCTCGGGAGCGGCACCTTAGGGAAGGGCCCCGCACCATCGCGGTTTCTCCCCTCCGGGCAAGGAAGGTGACGAAAGCAGCGGGGCGAAAGGGGGCTTCTGCGCGACAGATGGTGCCGACGGCGGCGAGCGGGGCTGCTGCGCGAGAGCTGGAAATAGGAAGCCCCTCCGCCTACGAGCACTTCGTGCTCTACGGCACCTCCCCTTAGGGGGAGGAAACGAGAGGGTCAGCTACGCTCGCCCGATGGAAACAGGGCTCACAGGTAAGGGCGTACTGGTAACGGGGGGCGCCGGCGGCATCGGGCAGGCCATCGTGAGAGCCTTCGCAGCCGATGGCGCAAGGGTCGCAGTTCACTACAGGACGTCAGGAGACGCGGCCAAAGCCCTGGCGGTGGAGGCGGGCGGTATCGCCCTCGACGCCGACCTACGCGACGAGGCAGCAGTCGATGCGCTGATCCCGCGAGCGGTCAGCCAGCTGGGAACCCTCGATATCTGCATCGCCAACGCCGGTGTCTGGCCGAACGAGGACCTTCCGCTCTGGAACCTCGACCTGGACCGCTGGAACGCCACCCTGGCCTCCAACCTCACGGCCACCTTTCTGACCGTGAGGGCCTTCTTGCGCCATTGCACAGCCACCAAGTCAGGGTCGATCGTCATGGTCGGATCGACGGCCGGCCAGGTCGGCGAGGCCGGGCACGCCGACTACGCCGCAGCTAAGGGCGCCATCATCAGCGGGCTGTTGATGTCTGCCAAGAACGAGGCAGCGCGCATCGGCAACGGAGTCCGCGTCAACGCGGTGGCACCCGGCTGGACGCTGACGCCGATGATCGGCGAGAAGGGCCTGGATGACGACCACGTCGCCAAGGTGACTGCGACCATGTCACTGAAGAAGCTGGGCCGCCCCGAGGACGTCGCCGCAGCGGTGGTGGCACTCGCCTCAGACGAAGTCTCTGGCCACGTCACCGGCCAGATCATCACCGTCGCCGGCGGCATGGAAGGCCGCATCATCGACCAAGGCTGAGCAGAAGCCTGCGGCTTCGCGTTTGACCTTGCGAGTTCCCCGCCCCACACTCACGCCATGATGATCGACGTCGCCCGGGCGCGACGAGAGACACCGGGCTGCGACTACGTGTTGCACTTCAATAACGCCGGGGCGGCCCTCATGCCCGGGGTCGTCGTCAATCGGGTCGTCGAGCACCTCCACCTCGAAGCAGAAATGGGTGGCTACGAGGCCGCCGACGCCATGTCCGCGGAGCTGGACGGCGTATATGAGTCAGTCGGATCTCTGATCGGGGCGGATTCGTCCGAGATCGCTCTTATGGATAGCGCCACCCGAGCCTGGGACATGGCCTTCTACTCCCTCGGACTCGAAGAGGGCGATCGCATCCTCACCTCCGAGTCGTCATACGGCTCCAACTTCATCGCCTACTTACAGCGAACCCGTCAGACGGGAGCGGTGGTCGAGGTGGTGCCATCCGAGCCGTCCGGCCAGATCTCTGTCGACGCCCTTGACCAGATGATGGATGACCGGGTGGCTTTGGTGGCGCTGACCCATATCCCGACCAACGGAGGTCTCGTCAACCCAGCCGCCGCAGTTGGCGCGGTTTGCCACGAGCACGGCGCTCCGTATCTGCTCGACGCCACCCAGTCGGTCGGGCAGATGCCTATCGATGTCACCGAGATCGGATGCGACTTCCTCGCCGGGACCAGCCGCAAGTACCTGCGCGGACCGCGCGGTGTCGGCTTCCTGTTCGTCGACACATCGGCCGCGACCTGGCTCGAGCCAGCCATGCTCGATCTGAGAGCGGCCACCTGGGTTTCGCCGCAGGAGTATCACCTTGCCCCGGACGCCAAGAGGTTCGAGTCGTGGGAGTCAGACATCGCGGCCAGGCTCGGCTTTGGCGTCGCTATCGACTACGCCATGTCCTGGGGCGTCGGCACCATCTGGCACTTCGTGCAGAACCTGGCGGGTGCGCTGCGGGAGCGGCTCAGTGAGCTTGGCTCCGTCACGGTGCACGACATCGGTATCGAGAAGTGCGGCATAGTGACGTTCACTCACGAACGTCGCGATGCAGAAGACGTAGTGGCGGGGTTGCGCGACCAGGCGATGAACGCTTCAGTGACAACACCCGCCTCGACCCTCCTCGACGCCACCTCTCGCGGCCTTCCCAACATGGTGAGGGCGTCTGTGCATTACTACAACACCGAGAAAGAAGTGGCCCGTTTCGTCGCTGCAGTTGGAGCGATGCGGTAGGGGCTACGCTGTCGCAATGAAAATCGATCTGACCTACTGCGCCGCTTGAAACTACACAGACCGTGCCGTGAGCATGGTTAATCAGCTCCTCGGGGAATTCGAGGACAGCGTCGAGAACATCAACCTGATTCCCTCGGACGGGGGACGCTTCGAAGTCGTCGTTGACGGCGACCTTGTGTACTCCAAGCTCGAGACCGGTCGCCATGCCGAATACGAGGACGTGGCAGCGCCGATCCGAGCAAAGGTTTAGGTCAGCTCAGCTCCAGAGGTCGTCCAGTGCGGCTTGCTCAGAGTTGTGGGCCCAGCACTCGCTGACTTGCCCACCGCTGACATGGAACACGAAGACAGACGACCCCTCGACCGTCTTGTCGTTACGGGTTATCGACGAGTTCACCAGCGCCACCGCGTGCTCGTCATCGGCGAGAATGGCATGGATCTCCTGAGAAACCTGCCCGCCCGTCTCCTGGCCGATCTGGCCGAACAGGCTCAGAGTCTCCTCGAGCCCTCGTCGGTCCCCGGCAAGGATGTTGTCCCCTGGCGTGTGCCAGATCACAGTTGGTGAGAGCACCTCGGACATCGCCTCCATGTCGCCCTGGGCGAAGGCATCGAATCCGCGCTGAATCAGCTTCTTGTTGGCATCACTCATGAAGCTTTCCCCTTCCTCTACTCGCCGTACACCGTGGCAGCGGTGACATTCTTGTAGAGAGCATTGGTCCAGTTACTCGACTGCTGGTCGAAGAAGCCGATGGCCTCGTTCTGCAACTTGCCGTAGAGGCTGTCTGGATTCCTGCCTTCCGCAGCCAGCGCGTCTTGGGTTGCATAGCTCTCCATCTCGATGAAGGTGTGGACGTTGCCACCCTCCTTTTCGGAGCTGTATATGGCGAAATAGGTGCCGAGGTACTTGCTTCCAGGTGGGAAAGCGTTCGCGAATTCCTTCTCGTTGGCGTTGAGCCACTCCTGGAACTCGCGGGACTTGCCCTCTTTCAGATCGCCCCCGAACTGTGCGATAAACGACATTCGTTGCCCCTCTCTGGGTCAGTGAGGGGTCGTTCCCCTCGTCAATTGGAAGCTAGTCGAAACCCAGAGCTGCGTTCACCGAGCCTCGTCACGATCTCGATGTCGGGTCGGCCGCTCCTCGACCCCCTCCGGCCCTTGGGGCTACCTCCCCCTGGAGGGGGAGGGTTATTGGAAAGCGCCGGACACCAGCTCGAGGAGTTCGGCGTGGATGCCGGGTCCAGCCACGAGGACGGATCCGCTGGCTGGTACCGCCGGCCGACCGGAGAAGTCGCTGGTCACTCCGCCCGCCTCGGTGACGAGGAGCAATCCGGCGGCGATGTCCCACGGCGCGATGCCGGTCTCGTAGTAGCCGTCGAGGCGGCCGGCGGCCGTCCAAGCGAGATCGAGCGCCGCCGACCCGAAGCGACGAACGCCTTGGACCTTGGCGAGCACTACCTGGAGGGCGGCCGCGTAGCGCTCGGGGTCGTCGCGGTGGCTGTAAGGAAACCCAGTAGCGACCACCGACGGGTAGAGGTCGGTTCGAGACGAAACCTCGAGCCGGACGTCTCCAAAGAACGCTCCCTGACCCGCTGCGGCGGTGAACTCTTCGCCTCGGAAGACATCGATCACGACAGCGACGGCCGGTTGATCGTCTTCCCACAACCCAACCGAGATGGCCACGTGGGGAATGCCGTTGATGAAGTTGACGGTGCCATCGAGGGGATCGATGAACCAGCGTCTGCTGCCTTCGCCGCTCACCTCCGACTCCTCGGCGACGACCGCATCATCGGGGCGTTGCGCCGCCAGGATCTTCTTGATCTCGGCTTCGGCCGCGGCGTCGATCTCGGTGACGGGACTGGTGTCGGACTTGTACGAGACCGTCGAGGCAGTTGCAGAGCGAACCACCTCGGCGCCGGCGCGCGCTACATACAGGGCTAACGAGAGATCATCCATGAGGAAGACTGTAGGCCCGCGCGTCCTGTGCTCGCCGGTAGCCTCGCCCAACGATGACTCTCCTGCTCGCAACCTTGGTGTCCGCTGTGCTGATGTGGATAGCCTTTCCACCGCTCAACGTCGGGGCGCTGGTGTTCGTCGCCCCTGCGCCTTTCCTGTGGGCGCTTCGCAAAGCTGAGCGGCCAGGCGAGGCCAGCTGGCTTGGATTCGTCTTTGCCGCCGTCTTCTTCGCGGCAACGCTTCGCTGGATCGCCTTGCTCGGCATCGTGGCGTGGCTCCCGCTTGCCATCGCCGAAGGGGCCTATGGAGCGTTGTTCGGCGTAGGGATATGGGCGATACGCAAACTGCCCCCGACGAAATGGTGGCTCGCCACGGTGGGCCTGTGGGCGTTGTGGGAGTTCGCCCGAGAACGCTGGCCATTCGGAGGATTCCCCTGGGGAGCTCTGGGCAATGGCGTCGGGACCCTGGCGTGGCCGAGGGGGGCAACACAGTGGATCGGCACCACGGGGTGGTCCGTGGTCGCAGTAGCCGTCGCCGCCACGATCGCTCTCATCGCCGATGACCGACGGGTTCGGGTTCCCGGCCGCATCGCATTTGGGTCCTTGGCGGTCCTCATCGTTGCCGGCGCGCTCTTTGCCCCAAGCGCGGACGGCAGGCCGTTCACGGTGGCGATCGTCCAAGGAGGCAGCCCCTGTCCGCGGCTCCACTGCGTCAACGAGACCGAGCTCATACTGGCAAGCCACCTCCGGCTCACCGCAGAAGAGCTCTCGGTTGAGGACGAGATCGACCTTGTGGTGTGGTCCGAGAACAGCCTCGGAACAGAGACCTATCCGTTCACCAACCCTGAGGTCTTCGCGGCGATCGTTTCCGAGGCCGAACGCCTCGGTTCCTACTTCCTCATCAGCGGCACCAGAGTGCCAGACGACCAGCCGGACCGCTTCATCAACGCCAACCTGATGTTCTCGCGCCGGGGCGACCCCATGGGCGAATACCTGAAGCGACATCCCGTGCCCTTTGGGGAGTACATACCGTTGCGCGATTCGCTGTCATTCATCCCCGAATTGGCTGCGGTACCACGCGACATGATCCGCGGCACGGAGCCCGTTGTCTTCGACCTGACAGAGGGAATCCTTGGGTCCGTCATTTCCTTCGAGGGCGCCTTTGCCCGGACCGTCCGCTCCGAGGCCGCGGAGGGGGCCGAACTCCTGGTGATCCTCTCCAACGAGGGCAGCTACGGTCGTACCGAGGCCTCGGATCAGCTCATCGGGCTCACTCGCATGCGGGCAGCCGAGACCGGGATCCCTATCGTCCACGCCGCGATCACCGGCAAGTCGATCTTCATCGGCGCCGATGGGAGTCTTGGCGAGGAGTCGACTGCGCTCTTCAATCCCAGCGTTCTCGTGGGCGACGTGAACTGGCGAACGGCAGGAAAGACCCTCTATGTTCGCTTTGGCGACTGGTTGCAGGTCCTCGCCATCGTTGCCGGCATCGTTGCCGCCATCCCGGACACCCGCCGCCGCAAGGCGCTGACGACGCCCCCATGGGCGCAACCCCGAGAACGCGCGTAACAATGGTCCTATGAAGGAAACGCTGGTCATGGTCATGGCAGGGGGCAAGGGCTCTCGGCTGGCGCCACTGACGTCCCACAGGGCCAAGCCGTCGGTCCCATTCGGAGGGCGCTATCGCATCATCGACTTCGCTCTTTCCAATCTGGTCAACTCGGGGTACCGGCGCATCTTCGTACTCACTCAGTACATGGCCCACAGCCTCATCCAGCACCTGAGCCGGAATTGGCATCTCACCGGCATGGACGAGTTCATAGAGGTTGCGCCCGCCCAGATGCGTCTCGGGCAACATTGGTACCGGGGAACCGCCGACAGCGTGCTGCAGAACCTCAACCTGGTTCGCGACCTGCGGCCGGACCACGTCGCGGTCTTCGGCGGCGATCACATCTACCTGTTCGACGTCTCGCAGATGGACGATCACCATCGCCAGAGCAACGCCGACCTCACAGTTGCCGCGGTCCCCGTTCCCATCGCAGAGGCTGGCGGCTTCGGCATCCTCGTGGTCGATGAGACCGGACGGATAGTCGGCTTCGAGGAGAAGCCGGAATCGCCAACGGCGATGCCGGGACACCCCGACATGGCGCTGGCGTCGATGGGCAACTACATCTTCAAAACCAGGGCTCTCAGCGAAGCTCTGCTGACCGAGACCGAGGTAGCCGACACCAGCTTCGACTTCGGCGGGGACGTTATCCCCCGCCTTATCGCCGAGGGGGCTTTGGTGCAGGTTTACGACTACACATCCAACAAGATCCGGGGAGCTGCGCCAGATGCCGCCCCCTATTGGCGGGACGTCGGCACGATCGATAGCTACGTGCAGGCGAACGCCGAAGCGCGCGACCGCGTCCCCGCCTTCGATCTCTACAACCGGTCGTGGCGAATCCGAACCGCACAACGCGACTATCCACCTGCGCGCTTCGTCCTCGAAGGCGGCGAGGCCTCGGCTCTCATGCTCGACAGTCTCGTTTGCGAGGGCAGCATCGTTGCCAACGCCTCCCTCACAGCAACGGTGATCGGCTACGACTGTTTCGTGCATCACAAGGCGGAGCTCGATGACACCATCCTTCTCTCGGGATGCTCGATAGGGTCCCAGGCCAGCCTGCGGCGAGTTCTCGCAGACAAGAACTGCATAGTCGACCAGGGCGCCCAGATCGGCGTTGACATCGAGAGCGACCGCCAGCGCTTCCCCTGGGTCTCCCCGTCTGGCGTCGTGACGCTGCCGAAGGGTGCCAGGGTGCCGGCCGAGGGCCCGCTGGAGTTGACGCCGGACATGATGTTCGCCCTGCAGAACGACCCGGCGACGGCAAGCGCCATGGAGGAATTCGCGGATCAGATCGTCACCGACACGTCGGGGCGTCACAGCTCGGACTCCGCTGGACCCGCGCAACGGGCGTGAGAGTCGCCCACGTCGCGGCGGAGGTTGCCCCATGGTGCACCAGCGGTGGCCTGGGCCAGGTTCTCGGAGCCCTGCCGGAAGCGATCGCTCGAACCGCCCCTGCGGGCACCGAGGTCGCGGCCTATTTCCCGTTGTGCCGGGTCGCCTCGGAAGCCGCTGCCAGTGGCGACCTGCAGCTCAGCGAGGTCGAGGCCACCGGCGTGGACGGTGCCCGGCTACTGCGAGCCGACGCGGTCGGTCCCCATGAGCTGTATTTCGTCGACGCACCGCGCTACTTCGACCGCCCCGCCCTCTACGGCCAGTACGGCACGCCGTATTCCGACGATGTCGATCGCTTCACGTTCTTCGGGCGCGTGCTGCAGAGGGTGTGGCGCCAGCTTGGCCAGCCCGACATCGTCCACTGCCACGACTGGCACGTGGCGCTTCTACCCGCCTTCCTCAAGAGCCAGCCCGAGCCAAGGCCTGCCACCGCCCTCACCGTGCACAACCTGGCCTACCAGGGGGTCTTCGAGGGAGCGGAAGCGAGACGCAGCGGGATCACGCCGACGGATGGAATGGTCAACTTCCTCGCAACCGGAATCGAGGCTGCCGACGTCGTCACGACGGTGAGCCCAACGTACGCCCTCGAGATCCTCGAGGACGGCGCCGGGATGGACGACGTGCTCCGAGCGCGGACGGCACCGATCGGCATCCTCAACGGCATCGACACGGCCGAATGGGATCCAACCATCGATCCGTTCATTCCCGAGCCGTTCAGTGCTGGCGCGATGGATGGGAAGGCCGCCGCTCGCCGCGAGTTGGCCGCAACCCTCGAGCTCGATGTCGATGACTCCGATCTCATCGTTGGAGTCGTTTCCCGGCTCGTCGACCAGAAGGGGATCGACCTCGTCATCGAGGCGGCCGCCGACGCGGAGCGCCTTGGTCTGCGAATCGCGGTCATCGGCGATGGCGATCCGCAACTCGAGCAGGCGCTTGTCTCACTTGCCATCGACCAGCCGGGCCGAGTGGCGGTGCGCATCGGTTGGGACAAAGCAGCGGCCCACCTTGTCATCGCAGGCGCTGATGCCCTTGCAGTGCCGAGCCGCTTCGAGCCGTGCGGCCTGACGCAGATGCAGGCGATGCGCTACGGGACCATCCCGATCGCTCACGCCGTCGGCGGGCTGGTTGACACCGTGATCGACTCGGGCGACGAAAAGCTCAGCTCAGGAGAGGGCAGCGGTTTCACGTTCGACGAGCCGACTGGCCCGGCGCTGGCCGGCGCGATGGACCGTGCCGCGACGATGCGCCGGGAGCGACCGGACGGTTGGTCGGCCTTGCGGCGGTCTGTCATGGCCATCGATTGGTCATGGGACCGCGCTGCCGGCGCCTACCTGGACCTCTACAGCTCCCTGACCGCCGACTAGCCGATGTCGGCCAGCACGTCGCCGAGTGTCGGTGACCCCAACTCGGAGAGCGCGTAGGTCGCCCGCACCGCAGGAATGTCGTCGAGCTCGAGCAACCGAGCAAGATCGATGGGTGTTGCCACCAACACAACGTCGGGGGCTGCGGCGGCGATGGTCTGGCGCAACTCATCCATCTGCTCGTCGCCGTAGCCCATGGCGGGCAGCACAGAGCCGATGTGGGGGAACTTGTCGAATGTGGCGGCGATAGACCCGACAGCGAACGGCCTCGGGTCGATGAGCTCGGCTGCTCCGTTCTGCTGGGCGGCCACCACGCCGGCGCCGTATGGCATCCCGCCATGGGTGATGGTCGGGCCATCCTCGAGCACCAGGACCCGCTTGCCGGCGACGGCATCGGGGTCGCTCAGCGTGACGGGAGACTCGGCTCGGATGACGACCGCACCCGGGTTGAGCTCCGCGATGTTGGCCTCGACCTTCTCCACATCCTCGGCTTCGGCGGTGTCGATCTTGTTGATCACCACGACGTCGGCAGCTCGCAGGTTGGCCTCGCCCGGCCAGTACTCCATTGAGTGTCCGGGGCGGTGTGGATCGGCGACGCATATCCACAAGTCCGGCCGGAAGAACGGCAGGTCGTTATTGCCGCCGTCCCACAGAACGACGTCATTCTCCTCCTGCGCCATCGCCAGGATGGCGGCGTAGTCGACTCCGGCGTATACGACAGATCCTGCCTCCAGGTGGTGCTCGTACTCCTCGCGCTCCTCGATAGTCGTCTGATGTTCGGCGAGGTCGCCGTAGGTGGCAAACCGCTGCACCCGCTGTCGATACAGGTCGCCGTACGGCATGGGATGCCGAACCACCCCAACGCTCAATCCTCGCTCGGCAAGAAGCGTCCGTGCTTTGCGGGCGGTCTGGCTCTTGCCGGCCCCGGTTCGCACCGCTGTGATGGCCACGACCGGCTTGGAGGACTCGAGTAGCGGAGTTGCCGGAACCTCCATGGAGGCACCGACGGCGACCGCCCTGGCGGCCAGGTGCATGACGTGGGTGTGACGCACGTCTGAGTAGGCGAAGACGACCGCGTCCACACCCTTGTCGGCGATCACGGCCTCCATCTCATCCTCAGGAAAGATGGGAAGCCCATCCGGATAGCGCTCGCCGGCGAGCTCTGGCGGATACCTCCGGTCGGAGATGTTGGGTATCTGTGTGGCGGTGAAACCAACGACCTCAACGTCGGCGTTGTCGCGGCAGGCCACGTTGAAGTGGTGGAAGTCGCGCCCGGCTGCCCCGAGGATGAGGATCCTGCGGGTCACGGCTTGTAGGTCGCCAGTGCCTGGTCGAGGATGTCGATGCCGCGGTCGAGCTCTTCAGGCGTGACTACCAGCGGCGGGATGAAGCGGATGATGTTTCCATCGGGCCCGCAATCGAGGATCAGCAGGCCCAGCTCTCTCGCCGCCTCCGCCACGTGACCAAAGGCTTGGGGGTCTGGCTCATTGGTCCCAGGCTTGACTAACTCGACCCCGATCATGAGGCCCAGTCCTCTAACGTCCCCGACCACCGGGTGCTTCTCCTTCAGCCCGTTGAGCTTGGCGAACGCCTGCTCGCTCAGGCCCGAGACCGCGGGGACGACGCCGACGAGGGCTTCGACCGTCGCCGCGCAGGCAGCAGCGGAAACAGGGTTGCCGCCGAAGGTGGTGCCATGGGAGCCCATTGCCCAGCGCCCGATGAGATCGCGGTTGGCGCCGACCGCAGAAAGCGGCAGGCCGTTGGCGATCGCCTTGCCCAGCACGATCACGTCCGGTTGCACGCCATACCTAGGCACTGTGAACCAGTCCCCGGTACGACCGAAACCGGTCTGCACCTCATCTGCGATCAGAAGAATGCCGTTGGCATCGGCCAGGCTCCGTAGCTCGGTCATGAACCGCTCGCCGGCGGGGTAGTAGCCGCCCTCCCCCTGCATCGGCTCGACCAGAAAGCAGGCCACCTCGTCTGGCGTCACCTCGTGGCGGAAGAGGCGCCGTAGCTCAGTGATGCTGTAGTCGACCGCCTCGTCCTGGCTCATGCCCCAGCTGAATGGGTGGGGATACGGAGTGATGAAGACCGAAGGCAAGAGCGGGTGGTAGCCCTTGCGGTGCTTCGACTTCGAGGTCGTGTAGGTGACGGAGCCCATCGTCCTGCCGTGGAAGCCGCCGCGGAAGGCGACAACGCCCTGGCGCCCGGTGAGGCTTCGAGCCATCTTCACCGAGGCCTCAACGGCCTCCGAGCCCGAGTTCATGAAGAAGAACATGTCGATGTCCCCGGGAGCGACCGAAGCCAGCGCCTCCCCGGCAGCGGCCAAGGACTCGTAACGGAAGGCGCCCCCAGCGTGCCACAGCTTGTCGAGCTGGGTCCTCGCAGCATCGGTCACGGTCGGGTGACGGTGGCCGAGGTTGGAGACCGCGATACCGCACGTGAAATCCAGATAGGTCTCGCCTTCGATATCGGTGACCCAGGCCCCCTCGCCGGAGACGATGTGCAGGTCGGTGTCCCAACCGATGACGGGGGCGATGACATCTTGATAACGCTTCAACAGATCAGACATGTTCCTCCTTGACTGCTCGCGGTTTCGGACGCGGGCCGGCTATGGAGCGGCGAAGAGGGCCGAGCGGTCGTCCATGGGAAGTGGTGCCATCAACACTGAATCTACAGGCCGCTGCCGCGCACGGAGCCGGTTCGCGACTTGACGGCAATGCCGTCCGAGCCCGGCACCGGTTCGTAGACGATGCACAGTGCCTCGCGTTCGCCATCGTCCCATGCTCCCTCCGTCGGAGTGAAGGGGAAGATGTACAGGATGGATGTGTCATAAGGCTCGCCGACATACGCCTCGAACCTGTTGAGGCAAGAGTTGAAAGCCTCGTCAACGACCTCCAGATCCCCAGGGAAGGCGCCGCCGCTAAGCGAGATGGTGGCGAATACCTCGAGCTCGTGGTCCTCGGCGCAGTCGATGGGCGTGATCTCGGTGACCGTTTCAGCGCTCGGCTCATCGAAGCAGTCGCCTGAGCTGCGATTGGCGATCGGTTCGGACTGATCGAGGATCCCGCCCAGGACGCTGATACCGATGATGGCCACAGCGACGATCCAGCGGTTGCGCCATAGCAATGACAGCAGGCCGCCGGCCTTGGCCGAGGATTGCGCAGGGACCGGTAGCCCGGCGATCACCTGGTCGCTGTCGACATCGACCGGTTCGCTGGGAAGGCCGGTTGGAACGCCGGGATCGGGGACGGTGAACTGAATGCTGTCCGGTTCCAGCGAGTCGTGACGAGCCGCAGCCACCTCTTCCCTGGTGACACGCGATGCAGTCGGAGGACGGTCGACCGGTACTGCTGGATCATCCGCAGAGTGTTGCAGCAGGTCTTCGGTACCCCCTGGGGTGAAGTCGGTGTCCTCTGTCCTCGAGGCCGCTAGCTCTGCCGCGATCTCGTCGACCGATGGCATTGGCTCGGCGGATTCGTCAACCGATTCCCCCATTGAGGATTCGAGGAGGCTTTCTGCCACCCCGCTTGACCCGTCATCGAGGCCAAACTTCTCCTTGGCGTCCCGCAGCAGGTCCTCGCTTGAGAAGCCGTCCTCGGAGAGGCCGTCGTCTTTGGTTGAGTCGTCGCTCATGGCCTGGGACAGAGCCTATAAGAAGGCGACAACCGCCAGCGACAATGCTCCAACAGCCAGCGCCAGCATCGTCCGCGCCAGCTTGGCATCGGTGTTGTCGGGGATCAGCCGGGTCCATAGCTGGTGGATGGCAACGCCGGCGATGAAGCCGCCGAGGTGGGCTCGCCAGTCGATGTTGCCGACGAGGAACGGGAACACCGCACTTATCCCGATCCACACCAGCATCCGGTTGAACATCGCTTCACCGGCCGGGGTATGGCGATGGCGATAGGACGCGGAGAACCAGGCTCCAATGAGACCAAAGATGGCGCCCGAGGCTCCGATGCTCACCACTATGTGGCCTCCCGATATGGCAGGCCCCGTGAGCACCGAGATCGCACCGCCTGCCGCCGCCGAGGCGAAGTACAGAGCGCCGAAGGTCACGGAGCCGGTCTGGCGTTCAAGCTGTGGGCCGAGCATGTAGAGGATGTACATGTTGACGCCGACGTGGAAGAGGCTTCCATGAAGGAAGGCGGCCGTGATCGTGCGCCACCATTCGTCCGGAGCGATGAATTTGATGAGCGCCAGGTTGTCAATAAGCCAACGCTGACTCTCGACAGACGCCTGTCCGACGACGTAGAGGGCCACGTTGACCGCAATGAGAGTGACCGTCAGCGGGGAAGTTGCGAAGCGGACACCCCACGTGTCCCGCCCCGAGATGACGCGCGTCCGCTTGTCCGGGGTTGAGCACTCAGGGCACTTCTGTCCTACTGCGGCTTCGTGCATGCAGTCAGGACAGATGGGTCGCCCACAGTCGGAACAGGCGATCCGTGTAGTGCGATCGGAATGCCGATAGCAAACGGGAGGAGCGTCGGAGGACATGACTTAGCAGGCTATCGGGCGAGTTCTGGCTAAGCGCAGACAGTTCGCTTCGGCTCGGTGAGAAGGGGAAGCGCTACGAGGATCAAGGGGATACCGATCACCGCACCGATCACGGAGGCCGAGAAGAAGACGCCAACCGTGAACACTGTCAGCCCGATCGCGATGCCAACCAAGTCGAAACTCTCTCGACACCGCCGGGCCGCTTGTCTGATGGTGCTTGTCATCTTCAACCTCCTTACCCACCCTGCACCGATCAGCGCAGCTTCGACCGCCCCCAAATGTCGGGGGGGCGACGATCCTCTCCCCCCGGGAGATCACAGCTGTAACTTGCGCGCATGATCGCTCTTCGTTCAAGAACTTCGGCACCGCCATTCGCAACGGAATGGCGGACGCCAAATTCCGGGCGCTGGCCTATCTGGCCACCGTCGCTCTGGCTTCAGGAACGATCTTCTACTGGCGGTTCGAGGATTGGAGTCTGGTCGACTCCCTGTACTTCTCCGTGATCACGCTGACGACGGTGGGCTACGGCGACCTCGCCCCCACGACGACCGGCACCAAGGTCTTCACCATCTTCTACGTGCTCACCGGTCTCGGCATCCTGCTGGCATTGCTATCCCAGGTCGCCAGCCATGCCGCCGACGTCAGGGTGGAGCGGAAGCAGGAGAAGGGCGGCTGAGGCCGCCCGCTTTGGCCACCTCCCCCTGCAGGGGGAGGAATGGCTTACGAATCCCAGAACCTCGCCAGGGCCTTGTGGACCTTGCGGGATTTCCAGTAGCGGCCGTGGGCGCGGGGAGGCCAGTCGCTGACGTCCGGGTAGAGGTCACGGATGCGGTCGCCAGCTCCGTATATGCCGGACACCGGGAAGGACACCACATCGTGGCGGTCCCACACGTTGAGCCACACCGGTCGGGCCCCCGAGTGGGCGATGTCGTCGAGACCGATATCGGCAGGATCGAGCCATGGCGGAGGCTCGTGAGCCAGGCGTTGCACGAAACCAGGCGCCCGCACCAGCAGCGGGCCAAGCGGAGAGCCCATCGTCACCAGGCGACGCAGCCTCCAGTTGACCTGAGCGCTGTCCCACTGCGTCGGGTTGGCGCACACCTCGGACCGCTCGATCTGACGCTTGCCGCTGAAGAGATAGAAGAGGAAGTCGTGGGCGAGCAATGAACCGAGGCTGTGCGAGATCACGGTGAGGTCGATCGCCTCGTCCGCCGGAACCCTGTCAAGGATCTGCGACCACGCGTCATGACGGGCTGCCACCTCTCCCTCGGCAGACGTGTAATACACGATGTCCGACCAGCCATACTGGATCAGCTGTCGCAGCGGACGCACGAGAAAGCCTGTCAACCGGTCGCCGGCGGGTGTCTGCGCCAAGGCCAGGCTCAGACGCTCCTGGGCCAGGGCCAGATCTCCGGTTTGAGTCGCCTCAGGTGTCGGCCATCCCCACTCGACGGTGACGCTGTCGGTGAGTGCTGGTAACTGCACACCAGCCTTGCGCAGACCCTTGTGGATGGCGCGGTAGTCAGCGACGTGGGCACCACTGGTGCGACCAACCACACCATGCATGTAGACAACGACGTCAGCCATGGGCCAGTTCTAGCGGCGTCCAGCCGCGACGCGGGAATCAGCCCAGCCTGAAGCGCGTAGTTGGTCCCGGGTCCTTGTACCTCTATGGCAATCTCCCGGCCCATATAGACTTGTGCCCCATGCCTCGAATACGCGCAGAGAACATCGTGGCCCACAAAGCGATGACGCGCCGCCAGATCCTGGACTCGGCACGAGAGAACTTCTTGCAGTTCGGCTATCCAGCCGTGTCCTTAGGCGATATCGCGATGGACGCCGGGATCGGACGCACCACCTTGTACGAGTACTTCGAGGACAAGGAGGCCGTGCTCATCGAGCTCGTTAACGATGAGCTGCCGACCATCGTCGAGCACATCGTCGACGGGATCCCGGACGGTTTGTCGGCTCGGGAGAGCCTCGGTGAGTTGGTGCTTCGCCACCTCGAATTCATTTCAGACGAGTCCAACCTCGGCACCATGATCATGCGCGACTCCAACAAGCTGAGCCAGGAAGCCCAGGGCGAGATCCGTACGGCACACGGTCGGCTGGAACAAGCCATCGGCGATGCCTACGAAGCGGGAGCCGCCACAGGTGAGTTCCGCTCCATGGACCCGGCACTGGCAGCCGAGCTGATCAACGCAGTGACGATGCACGCGGCCCGCGGTCTTCTGAGAAGCCCCGACCCCAAGGGCGAGGTGCACAAGACCACCGATTTGGTCCTCGACTTCCTGTTCGACGGCCTAGGGAGCCATTGAGCGAAGCAAGGTTTCCGCACGAACCCGTTGCTACCCTTCCGCCAGCCTCATGATCGAACCAACCTCTACAAGACAAGCCACCAAGACGCCCGTCGGCGAAGTCGTCACGCTTTCTCAGTCCCCGGCCATCCTGACTGAGGTTCTTCACTTCAAGACCTCCGGCTGCAATGAGTTCTGGGACATCACAGACTTCGTACGCGCCGTCGTCGGTAAGGCAGGCACCACCCACGGCCAGGTCACTGTGTTCACACCTCACACCACGACCTCGATCGTGATCAACGAGTCGGAGACGGGATTCCTCAACGACTTCCGCAGGACCCTCGAGGCCCTGGTGCCGGAAGATGTCTACTACGAGCACGACGACCACGAGTTGCGAACGGAGAACCTCCAGGAAGACGAGTTCCTGAACGGTCACGCTCATGTGAGGCAACTGCTCACCGGCGCCACTTCGGTGACGATTCCGGTCGTTGACGGCGAAATCGTCCTCGGTCGCTGGCAGCGCCTGTTCTTCCTCGAGCTCGATCAGGCCCGAGATCGCCGCGTCATGGCGCACGCCCAGGGCGTCTAGCCTGTTCGTGGCTCTGCGATACTGGGGTTCACATTTGCGTTCTCACGCGCCAGCCTCACGCTGGAAAAGAAACTCAGCCTTGGGGAACGCTGACCGGAGGTAAGAAATGACTGACACGAAACCGATGATCGTCAGCGATGGCGTCAAGAAGTGGTTCGGCGACTTCCAAGCCCTCAAAGGTGTCACCACCACCGTTGGCGAGCAGGAAGTTGTCGTCATCATCGGGCCCTCGGGTTCCGGCAAGTCGACGTTCATCCGGTGCATCAACCGTCTCGAGGTTCATCAGGAGGGCACGCTCATCGTCGACGGTGTCGAGCTGACGAACGACCTGCGCAACATCGAGAAGATCCGCTCCGAGGTCGGCATGGTGTTCCAGCAGTTCAACCTGTTCCCCCACCTCACCGTGAGGGACAACATCACGCTGGCTCCGCTGTGGGTGCGCAAGAAGCCAAAGGACGAGGCCGAGGCCGCGGCGACGGCTCTCCTGGAGCGCGTCGGTATCCCCGAGCAGGCGGACAAGTTCCCCGGCCAGCTCTCCGGCGGCCAGCAGCAGCGCGTTGCCATCGCTCGAGCGCTGGCGATGGAGCCCAAAGTGATGCTTTTCGACGAGCCCACATCGGCGCTGGACCCCGAGATGATCAAGGAGGTGCTCGACGTCATGAAGGAACTGGCGCTTTCGGGTATGACGATGATCGTGGTCACGCACGAGATGGGTTTCGCCAGGGAGGTTGCCGACAGGGTTCTCTTCTTCGATTACGGCACAATTGTGGAAGATGGGACGCCGGAACACTTCTTCACCAACCCGCAGCACGACCGCACCAAGCTCTTCCTCAGCCAGATCCTCTAGGAGCAGCGGAGTGCGCCGTCGCCTCATCGGCATGCAACTGGTCTTGGTCGTCGTGGCGGCAGCGTGCGGCAACCAAGAGCCAGCCCTGACCGGCGGCACCCCCGAAGCATCGGCGGCCACCGCCACCACTACCGCTCCCACCGCGTCCACAGCAGCGCCGGTAATTGACCCCGGCCTCGCGGCTGCACCGTGGTCGGTGCTGCCACTGCCCTCGGAGGCGGTTCCCTCGATACTGAAGACGGCGTGGGACTCGGCAGGCAACAAGAGTTTCTGCGCCGCGTTGTACCCGGCGAACGCCAACGATCTGGCAGCGGACGCGATAGTGCGGACCGCCGACTTCGGGAGCGACGCCTGGGCCCTGGCGTGGGATCGACCAGAGGGGCCGGGTCGCGGTGACGGCGGCGAATACTGCGAGGAATGCGGCCGCAGCGCCTTTGGCGTTGCCGGCACCGGCCTGTCGACTGACGAATCAACCGCAGTGTGGCCCGACCACATCGAATGGAGCGACGGCAGCGTCGTCGGCTACGGGCTAGAGGGCCTCGCCGATCCCGGCTCCGGGGCGCCCCATCTGGCTTATCTGGCTGTCCCCGGGCAGGGTTGCTTGTACAACGTCTGGTCGTTCCTGGGAGAGGACCATCTGACACGCTTCCTCGACGAGCTGCGCTACGTCGAGGGAATGCTGGCCAAGGTCATCGATGAGCAGCCGCGCCTGGCGATCGAGGTACTGGCGCCGGTCCCGTGGCAGCGAACGCCGGTCGGCGACGCCGCCGTCCCACAACCGCTTCTCGACGAGTGGAACGAGGAGGTAACACGGCACCAGACCTGCCCACTGCTCAATCCGGTTGCCCTCGGCAACGGCACCGAGGGCGCCAGCGCCCGCCGAGCGACCAACGCCGGCGAGATGCTGGCGGCTTGGGATCTACCGAGCGGTCCCGGCCGTTACGGCACAGGTGACTACTGCGCCAACTGTGGCCGCGGAGCCTTCGGCATCGGCACCATCTCGAGAGACGCCGCAGCGAACTACGAGCGCTTCTCGGTGACCCACACCTGGGTCGATGGGAGTGAGCTGCGGGTCATCAGCGAGGCCACCGAGTTCTTCAACGTCGCACCCGATCGCACTGAGTTCACAGATCCCAACTCGGGAGCTCCGGTTGATCCGCCGTACAACGCCTACCTGGTCATCCCCGGCCTGAGCTGCGGCTATCGCTTGTGGTCGTTCCTCGGTCAAGACCACCTTGTCGATCTCACCCAGGGTCTGCGACCAGTCGTCGAGCATGGAGCCACACTTTTCACCGAAGGGGCCTGTCCTGTCGAAGAGTCGCTCACAGACGACTTCGACGGCGACGGTGTCGATGACATGATCACGGTGCAAGCTGACGGAGACGGTGTGGCATTGATCATCTGTTACCAGGATGGACCGCCGCTGGAGACGACGATCGCCGGCACCGGTGAGCTCTTGGCGGTCGCCGACCTCGACTTCGACGGGGATGGCGAGATCCTCAACGGCGCCACCAGCGTCACCGCGGCCATCTTCGAGGTGCTCACCGAGGGCGAAGGCGGACTTCCCGGCCTGGTGTCTCTGGCGGAAGACGGCGAGCCCTTCCTGCTGACCGATGGTGCCATCGGCGATGACGGCTTCCGCTGGGGCTGTCGCGATGACGGCACGGTCGTCCAACTGCAGGCAACCCTCAGCGGCGGCCAGCTGCAATGGTCCCGCACCGCCTATCGAGTTGAGGGCCTCGTTGCCTTCGACGTCGGCACAGGAAGCGGCGAGACTCCTGTTGAGTCAACCGACCTGGTTGATGCTCTCCTCGAACCGGCAATCAACGAGCTGGTTGGCCGCAATAGGTGCGAGGCATAGCTGAGTGACGATCGCGGTGAAACGTTTGTACGAGCCGGCCGAGGACTCGGACGGGACGCGAGTCCTCGTCGACGGACTGTGGCCTCGGGGAATCAAGAAGACAGAATGGCCAGAAGGCTCGTGGAGGCCAGATCTGGCGCCCTCGCGGGAGCTACGCGACTGGTATCGCCATGATCCGGCACTGTTCGACGAGTTCGCCCGAAGCTACAAAGCAGAGTTGGAACAGAATCCAGGCCTCGAAGACCTGCTTGCCATCAACGGCCAACTGACCCTGGTGACAGCTACTCGCGACGTTGAGCACTCCCATGCCGCGGTTCTTCGGGACTACCTGATCAGCCGGAGATAGACAACGCAAGCGTGGGTGACAACTGCCTGAAGGCTTGTCTACGCCTCCACTCCGAACGCCCTGACGCGGTGCCAGCCTTCGGCGCCGTTGGGGCGGGCGCCGACCGGTGCCTTGGGCTGCAGTTCCCCGTCGCCGTCGGTGGCGCGGCTTCTGACGACGTGGAGGCCCTCGGTGACCGTCCACGGAATGTGGAACTGCCGCCAAGTGGTGTTGGCGACCTCGGCACTGAGTTCCGCGGCCTGCCATGGCCCATCGTCGACCTGAACCTCGACCATCGAGATACCGCGCAGCGGCGCCCAGGCCACCCCGGCGATCACACCTTCGCCGGTATTGAGGCGCTGCTCTCCTCGCGGAGTGTCGATGCGGGACTGGGTCTTGATCGGCCCCTGCTCGTCCCAACCACGCTGATTCCAGAAGTGGTCGAAGGCCTCGAATGTCGTGATCTCGATCTCGGACAGCCACTTCGTCGCGGACACGTAGCCATAGAGGCCGGGCACCAGCAGTCGCGCCGGAAAGCCGTGCTCGAGCGGAAGCCGCACGCCATTCATCCCGATGGCGATCATCGCATCGCGACCATCTGTCGCCGCGGCGACGGGAAAGCCGCAGGTGTACCCATCGACCGACCTACCAACGACCTGGTCGGCACCGGAGTCCACGCCGGCTTCGGCGAGTAGTTCATCGAGGCGAACTCCTTGCCAGCGAGCATTGCCCACAAGTGCCCCGCCGACGGTGTTGGAAACACACGCCAGCGTGATATCTGCTTCGATCTGGGGTCGAGCGATGAGGTCGTCGTAGGTCAGCGTCAACTCTTGATCGACCATCCCCCAGACGCGGAGGCTGAATGTCTCTTCAGTTATCTGAGGAACGGTGAGGGCGGTGTCGACCCTGTAGAAACTGCTATTGGGCGTCACGAACGGTGAAAGGCCTCTCACCCCGAGGTCAGCGCCCGGCGGCAATGGAGGCAGCGGCATATCCAGGGCCGGCAGCGCCGACATGCGCTGGGCCATAGGAACCGCGAATCGACGAGACAGCAGGCGGCCGCCGACGCCGCCGGCCATGGCCAGGCCAGCCGCCGCCCCCAAACCGATGAGAAGAGTGCGTCGCCCCACGGGTGGTGAGGACCCAAAGCCCTCGGGTACGGCCTCCGCACCAGCGTCGGACCGCATGGAGACGAGGTAGAGAGCGACAAGGGTGGCGATGGCGGCGATCGTGCCAACGATCGAAGGAACGCCACCCCCGAGACCGCGGCCGTCCTGGGCCGCCGCGGCGGCCCCGAGGACGCCCAAGAGGACGATGCCGGAGGCGCCGAGGGGCAGGCTGACCCGAAAAGCGACGATGCCGACCGCGACACCGAAGATTGCCAGCATGACGCCGATGCCTATCAGCAGGGCAGCCTTGTCACCGGAGCCGAACCACTCGATGGCGAAGTCTTTGAGGGCAGGCGGGGCGCTGTCGACGACCCGATCCCCAATGTCGAGCACTGGTGATCTGAATGACCTGTCGACGGCGGCGACGAGCTCGGCGATACCGATGGCGACGGCTGCGGAAACGAGTCCAGCCGCGGCGGCAGCCAGTGTGCTTGCCGGTGACGATCCGAACCTGCGGAGGATCATCGACAGATGATGACACGGCGCCGCGGGCATCGGGCACCATGTAGGGACTTTGGGCCCTAGTTGACCGGTCAGTTCCTCTCGTAACCTGCCGGCACCGAGGGAGGTTGACCGTGCCAACGGCACCTGAACAGCCAATAACACACCACAGCCGATTGGTGCTGTGGACCCTGGCGTCGGCAATGGTGCTGGTCGCCTGCGGAGGCGACAATTCCGTCGCCTTCGACGGCGACTCCCCCTCACTGGCCGGCATCGTCCGTCAGCCCTATCCCGATGTCAGCGGAGTAGTGCTCCCCGAAGCCGCAGACGACGGCAGACAATTCGCCACCAAGGCGGAGAGCGGACACCTCCTCGTGGTGTACTTCGGCTACACCGCCTGTCCCGACGTCTGTCCCACCACTATGTCCTTCCTGCGTCGGGCCGTTCGTGACCTCGGCGACGACGCGTCGATGATCGATGTCGCCATGATCACAGTCGACCCGGAACGCGATGTGCCCGACCGCTTGACGGCATATGTCGAGAACTTCTTCGCCGATGGGTACGCCCTGCGCACCGAGGACGCCGCGGCCCTTCAGGCCGCCGCCGACGCGTTCGGGGCCGACTACGAGGTGACGGTCGACGAAGGCGGCCTTGTCGAGGTCGCGCACACCGGGTTTCTCTATGCAGTGGATCCAGAGGGCCACATCAGGGTGCAATGGCCCTTCGGAACCACGGCGGAAACGATGAACGAAGATCTAGCTCAATTGATAGAAGGAGGGGTGTGACGATGCGGGGTCTCACCATGCTTTTCGCCCTGGCAATGATTGTGACGTCGTGTAGCTCGAGCTCGGAGCTCGATGTCGAGGACGCCTGGGCCCGCAACTCGGCCGGGATGGCCGATGCCGGGGCCGTGTACATGACCATTACCGGCGGTGAAGAGGCAGATCGCCTAACCGGCGTCACGATCGGTTCGAACATTGCCGGCATGGCGCAGGTCCACGAGACCGCCATGGACGACGATGGCCTGATGTCAATGCAGGAGGTTCCGCAGATCGACATACCTGCCAATGGCGAGGTCAGCCTCGAACCCGGCGGCTTCCATGTCATGATCATGCCGCTGGCCGACCCGCTGACGGCAGGCGACGAGTTCACCATCACGCTCAACTTCGAGCAGGCCGGACCCGTTGAGGTCACGGTCGAGGTCCGTGAAGAGTGATGAGTAGCCGTATTCTCGTCGCACTGGCATTGGTCTTGGCCGCTTGCTCGGGGGGGTCATCGGGAGCGCTCGTCGTCGACGACACGAGTCAAGGGCCGGCAGACTACGAATACTTCATTCCCGCGGGCACCGCCGACCGACTAGCAGCCGGCGAGGAAATCGAGATCCTGCCCGCCGAGCTCGACGTGCACGTCGGTGAGCTCATCCGTATCGTGAACGAAGACGATCGCGGCCACTTCGTCGGGATCTTCTATGTCGGCGCCGGCGAGACTGTCACGCAACGCTTCTCGGCGCCGGGTGACTTCACCGGCCTGTGCACCATCCATCCCAGCGGCGAGATAGCTCTACGGGTGGACGCATGACTGCTTGGCAAGGCCCTCGGCAGGGTCTTTGGCCCCTAGTTGACCGGTCAGTTCGACTCGTAGGCTCCTGGCAACCGAGGGAGGAAGGCCGATGGTGATCACCACCGGACGGACTACAGGGGAAGCAGAACCCATCATCGGCGATTCTCCCGTCGCGCAGCCCCCCTCCCGCCAGCGCTATCCGACGGTCGCGGTGGCGATCATCGTCGTGCTCAGCGCCATCGGCTTCTTCATGCTCGGCGGCGATTCTGAACCACAGGCCGTAGAGCTGTCAACGGTCGGCGACTTCCTGCAACCTGGCGCCACAGCAACCGCCGGACTGGACCGCCTGCGTTACGAGGGACCGGATGGCACAACTTCACTCGCCAACGGCGGCGTTGTCGCTCTCACCGACGATCTCAACATGCAAGTATCGGTGAGTCCCTTTCCGCCATCCACGTTCGACATCGATATCGACCTCTTCCTGACGAACGCTGCGGGCCAGCCGGTCGTTGACGCTGGCATCCGTGCCGACTGGGACATGATCCTGATGTGGCACGGGCCCTTCGAGAGCGACTTTCAGAGCCTCGGCGGGGGCCACTACGCCGCCAGCTTCGATCTCTTCATGGTCGGACCGTGGGAGGTGGCGACACAAGTCACCGCCCCTGGTCTCGATCAGCCGGTAGCCCTTCCCTTGACCATCTACGTTTGGCCGGAGTGAAACTATGACAGATATCGGTAACGACACCCCAAGCGGACAGGGCACGGCAACCCTGGAGCGGCCACTCTCCACGGAGCCGGCGCCATCGCCGCCGAAGAGACCCCGCAATTCGACGCGACAGGTCATCATCTTCGCCGTGGCGCTGGCCCTCGTCGCCGGCGCGTCGCTCATTCTGTTGATGACCATCACCGGCGGCGACCAGGTAGATGCCGCCAACGCCGACACCACGGTCCTATCTCAGCGCGACGTCACGGACGCCCTGCTGCGGGACGGTCAAGGGCCGGACACCATTGACCTCGAGGTTCTCTATACGCCGCAGTGGTACTTCAGCTGGTCGTCACGCCCCGAGCCCGCGACCGACGGCTCGCCGACCCTGGCGTTCCTCGTGTTCGAAACGATCCACGCCGGCGAGCTCCCGGCGACCCTGCCGCGTATCTCCGTCGTTACGCCCTCCGGTACCTACGAGCCGACCGCCGTCATGCCGGTTACCGAAGCTCCGCACCACCGCGTTTCCCAGCTCCTTTTCCCCGCCGAGACCGCCGGGGGGGACGTCGTCATCGGTGAAGAGGAGACCATGACGGTGTCCGCCCGCTGGGCAGACACCACCGAGGCAACGATGCAATGGGAGCAGCCATTGCCGTTCGGTCTCTCCGCCCTCAACACTGCAGAGAGCACAACCACCTTCACCCGGCCGGCGCTGTCGCTCGGCTCGATCGCCGCCATCTTCAGCGGCATGCTGGCCGCCCTGGCGCCATGCCTGTTGCTGCTGGCGGCCTACTACACGGCCGTGCTCTCGGGGACGGCGGCAGCAACGGTCGAAGGAAGTGCTCCTGTCGACCGCCGTGTCGCCGAGCGGCGCCTGCTGACGACGGGGCTGTTCTTCGTCGGCGGCTTCACCGCCGTCTACACGGCGGGAGGGGTGGTCGCCGGCTATATCGGCGAGTCGATCGGAAGGTTCGACGACATCGGGGGCTACGCCCGGCCGGTTTCCATCGTCGCCGGCATCGTTGTCATCCTCCTCGGCATCCGCACCGCCAGCCAGGCCAAGGTTCCGGTCGTATGCAAGATCCCCGGGTTCAATCGACCGACCCAGACCGGCTGGCTGGGATCCGCGGTGATGGGCTCATCCTTCGCCGTCGGCTGCTTGTCCTGCTTCTCGGCAACGGTTCTCACCGCCTTGCTGCTGTACGCGGGAGCCACCGGGTCGCCGCTTACGGGTGGCCTCGTCATGCTGATGTTCTCCGCCGGAGTCGGGGTGATGTTCCTGCTTGCCGCCGTCCTTGTGGCTAAGGCGGTGCCGGTTGCCACCTGGCTGGCCAAGGCGCAGCCCGTCATCGGGGTGGTCAGCGCCACCATCATGATCTTCCTGGGGATTCTGATGGTGACCTACAAGTTCCACATCGTTACCGGCTACCTATTCGACATGTGGAGCTGACATGACCAAGACAGACGAGCTCTCCGTTGAGGCACCCTCAGACAACGATTCCCGCGCTCGGCTGGTGCGCGGCGCCGCCCGGCTGGTCCATGCCGAGAGCTACCACTCGGTCGGAGTCAAGGCGATCTGCGACGAAGCGGGGGTGCAGCGCGGCAGCTTCTATCACTTCTTCGAGTCCAAGCAGGCGCTGATGCTCGAGTCCCTCGAACTGATGTGGCAACGCTTCGTGGACGAAGGCCTGGCGACCTGTCGCGACGAGACCCTTCCCCCCAGGGAGCGAATCGAAGGCATGATCCACCACGCCGCCTCGAAGCAACACCGCCTAAAGGCCCGCACCGGGCGAGTGCTCGGTTGCGCCTTCGGCAATCTGGCGGCAGAGGCGGCCACCCTCGACGACGGTCTCCGGCTCCGCCTCCAGCAGATATTCGACGACTGGGCGGAGATCGTTGCCGAGCCCCTGGCGGAGGCGCAGCGCCGCGACGAGATCGACGCTTGCCTGGTCCCGTACAAAGCCGCATGCGAGATCGTCGCCAGCGTGCAGGGCCTCATGGTGCTGGCGAAGGTTCGCAACGATCCAGACACAATCACCGCCTGCGGCGGCGTGATTACCGAAAACCTATGGGGGTGCACCAACCATGTCGACTGACGAAACGACACCAGCCACGGAGGAGGGCACCCCGCCCCCGGCTCAAGAGGAGCCGACTATGCGCGGTGGCGCGCTGATCGCCGCGGCCATCGCGGTGATCGCCATTCCCGTGCTGCTTGGCTATTTCCTACTGCGCGGCGACGATTCTCCGAGCAATCCGGTGATAGGTGGCACGGCCGCTGCCAGCGACGCCGGTGGCGGCATGGGCGGGGCAACGGATTCCGGCGGCGGGTCGGCGGCGCTTCCCGCCGGCGTGCTGGCGTTCTCCGAGATACAGGCCAGCGACATCGTCATCGAGACAGACTCCTCGGGGACGTCGGCCGTCCTCAACGTGGTGACGTCCCAGGACGTCGCCTGCGCCGTCGTCTACGGACAGACCACCGCACTCGGCTCGGTTGCCACCGACACCGATATGGCGGGCGGCGGCCATAGCGATCACCACCCGCAGATGCGCGGGCTCGCCCCGGACACCACCTACTTCTACCTGATCGAGGCCATCGGCCCCGACGGCAATCTGTACCGCAGCGACGTGATGCAGTTCGCCTCCGAGGCGGGGTCGGGCGCCCCGGTGGTGCAGGCGCCAGGACCCAACATCGCCGGTGACGGCCATGTCACCGAGGTCAGCTCCCAGTTCTCGGATGCCTACGGCGGAGCTAACGCCATCGATGGCGACCTCTCCACCGAGTGGTCGTCTGCAGGGGACGGTGACGGCGCCTACATCGTGCTGGAGTTCGACGACAACATGCTCTTCAAGGGCGTCGGCTTCCGCACCCGCGAGATGAGCGACGGGACATCCATCACCAACACGTTCACGATCACCGACGAAACCGGCAACACCTTCGGACCATTCGACGCCGGCCCCGGCCTCGCCATCGCCCGGGTCGACTTCCTTGGCACCGTGGTGAGGATCGACGTTGACACGTCGACGGGTGGCAACACCGGTGCCGTCGAGATCGAGGTCTACGGCGAGCCGGAGATGTGATCCGGCTCCACCGAGCGTCCACAGCAACCACCATCGCGGCCGCGGCCGCGGTGATGCTGGTGCTCGGCGCCTCCCCGGCCGCAGCCGACCCCGCCGAACCGAGCAACTATGAATCGACCGTGGTGTCGGTTGACCCCTTGCCGTCCGGCGTCAGCTTCGAGGTCGTTGGGGGTGACTCGTTCCTTGTCGCTACGGCCGAGCCCGGTCACGAGGTCCTGGTTCTCGGCTACTTCAGCGAGCCCTACCTGCGCATTGACGCCGACGGATCCGTGTGGCTCAACGAGAACTCGCGGGCCTTCTACATCAATATCGATCGCTACGCCAACGCCGAGGTTCCCGACTGGGTCGATGACGAAGGACCCCCACGCTGGAAGCAAGTCGACGACAGCGGCGCCTACCCATGGCACGACCACCGCGTTCACTGGATGAGCCCCGATCCCCCACCGACGATCGACGGCTCCACACGCGAGGTCGTGTTCCCGTGGGAGCTTCCGGTGATCGTCGACGGCCGGGAGTCAGTGATCCGAGGCGAGCTGGTATGGGTGCCATCCCTCAGCCCGATCGGCCCGCTGCTCGCCGGGATAATCGCGCTGCTTCCGCTGGTGGCGTGGCGGCGCTGGCGTACGCCTCTGGCCGGCGCACTCACCGGCGGCGGCGCCCTCCTGGCCATCGTCGTCACAGTCATACAAAGCAGCGGCACGCCAGCAGCGGCCAGGGGTTTCCCCATTTGGATCGTGTTTCCCGCTGTGGCCCTCGCCACAACCATCGCCGCCCTGATCGCCTGGCGGACCGACAGAGCGACGCTGGCAAACCGGCTCAACGTCACCAGCGGCGTGGTGCTGGTGGCCTGGGCCGTTGCGACGCTCGAGGTGCTGTGGCTGCCCGTCCTGCCGTCTGCAGCGTCACCCGACGCCGAGCGGGTCGCCGTGGCCTTCGTGCTGTGGGCCGGGATCGGTGCCGCCGCCTTCTCGGCCGTGACGCTGCTCCGACCGGCCCGGAGATAGAGCGAGGCTCAGAAACTCGAGCCAGGCCTAAGAGTTCGCCTCCGTCGTCAGTAACTGCATGTAGGCGTAGACCGCCTCGATCTCTTCGGAGGTGAGGGTGAAGTCCATGTCCTCAGTGCCGCCGTTGAGGGCGGTCAGGAACGCCGACCGGGAGGCTCCGATGATGTTGGGGCCGCTTGGCGTCCCCTGCGCCGCCGGCCCGTGGCAATCCTGGCAGCCGGTGCCGCCGGCCGTGACATCCCACACTCGTTTGCCCAGCGCCAGCAGCTCCTCGTTGCCCGTGTCCGGCGGAACAGTCGTGGTGGTGGTGCCGCCCCCGCCAGGCACGGTGGTCGTGGTATCGCCGGGCACAGTGGTCGGTGGGGGGCCGTCGGGGTTGCCGCGCAACAACGCCACGATGTCGGCGACCTGGCCATCCGTCAGGACCCCTCCGAATCGGGGCATGGCCTTGTACCCCATGGCGATGCGCATCGACAGGAAGTCGTCTGTCTCGCTCTGGGTGACAGAGGTGAGGGAGATGTCGGGGGCAACGTCCTCGATACCGGTGCGGTCCTGGGCATGACAACGCGAGCACGCCAGTGCGTACAGCTCACCCGACGTGAGGTCCTCATCGGCGAGCGGGGTGCGCCAGTTGGGCTTGCTGATGGCGTCCTCTTCGAGGGACCTCAGGAAGACGGTGATGGCGTTGATCTCCTGGGCGGTCATCGGACCGCCGAAGTCGTTGGAGTAGCCGACCATCTCCGATCCGGGAATGCCAACCGAGACGAGCTGGGCGATTTGGGTGTCGTCTGCCGACTCCAGGAACTCCTTGGCCCCGACGGCGGGGGCGATGGCACCGGTTCCCCCAACACCATGGCACGAGGCGCAGCTCCCCTCGAATAGCTCCTGACCCTGGGCTGCCAGGAACGATCGCTGCTCGACCCTGGCATCTGCGCGGCTATTCGGCTCGTACAGGCGATAGAGCGGGAACGCCAGGAAGAAGACGCCCATCAGGGCGAGCCCATACTTCATCCAACGCTGAGTGGATGCGGTCAGCTCTTCGCGCTTGGTCGGCGCCTCGTCAGGCATGGCTACAGCTGTCTCCTCGCCGTGGTTCGTTGATCGTCTCGTCGCTTCCGGCGGAAGCTCCCTTGACGATCGTGCCGGTGTCGACTTCGACGACCTCACCAGCGGGGTCGACCACGAACCGATCCATGCCACGGGGTGCCGGGCCTCCCCGGACTTCGCCTGCTCTGTTGAAAGTTGACCCGTGACAGGCGCACTCGAACTCGCCGGACGGCTCGCACCAGGCAACGCGACAACCCAGGTGGGGGCAGCGCTGGCTCAGGGCGACGATGTCGTCGTCGATCTTGGTGAGATAGGACTGGGCGGCGCGCACGAAGAGTGCCGAATCCTGCGGAACCTCGTCGGGGGGCACGGTCTTGATGACGCCGCCCAGCCCGCCTGTCAGAATCGGCTGCAGCACATCCCACGAGGTCCATACCCCGGCAACGCCGATGAGGGCAGCTCCCGTCTTCCAGCCCCGGCTCAAGAACTCGCCGCGACTCATTTCATTGCTCATAGTTCACCGTGCCATTCCTCCCAGGGCCATACCCAGCTCCAGTTCGGTCCTCGAAAGGCGAAACCGATCAGCGTCAACAGGATCCACACCACGAGGAAGATCGTGAATGTGACAACCGCCACTTTGCGGAACCGAGCCGCCAGCGCCGGGTTGCGGTCGATGTAGGGAAGGGCGATGAGCCCGCCGACGATCGCAGTCGGCACCAGCACCCCGGCGATCAGCGGGTGAAAGAGCGAGAGCAGTTCCTGGAGGGCCGCGAAGTACCAGGGCGCCTTCTCGGGGTTGGGGGTCTCGAACGGATTCGCCAACTCGCGCAGCGGGGCATCGAACACCAGCGATACGACGAGAACCGCCAGCAGCACTGCGAGGGCTACCACTGCATGGCGCACCAGCAGGTGCGGCCAGGTCATCACGAGGTCTTGCTCGCCCGGGTCCTTGCGTTCGCCGACTGCAGGGGTGCCGGGAACGATGCCGAGAACCCGCTTACCGTCGACGACTCTGGGGTCACTGTCGGTCACAGGCTGCTCACCTCCTCGCTGGCCTCCTTGGTGGCCCCATCCTGGCTGACGAGCTCTTGGTCGAGCGTTGCGTCCTTGCGCCACCGCCACATGTGCACGGCCCACAAGATGCCGATCAGCAGCGGCAACAAGGCGACATGCAACACGTAGAAACGCAGCAGTGTCGCAGATCCAACCTGATCACCACCGAGCAGCAATCGGCGCACTCCCTTGCCGATGAACGGCACGAAGTCAGCCATCGAGGTGCCAACCGTCACCGCCCAGTAGGCGAGCTGGTCCCACGGCAGTAGGTATCCGGTGAATGACAGCAACAGGGTGAGAACCAACATGATGACTCCGATGACCCAGTTGAACTCGCGCGGCGACTTGTAAGCGCCCCGGTAGAACACACGGGCCATGTGGGCCGCCACCGCCAGCACCATCAGATGGGCCGACCAACGGTGGACGTTGCGGATGAACTGGCCGAAGGCAACGTCGGTCTGGATGGTCTGGATGTCGCCATAGGCAGACGACGGCGACGGGACGTAGAAGAACATGAGATAGACACCCGAGACCACAAGCGAGCCGAGAAGCACCGTCGACATGACGCCGAGGTACCAGCTGTGGCTGAAGTGCAGCTCACGACGGCGCACCTTGACCGGATAGATATGGAGGAAGAAGTTCGACCAGTGACCTGCTGCCTGGTCGCGCTCGGTTACACGATCCGGAGAGCGGTAGATCGACCGTCCGATGGTCGAGTCGCGCAACTTCACACCGTCACCTCCACCTTCTCGGGCTGTGGCACAGCCCCGACTCCAACCCAGGTCCACATCGAAAGGGCCACCGAGGGGCACCGCTCGATGCAGAGCCCACACCGGATGCACGTCGTCTCGTCCAAGAGCAAGGCCGTCCCAGCGTTGGCCGGCTCGAAATCGGCAGCAGGCGCTATCGAGATCAAATCGTAGGGGCACACATCGACGCACAATCCGCACAGGACGCAAGCGTTGATGTCGAGCTCGATATTCGAGAAACAACGGAGGCACCGCTGCGCTTCGGCCCTGGCCTCGGACTCGGTGAATCCGAGCTCGACCTCGGAGAGGCCGACGCGGCGCTCCGTTGGCAGCGTCGCCGGCTTGTGGCGAGGCGTGCGGTCGTACAGATCGCTCAGGCGATGAAAGTCGCGCAACGGTATGAGCTCCCCCGTCGCTTCGGCCTCGACGACGCCGCCGAACGCCTTGTGGATGTCGGCCGCCACCTTGCGGCCGTCGGCGATGGCGTCGATGAGGCTGCGAGGGCCGAAAGCGGCATCGCCTGCAGCCCACACGTTGGGCAGCGACGTCGCCATCGTCACCTTGTCGGTGTCGATGGTGCGGCGAGGAGAGAGGTCGGGACCGTCGTCGCCACCAAGAGCATCTACATCGACGGCCTGGCCGATGGCGATGATGACCGTGTCCGCTTCCAGGGTGTCCGTCACCTCGAGGTCGAAGGTCGGAGAGAACCGGCCGTCGGGGTCGAACACCGAAAGTACCTTCACCGTGGTGAGGCCGGACACCTTGCCATCGTCGACCTCGATGCGGTGGGGGCCCTGGCGGTGGATGATCTTGATCCCCTCGACCTGGGCCTCCTCGATCTCGAACTCGGCAGCGGGCATCTCCTCTTCGCTCTCGAGGGCGACCACCGTTACCTGCTTGGCACCCGAGCGCATCGCAGTTCGCGCAACATCCATGGCTTCGGAGTACTCGCTCGCCGGCAGGTCGATGGGAGCGGCTCCCCGTTCCCCGTACTCGGCGGCCCGCAGGGCGGTGCGGGCGGCGTCCATGGCAACGTCTCCGCCGCCGATGACGACGACCTTGTCCCCGACGTCGGCGGCATAGCCCTGGTTGACGTTGATGAGGAACTCGATGGCTCGCAGCACACCGTCCGCTTCGTAGCCGGGGATGTCGAGGCCGCGGCCGAGGGTGGCACCGAGGGCGAGCATGACGCCATCGTGGCGGGACCGCAGCTCGGCCATCGTGACGTCGGTGCCAAGCCGGACCCCGAACTCAACCTCGACTCCGAGTCCGATGATGTTGTCGATCTCGGCCTGGACCAGGGCACGATCGAGGCGGTACTCAGGGATCCCCAGCACCATCATGCCTCCGAGAATCTCGGTGGCTTCGTAGACGGTCACCTGGTAGCCGCGGATCCGCAAATCGTGAGCAGCCGCCAGGCCGGCAGGCCCGCCGCCGACGATCCCGATCGACTCCTTGCGCTCGGGGCGGTCCATGGCGGCAAGGCCGGGGGTATCGGTTCCGGACTCGGGGCCGTACTGCTCGGTGACGAACCGCTTCAGCGCCCGGATGGCGATCGGGCTATCGACCTCACCGCGGCGGCAGGCATCTTCACAGGGAGCAGCGCAAACTCGGCCGCAGACCGAAGCAAAAGGGTTGGGCAGCCGAGCCGTCAGGTAGGCGGTGAGGTCATCACCCTCGGCGATAGCGGCCACATAGGCACCGGCGTTGGTGTGCACCGGGCACGCGGCCATGCACGGGATGTTGCGGTCGTAGTAAGACAGCTCGGACGGCAACGCCATCAGATGAGGCCCTGGCGCTGGCTGCGTCGCAGGAACCACACACCGAAACCGAGCGCGCCGCCCCACACTGCGAGCACGACGATGTCACGGACTGAGGATGAGGCATCGGCGATGGCGTCGAGGTTGAGAATGAAGTCGGGGAGCCAGACGGTGGTGATCACGAAGTAGACGAAGATGAGCGTCCCCTTCCCCGCCGCACTCATCCAGGTCATCCGTCCTGCCTCCGTTGTGACTCCGGCCAGCCTAAACGGCACGAGGGGGGCGTCGGCGGAGCCGGTTGCGCCGCAGGCAGCGGCGTCACGAGGTGACCGAGACCCGGGGGTCGAACACGATCACCGTGCCGGTCAGCTCAGGGTGCAGTTCGTCGATGACGTCGTAGGAGCCGGTCTGCAGTGCGTAGAACGTCAGGACATCTATGTCGCCGCGATGGGTGTAGCCGTGTACCTCGTTGCCGATCGGCTTGATGCCCGACTGGGACTCCTCCTTGAAAGGGACATATGTCGGGGTCAGATGATGGAGGATGTGCTCGATGTCGTCGACGTAGGCGTCGGCGAACTCGGGGTCGCTCTCGAGGTCGTAACTATCAAGCTCGGGCTCGAGACGCCAGCGGAGGTCGGAGGGAATCAGCCCGGCGACCCGGTAGTGGTGTTCGGTTTCGCCCCGGTTGCGCAATACCAGCCGGACCGGGCGACCCGCAGGAATGAAGATGATCTCTGGCTCGTACCCCGTGTCGGTCAGTATGACGCTGACCATGAATTCGTCGGCGGTGACGTCCTGCGGGACGACGACACCGACCGCCTCAGCTGTGCTCGAGGAGGCGGTGTCGGAACAGGCAGCTGTTGCCAGGGCCAAGGCGGCCACCGCTATAAGCCACCGAGCTGGCACCGCTTCGTTCACGACTCACCCCTCAGGCTGCGGACATAAGCCACGATATCGCCCAGGTCCTGGTCGGTGAACGCGTCGTTGCCGCCCCGCGGTGGCATGTCGACTCCCGTGATGTTGTCCGGGTGATCGGCCTTCCTCCCCTCGACCAGGAACGCGATCATCTCGGCATCGGTGCGCTCGCCGATGAAGACGCTGTCCACGATGGTCCGACCAAGTCCCTCGATCCCCATGGCGTCGAAGCCGTGGCACGCCGCACAGGTCCCCTCGAACAGGCGCCTGCCCTCAGATATCGCCAACAGGTCGACGGCGCTAGTTGTGACGGTGGGCAAGGTGCTACTGGTCACCGCGGCTTCAGTGCTTGTCACAACGACATTGACGCTGCCGCCTCCCCCGCAGGCGCCGCTAACCATGGCAAACGCAACGAGCAGCAGCACCGAGCTGCGAGTCGGGCGAGGTCCTCGACTCATCTAGGAACCCGTGACTAGGAGGACTCCGGTCATCGTGTCCGTATGCGTATCGCAGAAGAACTCGTACTCGCCGGGCGCCGCGATCGTGAAGCTGAGCTCTTGGATGTCGGGTGCCTCTTGGATCGTGGTGAAGAAGTCGTTGTCGGGTGTACGGAAGTGGATGTTGTGCGGCTCGCCGGAGGTGTCCTTGTTGTTGAAGACGACGGTCAGCAGCTCCCCGGCGGCCACGGTGATCTCTCTGACGTTGAAGGCCTCGTCGAGTCCGATGACCTCGATGGTCGTGCCTTCCCCACCCGTAGTGGCTGCCGGCTGAGTCGTGGCGACCGCCGCGGTGCTGGCAGGCGCCGCCGTTGAGGCCGGCGGCTCGGTTGCCGGCACGGTTGCCTGAGTGGCCGCCGTGGTGTCGGCTGTGGTGCCTGCGGTATCAGAACCACCGCCACAGCTAGCGGCCAATAGCAGCACGGCCATCATTGCAAAGAACAGGCTCCAGCGCTTCAAGACTCCTCCTCGGATCATTTGGTACCCGCACGGTAGGACGCGCCGAACCCCTAAGGGGCGTGCCAAAGGTCGGTGTCCCTTAGGGGCTTTAGACCCTGCTGGCAGGGACCCCCAACGCCCTATGTTCTGCATTAGTGAAAGTTTTCTCAAAGTCTTGAGGAAGCGTCAAACCCCGGGAGGGCTAAATGAATCGACATCGAATGCCGGGATCTGTGTTCCGGCTTCTTGTATTGGTGGCGGCATTCGCCATCGTGGCGGCTGCCTGCGATAGCAGCAGCAGCGACGACACAACCGCGACGACGGCAGGCGCCAGCCAAGGAGGCGGCGACGACCTGAGCGGTCCCCTGGCAGACGCCCAGGCACAAGTGGATTCGCTGACGGCGCAGCTGGCATCAGCAGGCGCCAAGACAGTGGTCCAGGCCGGAGCGCTGACCGCAGCGCCGGCGCCGGTTCCCCTTGCTAACGACGGCTGGGCAACCGACGAGTCGGTGCGAGGCGGCCTGTGGTTGGTCGCTGAGTTCGACTCGGCTGGCGACGACGCCTGGGACGTAGCAGCCCACCCGCGGGTGTATTACACCAGCGAGAGCTGGGACACTCTCAACCCGGCGATCACCGATGAGACCAACAACTTCATCGGGTACCACGTCGTCGACGCCGACACCCACGATGTCATCTTCTCGTGGACCATCGGCAACGACGACGGCAACGGCCTGATGGGCGCCCCCATCACCCGTGGTCCGCACGGAGTGGGTGTTTCCCCTGACGGAGCTTGGGCATATGTCGGCTGGTCGGAGACGCCTGAGGACACCCGCCTCAGCTACGTCGGCGTTATCAACGCCCGGACAGGCAAGATCGACAAGATCTTGCATCAGAGCAGCGCCTTTGAGGGCGGAACGCGCAGTCAGGCGCTCCACCACATCCAGTGCTTCGTCGACTTCGAGGGCAACGACAGGTGCGTTCTCCAGTGGGGCTTCGGCGCCAACGGTGGACCGCACTTCGTCATCGACCCCACTGACGGCAGCAAGGTTGTGCAGGCGATCAACTACGACGATGTGAAGCCGATGGGTCACCCCTTCACCACCCCGTCACCAGACGGGCAGTTCATCTACATTTCGATGAGCTCGAACTGGATCAGGGGCAACCACTCGCCGGCAGCAGCCGTCGCCAAATATGACCTGGCAACCGGTGAGCACACTGTCATCGAGGGCACCGGTCACCATCCGATCGGGATCACCCACACGGCAGACGGGGCGTTCACTTACGTCATCGACGGTCATGGCGGGCACGTCTACAAGATCGACAACGAACTGAACGAGGTCATCGAAGACACCAATGCCGGCATCGCCGGTCCTTACGGCATCTGCATGAACTGGAACGAGCAGGAGATCTGGGTTGTCGGTAAGGGTGAAGGCACCCACAACCAGGGCAACTCGCTCTCCATGGTCGACGGCGTCGGAAGGTTCCGTGCGTCACGGGCGTTCAACCAGCCGCTCTATCTGGGCGGTTCGGCATCGTCTGTTGATCACTGCGCCCTCAACCCCGATCCGGACACCAACGAGATCTGGGTATCCAACATGAAGGGCTGGGAGACGATCGTCGTCAGCCTCGACACAAAAACGGTGACCGACTACATCCCGACGCCGAACGGTGGCGACACCCACGGCATGGCCTTCGTCTGGTACGACGCTGGCTGGGATGACGGAGTACTCATGGTCGACATGGGTGGACCGAAGTCGGACGCCATGTGGGCCGAAGTCGCAGCCCGAGTTGCGGCAGACGCACCCGAGGAATCTGGATAGCTCCACAGAGAAAGGACAGCAAAACGCCCCCGGCACCAGCCGGGGGCGTTTTCGCGTGGAGAACGGCCCGGCCGGCCTACAGCTCGTCGACGCGGCCTGCGAGGTCGATGATGGTCCAGGCCATGCCGAGTGCACCGTCGCGGATGCAGGCAACGCCGTCTTCGGTGATGGTCTTGGCGGCGAACTCCCTCTCGTGGTTGCCGGGACCGCCCGTGTGCAGGTCGAGCATCGGGTGGATCGATGGCACCACCTGGCTGACATTGCCCATATCGGTGGAGCCGACCTCCTCGATGGGCAGATCGGAACCTCTCTGCATAGGACGGCCCAGGGACTCGGTGTTGGCGGCGTACAGCTCGAGCAGCAGAGGATTGTGTGTCAACGCCTCGTAGGGATGGCCCATGTCGGACACCTTGAGCTCACATCCGGTGGCCTTGGCGGCCGCTTCGAAGCAGGCGATGACCTTTGGCCTGAGTTGTGCCAGGCGTTCGTTGGTGTCAGAACGGATGTACCAGGACATCGTCGTCAGGGACGGAATGACGTTGGGCGCCTTGCCACCGTATGTGATCGTTCCGTGAACCCTGTCCAGGGCGTATAGGGCCTGGCGAAGCATGGACACGTTGTTGTAGGCCTGGACGGCAGCGTCGAGGGCGTTGATGCCCTGCTGCGGGAAGCCAGAGGCGTGAGCCTCGTGCCCATGGAACTCGATGTCGACGTGTGAGACTGCGAGCACCCGCGTGTCGAGGGTGTCTGCGGTGGCAGGATGGATCATCATGGCGGCCGCGGCACCCTCAAAGGCTCCTGCCTTGATGAGATCGACCTTGCCGCCGAACGCCTCCTCGGCGGGTGTCCCCAGGACGGTCACGCGGATTCCGAGCTCGTCGGCGAGGTCTCTCACGGCAACGCCGGCGCCGAGGGCGGCGGTGGCGATGATGTTGTGGCCACAGGCATGGCCTACCTCGGGCAACGCGTCGTACTCGGCGCAGATGATGACCTCGGGGCCGGTGCTTCCCGCTCTCGCCGCGAACGCGGTATCGAGGCCAAACGCCGGGTACTCGACCTCGAAGCCCTGCGACCCGAGGAACTCAACGATCCGAGCAGACGACCTGTGCTCCTGGTGGCCGATCTCGGGGTTGTCGTACAGCCAGCGATTGATCTCGACTAGCTCGGGGGCGACTTCGTCGAAAGCAGCCTCAGCGGTCTTCTTCAGATCCACACCTGTCCTCCTTGCGCCTGGAGCGAATCTACAGGGCAATCGCGGGCCCGGTCATCGCCGGGGAATCCCTAGAGGAAGACGGTTCGCCTGCCGATACTCCGGGGATGGGCAAGCGCAGAACCAGGAGACGACGCCGGGGTTACGCCCTTCGGCTTCCGACCGGCGAGATCAATACGCCGGTCAAGACGTGGTGGATGCGCCAGGCACAGCCAGCGGACGCTCCCAATGAGGAAACTGCTCCCGAGAAGGAACCCGCTCCGGAGAAGGAACCCGCTCCCGGGAAGCGAGCTGCCGCCAAGAGGCGCACTGCCTCTAAAAAGGAAAGAGCTGCCTAGCCGCGTCTAGGAGCCGTCGGCTCCGTCACCGTCGGTGAAGATCTCCTTGATGGCTCCGAGCGAGCCCAAGATCCCCGACATCTCCATCGGCAAGAAGAGCTTCGTCGCCTTGCCGTCGGCGATCTCGCTCAACGCGGAGAGATACTGAATCGCAATGAGGTCCGGTGTCGGGTCGCCGGCGTGGATGGCGTTGAACACACGCTCAATGGCTTGCCCTTCACCCTCGGCCACCGTGAGCTTCTGGAACTTCTCGGCGGTGGCGACCTCTTTGATGGCCTCCGCCCGCCCCTGGGCCTCGAGAACCTGGGCCTCCTTGAAACCCTCGGCCTTGAGGATCTGCGACCGCTTCTGCCCTTCAGCCTCGGTGACAACAGCGCGCCTTTCCCGCTCCGCCTTCATCTGACGGTGCATGGCTTCGGTGACATCGGGCGGTGGCTCGATCCGCTGGATCTCGACACGAACAACCTTGGTGCCCCACACATCGGTGGCATCGTCGAGTATCTCACGCAGCTGGGTGTTGATGGTCTCCCGCGAGGTCAAAGCGCCGTCCAGCTGGAGGTCGCCGATGATGTTCCTGAGGTTGGTCTGGGCCAGCTTGGTGGCGGCCACGATGAAGCTGGCAACGTTGTACTTCAGCTTCACCGGGTCCGTCGCCTGGTAGTAGACAACGGCGTCGACGGTCACGACAACGTTGTCCTTGGTGATGACCTCTTGCGGCGGGACGTCGACAACCTGCTCACGCATGTCGACCCGTTGGACCCGCTCAATGAACGGCAGGATGAAGTTGAGCCCGGGATCGATGGTTCGGGCGTATCGCCCGAACCGCTCGACGAGGCCCTTCTCGAACTGTCGAACGATCTTTGCCGCGGCAGCGACGGTCGCGATGACCACCACTACGAAAACGATCAGGACGATTACGCCAGGTTCCATGATTCTCCCTTTGAGTGACTCTTATTCGACGGGCTCGACGAGTAGCCGCGATCCGACAACACCGACGATGCGGACCTCTGTGCCGGCGCTGATGGGATCGCCCTCGGTGGTGGCCCGCCATTCTTCGGTGTCCATGCGGACCCGGCCCGCAGCGGCAACGCGATCGATGTCCTCGAGAACGAGAGCCGTCTTGTCCACGAAGCGGTTGGCGCCGACCGGGTGCTGCTCGGCCCTGTCCTTCTTGGCGTACATCTGCAGCAAGACCAACGACACCAGGGACACGATGATGAAGACGGTCCACTGGACAATTGTGGAGGCCCCGAACCAGGCGAGCAGGAAGGCAACGATGCCACCGACGGCGAACGGAAGAATGAAGAAGCCGGCCGTCACGATCTCGGCGACTCCCATGACGGCAGCAAAGCCCAACCAGATCCAACGCCAGGTCTCGTTGTCCATGCGTCTCTTTCCTCTCGGTCTTGGGCCATTGTACCGGGATTTGGGAGTCCCTCTGAGGGTCGTCCCGACGCGGTCGCGCTGGCTGGTGTAGATTCGAAGTGCTCAACAGAGAGGGGAATTCCTATGAGCGAGCATCCCAACATCGAGTTGTCGCGGCGCGGTTACGCCGCCTTCGGAACGGGGGACATGGCAACTCTGACCGAGCTGATCGCAGATGATGCGGTGTGGCACGTTGGGGGGCGCAACCCCTTGAGCGGCGACTACGAGGGCCGCGAGGCCATCTTCGGGTTCTTCGGCGAACTAGGGCAACGCAGCGAGGGCACCTTCGCCATCGAGATCCACGACATCCTCGCCAACGACGAGCACACGGTCGTGCTGACGTCGTTGAACGCCGGCGGGTCCCACGGCAAGACCCTGTCCACCCACACTTCGGACGTCTCCCATATCCGAAACGGCCAGATAGTGGAGTTCTGGAGCTTCACCCAAGACCCCTATGCCTGGGACGAATACCTGAACGACTAGTCACCCGGCGCGCCACGCCGAGCACTCTCAGGGGCGTCACAAGATGCCGACAAACCCTGCAACTCAGAGCGATCTTCGGTGTCTAAGGACCGACTAGATTCGCTTCCGTAACTCGGGGGTATAGGAGGAAGAGAGCACAATGCTCAAGGAATTCAAGGAGTTCGCCTTTGGCGGAACCCTGGTCGAGTCGGCCGTTGCTTTCGTCATGGCCATCGCCGCTGCGGCGTTGATCGGTTCGCTGGTCGAACACGTGATCACTCCGATCATTGCAGCCATATTCGGACAGTCGGATTTCTCCAGACTGACGATCGACATCGGCGATAGTGCCATCGCGTATGGGTCGTTCATCAACGCGCTCATCACGTTCGTGTCCGTCGCTGCTGCGGTGTTCTTCTTCATCGTGAGGCCGTACAACAATTACAAGGCCGCCCGTGCCGCAGGCACCGGGCCCGAGCCTGAGGCAGCGCCACCCGAGGACATCGCGCTGCTGCGTGAGATCCGCGACGGATTGGCTCGCCGCAACTAGCAAGACCACCTAGTGCACGAAGGAGCCCACGGCAGGCTCCTTCGTCGCGTCTACCACTCGTCGAGGTTCTTCTTGGACTTGCGAATGCGCTTGGACAACTGCTTGATCTCGGCATTGCGGGCTCTGGCGTCCGTGCGGGCAGCCTCGAACGCCATCTCCCTGAGCAGCCCCTGATAGCTGGCCCACCTCGCCTTCTCCAGCTCGCCAGATGCCAGCGCCTCCTTGACGGCACAACCAGGCTCGGCCTCATGGCTGCAGTCTCGGAAGCGGCACAGCTCGAAGAGATCCTCGACGTCCGCATAGGACTGCTCGAGGCCGGTTCGATCGCCGAGCATCGACACCGCCCGCAGGCCCGGTGTGTCGATGAGCACCGCACCGGATGGCAGTGGCACCAGATGCCGTGAGGTGGTCGTGTGCTTGCCCATGCTGTCGCCCTCACGGGTGTCGCCCGTCTCTTGGACCTCGTTGCCGGCCAGCATGTTGATGAGGGTGCTCTTGCCGGCGCCCGACTCGCCGACGAGGCCGACGGTGTGGCCCTGGAGTAGGTAAGGAGCAAGCTGGTGGATCCCGGCACCGGTAGTACTGCTCACCGGCACGATGTCGACGTCCCTGACAACGTTGGCGACCTTGTCGATCGCTTCCAGCAGATCGATGGCAGCGTCGTCCGTGCCTTCGAGGTCAGACTTGGTGAGCACCACCACGGGGACGGCTCCGGCGTCCAAAGTGATGAGACACAGCCGCTCGACGCGTCCGACCTTATGTGGTCGGTCGAGGCCGTGAAGGATGAACATCGTGTCGACGTTGGCAACCAGCACCTGCTCGCCGGTCTCAGATGGATCGAGCCTCTTGATCGCCGAGCGCCGCGGCAGTACCGCCTCGACCACTAGCCCATGGCCGGGCTCAGGCCGCACCGCCACCCAATCGCCGGTCACCGGCTGGCTGTCCATCCACGCCTGATCGCGCTCGCCGCCCACGGAGTAGCAGCGCTCGACGCCGGTGGCAACGGCAACCATGTAGCCGCCGCGGTCGACGCGAACGATGCGAGCGAGTAGTGCTCCTGGCGGGAGCGAATCGAATTGGGACTGGACCTCTGCGGTCCACCCGTACCTAGAAAGGACGGAATCAGCTGTCGGTGTTTGGCTCAACCTGGTCAACTCCTGGGAACATGGGAACCCCCAGGCATCGTCGCCATTAAGGCAGGTCGACGACCAGGAGCACCCGGGCTGTGGTGCAAGCGGCGCGCGGCTCCGAGACGGGTCTCATCGGGTCTCCTTTCGTTGTCGACGAGGTTCCAGCATACGGGAAACCGCCAACGGCGGCTGGAATACTGGATGGCGGAGGGGGTTTCACCTACTGAATACCTGAGGAGACATCCGAAATGCCCAAAGCTGTCTGGAATGGCGCTGTCATCGCTGAGTCAGAGGAAACCGTCGTCGTCGAAGGCAACCACTACTTCCCGCCCGAGTCGGTCAACCCCGAGTACCTCAAGAACTCCTCAGCGCAGACCGTTTGCCCGTGGAAAGGCCTCGCCAGTTACTACGACATCGAGGTCGACGGTAAGACCAACGAGCGCAGCGCTTGGTACTACCCCGAGCCGTCGCCCGCAGCAAGCAACATCAAGGACTACATCGCCTTTTGGAAGGGCGTCAAGGTCGAGGGCGGCTCCCGCTTGGCCGGCCTTTTCCGCAAGAGCTGACCAGGTCTAGTCGCCACGCTCGTCGCTGAAAGTGGCGACGAAACCGTCAATCAGTTCCAGTTTCTCTGCAGCCAGCCGCGCCCCGGGGTGCAACAGCAGGTATCCCCCTGCGGCATCTCACCGTCTTTGACCGATTCGGCCGATTCTGCGAAGTGCCCCTCGTTGGGGTCGTACTCGCTGTAGTTGAGCTCGTCGCGGCCACTTTCGACGCCGCTCAGGATCCTCCACGAGGTGGGGGCGATGTTCGAGTGGTCGCGCCCGAAAGGGACCAGCTGGATGATCACGAACAGGCCGGCGGCGCCAAGGGCCACATTCCTCACCCACCAACGCCATCCCCGGCTCCGCCATCCTGTATTCACGGGTGCAGATTATTTCCGACGCATTCTCGCGCGTCCCCTCGACCCGCGCGCCGCGGGTCGAGCTCAGCTAAATTGGGCCAGTGAACGAGCTGCGTCGGGCCAGACCACTCATCGCTGCCATCGGATTGGTGGTAGTCATGGCTTCTCCTGCTGCCGCCTTCTCTGCGAGCCCGGTACAGCAAGGAGAGTCGTCGAGCACGACTATCTACTTGTGCACTTCGCAGACGCCGTCGTTGTTCCAGGCGAGCCCGCCTCCAGGCCTTGCGGTTTCGTTCTCGACGCCGGCCAGCTCCTCGTCAGAGGATTGCGCCCTCCTGTGGACTGTCACCATGACCATCGCCGCTGCCGTTGACATCACTCCCGATACCTACAACTTCGCAATCTCCTCTGGAAGTCTGTATTCCGACAACGTCGCCGTGGTCGTACAGCCGCAGACCCCGCCCACCACCACCAGCACAACTACAACGACAACACGCCCGCCGGCTACTACCTCCACGACCCGACCGCCAGCCACCACGACCTCCTCGACAACCAGCACAACGCTGCCTCCGACAACGACCACCAGTAGCGCGACCACGTCGACCAGCACAACGACCACCAGCACGACCACGCCGACAACCACCACGGTCCCGACGACGGTGACGCCTACCACCGCGGCGCCGACAACGTCTCCGCCAGCAACCGAGCCGCCCAACCAGGAACTTGGAGCCCCCGGCGCTGCTATCGATCCCAGCAACGACCTGCCGCTGGGGGTGGTGCTGCCTCTCGTCGCCGGGGCCCTCGTGCTCGTTGGCATAGGTGCCCTCGTCGCGGCCCGTCGGCGCCGCTTTACGCCAGGATCTAAGGGCTCGTTTAGCGAAAAGGGCTAGCTGAGGGGCGCCGCCCAAAGCACGGTGTCTGGATGAAACTGTGACCAAGCGAACCAGAAGGCCTCGTGGCCAACAACGTCAGCCCCGGCAGCATCTATCGCCCGCAGACCTGAGCCATCGCTGACAACGACGACGCCGAGAGCCTCCACCGAGCCGCCTGCTTCCAGCTGAGCCCGGGCGTCTACGACGGAGAACGCTATCGGCGTCCCGTCGTCGGCGATCACACCAAGGACCTTCTCCTGAACGCCGAGGCGTTCGTCTACCTCGCCGACCGGGAAGATAGGGCCGTTGTCATCGCGGTCGCCGAGTGGGTCAAGTGGGTAGTCGCGTCCGATACCGCCGTCCTCGGCAACGATCGTGGTGTCAGGGTGGGCCAGCTTCCAGTCACCCCAGGTGGAGATGACCAGCGACGTCTGCTCCAGCTCGATGCCCTGCTCGCGCAACGGACCCGACACAGCAACTCCGGTGAAGGTGTCGAACACCGAAAAAGTGTTGCGGTCGAACATCACCTTGTTGGATCGTGACAACAGCCCCGACGTTCGCAGCAACGGCGTCTCTCCCGAAGGGAGGTTGTCCGTGAAGTAGGCCTGCGCCGACCCACACAGCGTGCAGTAAGGGATGCCGACCCTGCGCCCGCCGACGGTGTCGTTCACCATCTCGTGGATCTCCATGATGTGCTTGGGATAGGCCCGTGACTCGCCGGCGATCGTGACCCCGAAGACCACCCGGTCGTCGGCGTACCAGTCACCCCCGGCAGCGTCTGTGACCGCTGGATCGTCGAGGGCAGGGATGCAGCCTTCGGGACACGGATTGGGATCGCCAAGCAACCTGGCGTCCATGGGCACACCACCCCAGGCCACGTGCCGCCAGTCGATATCGGCGTCGGCGTCGTCAAAGAACGGCTGCCATCTGGGCTCGATCAGCAGGAACAGCTGAGCCTTCCAGTCCCGGTACCCCTCCAACGCCGGCAGGTCCCAGGCGATGAGGTGATCCAAGATAGACAGCCCCGGACTCAGCGCCGCAACGGGGTCGTCGTCGAGCGCTGCCCCCGTCAGGCGTTCGAAGGCATTCAGCGAGATGCTGCGGGCGTTGCCGGCGCCGAGAACGGAGAGCAGGTCGGCGAGCAGCCACGTTGCCCTGGCGTCTCCAAGTTCGGCGATCTGGTCGATGGCCGCAATGTCGTATGCGGTCGTCAGGGTGGAGAACAAGGAGTCGAGGGCCTCGACCAAGGCGGGCTCGGGAGGGCCGGAAGGCACCGCAGGAGCGTCGGGGAAGGCGAAGCCGAGCTGGTTGCGAATCGAAGCATTCGTGGCCGGCGGAATCAGGACCGGGTCGCCTTGGATGGTTGCCGGCGAGGTTGCCGTCGGGGACGCGGTGGTCAGCGTGGTCGAAACAATCGACTGAGTACCGCCTCCGCAGGCGGCCAGGGCCACCGTCAGGATGAGGAAGCGACGCATCATTAGGAAACGAACGGGCACGCCGTCGCGTTCCCTCAGAGAGCTGCCCAACGGTGTGGTCGGTCTGCGAGGTTGCCCAGCCCGAGCTCTTCGCACAGCTCGGCATAGGGCTCATGGTGGACGCCGGGCCACTCCAGGTCCTCGGGGCCCTCCTCGAGCGGGACGTCGGTCCGTAGAAGAGCAAGGAAGCGAAAGAGCAGAGCGTCGCCCATGCCCTCGACCAGGGCGGAGGCCAGCCGACCCGAACTGCGCACTGGGACCTCCCATCTGGCGGCGTCGAGAGGAATGTGCTCGAGATGGCGATAGTGGCCAAGAACGGTCGAACTGGACTTGGCTCCCCACCCCGGCAGCCCCGGAAAGCCGTCTGCGGCGTCGCCGACCAGGGCCAGGTAGTCGGGGATGGACTCGGGGGCGACACCGAACTTCTCCCTGACCCCGGCGTCGTTCATGAAGACGCCCTTGCGGCGATCAAAGGTGACAACGTGATCGCCAACAACACACTGCGCCATGTCCTTGTCCGGAGAGAGCACAACTACCTGCTCTGCTTGCGGGGCGTAGCGGTAGGCGGCGGTGGCCATGGCATCGTCTGCTTCGAACTCGGTCATCGGCCACACGACGACGCCGAGAGCGCTCAGTGCCCTCTCGGCCAGCGGGAACTGTGAGAGCAGATCGGCCTCAACACCCTCGCCTGTCTTGTAGCCCGCGTAGAGGTCATTGCGGAACGACGGAATGGCGGTGTCGAAGGCTGCGGCAATGTGGGTGACGCCAGGCTCGGAGAGCAGGCTCAGGGTGCTGGCGATGATCCCCGCGGTGGCGCCGACCTCGCGCCCGTCGGGGGCAAAGCGCTTCGGAGCCCCGAAATAGGAACGGAACAGCTCGTAGGTGCCATCGAGGAGGTGAATCCGCACGCCGCGAGCCTACCTGGAGCCTAGATGGCCCGGTCTAGAACTCCTCTCGGCGTGCCTTGGGAATGGAGATGGCGTACCACAAGCTGATGGCGAAGAAGAGCGGCGTGATCGGGTCCTGCGTCAGTCCAGTCGCCACCAGGTTCCACATGACGTCGAAGGGGAGCAGCAACGGCACGTTCCCTCCTTGATCAACGAGCTGCTCGGAGAGACCCCTGACCGCGATCATGCGAACCACCATCGCCTCGGCTGCCAGCAGGACAACGAGTGTGATGAGCACGCTCCATCCCTGCAGGAGGACAGAGCCCTGTCGGCGATGCACCAGCCAGGCGCCCATGCCGGCAAAGGGGCCGACCAGAGCCGCCAGGAAGCTGGCGTGGACGTTGAACATCCAGGCGATGAGGAACCACAAACAGGCGCCAAGGACGGCTGCAGCCAGTCCCCCCGCCATGGCCGCCATGACGCGGGTCGGTCGTTGCACTACGACTTGCATTCGACTCGCTTTGTGTGGTTGTCGATTCAATCGGCGCTTCGGCCGCCCACCTTGAACACGGCCCAAGCCCGACTACCGTCCGCGCTATGAGGACGGACAGCGGCTATTTCGGGCCGGACAGCGCCATGTGGAAGGTGAACCGGGAGACCACGGTGCTCTTCGGCGGGGCGCGAGCTCTGCTCATGCACTCTGCTCATCCTCTCGTCTCCGCCGGGGCACGACAGACCGGGGGCTATCGCCGCGACCCGTGGTCCCGGCTCATCCGCACACTGCAGCTGCAGAACCTCGTCACCTTCGGATCGATCGCAGAGGCCGATGAGGCAGCGGATCGCATCAACAAGCTGCACAAGACCATCAAGGGCGAGGATCCGGTCACTGGCCTCTACTACGACGCGACTGCGATCGATCTGCTGCTGTGGGTCCACGCCGCTCTCGAGGTGTCGACACTGCTCTTCTACGAGCTCACCGTCGGGCCTCTCAGCCATGACTCCAAGGATCGCTACCACGAAGAGAACAAGGTGGCCGCCGAGCTGCTGTGGCTGCCCCGGTCTGAGATTCCCAACAGCTTCGCCGACATGGAGAAGTATGTCGACGGAGTCATCGCCGGCGACGAGCTGCTGGCCACCGAGGTTTCGGCCGAAGTAACCGACCTCATCCGCACCGGGCGCTCGGTGCCGACCAGGATCAAGCCCATCTGGAAGCTGATCTCGTTCACAGCGACCGGGACCCTCGACCCGAGACTGCGAGAGCTTCACCTGCTCGAGTGGAGCCCCGGTCGCCAGCGAGTGCTCGACGCCAACCTGGCGCTGATCAAGGCCACCAGGCCCTTGCTGCCATACCGCTTCCGCCTCATCCTGCCCGCCCGCTGGGCCGAGCTCCGCCTGCGCGATCTGGCGGTGTAGCCGGCCGTCAGCGGGGATTCTCGCCAATAGGGACTAAAGCCCCTACTGCAGCTGGTGCCTACTTGTGAATATATGCACAAGCAGGCACGACGGGCAGGACCCTCATGACGACAATGCTGACATCTCGAGACGTACAGGACCTCATCAACGTCGACCGCTCCACCATCTACCGGATGGCGGAACAGGGCCGCATCCCCGCCATCAAGGTGGGACGGCAGTGGCGCTTCCCGGCCGACGCCGTGGAGCGCTGGTTGTTGGAGAGCGCCCCCGAGGCCAGCAACGAGCTGGCAGCGGCTGCTGCCACTCGCAACGGTGATTCGATAGATCTACGCACCTTCCTCCCCCGCAGCGCCATCCAGTCGGCTGCCGACCTCCTCGCAGACATGCTCGGCGTGATGGTCCTCATCACAGACATGAACGGCGTTCCGGTGACTTCGGTCGCCAACCCCTGCGGCCTCTTCACCGTCATCTCAACTCATCCGAAGGCGGTCGCCAGCTGCATCGACGGTTGGCGGGACTACGGGAGCGACGCCGATCAGATGGCGGCGTGGCGTCCCAGCCACTTCGGTTTCCTGTGCGCCCGCAGCTTCATCCGCCTGGGCGGTGAGATCGCAGGGATGGTCATCGTTGGCGGGATCGCCCCAGACGAATGGCCTCCCGCACCCACGGACCAGGCGGCCATCGCCGCCAAGGTTGGCGTCGACACCAAGGTGATCGCCGATCACATCGACGAAGTCCACTACCTCGACCAGGGCCGCCAGCAATGGGTCCTCGACTACCTGCCCCGAATCGGGCAGATGCTCACACGATTTGCCAACGAGCGACAGCATCTCGTTGGACGGCTGGAGGCCATCGCCTCCATCGCCGGAAGTTCACCAACAATCGAAATTGAAAGGAGTCGCCCATGAAGAACCTGCTTGTTCTCGGAGCCGGGACCGCGGGAACCATGGTCGTCAATCACCTGCGCCCCCGACTGGACGGCGATGAGTGGAACATAACCATCGTCGACCAGGACGAGACGCACTACTACCAGCCTGGATTCCTCTTCATCCCCTTCGGCACCTACACCCGCGCCGACGTGGAGCGTCCCAAGGAGCGGTTCATCCCCGAAGGCGTCGACCTCATCATCGGTGAGATCGACCGCGTCGACGCCGACGGCCGCAGGGTCTTCCTCGCCGATGGCACAGAGCTCGACTACGACTATCTCGTGATCGCCTCGGGCACCCACCCCCGGCCAGACCAGACACCGGGGCTGGGAGAAGACGGATGGCGCGAGACCGTCCACGACTTCTACACCCTGGAGGGCGCCGAGGCCCTCGCCGAAACCCTGGCCACGTGGCAAGGCGGCCGACTCGTCATGTCGATCCTCGAACTGCCGTTCAAGTGCCCGGTTGCTCCACTCGAGTTCATCTTCCTGGCCGACTCCTTCTTCCGGGAGCGTGGCCTGCGCGACGACGTTGAGCTGGTGTTCGTCACCCCGATGTCGGGGGCCTTCACCAAACCGGTCGCTGCGGACTACCTCGGCAACATGCTCGATGAGCGCAAGATCGCCACAGAGGTCGACTTCTACGCCGAGCGGGTCGACACCGACCGCAAGGTGCTCGTTTCCTACGACGAGCGCGAAGTGCCCTACGACTTGTTGGTCACGGTTCCGCTCAACATGGGCGCCGAGTTCATCGAGCGGTCCGGCCTCGGCGACGAGCTCAACCATGTGCCGGTCGACCGCCACACGTTCGTGTCGCCGGATCATCCTGAGATCTTCGCCCTGGGCGACGCCGCTGAGCTGCCGACTTCGAAGGCGGGCTCGGTTGCCCACTTCGCGGCCGAGGTCTTCGCAGACAACTTCATCGACTACATCGCCGGAAGACCCATGCGACAAGCCTTCGACGGGCATGCCCACTGCTTCATCGAGTCCGGTGACGGCAAGGCGCTGCTGATCGACTTCAACTACGACACCGAGCCCCTTCCCGGCAAGTACCCGCTTCCAGGAGTCGGGCCGTTCTCGTTGCTCGGCGAGACCGAGATGAACCATTGGGGGAAGCTGATGTTCCGCTGGACCTACTGGAACGTGCTGCTCCCAGCCAAGCCGATGCCCCTGCCATCACGAATGCTGATGGCCGGGAAGAAGGAGGCCTCATGACCCTCACAGCCACCGAAGCCGATCGTCTGGCGGCGATCGAGGAGCAGCTGGCGACGATTACCGGCTCCCTCGAAAAGCTCACCGAGTTGACGTCCGAGCTGTCTGCTCTGGGGGGCGACGCCTTCATGGCAGCAACCGAACGGCTGGCCGAGGCCGATCGCCGCGGCTACTTCGAATTCGTCAGGGCGGCGGCCGGCGTCGCCGACCGCATCGTCACCGGCTACGAGACCGAGGACGTCGAAGCCCTCGGCGAGAACGTCGTCCTCATCCTCGACGCTGTCAAGGAGATGACCCAGCCCGAGGTGATGGCGATGCTGCAAAGAACAGCCCACACCGTTGCAGAGCAGGAGCCCCGCGAGGTCTCGCTGTTCGGTTTGGTGCGGGAGACACGAGATCCCCAAGTAAAGAGAGGCCTGGGACGCCTGGTTGCGCTGCTGCGCAGCCTCGGGGGCCCAGCCGAAGGAGGTAAGTAAATGGCAACCATGACGTACGCAGGCATCGAGGTGGAGATCGACGAGGAAGGCTTCTTCGTCGACACCGAAGCGTGGACAGAAGAGATCGCCGCTGAACTGGCATCAGCCATCGGCATCGAGCTGACCGAGGATCACTGGAGCGTCATCAAGTTCGCACGCGAAGACTTCGTCGCCAAGGGCGAGACGCCGACGCTGCGCAGGGTGAGCACGGGGGCCGGAGTTCCCACCAAGGCCCTGTTCGAGCTGTTCCCCAAGAAGCCGGCCAAGAAGTTCGCGTTCGTCTCCGGACTGCCCAAGCCCAAGGGCTGCGTGTAGGTCCGAGAAAGGAGCATCCCTCATGCCAATCCCCTCATTCGACGATGACGGCGACCGCAAGGTCACCATCATCCTCAGCCAAGGCTCGCTGGAGTCTGCATACGCCGCCCTGATCATGGCCAACTCGGCTCTTGGTGAGGGCATGGAAACCCATCTCTTCTTCACGTTCTGGGGTCTCGACCTCATCACGGACAAGAAGATCGACCACATGGGTGTCACGCCCGTCGGCAACCTCAACATGGGGATGCCGCAAGCCGTTGCCCCTATCCCGGGGATGGCCAGCGTCGCCACCAAGATGATGAAGAACAAGATCGCCGGCCTCGACGTTCCTCCCCTGCGCGAGTTCGTCGAGATGGTTCACGACAGCGGCGGTGCCTTCTGGGCCTGCCGGATGACCGTCGACATGTTCGACCTGAAGGAGAGCGATTTCGTCCCAGGTGTCAAGGACATCGTGTCGGCTGCTGACATGTTCAACCTCGCCGAAGGAGGCCAGATCCTCTTCATCTGAGTCACCCCGGTCAGTCGTTCCCCCCAGTTCCCGTCGGTTCCCCCCTGTATTCGGGTCTGGGGGGAACCGCGTCCGGGGGTGGCCAGGGCCGGCGTAACGCCAAAAGTCAGGTGTCGAGGGACTCTCGAAACTCGTAACCCGAGAGGCGGGCAGGATCGAGCACAACGAGACAGACCTCCGCTGGCGGCCCCGCACCCGCCCACTCGTCGGCATTCTCCTCCCCTCGGTCTTTGGCCAGAATGGTGCGCACATGGGGTGCTGGATCGTCGTCTCTGAAGCTCACGGGGCCCTCGGCCATGACATACCACTGGCGAACACTGCGGCCGACGACGGCTTCTGCCTGCACCGTCATCGTGGCGCGGCCCCTCTTGGCCATTAGCCGTCCATGCAACGAGCTGGGATCGGTGACCATATGGAAACGGTCGTGGGCGAAGTAGTAGCTCATCGGCACAGCAACCGGACCCTTGGTGAGGCGGCCAACGGCCAGCATCGCTTGGTGCGGTCCTGCCAGCAGCTCGGTGATCCGGTCTGCATCCAACGAAGCCATGACCGCAGCGTACGAGCCGCCTCGACAACCGAGTAGATTCGGTGGTCATGAGCGACACGGCCGATGTTGTAGTTGTCGGAGCGGGCATCATCGGTCTGTCCATCGCCTATCAGCTGGCACTGCGGTCCTCCCAGCAGATCGTTGTTCTCGAGAAGGCGGCCAACGTCGGCGAAGGCTCAACCGGGGCCTCCTGCGCCATCCTCCGCCAGCGCTACACCTACCCAGATGCCATCCGCATGGCCCGCGACGGCCTCCAGACCTACCGCAACTGGGCTGAGTACACCGGCATCCCCGAGCCCCGGGGCAAGTTCCACCACACGGGCGTGATGTGGATGATGGGCGACTCCGCAGACGACGTGGAGACGGCGCGAGAAACGATGACCGGCCTCGACATCGCCGTGGAACACCTCGACGGCGAAGCCGTCAACGAGCGCTTCCCGGCGCTGTCGTTGTGCAACAAGCCCTTCGATCTCGAAGCCGACACCGAGCACCAGTGCGCCGACCACAACGATTTCCTCTACGAGGTCGACCCCGGCTACTTCGACCCCGTCAGCGCCTGCCAGGACCTGTTGGAAGCGGCGCGGCGCGAGGGCGTCGACGTCCGCTTCCGTTCCGAGGTCACCGACGTGCGGACGAGCGGTGGTCGAGTCGACGGTGTCGACCTGGCCGACGGTGCCAAGGTCGACGCGCCTGTGGTGGTCAACGCCGCCGGTCCCTGGGCCAACCAGCTGGCTGCCATGGCGGGCCTCGACTTGGGCTGGACCCTGAAGCCCATCCGCGCCCAGGTGATCTACCGGGAGTGGCCGCCCGAGGTCGTCGGCCCCCTGCCCGTGGTGGCAGATGCCTCCGGCGGCATCTACTTCCGACCCGAGACCGGCGGGCAACAGATCCTCGTCGGATCCATCCGGGAGGAGGACGAACAAGAAGAGGTCTCCGACCCCGACAACTTCAACACCAACATCGACGCCGCCTTCCGCGACACCAGGATCTACGGCCTGCACCACCGGATCCCGTCGCTGCCCTTCCGGGGCAGCATGACCGGCATCGCCGGGCTCTACACCGTCAACGCCGAAGACGTCTACCCGATCATCGGTCCGACGGACATCGAGGGGTTCGTCGTCGCCAACGGCTTCAGCGGCCACGGCTTCAAGGAGGCCCCGTCCGTCGGTTCGATGGTGGCCCGCTGGCTGAGCGGCGAGACCCGGGAGCACGACACCGACGCCGCCATGGCCTTCTTCTCCATCGATCGCGAGCCCCACCACCTCGACGAGAAGGCCGTGTTGGCCTGAGCTCCCTGGGACACGACGTCATCATCGTCGGCGGCGGGATCATCGGCCTCGCCACCGGCCGAGCGCTTCTCGACAGTCGGCCTGATCTCGATCTCTTGGTGCTGGAGAAAGAGTCCGCCGTCGGCCTTCATCAGAGCGGCCGCAACAGCGGCGTTCTTCACTCAGGGATCTACTACCAACCTGGTTCTCAGAAGGCGGAGTTGTGTGTGTCCGGCGTGGGTCTCATGGTGGAGTTCTGCCAGGAGCACGGCATCCCATTTACCCGCGACGGCAAGGTGGTCATCGCCAACAACGACATCGAGCGCCAGCGCCTCGACGAGCTCGAACGGCGCGGCCGCGCCAATGGCCTCACCGGGTTGCGCCGCATTGGTGCTGCTGAGCTGGGAGAGATCGAGCCCCACGCCGCAGGGTCGGACGCCCTCCACGTTCCCGCAACCGGCGCCGTCGACTTCGGTGCCGTCACTCGAGTGCTCGGCGAGACCTTGGCGAAAGACGGGGCCGAGGTCGTACTCGAGGCCAAGCTGGAGGCCGTGGCCCGCGACAACGGTCAATGGAGAGTCAGCCACAGCGCCGGTGAGGCTCGCGCCCGGGTCATCGTGAACTGTGCCGGCCTCTATAGCGACCGCGTTGCCCGCCAGATGGGCGTCGACCCTCCGGTGCGGATCGTTCCCTTCCGAGGCGAGTACCTGACCCTGCGGGCCGAGGCCCGTCCCTATGTGAAGAGCTCCATCTACCCGGTGCCAGATCCCCGCCTTCCCTTCCTCGGCGTCCACTTGACCCGTCGACCCGATGGAACGGTCGAGGCCGGACCCAACGCGGTGCTTGCGTTCGCCCGTGAGGGCTATGGCCGCTGGACCACACGGCCGGCAGAACTATGGGACACCTTGTCCTACGGAGGCACCTGGCGCCTTGCCAAGAAGTACTGGCGAAGCGGGCTGCGCGAGGTTGCCCGGTCGTTCCGCAAGCGGCTGTTCGTACGGGATGCTCGCCGGCTAGTACCCGACCTTCAGGCCGACGACTTTGAAGGCCGCCACACCGGGGTCCGGGCGCAGGCGCTGACCCCGGACGGCCAATTGGCCGACGACTTCGTCATCGTCGCCACCGACAACGCCGTCCATGTGCTGAACGCGCCATCTCCTGGTGCCACTGCCTCGCTGGCAATTGGTCGATCCATCGCCGTCCAGGTGGACAAGCGGGTGGGGCGGGGGGGTTAGGCCTGGTCTGCTTTCCGTCACATCCAGGGCTTAGGTTGAGCCTCAGCTAGAGAAAGAGCTCGTCATGAGCTTGCCCCATCCTGAGGGCGAGCTGCCTGAAGAAGATCTGGCGTATCTGGAGGACGAGCAGCTGGCCAAAGAAGTCGTCGCCCTCCTCGATGAGGCCGACCGGTGCACAGCTAGGGCCGTGCACCGAATCGACGCGATGGACCGCCGACGTTCCTTTGAGAAAGAGGGCTACCTGTCCCTGACCTCGTGGCTGAGGGACAGATGTCGACGCACTGCCAGCGCCGCCAAATCACTCGTTGCTGTCGCTCGCTCTCTGCGCACCATGCCCAAGGCACGCCATGCCTACAACCGGGGAGCGATCACTTTCCCCGCCGTGCAGATGCTCGGTATCGCCGCCGATGCTCATCCCGACACCTTCTCCCGCGACGAGGCGATGCTCGTCGAGCACGCAACTCAGCTATCGCCGTCCGCACTACGCAAAACCCTCGACTACTGGACACAGGCCGCGGACGGTGAGGCTGGTGTTGAAGCGGCGCAACGCAGGTTCAGTCGACGAAAGCTGTTCGTCTCCCAGACCATCGACGGCATGGTGCGTCTCGATGGCGACTTCGACCCAGTCGGCGGGGAGACCCTCCTGGCGGCGATTCGGTCGCTGTCAGACTCAGGGGCTCTCGATCCTTCCGATAAGCGCACCGGCCCCCAAAGGCAAGCAGACGCTCTCGTCGATGTGTGTCGCACTTACCTCGACGGAGATACCCACCAATCCGGAGGAGGTAGGAAACCGCATCTCTCGGTCATCGTCGACTTGAACACATTGGAAACGAGCTCCGGCGCCATCAGCGAGTTTGAAAGTGGCACCGTGGTCGACGCCGAGACGGCTCGCCGACTGGCGTGTGACGCTTCTGTGAGCCGCGTCATCGTCAGTGGAGCTTCTGCGCCCCTCGATGTCGGCCGAAGCACACGATCTGTGCCCGCCGGCCTACGCCGCGCCCTCGTGGTCCGGGACCGGGAATGCACATACAAAGGCTGCGACCGGCCACCGCAATGGTGCGAAGCTCACCACATCGAACACTGGGCTCAAGGCGGCGATACGTCTCTCGCCAATCTTCGGCTCCTCTGTCGCCGACATCACCGGATGATGCACCCGGAGCCAAGAGAGGCAGATCCGTAGCGCGTCTAGAAGTCGGAACCTCCGTAGGTCGCTACGTAGATGTCCGAGCCCCCGCGACCACCCCCGCTGAAGTAGAGGAACCAGGTGCCGTCGAGTTTGTTGATCTCGTAGCTGCCGCAGTTGAGATCGGGGGCCTGGATGTTGCAGTCGAAGACAGGGTTGCTCTCGTACTTGGTCCAGGTGAAGCCATCAGGGCTGGTGGCTATGCCGGCGCGCGTGACCGTCTTGTTGCCGTACACCATGACCCAGCCGTCGTCTGTCCTGACAACGTCGGCTCCCCCGAGTGAGCGGATCTCCCACTCAGCATCGGCCACCAGCACCGGATCCGATTCCGCGTAGAGGCCGTCCGTAGTTGATGGGTCATCGAACTTGGTCCAAGTCACACCATCGGGCGAAGTGGCGACCCCGATTGCGTCCCGCACCTGTCGGTTAGCTCCGAAGTAGAACATGATGTAACCCTGGTCGGTCTTGAAGGCACCCCCACCGGCTACGAGAAGGCTGTCCCACGTCTCTGTCCCTCCGGGCTGCAGCACCGGTTCGGGATCAGGGGTCCAGGGGCCCAGCGGACCGGGGGCAGTAGCCCTGCCGATGCGCGCTGGCAGGCCACTGAGGTTGAGCGTATTGAAGTACATCGTCCATGTGCCATCGTCCTCGACCAGCAAACTGAAGGTTGACGCAGCTTCCTCGGCGAAATCGACCGCGTCGCTATCGAAGACTGACTGTTCGCTCACCTCCGGCCACTCGAAGCCTTCCGTCGAAGTGTGATAGGCCGTCCCCGATGGCGATGGCCAGTTGCTCAAGCCGGTGCGAAACAGATGCTGCGTTCCGTCTACCTCGATGATGTCTCCCAGGAACGTGAAGTCACCGTCGAAGTCGTCCTCGAGGGGACTGCGTTCGATAATGGCGAAGGGCCTGGCCACCACGAACTGTGCCCCGGTAGCAAGAGCCTCTTCTTCGGCCTTCCCCAGGTCCTCGGCACTGACCTGAGTCGACACCGGAGCATCGGTATCGGCATCGAAAGGCACAGGCTCGATCGTCGTCGAGACCACGGTCCCGCTATCACCGCAAGCTGCGGCCACAACAAGAACTAGAAGAAGAGTGGGACGAACGCGGGTCATCGGCGCTGTCTTCCTTTGGTATCTCGGTATCGAGCAGGCACGGCGCGCCGACACGGAGGGCACGGCCAAGCGTGGATTGTAGAGGCGGGCTAGTCGCGAGAGGACATGCAGCGCGCACCGGCCGTCGTGTAGGGTCTCCCGAATCGGTTGCCCACCCGAGGGGACGGCCTTGGCCGACTACGACGCCTTCATCTCCTATAGCCATGATGCCGACGGGGTATTAGCTCCGGCGATCCACGACGGTCTCCAGAAGCTCGCCAAGCCGTGGAACAAGCGCCGGTCCCTAAATGTGTTCCTCGACAAGAGCTCGTTAGAGGTGGCGTCTGATCTGAAGGAAGCCCTCCACAAGAAGCTGAGCAGCTCCCACTGGCTGGTACTCCTGCTGTCAGAAGAGAGCGCTCATTCGGAATGGGTCGGCGAAGAGATCAAGGAATGGGCTGCAACTAGACCCGAACAAACCATCGCCCTGGTGCTGACGGACGGAGAGCTGGTGTGGGCGGACGGGGACTTCGACCCCAAGCTCTCCACCGCAGCCTCCCCGTCGCTGAGGGGCGTCTTCGACGAAGAGCCACTGTGGCTCGACCTGCGCTGGACGCGGGGAGAACCTGAACTCGACATCCGCCAGAACCCGAGGTTCAAAGACGACCTGGCCACCCTGGCCGCCCCCCTCCACGGCAAGTCGAAAGAGGACATCGTCGGTGACGACCTGGACCAATTCCGCAAGTCACGACGCCTAAGGCGAGCCGCCATCGCCAGCTTGACCATGCTCACGGTGATCGCAGTCGTCGCCGGTGTCATCGCCTGGTTCCAACGGGCCGAAGCTGTGCAGGAGGCGCAGCGAGCCACGTCCCGCGCTCTGGCGGCCGACGCGCTCAACAGCGCGGTCTCCGAACCCGACCTGGCGGCCCTCCTCGCCCTCGAGAGCGTTCGCATTGCCAACACGACGGACGCCAGGGGCAGTCTCGTCGGAGTCCTCGGGCTGCCGACTCGGTTCCTGCAGCGAACCAACGCTCACGACGGCGAGCAGGTGACCGCCATCGCATTCAGCGAAGATGGGCTCCTAGCGGCAACGGGCGACGGTCTCGGCCGCGTCAAGATCTGGGGGGTTGCCGCCGACCCGTCAGCGTCGCCGCAAGCCGAGACCACGGGACTCGAGTTCGAACTCCCCACAGCAGCCCGCGAGTTGTCGGTCTTCGCCGAAGACGGTTTTGCAATTGCCTTCGACATCGATGGCAACCTTCATCTCCTCAATCTCGAACTTGGCACCGTGGACACGTTCCCCGCGCCCGAGCCGTTCGAGATCGCCGCGGTGAGCCCGGAGTTCACCTTTCTGGCCGGGGTGACATTCGATGGGGTGCTCTTCGTCTATTCCATCGAGGACGATGTTGACGGCCTCGGCTTTGCAGAACTGAACGCCATTGAAGTTGGAACAGCGACCGACCTGACCTTCAGCCCCGACGAGCTGCACCTGGCGTGGGGCGAGGACGACGTATTCGTTCTGTGGCAATGGGATAACAACGATCTATGGCCACTCCCACTCGAGACCGACGTCAGCAGCCTTGCCTTCAGCCCAGACAATTCCACGGTGGCAGTAGGGGAAGTAGAGGGCAGAATCCACCTCATCGACCTCTCCCAGGGCATCGAACCCCTCATCGAGTCCACCGACGCTTCGCTCCTGATCGATGAAGTCGATCCTTCCCCGGTCAATCAACCAGTGGACATCGCTTTCGAACCGGACCTGACCGGTGGAACAGCCGAGTCAGGGACGTTCGCACTGGTGTCGGCTCACATCAACGGCGAGGTGATCCTGTGGACTGTCTTTCGCGGCGATGGCTTCTCACCGTTCGGCTTCGCCGAAGAGGTACTCCTCGGCCACAAGGAGGTGACCACCAGCGTGGCGTTCAGCCCCGACGGTCGCATCGCCTCGGGGAGCTTCGACGGCGAAGTCATCTGGTGGAACGACCTGCCGCTGTCCTCACTCGGGGTGCCGTTCTTCGGCGACGACGACACGCCCACCGACATGGCCGCGACAGCATTTGTGAACGATGGCACCGTTGTCGGATATGACTTCGACACCGTGTGGGCCTGGGATCTCGACACATTCGAGACCAAGACCCTGATGGACGGGGCCGAAGGGCTCGACGTGTGGTCGCTGGACGCCGCCGCCGGCTCCATCGCCGTCGGACTCGTCGACGGCAGCGCGCTGCTGCTCCAAGAAGATGGAATCGAACTGGCTCGCCTCGGCCCTGCCCACGACGCGCCGGTAGACGTTGTCGCGATGTCGAACGATGGCACGGGCCTCGCCACTCTGTCGCGACAAGAAGAGGCGGCTCGTCTCGTCGTGTGGGACGTTGCCACGAGATCTGAGCGGAGCCGGCTGAACATCCCCGATGACTTCGCGCCCGAGAGCCTTCTCTTCGGGTCCGATGGCAGCGTGTGGCTCGGAGGCGGCAAGGAAGCTGGAGGCACGGTGCTAAAGATCGACGCCGACACCGGCGAAGTGCGCCAGGAGATCCTCCACGGCGGATTCCCAGGCGACGCTGTCACGGCGCTTGGGCTCAGCGGCGACGGTGCGACGCTGGCAACCGGAGGACTCGATCGGGCGATTCGCTTGTGGGACCTGGAGACGGAGACCATCCAGCCCAGGGACGGAGCCTTCGAAGGCCACAGAGAAGCCGTCACCGGCATCGCGTTCACCGATGGCGGCGAGACTCTGATCTCTTCCGACCAGGCCGGCGATGTCGTCATGTGGGACGTGTCTCTCCGACGCCAGATCACCAGGCTCGGAGGGCCGACCGACGGCATCAACGCCCTGGATATCAACGGCAGCACCGTGGCCGCCGCCAGCGAGGACGACGTCGTGTGGCTGTGGACCCTCGACCAAGAGGAATGGCGCGAGAGGGCCTGCCTGCTGGCTGGCCGCAACATGACGCCGGCGGAGTGGGACCGCTTCGGCAGCGGCTCCCC